>NZ_JAFMHJ010000096.1 GCF_017854565.1 Yoonia sp.
GCTACCACACTGGATTCACTAGATGAATCCCTCACAGAATTTGTGCAACAGAGCCCCGTCACGGACATCAATCTGGTCGATCCGGCTGGCGTCCCGACCCAGCGGTTTGATGGCAGTCTTTCGATTGCCGGCATTGAGACGGCTGGCGATCTGGATGCGACGGCAACCGGACGTATCAGTGGCGTCGATGTAAATGGATATGTCGTCGGGGCCGATATGAATCTGGACCTGAACGGGACGGTCCGCAATGACGGCGGCCTGGGTGATGCGGTGTTTGGATCCGTTACAGGCGAGGCCGCAGGCGATTTCTACATGGATGTGGACGGGGTTTTCTTCGGGACCGGGCGCTAGGCCTATCTGATGCGGTCCGGCACGATCATGTGGCGGATCCGCAAACGTCGCTCGCGGTAGAGCGTGAACAAACCGGTGGCGACGACGACAAAGGCACCAACCAGCGTCAGACCGCTGGGCCAGGCACCAAAGACCACCACGCCAAGCACCAATGCGACCAGCAGGCTTGTGTAGCGGAACGGCGCGACAAATCCAATTTCGCCAACGCGCATGGCAGCCACGGAAAACACATAGCCAAAGATGATGAACAAGGCTGACCCGCCCAGTTGCAGCGAGGCTTTGACGGTGAACGGCTGCCATTCGATCAAAAGCGAGGCAAAGCCGCCAAATACCATCACGGCAATGGCCGCGATCAAGGCAACCAGGACCGAAGGCACATCCGGTGACAGCCGACGCACAACCACATCGCGCAACGTGACGCAGGCCACGGCAGCGAGCGCGTAAAGACTGTATATGTTAAAGTCCGCCCCGCCCGGTCGGACGATCAAAAGCACGCCACAAAAGCCGACGCAAATCGCCGTGACACGCCGCCATCCCAGTGCTTCGCGCAAAAATACCGCAGCCGCGAGGCTGACCGTCAGCGGAAGCGCTTGCAGAATGGCGCTGACGTTGGCGATCGGAAGGTGAAACAGAGCGGTAATAAAGAAATAGGCTCCGCCTACTTCGCCAATCGCACGCAGCAACAAAAGGCCCCAGTCGCGGCGGGTCAGGCTAAACCGTAATTGCCCCATCACCGCACAGAGCACCGACAGACAGATGACGGTGGCAAGACCCCGCACAAAGAGCGCCTGAAACAAGGGCAATTCATCCGACAGCGCCTTCATGAATGCGTCATTGATGGTGAATGCCGTCATCGACCCCATCATGAAAAGCGCACCGCGCGTGTTGTCGGAAAATTGCACCATCTTCACGGCGTACCAGCGGATTGAAACCAACGCCAGAGGGCACATGCGCCGCAGGCGCCAGAATGATGTCGCGCGGCACGCGCGCCCGTCAGGTCAAACCCAGCAACGCAAAAGGCCCCCGAAGATCGGGGGCCTTTTACACATCTGCGAAACGTTCTTATTCGTCGCTGCCTTCGGGCGTGTTGACGATCAGATCGCCAAATACGTCTGCCTCTGTCACGTCCGATGACATGGGCATCGGCGCGGCAAGAGCTGCAGCCTGTTCGGCTTGTTCCCGGCGCGCCTCGATCACGACGTTGTCACGGCTTGCCGCAACAGCACGCATCTGCTGGGTTGCCCCGCCCGTTCCGGCTGGGATCAGGCGACCGACGATCACGTTCTCTTTGAGACCGATCAGCTTGTCCCGCTTGCCCTGCACGGACGCTTCGGTCAGCACGCGCGTGGTTTCCTGGAACGATGCCGCCGAGATGAACGAACGTGTCTGCAACGACGCTTTGGTGATACCAAGCAAGATCGGCTCACCGGTTGCAGGACGATCCCCACGCGCGATTGCCTTGGCGTTGGCTTCATCAAACTCGGCCTTATCGACGTTTTCACCCTTCAGCAGGACGGTGTCGCCGCTGTCCTGGATTTCCCATTTCTGGAGCATCTGACGGACGATGACTTCGATGTGCTTGTCGTTGATTTTCACGCCCTGCAGGCGGTACACGTCCTGCACTTCGTCGATCATATAGTCAGCAAGGGCTTCGACCCCCATCACCGCAAGAATATCGTGCGGGGCTGGGTTGCCATCCATGATGTAATCGCCCTTTTGAACAAAGTCACCTTCCACGACGGGAATGTGCTTGCCCTTGGGCACCATGTATTCGACCTTGATGTCTGCATCGTCAGCAGATTCAATCGCGATCCGGCGCTTGTTCTTATAGTCCTTACCAAAGCGCACGTAGCCATCAATTTCGGCGATGATTGCGTGATCTTTTGGACGGCGGGCTTCGAACAGTTCGGCCACACGTGGCAGACCACCGGTGATGTCCTTGGTCTTGGCGCCTTCACGCGGGATACGCGCGATAACGTCACCGGCAGCGACCTCCTGGCCATCTTCCACCGACAGAACGGCATCAACGGACATGCCATAGGACACGGGGTTGCCGTCATCCTTCAGGACAACTTCGCCATCCGCACCGATCACGATGATCTTTGGAGCCAGCTCATTGCCCTTGGGTGCCGCACGCCAGTCAGACACGATGCGCTGGGTCATACCCGTTGCTTCGTCGGTGTCTTCGCGCATGGCGATACCGTTGATCAGGTCGACGTATTTCGCTGTACCCGCTTTTTCGGCGATGATCGGCAGTGTGTATGGGTCCCATTCATAGAGCTTGTCACCGCGCAGGATCGCAGTGCCTTCTTTGATAAACACCTTGGAGCCGTAACCGACCTTGTGGCTGGCAAGCTCTTCACCGTTTTCGCCCATGATCGACAGGGTCATGTTACGACCCATGACGACGTTTTCACCCGCCTGATTTTCAAGCAAGACAGCGTTGTCATAACGCACTTCACCAGACTGCGACGCCTCTTGGAACGACTGCTGGCCACCTTGGGCAACGCCGCCGATGTGGAATGTCCGCATCGTCAACTGTGTACCGGGTTCACCAATGGACTGCGCCGCGATGATGCCGACAGCCTCGCCGATATTCACGCGTGTACCGCGCGCCAAGTCACGACCATAGCACATTGCACAAACGCCGTCTTCGGCTTCGCAGGTCAGCGGGCTGCGGATGCGCATCTTGGCGACACCAGCAACGTCGATCATGTCAGCCTTGCGTTCGTCGATCAGTTCGCCGGCTTCGACGATGACCTCTTCCGTGCCGGGACGCAGGACGTCATCGGCAGAGACCCGACCAAGCACACGTTCGGCCAGCGACGACACGACCTCACCATCGTTCACCGCAGCTTCGGCGGTGATCGCACGTTCCGTTCCGCAATCAATCTGACGCACGATACAATCCTGTGCGACATCCACCAGACGACGTGTCAGATACCCCGAGTTCGCAGTCTTCAACGCCGTATCCGACAGACCCTTACGGGCACCGTGGGTCGAGTTGAAGTATTCAAGAACGGTCAGACCTTCCTTGAAGTTCGAGATGATCGGCGTTTCAATGATTTCGCCGTTCGGCTTGGCCATCAGGCCGCGCATCCCGCCCAGCTGCTTCATCTGGGTTACAGAACCACGCGCACCGGAGTGTGCCATCATGTAAACCGAGTTCGGCTCGTTCTCGGACCCGTCAGCCGCACGGCCCGTTGTTGAGATAGTCAACATCATCGCGTCGGTGACTTTGTCGTTGGCCTTTGACCAGGCATCGACAACTTTGTTGTACTTTTCACCCTGAGTGATCAGGCCGTCCATGTACTGCTGTTCAAAGTCTTTCACCAGATCGCGGGTTTCGTCGACAAGCGCCCATTTGGTGTCAGGTACAACCATGTCGTCCTTACCGAACGAAATGCCCGCCTTAAACGCTTCGCGGAAGCCCATGGTCATGATCTGGTCACAGAAAATAACCGACTCTTTCTGGCCGCAGTAGCGGTAGACGGTGTCAATGATCTGCTGCACTTCTTTCTTGCGCAGCAGGCGGTTGACCAGAGCAAAAGGTGCTTTGGTGTTCAACGGCAGCAATGCACCCAGACGCAGGCGACCCGGCGTGGTTTCAAAGCGCGTCAGCACCTCGTTGCCCTCATCGTCGATCTGCATCATGCGCGCCTGAATTTTGGCGTGCAGGTGTACTTCGCCAGCGGTCAAGGCATGCTCGACCTCGTCGATATTGCTGAACGCCATACCTTCGCCCTTCATGCCTTCGCGCATGATGGTCGTGTAGTAGAGGCCCAGGATCATATCCTGCGATGGCACGATGATTGGCGCGCCATTCGCAGGCGACAGCACGTTGTTCGTGGACATCATCAGGACGCGCGCTTCCAACTGTGCTTCCAGCGAAAGCGGCACGTGAACTGCCATCTGGTCACCGTCAAAGTCGGCGTTGAAGGCCGAACAGACAAGCGGGTGCAGCTGGATCGCCTTGCCTTCGATCAGGACGGGTTCGAACGCCTGAATGCCAAGACGGTGCAGCGTGGGCGCACGGTTCAGCATGAC
>NZ_JAFMHJ010000015.1 GCF_017854565.1 Yoonia sp.
CAACTTCAAACCGCCGCCTGATCACGCCGTCACCAACTTTCGGGCATAGCTCTTCATCATGGAAGGTTGGCTTGTGTCGGTAGTTTTTTTGCTGAGTGGCTGAATGCCTGATCATCTGCCGCCGCCTATGATCAGGGCTGCATCAATCCTGCGTTTGTGATCGCGAAACCCTGCAGCGCCGATCGGATTCAAACGGCTGTCAGTCAGGCCATGTTCTTTTGCAGCAATGCAGGTATCGCGCTTTAGTCGCGGGTACCGGCGAACCGTTCTTCCCACTCTTCGCGTTCTTCATCCGTGATCTTGCGGAACAGGTTGTCGGGTACGGTAAAGCTTTGGCCAGCGGGCAGTGCCGCCACGGCGACCGCGATATCAGTGGGCCAGTCTTTGTCTTGGGTTTGCATGGCTGCGATCATTTCGGCCGCCGCATCCGGGATGAAGGGCGCAGAAAGAACGGCGTAGATGCGGATCAGGTTCAGTGCCAGACGAACCTGCATTGCCGCCGTTTCCGGATCGGTTTTGAATGTCGTCCATGGCGCGTTTGCCTGAAGGTATTCGTTACCCAACACCCAGATGGCGCGCAGTTCAGCCGCTGCTTTGCGGACTTCGATCCCATCCATGAACCCCTCGTAGGCGCGCAGGCGGGTTGTCAGGTCGGCAATCAGTTGTTCTTCGGCAGGGCCATAGCTGCCACCCGCGGGGACGATTTCGCCGAATTTCGAGCGGCAGAATTTCGTGATCCGGCTGACAAAGTTACCCAGCACGTCCGCAAGGTCTTTGTTGACGTCAGTCTGGAAGTTTTCCCAGGTGAATTCCGCATCAGAGCTTTCTGGTGCATGGCTCAGCAGCCACCAGCGCCAGTAATCCGGCGGCAGAATTTCCAGCGCTTGGTCCATGAATACACCGCGCCCGCGCGACGTGCTGAATTGACCGCCGTCATAGTTCAGGTAGTTGAAGGATTTGATGTAGTCGACCAGCTTCCAAGGTTCATTGGTGCCCATGATCGTGGCCGGGAACGACAGGGTATGGAACGGAACATTGTCTTTGCCCATGAACTGCGTATAGCGGACATCATCGGCGCCTTTGTCGGTGCGCCACCAGCGTTCCCAGTCCGTTCCTTTGCCCGCATCTTCCCATTCTTGCGCACAGGCAATGTATTCGATGGGCGCATCGAACCACACATAGAAAACTTTGCCTTCCATGCCGGGCCAGTCCGCGTCGCCCTTTTTGACGGGAATCCCCCAGTCAAGGTCGCGGGTGATGCCCCTGTCCTGCAGGCCGTCGCCGTCTGTGAGCCATTTTTTGGCAATAGATGTCGTCAGGATCGGCCAATCTTTCTTGCTGTCGATCCAAGCGGCCAGATCATTCTTCAGCTCGGATTGGCGCAGGTAGAGGTGCTTGGTCTCGCGCACTTCCAGATCTGTTGCGCCTGATATTGTCGAGTGTGGGTTGATCAGGTCGGTGGGGTCCAACTGCTTGGTGCAATTGTCACACTGATCGCCGCGCGCGCTTTCAAACCCGCAGTTGGGGCAGGTGCCTTCGATGTAGCGGTCCGGCAGGAACCGACCGTCGGCGACAGAGTAAACCTGTTCTTCGGTGACTTCCTTGATCAGGCCAACATCGGCCAAACGTCCAGCGAACGCTTGGGTCAGCTTGTGGTTTTGCGGGCTGGAGGACCGACCGAAGTGATCAAATGACAGCCGGAAACCATCAGCAATTTGCGCCTGAATGTCATGCATTTCGGCACAGTATTCTGCCACCGGCTTTCCTGCCTTGGCAGCAGCCAGTTCAGCGGGCGTTCCATGTTCGTCGGTGGCGCAGAGAAACAAGACCTCGTGTCCCCGCGCACGCTGGTAGCGCGCATAGAGGTCTGCAGGTAGCTGACTGCCGATAAGGTTTCCCAGATGCTTGATCCCGTTGATATACGGAATGGCAGACGTGATCAGATGGCGGGCCATGGGCGATATTCCTATACGTTTGCGTCTATCTAACGAGGCTGTGCCGTGAATGCCAGATGTTGTGTGGGTGCTGGTGTTTTGATGGGCTGTTGGCTAGGGTGTCGCCAGATAAAAACAGTAGGATTGACCGATGAAGACGCTGATTTCCGTTTTGTTTGCTGCCGTGATCGGCAGTGGTGCGAGCGCACAGGACTTTTACGCTGGTGCGACGCTTGACTATGGGCTGCCTCATTCGGGCGATGCGCAGACCGTTGGGTCGGTGATAGCCGGCGTCGGTCTGGGCGACGCCCAAATCGGCTATGGCGCAGAAGTCGAACTTGGGATGCATGTCGCGGGTGATGCCGATTACGACACGCAGCGATTCCGGTTTTGGGGCACGTATGGGCTGGGCGATATTTCTGCCCGTGTTGCGGGCGGCGTGACCCAGTTTGACACGGATAGTGGCATTGTGGATGGCTATAACCTTGGCCTTGGTGTGCAGCGCGATGTGTCGGACCGCCTGACAATGCGGGGCGAATTTATTCGTGATTTCCCCGACGACAGCGCGTTCCCTGCGGTGACCACGACCCGGATTGGCGTGACTTATAAATTCTAACTGTCTGGGTCGCGGCTGCGGCCCAGCAATCGGCCGATCACAAAGCTGGTGCGCGGCGCATAGACATAGCGCGTGCGATCTTCGGGCGCCCTGCGCACCCGCATCCGCAGGATGCCGAATATGATCAAGACGATATGGCCGATCGCGACAAAGTAGAACAACGCGGCCGGGCCAAACCCCGCGATTAGTGCCGACGTCGTGTAGGGGGCTGCAATCGCGCCTACTGCATAGAAAAACATCAGCGCGGCTGAGAGTTCGACCCGTTGGTCTGCGGTTGCAAAGTCATGGGCGTGGGCCGTCGCGACAGAATAGATCGGAAATGTCGTAAGGCCGAAAAACGCAGCTGCCCACAAGACGGCCATTGTGCCTTCGTTTGAGGTGGCGACCGTCGTTGCGCAGGAAGCGACCGCAGCGACGGATAGACCGATCATCACCCAGCGGCGGTCAAATTTGTCAGCAAGCCAGCCGATGGGGTATTGCGCAATGGCCCCACCAGCCACGTAGGCGGCCAGAAAATATCCGATTTGCTCAGCGCCCAATCCGACCCCTTGCCCATAAATCGGGCCGACCATCCGAAACGACGCGCTGGACAGGGCGGCAACAACGACCGCAGCCACCCCCAACGGCGAACACGCCCAGGCAAGGGCCGGGCGCAGGCGTGTCGCCTTGGGTGTCACGGGTTGGGTGGCGCGCGTCAGCACCAGCGGCAACAGCGATGCACAGCACAGAATCGTCAAAATATTATAGGCGATATACGTTTCAAGATCGGCCAGCGCCCCGATCATCAATTGCGCCACAAACGACGCGCCCATATCCGCGATACGGTAGCTGCCCATGGCACGCCCGCGCGTTTCATTGGTGACTTTGGCCTGCAGCCACGCCTCGATCACGGTATAGCACCCCGCGACGCAAACGCCGGACGCGATACGGAACAGGGCCCAATAGGCCGGGTCGGTCACGATCACATGCGCTGCCAGTCCGATCGCACCCATGGCTGTGAACGCGGCATACGCGCGACTGTGGCCGACGCTGCCCATCAACCGCGGTGCCCACCAGCAGCCGATGAAGAACCCAAAGAAATGGGAGGAACCCAAGAAGCCGACCTCGCCTGGAGAAAAGCCGCTTCTGAGGCCGGTCAAAGCATCAAGCGGGCCAACCCCGCCAGAGGAGAGTTGCAACAGGGCCACCGACAGGAACAGGGCCGCAAATGAGATGAGCATGCGCATGAGCGCGACCCTGCGTCAGGTTCTGCCGCGATACTAGGCCTTATTCGACGCGATGTGTCGCGAATGGTCATTGGGGCGGTGTTTTCAATTCGGTCTTGTCTCAGCGGTTGGCCACGCTAGGGTCTGCGCGAAACTGAATTGAAGGTAGGCAGATGAAAAAGATCCCTCTTGGCCGCAGCGATATCATGATCAGCGATTGGTGTCTGGGCTCCATGACCTTTGGCAATCAGACCCCGCAGGATGATGCGCATACACAGATTGATATGACAGTCGATGCGGGGATCAATTTCATTGATACAGCCGAGATGTATCCGGTGAACCCGATCCGGGCGGAAACGGTCGGGCTGTCCGAGACGGTGATTGGCAACTGGATCGCCAAGACGGGTCGCCGGGATGATGTGGTGATTGCGACCAAAGTATCGGGCAATAATCCCGGCTGGGTTCGCGAAGGGCGCGGCTATGACGGTGCGGTGATCCGCGAGGCGGTTGATGCGTCGCTGGAGCGGCTGCAAACGGATGTGATTGATCTGTATCAGATGCATTGGCCCGTGCGTGGGTCCTATATGTTTCGGCAAAACTGGACCTATGATCCGTCGGGGCAGGATCGGCAACAGACGCTTGATCATATGATGGATGTGCTGGGCGCGCTGGGCGATTGTGTCAATGCGGGCAAGATTCGTGCGATTGGTATGTCCAACGAAAGCGCGTGGGGTATGACGAAGTGGATAGATCAGGCCCAAGCGGCCGGTTTGCCGCGTATGTTTTCCGTACAGAACGAGTACTCGCTGCTATGTCGTTTGTACGATACGGACATGGCTGAGATGGCGGTGAACGAAGACGTCACGCTGCTGGCGTTTTCGCCGTTGGCATGTGGGCTGCTGACCGGAAAGTACCAAAACGGCGCAGTGCCCGATGGTAGCCGGATGTCGATCAATGGCGATTTGGGCGGTCGCATGACCGACCGCGTTTTACCGGTGACGCAGGCCTATTTGGACCTGGCTGCGGCGCACGGTCTGGACCCGGTGCATATGGCGATGGCTTGGCAGAGGACCCGCCCGTTCCCCGTTTCCACGATTTTTGGTGCAACGACGCAGGATCAACTAAGCCGGATACTTGCCGGACGGGACGTTGTGTTGACCGATGAGCTTGTCGCGGGGATTGATCAGCTTAACCGGGCCAATCCGATGCCTTACTGAACGTAAGGTGGGTCTTGACCCACCCTACGGGCGGGCACATTGCGTGGGCTTGCAGGCTTGTGTCCGCCGTTGTTTTCGGGGAATGTCCGCCCATACCTGAAGGAGGATCGCGCATGCCCTTGGCCATGAACCGCGAGGTTTTTATCACTTGTGCCGTGACCGGATCGGGTGCCACCCAAGACCGCAGCCCGCATGTTCCCCGTTCGCCGCGTGATATTGCCGCCAGTGCGATTGATGCGGCCAAGGCAGGCGCGGCTGTGGTGCATTGCCATGTGCGTGATCCAGAAACCGGCACGCCGTCGCGCGCGCTTGACCTGTACCGCGAGTTGGCAGAGCGGATACGCGCGGCCGAAGTCGATGTGGTCCTTAATCTTACGGCGGGGATGGGGGGCGATATCGTTTTCGGTGGATCGGAAACGCCGCTGCCGCCCGTTGCCGGGACCGATATGGTCGGGGCGACGGCACGTGTCGCACATATCGCGCAATGCTTGCCGGAAATATGCACACTTGATTGCGGCACGATGAACTTTGCCGAAGCCGATTATGTTATGACGAACACGCCGGGCATGTTGACTGCGATGGGGCGCATGATGACACAGCTTGGTGTCAAGCCAGAGATCGAGGCGTTTGATACCGGACATCTTTGGTACGCCAAACAACTGGTTGCCGACGGTGTTCTGGAACCTGATGCGTTGGTGCAGTTGTGTATGGGGGTGCCCTGGGGTGCGCCCGATGACCTGAATACGTTTATGGCCATGGTCAATAATGTGCCGGACAATTGGACGTTTTCGGCTTTTGGGCTGGGCCGATCACAGATGCCTTATGTTGCCGCGTCGGTTCTGGCGGGCGGGCATGTGCGTGTCGGGCTTGAGGATAATCTGATGTTGGATCGCGGCGTGCTGGCCACCAACGCGCAATTGGTCGAGAGGGCCGTCGGCATTGTCGAAAACCTTGGCGCGCGGGTGCTTGGCCCCGAAGAGGTGCGGGCCAAGCTGGGACTGGTCAAGCGTGCGCCGGTGGCCGCATGAGAGCGCTGATCTTGATCCTGTTGCTGGCGGGCTGCGGCAGCTTTGACGTTTACCGCGATACGGATGCGCCGATATCGTCCAAAGCTGTGTTCGCACCCGCGCGTTATGCAGGGCTTTGGCACGAAGTGGCCCGGTTTCCGGTTTTCTTTGAGGCGGGGTGTGTCGGTGTCACCGCCGAATACGGTTTGCGTGATGACGGGACGCTGTCGGTTCTGAACATATGCCGTAATGCTGATGGTTCCGAGCGGTCACGCATTGCGGGCACGGCGGAAATTGTGGGGCCGGGGCGGTTGAAGGTCCGCTTTGCGTCAGTGCCATTTGCTGCGGCGGATTATTGGGTTTTGTGGACCGATGACGATTATCAGACTGCGGTGGTGGGGTCGCCAAATGGTCGTGCGGGCTGGGTTTTGAACCGTAGTCCCGAAATACGGTCGGATCGCCTGAATGCAGCGCGTGATGTTTTGGCATTCAACGGTTATGACGTAAGCCGACTAATGGAGGTTTCCCAATGAAACGAGTCGTTTTGGTATGTGTCGTTGCGCTTGCTGCATGCGATGGGGTGCCCGCTGGCGGGTCACCGACGACATTTCGCGAATTTATGGTGATTGGCAATACAATGACGTTTGAGCAGTGCCGCGCACGCGGCGGCCTGATTATTCGCGATCCGGGCAGCCCCATGGTCGCCTGTGACCCGCATGTCGTCCGCGAGCCGGTTCCGGCGGATGAGTTTGATCATCCCGGCGCGCCGACCAGCGGCTGACAAGCAAAGGACGGACGATGCGGCAGGTTGCGGCGATCATTGGCGGCGGTGTTATTGGCGGCGGTTGGGCCGCGCGTTTCCTGCTGATGGGGTGGGACGTGCGTGTCTTTGACCCTGATCCTGACGCCGCGCGCAAACTGGGCGACGTGCTGGATAATGCGCGCAGGTCTTTGCCCGGCTTGTCGGACGTGGCGTTGCCTGCCGAAGGGCAGCTGACCTTTCATGATGCCATGTCCGAGTCTGTCAGCGGTGCTGCGTGGATTCAGGAAAGCGTGCCGGAACGTCTGACGCTCAAGCGCAAAGTGTATCAGACGCTGCAAGAGCATTGCGACCCAGCCGCTGTTATTGCGTCGTCTACAAGCGGGTTCAAGCCATCGCAATTGCAGGGATGTGCGACCCGCCCCGCGCAAATTATCGTCGCGCATCCGTTTAATCCGGTCTACCTTCTTCCTTTGGTCGAGGTTGTCCCAAGCGCGTTAAATCCACCTGATCTTGTCGAAAAAGCGAAGGCTGTTTTGACTTCTCTTGGTATGTATCCGTTGCATGTGCGTGCAGAAATTGACGCCCACATCGCGGACCGCCTGCTTGAGGCTGTGTGGCGCGAAGCGCTTTGGTTGGTCAATGACGGCGTCGCTACGACCGCCGAGGTGGATGATGCGATCCGGTACGGCTTTGGCCTGCGCTGGGCGCAGATGGGCCTGTTCGAGACCTACCGGATTGCTGGTGGCGAAGCGGGGATGCGCCATTTTATTGAACAGTTTGGCCCCTGCTTGGAATGGCCATGGACCAAGTTGATGGATGTGCCCAAGCTGACTGACGAGCTTATCGACAAGATCACGGACCAATCTGATCAACAATCCGGGGCTGTTTCGATCCGTGCGCTGGAACGGGCGCGCGATGACAATTTGGTGACCATCCTGCGCGGCTTGAAGGCGCGGGATTGGGGCGCCGGTACGTTGCTGAATGCCCATGACCGCCGGATTGAAGGGCCAGTGGCATTGCCCGACGACCTGAGCCACCCAATCGCTACGATGCAGCGCGCCGTGCCGCTTGATTGGACCGACTATAACGGCCACATGACCGAGGCGCGGTATCTGCATGCCTTCGGTGAGGCGACTGACCGGATGATGCTGCTGATTGGCTGCGATGCGGCCTATATTGCCGCCGGGGCAAGTTTTTTCACCGCTGAAACCCATATCCGGCATTTGGACGAGGTACACGCCGGTAGGGTCATCCTGATCGAGACGCAAGTGTTGGCGGGTGCGGGAAAAAAGATGCACCTTTTCCATCGTATGTCTACTGATGGCCGCCTGCTCGCCACTGGCGAACATATGCTGATCCATGTCAGCCTTGAAACACGGAGCGCATCAGAACCAAGCCCTGTTTTAGCGGCCACACTGGAACGTGTGGCACAGGCGCATGCCGCACTGCCCTTGCCGGAAGGCGCCGGAAAGGGAGTTGGCGTTCGTGGCGATTAAACGATGGGCGCAAGGTGCGCGCGCGTTCTGCGGCGTCGTGGCCTGTGCGGTAACAGGGCACTAGTGGAAATTTGGATCCCAATCACGTTGGGGGCGGCTGGCGCGCAAACCTTGCGGTTTATGCTGCAAAAACACTTGAAGACGACACAGTTGTCGACGGCTGGTGCGACTTTTGCGCGGTTTATCTATTCGTCGCCTCTTGTGATGCTGATTGCCGTTACATATGCGACGGCGACAGGGCAGGGTGCCCCCCAAATCCCTGTCGCGTTTTGGCCCTATGCCGTGGCTGGCGGAACATCACAAATTCTGGCGACGATGTGTATCGTTGCCCTGTTTGCGCACCGTAACTTTGCAGTCGGAATCACGTTCAAGAAGACCGAAGTATTATTAAGTGCATTGGTCGGCTTTGTCGTCTTGGGTGATGTGATCACCGGTGCCGCGCTTGGGGCGATTATTCTGGGTCTATTCGGTGTTTTGCTGTTGTCTGATCCGCCCGGCGGCATGGGCGCATGGTATCGGCGTATCGGCAACCGGGCGACGGCGCTGGGTCTGAGTGCAGGATTGCTTTTTGGGATTTCGGGCAACGGGTATCGCGGCGCGTCGTTGTCGTTGGGGGATGGGGATGTATTTTATCGGGCCATCGTCACGCTGGCCTTTGTGACTGCGTTTCAGACGGCCATCATGGCGCTGTGGCTGGGTTGGCGCGAGAAGGGGCAGATCCTGCGGGTCTTGCAGGCGTGGCGGATCGCCGGATTGGTCGGGTTGACCAGCATGGCAGGGTCAATCTGTTGGTTTACCGCTTTCACGTTGCAGAATGTGGCGTATGTGAATGCCCTAGGTCAGGTTGAACTGTTGTTTTCGCTGATCGTTGGTGCGTTTGTTTTCGGTGAAACGGTGACGCGACGGGAATGGCACGGGTTGCTGCTGTTGACGGGGAGCATCGTTTTGCTGGTGCTGGTCACCTAAAGCAGGCTTTGGGCACCAAGGCGACTGACCAGATGCGCCTCGTCATCGTTGCGAAAGAACGGAACACTGACAGGTGGGCCACCACGTTTGATATGGTTCACAAGTTCGGCCAGAACGACCTGCGTGATAAATGGGAGGTCAAAATGCCGGGCATCGCTCAACTGTACCCATTGCAGGTGGTTCAGTTCATCCTCGGCGTTTGAAAAATCATCGGGGTCAGTGATGAGGTCTTCGGCGGGCGCCAGAAAGAACCGCGCATCAAATCGGCGGGGCCTGCCCACAGGGGTGACAGCGCGGAAAAAGAACGTAAGGGCGGCGCCATTGGGCCGGTGACCGCTGGCCGCGAAGCCCCGCCAGCCTTGGGGGGCATCGTCCCACACCGCAGCTTGGCCAAGAACCTGGCCGGTTTCTTCCCATAATTCGCGGATGGCAGCGGCGGCAATCGCATTTGGTGCGACGTCGCTCGCGTGCAACAGGCGCGCTGCGCTGTCCGAATCAAGTGCGGTCAGGGGAACGCTTGCGTCGTTTGCATCAATGGCGCCGCCGGGAAAAACGAATTTACCGGGCATGAACGCGGCAGATGCACCACGCTGTCCCATCAAAACGGACGGTTGTGTCGCGGCGTCGCGCAACACGATAACCGTTGCCGCGTCGCGGATTTTTATTTTGTCCATTTGCCCGTCCTGCGTCGGCGTCATGCCGAGTGGCCAAACCCATGCATGCGTCGCGCCCATTGGATTCCGACAACCATCCCCTTGAGCCTTGGCAGAAGGTAAAGTGACAGGCCAACAGCGCCAACCGTCAACACGGTCGCCATCACCAGCGGCTCCGGTCGGAACTGAACCCACATGAAATGGATCGTAAAGCCAATGACATGGGCGACCAGGAGGATCGTCAAATACGCGGGGCCGTCATCGGCGCGGTGATGGAATAATTCTTCCTGACATACAGGGCAGGTATTGGCGACCTTGAGGTAACCGTCGAACATCAGGCCTTCGCCGCAGTTCGGACAGCGCCGGCACAGCCCGCGCCAGATGGCTGGTTTGGTTGGACGATCGTCGATAAGGGGCTCTTGGTCTGGCATGTTCAACTCCGGGGTATTTCTATCACATGGGCTATTGGTGGCTGTTTGGGAAGGGGTGCGCGCGATTTGCGGCGGCATGTCGCAAGCGATTGGTCCGGAATTTCAAAAACAAGCGACGGAATTGTTCATGCCACACGTTGAAGGTAGGTCAGCGGCGCAAAGTCGTGATGAAATGAAAAATGAGGAACGACAATGAAAACCAAGATTTTGATGGCAGCCCTTCTTTCCAGTGTCGTGATGACGGCAGGTGCCGCGCAGGCGCAAGGGCATCGCGAGCGTCCCGATTTTGCGAGCTTGGATGCGAATGGCGACGGACAACTGACGATGGACGAGATGGCGCAAAAAGCTGCGGCACGCTTTGCGGAGGTCGATGGCGATGCCGATGGAACCTTGTCCGCAGACGAGCTGACCGCTGCGGCGGCCAATAATGCCGCTGACCGGGCGGCGCGGATGATCGCGCATCTGGATGAGAATGACGATGGTGTCCTGCAACTGTCCGAAATGCAGCCACGCGGCGGAGAGCGGCGGGGCCGTATGCTCAGCCAAATGGACGCTGATGCTGACGGTGCCATTAGCGAGGAAGAGTTCCAAACCGCCAAAACGCGGCGTGATGAATGCCGGAGCAACGGTCATGGACCACGTGGGCGCGGATGATTTGCAGCTTGGAGGGGGCTGCGATGCCCCTTCCGAATTGCTAGTTCCGGGTGATGCAGATAGCACAATCAACGATGAAAGCCGCACCCGATCTTATTGTGCCCGTCCCCGACGACGCGCTATTGATTGCATTCGCCAATGGTGATGCGGCAGCCGCGCGCGACTTGGCAACGCGGTATTTGCCACGGGTTCTGGCGCAGGCGATGCGCATGCTCGCTGATTTGGCCGAGGCCGAGGACGTGGCCCAGGATGCCATGATACGGCTTTGGAAAATTGCGCCCGACTGGCGGCAGGGTGAGGCTCAAGTCAGCACTTGGCTTTACCGCGTGGTCGCGAATTTATGCACGGATCGTTTGCGCAAAAGGCGCGGCACCATTGCGATTGACGCTGTTACGGAGCCTGCTGACGGTCGGCCCGGGGCTGTGGCGCATATGCAGACCAATGCCCGCCTTGTGGCTTTGGCCGATGCGCTGGCTCAGTTGCCTGAACGGCAGGCGCAGGCGGTTGCGCTGCGGCATCTCGAAGGGCTTGCGAACCCTGAAATTGCGCAAATTATGGACATCAGCGTGCGGTCCGTGGAAAGTCTGACAGCACGCGGTAAACGGGCTTTGGCCCATATAATGGCCGGACGGAAGGCAGAACTGGGGTATTATGATGACTGACCCAAATGATGATATGCTTGACGATATTTTTGCGCAGGCACGTGCCGTTACCCCGGATCCAAGCGCGGATCTGATGGCGCGGATACTGGCGGATGTGGTCAGCCCCGCATCTGAGGCCACGCTGGTTGCCGGGCCGGGCCTGTGGGCGCGTCTTTCGGGTATGCTGGGCGGATGGCCGGCACTGGGCAGCCTGTTGGCCGCGACGGTTGCCGGAATCTGGATCGGCGTGGCGCCCCCTGCCACGGTCGAGGATTTTGCGGCGTCTTTGCTGGGTGATGCGGTGACGGTGAGCCTGTTTGCGCAAGATGGCATTTTTGATCTAGGAGATTTGGCAGATGGTTGATCAAGTGCGCGCTGTGGCCCAGCCATCGCGGCTTTGGCGGATTGTCTTGGTGGGGTCTCTTGCCGTGAACCTTGCAATTGCGGGCCTGATTGTTGGCTCTGCATTTTCTGGCCGACTGGGCGGAGGGCCACCACGGACGTTTGATCTGGGTGTTGGGCCCGTTGTGCGCGCACTGGACCGTGACGAACGGCGCCACATCGGTCTTGCCCTGCGGCGTGATCGTGGACTGCGCGACCTTGATATGCGCGCAAATGCCTCGGAAATGCTCGCTCTGCTTCGGTCTGATCCGTTCGATCCTGAAGCCCTTGGCGCAGTTTTTGCAGGACAGAATGCACAGCTTGCTTTGCTGCAGCAGCGCGCCCAAGGATTACTGCTGGCGCGGATTACGGCGATGTCCGCGGAACGTCGGGCTGTTTTCGCTGATCGGTTGCAGGAGGAAATGTCGCGTGCGCGTGCGCCGGGTGCGGGGCGATCAGGCGGCTGACATGCTCATCGCGACTTGATCGCGACCAGCGGATTTTGCTGCATAGAGCGCTGCGTCTGCCTGATCACACATCTTGTTCAGTTGCCGCTGCTCGATCCCGCCACGACCGCTGACAGCGACCCCAACCGAGACCGTCACGCCCAGTCGCGGCAATCCTTCGCCCAGCGCGAATGGCTGGCAATTCACCAGCCTGCGCAAGCGATCAGCGGCACCGCGCGCTTGTGCTGCGGTGGTGCGGGGCATCGCGACCAGGAATTCTTCACCACCAATGCGAGCCACCAGATCAATTGCGCGCAGGTTTTCGCGCAGCCGATCAGCCAGTTGGACAAGAACGTTGTCCCCGGCTGCGTGGCCATATGTGTCGTTGATGGATTTGAAATGATCAATGTCGATCATCATGACCGCAAGATCGAGACCCGAGTTCTTTGATTGCCGGGCAAGCTGTGCCAGATGCGGTTCCACATAGCGCCGATTGTACAGCCCGGTAAGCGGGTCGGTGATCGCTGCGTGAAGCCCATTGCGCACGGTATCGCGTAGCCGATCATGAAGCAGTTTGCGACGGATCAAAGCCTTGCATCTTAAAGTGATCTCTCCGGCAGAGGTGCCCCATGTGACAATGTCGTCCGCGCCGAGATCCAGAAACATCGCGGCCAGCTCTGGCTGATCGCGGGGCACAATTATAAGTTGTGTGGACTGGCGTGTCTCTGACCGGGACCGCAGATCAGATACCAGACTGAACAGTGTATTTTTCGGCCCGTCGACATCGGTGCCGTCAATGATGAAAAGATCAGGGACGGGTGTGACACCCGCCGCCTTCAGAACACAGCCAGGATCAAGCCGACGCATCGGCTGGGCCAGCCCATGTTTGAGGGTTTCGGTGAGTTGTGTCGCTGTCGTGCCTTCGGGTGACAGCAGGGCGACATGTGCAGCCGTTCCAAACGCAGCAGCTACTTCTTCGAAGCCCAGTGCGCGGCTTGTGCTGTCGCGCAGCAGTAATTCCTGACTGGCGCTGCGGACACGCAGCAGGCTGCGTATGCGAGCCAGCAAAAGGGTGTCATTCATGGGCCGAGGCAGCACGTCGTCGGCACCAACGTCCAGTGCGGCAAGGCGCGCCTTGGAGGTGTCGGCGACACCCACGGCGATGATCGCGATAGATGCGGTTTCGTGGTCCGACCTGAGCGCCTTGCAAAATTCATGCCGGTCTTCAGCCGGATCCGACAGGTTGATCAAAATCAGATCGGGCCGGTTCGCTATGATGATCGCCTGGGCCTCGATCCGCGTCGAGCAAGCGTCGACACTGAACTGTGCAGACAGCATTTTTACCTTTAACACGATACGATTGGTTGCAACTGTATCGACAATCAGGATTCGACCGGACATTTCTGTATCCTTATGTGGGGCTGCCACAGGTGTTTCGATACAATTTCGTCGAGAATGGTTAAAAAACGGTTGCCGGTTGAGTAGGGACTTTGAATGAAAGAAGAACGTGCGCAGGTTATCGCGCTTCAGGCGCTCAGCTGGTTGGCTGGCAATGAAGAGCTTTGGCCGGTTTTTTTGGGTTCAACGGGCGGGTCGGTCGATGACTTGCGCGAAAATGCTACTGACCCGGCATTTCAAGCCGCGATACTTGAGTTCATCACCATGGACGACGATTGGGTGATGGCGTTTTGTGACAGTATTGGATTGGGCTATGATCAACCGCTCAGGGCGCGCTATGCGCTGCCGGGGGCCGAAAACGTGCATTGGACCTAAAGATCAATTTCAAGCGTGCCGTCGGGCTCTGCGGCGCGGCTTTGGCACAAGATCATTTCACCCGCTTGTTGCGCCTTGGACAGGACGAAGTCACGGTGCTCGACTTTGCCACTGACGACGCGGCATTTACAGACCCCACACAGGCCATCCGCGCATTTGACATCCACATGTACCCCTGCGGCAATCAGGGCGTCAGCGGCGGATTGGTCAACGCAAACGCCTATATTGCGTCCGTCCTTTAAAGTCAGAGTAAAGGGATGGTTCGCGTATTCCGGTTGCTCTGGCGCTGCGAAATACTCCAAGTGGCGCGCGTCCTCGGGGTATCCGCTGTCGGTTGCTGCCGCCATGACGGCTGCCATGTATGCGTTTGGGCCGCAGGTGTAGATATGCGCACCTTTTTCATAGGTAATGAGGGTCGAAAAGTTGGCCCGGCTGCCTTCGTCTGTTATGTGTAGGTGGACTTTTCGCGCCCATGGCACGGTTGCGAGATCATGCAGAAAACCGGCACCCGCCCGGTTCCCGATGCTGTAGTGCAAGACAAATTCGGCACCGATCGCGTGCAGCCGATGCGCCATCGCGATCATCGGTGTGACCCCGATCCCGCCGCCCATCAAAAGGGTCATTTGCGCGTCCTCAACCAAGGGAAAATGGTTAATAGGGCGTGAAATGAAAACGCGCCGGCCTTCGGTGAATATCCGATGCATCAGCTTTGATCCGCCGCGCCCCGTGTCTTCGCGCAGGACGGCGATCTGGTACTTTGTCGGATCCGCAGGGTCACCTGAAAGAGAATACTGCCGAAAGAATTCAGGCGCCACCACAACGTCGATATGGGCCCCGGCAGTTGCGGATGGCAGGTCTGACCCGTCGGGCATCGAAAATTCATATTGCGTAATGCCCTTGGTCATCTTTGTGACCTTGCTGACAACCACCTGCATGACAGGCGCGTCGCCCTTGGCCGGGGTGTATATATGCTCTGGTGGTTGGCCTGCGGCGCGGCGTTTCTTGTGCGCATCGGCCGTGATCATGCCGTTGTATGCCGCGATCCCCGCCTCGCGGTCCATCGGGTACGGCCAGGGATAAGGCGGCGGTGCGAGGGGCGCAGGATAAACGGCAAGCGTTTGATCCGCGAATTTCAGGTCGAGGTCTTTTTGCAGCCTGCGCGCGTTGACCGGGTGGCGGGCTGGCCGGTATGCGCCGTCGTCCTCCATCTCAAGGTCCCACCACCATTTTTTGACCGTGTTGATCGCGCCGCGACCGAGACGATCATCAAGCGCGGCAAGCGCTTTGGCGGCCTGCGGGACGGCCATGGCCAGTTTGCGAAAAGGTGCTTCGGCAAACAGCCCTTCAAGGTTCCACGGGCAGGTTTTCATGCAACGCCCACACATGGCGCCGTTCTTTTGGCTGACCCGGTAGGTCGTGCATTTCTGGCTGTCGGATTTCCAGATTTCGTAGCCGTTGAACATGAGTTTTGGCCCGGCAGTGATTGCCCCTGACGGGCATTCGCGGGCGCATTTATTGCAGGCTCCGCAGAATTTCTGTAGGCCAAAGTCGATGGGCTTGTCATGCGTCATGGGCATGTTCGTGGTGACGATGCCGGATTTCAGACGCGGACCGAGGAACGGGTTCAGAATGACTTCACCGATGCGGCTCACCTCGCCTAAACCTGACAGCAACAAAAGCGGCGGATGCAAAACTTCGTCATCCATGACGGAGTGAACGCGGGCGGTGTATCCAAGATTGCGCAGGTGCTGGGCCAGCACGCCGCCCAAGAGCGAAAACCGCAGGTAGGCGCGCATGGATTGGGCGCAAGCGATCCAGTCGTCGCCTGATGCGCCTTCCATGGTTTCGTGGCCCTGATCAATGATCATGGAGATCGCATTGGTGTGGTATGGGGTGATCGGGTCACCGGCGGCGTCGTGACTATAGTAGGCCCAATCGGGGCAGGCCGAGAGGCCGACCGCATCCACGCCAAGAAAATAAAGTGCTGCTTTGATATTTTCTGCATTTTTAGACGCATTTTCAGCTTTTTTTTGCTTTGCCGCCTCGCCGTCTTGCAGCAAGACAAACGCCCCAAGCGATGGCCGGAACGCAAAAGCGGCAGCGGACTTGCGGACATAGTTGCCGTTTCTGGTGGCGTCCTGCACCTGTTTACCCAGATCTCCAAACAGCCCGCGGACAAACATATTGGCCCGTTTGGGAACGCGTGCGACGTTGGGCCGATCAATGTAGGTCGTAGGCGTATCCACGCGGCTGAGTGTCTCGAAGGGATGAGGGCCGAGGGCAAAATCGCGTTTGGCATAAGGATCGCGGGTGCGCGCAGATTTGGCATGGGTGCCCAAGCCCGTGCGATAGCTGGTCGGTAGTCGCTGACCGGGGCGCAGTGGTTGATCGGCGGCCAATTCCAGTGTTGTCGTAATGACGGCAAGACCAAAGCGATCTGCGGTGAACGGGTTCGACAATTGGCCGTTTTCAAACGTGACCAGCCCGGCCTGCAGTGCCAGTGCGCCCAGATGCACATCGCTGGCGGCCATGGAGTGCGCACGGGCCTCGTGACCGAGGGTGCGGATGTAGCTTGCCAGCGTCACAGCGGTTTCCATCCCGCGCAGGCACGCCCGGTGGTCAAGCGCGTCCTTGATCCAATCCGTCCCGGTTTCATCGGGGCGCAGATCACGGGAATGATCGTAAAGAAAGACTATCGCATGGGTGTGGTGGCGGCAATCGACGGGGGGCATGGCCATGCTTTCGCGCAGGCCCGCCATGATGACATCTATTCCAGCCGCCAGCGTCTTGGGCTGCATGGTGCGCAGTTTGTCGGCCAGCCGGTCAACGTCGGGGTTGCATATTGGCGTGTCCAACCACCCGGTGGTTGGCATGTCGCAGATCGCAACCATGCTGGCATCGCAATAGTAGCCGAATGCTTTGAGGTGGTTGGCACGTTCTGTCAGGTCGGAGGGGATCTCGGCCAATTCGCGTTTGACCAGGCCATCGCGTGTGGCGTCGAGCATCGCCTGATATTCGCCCATGGCGTTGACGATGCTGTGTGGGTCATCGGACCGGCGAAACGAAAGGCCCTTCATTGCAGGGACGCCGCGCAAATCAACCTCGGGCTGGCGCCTAAGCGATTCGAGCGGAAATGGCCCCAAATGCATCGGGCGCGAACGATAGGAACGGAGTTTCAACATGCTGATTGACACCGTTCATGTGCTGGGGTCGGGTGTCAATGCAGAACAACGCAGAGGCATCGCAAATGATCAAGGGCATCATCTTTGACAAGGACGGCACGTTATTTGATTTTAATGCCACATGGGGCACTTGGGCGCTGCGGATGCTGACCGCTGAGGTCGGACATGACCCGGTGCAATTTGCGGCTTTGGCTGATGTGTTGGGATTTGATGTGCCAACCGAGCAGTTTTTACCCGGCAGCATCGTGATTGCTGAAACGGTTGATATCGTTGCGGCCCGCATGTTGGATGTCCTGCACGATACGACAATGGATGCGTTGCGCGCGCGGATGAATGCCGCAGCGATCGGGGTTGCGCAGGTGGAGGCGACGCCGCTTTTGCCGTTTTTCGACGGGCTGCGCGGGTCGGGGCTGCGGCTTGGTATCGCGACGAATGACGCCGAAGCACCAGCCGTTGCGCATTTGGAACAGGCGGGTATTTTGGACCACTTTGACTTTATCGCGGGCTACGACAGTGGCCATGGTGCAAAGCCCGGCGCAGGCCAAATTCTGGCGTTTTTGACGCAGACCGGGCTGGCTGCAGACGAAGCGGTCATGGTGGGGGACAGCGTGCATGATTTGACTGCGGGTCGTGCTGCCGGTGTACGTACGATTGGCGTGCTGACAGGACCTGCCGCCGCGCCGGAACTGGCACCCCATGCGGATGTTGTGTTGCCGTCGATTGCGGATATTCCGGACTGGTTGGCCGGACAAACAGCGGCGGGAACACGACCTTCGTCCTGAAACCGACAGGAATTGTCGCAAATCCACGTACTTTTGTGGCTGGCAATGGCACCTTTGGCATGAAGCGAAAGGGCAAGCATGGCCGATGATGGGAAAGCAAGGCGGCGCGGTGGTGGTCGCGCAGGGGCGTCAGCCCGGCGCGGAACGGCAGTGATTGATCAGATGCCGTGGCGCCTGCCGATCAACACCGACCGCCCAACAGAACCTTTGGGTCCAGAGGGGGTGCATGCCATCCATGATGGCGCGATGCGAATCCTGGAAGAAATCGGGATTGAGTTTCTGAATGAAGAGGCGCTGGTGCTGTTTCAACAGGCCGGTTGCACTGTCAACGGCACCAATGTGCGGATGGGCCGCGATTGGGTGATGGAAATGCTGGCACACGCGCCGGCCCAGTTCGATATCACTCCGCGAAACCCTGATCGGAAGATTACGATCGGCGGCAAGCACATCCTGTTCGGGAATGTGTCATCGCCGCCCAATTACTTTGATCTGGAAATCGGTAAAAAGGTGTCGGGTACGCGCGCCCAATGCGCCAATCTGCTGCGGCTGACCCAGTATTTCAACTGCATCCACTTTGCGGGCGGCTACCCGGTTGAGCCTGTCGATGTGCACGCGTCTGTCCGGCATCTTGATGTTGTCTTTGACAAGATGATCCTAACGGACAAAGTCGCCCATGCGTATTCGCTGGGCAAGGAACGCGTCGAAGATGTCATGGAAATGGTGCGGATCGCAGGCGGCATGACCGAGGAGGAATTCGCAGCCAAGCCGCATATGTATACGAACATCAACTCGACCTCGCCGCTGAAACATGACGTGCCGATGATTGATGGCTGCCTGCGGTGTATCCGTCGGGGGCAGGCGGTCATTGTGACGCCATTCACGTTGGCCGGCGCGATGGCGCCAGTCACCATGTCGGGGGCTGTCACGCTTTCGATTGCCGAAGCGATAAGCGCGATTGCGCTGTTTCAATACGTTCGTCCCGGTGCGCCTTGCGTGATCGGGACCTTCACCAGCAATGTCGATATGAAATCGGGTGCGCCCGCGTTCGGGACCCCCGAATACATGCGTGCAACCCAGATGACAGGGCAGATGGCCCGGTTTTATGAGTTACCGATGCGCGCATCCGGTGTCTGTGCCGCCAATGTTCCGGATGGGCAGGCCATGTGGGAGACATCAAATTCGTTGTGGTCGGCGGTGCAGTCGGGGACGAATGTCGTCTATCACGCGGCAGGTTGGCTTGAAGGGGGGCTGATCGCCAGCCCTGAAAAATTCGTGATGGATTGCGAAGTATTGCAGATGATCCAGCGCTACATGGAACCCGAGGTGGTGGCGACAGGCCCAGAAGATATCGCATTCGATGCGATAAAGGAGGTCGGGCCAAATGGCCATTTCTTTGGCATTCAGCACACACAGGATCGTTATGAAAAGGCATTCTATCAGCCCATCGTTTCTGATTGGCGGAATTTCGAAGCATGGGAAGCAGATGGCAGTGTTTGGACGGCAGAGCGGGCGCATCGGACATATAAGGAAATCATTGCCAGTTTTGAGCCGCCGCCGATGGACATCGCCATCCGCGAAGAACTGACCGACTTTGTGACGCGCCGTAAGGCAGAGGGCGGCGCGCCGACGGATTTCTAATCTTGCGACAGGCAACCCGTGAAAGCGTTGGCGGCATTTCAGGCGTCAGTCGCAGCATTGCCAGGATCGGTTTCGATCAGTGCTGTCATGATCGCCGTGACCCAGATGCGTGCGACGGACGGTTCGCGCCAGCCAATGTCTAACCCAGACTGGCAGACCAGCATCGGCCAGTCGCCGTGCATCGGTTGGGCACAAGACAAAATCGTGCGGACCAATGGCAGGGGGCCGAATGGGGCGGGAAAATCCACCCTGCTGCGTTGATGTTTGGCGTAGGCACTATCGGCGGTAACTTGCGCGGTTTGGCGGGTAAGTGTCGCCGTACAGCCAAATGTTTGCCACAGGATTGCCCCTTTGACGGGTCACACATAGGAAACGCGCAGTGGCAAAGGGGACCCAACATGAAACGACTGGCTACCGTCGCAGCGAGTGTGGCTATCGCATTGCTGGGCGGCAAGGCGATGGCTGCTGATTGTGCCGCGCCTGCCAACGTGGATATATTATCCAGCGAGATTGCAGAGGGCCTGAACGCGAGCCGCCGTGCGAATGGACAGTCAGAGCTTCGGTTTAACCCCCGTCTGGGGCGGGCTGCCACGAGACACGCATGTGACATGCTTGCGCATGATTTTTTCGATCACCGTGGGTCTGATGGGTCGACGTCGCAAACGCGCGTGCAGGCTGCCGGCTACAAAGATTGTATCGTCGCCGAGAATATTGCCTGGGGCTACCCAAGCGCGCCTCAGATTATCGCGGGTTGGATGAACTCGCCCGGTCACCGCACCAACATGTTGCATCCCCGGATCGAGGAATATGGGGTCGGCATAACACAAGGCGCGCGTGGCCCCTACTGGGTATTGGTCGTCGGAAAACGCTGCTAGCCGTCGATCCAGATTGTGACCGGGCCGTCATTGATCAGGCCAACCGCCATATCGGCACCGAATGACCCTGTCGCGGTCATGACGCCCAATGCTTTCATCTCAGCGACGAAACGTTCGTAAAGCACGCGGCCATCGTCAGGGCTTGCCGCAGATGAAAAACCCGGACGGTTCCCGCGTGACGTATCCGCAGCCAAGGTGAATTGACTGACGATCAGCGCGCCGCCGCCCATGTCAACCAGTGACCTGTTCATTTTGCCGTTCGCGTCCTTGAAAATCCGCAGCTTACTGATCTTCGCGGCAAGCGTGGCGCACTGGGGCGCTTGATCGCCTTGCATGGCACAGACAAAAACAAGCAGGCCGGGGCCGATTTCACCGACTGTCTGGCCTTCGACGGTGACAGAGGCTTGCGTCACGCGCTGAATGAGCGCTCTCATAGTTCGGCGGCCCACGGGGGGTTGGCACCGGCGCGGCTGACGGTGATCGCGGCCGCCTTGGCCCCAAATGCCGCTGCCGCGCGCAGATCTTCTTCGGTGACGCTGCCCAAGGCCGTTTTGGTCAAAAGCCCACGCGCCTGAAGGGTGGCTGCAAAACCGGCGGTAAAGGTATCACCCGCACCGACCGTATCCACCACCGCAGTCTTTTCCGCCGGAACCTCGTAGTGGCCATCGGGTGTCACGATCACGACACCGTCACTGCCGCGGGTCAATAAGATGATCTTGGACGAGCCATGTGCAAAAAGCGCCGTCGCATCTGTGCCGCCGGTGATCCATGCAAGGTCTTCATCCGATGTCTTGATGATATCGGCGGCGCCCAGCATGCGGGTCAGGCGTGCGCGATAGCTTGCTTCACTGGTAATAAATGAGGGGCGGATATTGGGGTCGATGATTATGACCCGGTTGCGGGCCTCGCGCAGCATCAATGCCTCGTAGGCTGCGCCGCAAGGCTCGACGACCAAGCTGATACCGCCGAAAAACAGAGCATCGGCGGTGACATCAGGCAGGTCGTTTGTTCCCAACATGCGCCCTGCCGTGTTTTCATCGTAGAAAGCATACGAAGCGTGGCCATTGGTCAACGTCACAAAGGCCAGCGTCGTGGGCCGGTCGACGATGGCGGCGGGGCTACTGTCCACGCCAGATGCGGAAAGTTCCGACCGCAGAATGTCGCCGAATAGATCGGATGAAAGACCCGAAAAGAATTGTACCGGCGCGCCAAGTCGCCCCAGTGCGATGGCTGTATTGAAGACAGAACCGCCCGCATGGGGCGCAAAGGCGTTCTCACCATTTACCGTCTGCCGTGGCAGCATGTCTATCAGAGCTTCACCGCAGCATAGGATCATCGCGTCTCTCCCAGTTTTACTGATTGTTAGCGATAACAAATCCAGCGACAATCGCAAGGATCAGGCCGACGAAAATTGCAAATGCGATCTTCCACGCCGAGTAGGGACGTTCGCCCTGTACCCGACCTGTGCGGCCGTTAACCACAAAGCGAAAGGTTTTTCCCCGGTATTTATAAGCAGCCAGCCAGACGGGCAGCAGGATATGCTTGAAAGTCACATCGCTGATTGCCGTGTCCACGCGGCTGACCCGTTGTTCATCCCCGCCGATGTCATATTTAACGTCACGCAAGATCATCCGGTCCATATAAGACCGGGCTTCCTGAAAACCTTCGGCCAGTTCAACCTGATAGCCTTCGGCCCGAAACCCGGCAAGATACGCGGGCTTGTACGGCTCAAGCGCGGACAGGTCCCACGGTTCCAGCCCGTCGGTGTATTTCTTGGGCAGCGACCGTGATGCCAGAACTAGAACATCGTCAAAGAAACGCGCAACCCGCCCGGATGCACCGCGCCAGCGCGTCTTGCGCACGCGGACCTGCCTTTGCTTGCCGTCGCGCATGACAGTCCTTGTTTCGTAATAATGTGTGCCGCGTTGGCCGATATAGCTGCTTTTGGTATCTGCATCGAACGTCCAGTAGGGGACGTAAATACCGTTCATCTTGCGACCCTTGCGGGCATAGTCCATCAAGCCGCCCGGCGCGAACCACAAACGGCCAAGCCAGTCGTTCAGCGCCGCGCGCGCAGCACTTTCTTCCAACCCAAAGGGCAACAGTCCGCGCGGCTTGATATGGCGATGGGTGCCTGTATCGGTGACAACGGGTGTGGCGCAAAACGGACATTCCGCAGCATGTGTGTCAGTACTGATTTCAGTGCTTGCACCGCAATTGGGGCAGGTAATGACACGCGTTTCTTCGATTTCGGCCTCATCGAGGCGCAGTTCGATAGCCTTGCGAAAGTCGAGTTCCTTGATCCCGCCCGCAGTACGGCTGACGGCGTCGATCGATTCGATATTGCCACAGTGGTCACAGACCAATTGCTGTGAGGCGGGATCAAACCGCAGATCTGAACCGCAGGTATCGCACGGAAAGCGATGCTCGGTTGCGGGCGATTCGGGATCGTTTGGGGCGTTTGTGTCCATGTCCCACCATTACCAATGCTGCGAGGCCGACACCATGTCGGGATTTATGAAAACGGCGCTGCCTGGGTGCCGTGCCTTGCAGGGCGGCATTTTATCATCCGCGATCTGGGCTGACATGCGGCGCAATGTGACGTCTTTGACGACATCGTGATGCCAAATTGCAAATGCTGCATGCCCCAGCGCCAAAACCATCAGACCATTTGCAAGGATCGGATGCAGGTCTGCTGCGATAGCGATATGGCCATACCACGCTGCGGCACCCGCGAGCGGTACAAGGACCATCAGGACGCAAAGCAAACGATGCGCCCATGTGGCGACCATTTCCTGCCAAGCAGGTCCCGTCGCCTCTGACGCCTGCGCCCCTTGGATGCACCGGACAATGATCCGCACCAATACCAAGACAAACACGGCCCCGCCGATCCGGACATGCAGCGTATTGCCCAGGATGCCAGTTGTGACCCGCTGGCGCAGGGCGCGCGCTGTTCCGTCCCCGCTGTACCAAGCAACCCCAATCAGGATCGCTATCACCCAACGGAGTGTCATTTGCAGTGCAGAGTATCCGCGTCGCACAGCCATGGGAGCAATCCTTTTGCCGTGTTACCCTGATAATCCGCTTGGGGTGCGGTTCAGGCGTTTGGCGGCGGCGGGGGCATGACCGTGAACAAGGTGGCGAGTTCCCTTACGTCCTCTGCGCGCATCCATCCGTCTTGCCCCTGGGTCCAGACCATACTGTCACGTGTCAAAGCCCCTTCTGTGACCTTGCGGCCCATCGACGCTTTTGAGAACGGGCCGCTGACTGCGCCAGCGTCTGCGATGTGCCAGACATGTTCGATGGGTGGCTGTGGCGGTGCAGAAGCCGGTGGGGCGGCGCCCCATGGGCCTTGCTGTGCCATTTGGCCAGCCATCGCAATGCCCATGCCCGCACCAAGGCCCGCAGCCATTCCGCCACCTGACGGGTTTCCGGCGGCGGCTGTCATGGCTTCAGCTGCGGAATACTGCGTGAATTTGCCCAGATCACCAGCCAGCCCCATCGACGTGCGCTTGTCCAACGCGGCCTCGACTGCCGGGGGCAGGCTGATGTTTTCGATATAGAGCTCGGGGATCGTCAGCCCGTATTGCTGCATCGTGGCATCTATCGCGCTCGCGACCAATTTGCCCAGATCGGCAGTGTTGGCCGCCATATCAAGCACGGGAATACCGCAAGACGCGATGACGCGGGAAAATTCCTGCACGATGATATTGCGGATCTGGTAGCTGATCTCGTCCATGGTGAATTCGCCGTCTGTGCCCACGATTTCACGCATGAACACCGCAGGGTCGCTGACTTTGATCGTATAGGTGCCATAAGCACGCAGCCGGGTCGGCCCGAATTCCGGGTCCCGCAGCATGATTGGGTTCTTGGTGCCCCATTTGAGGTCAGAAAAACGGGTTGTGTTGACGTAGTAAATCTCGGATTTGAACGGGCTTTGGAACCCGTGATCCCAATGTTGCAGGGTTGTCATAACCGGCATGTTGTTGGTTTCGAGCATATAAAGACCGGGGGTAAAGACGTCAGCCAGTTGGCCTTCGTGGATGAACACGGCGGCTTGACCCTCGCGGACGGTCAGTTTGGCGCCATATTTGATTTCGTGGCCTTCGCGTTCAAACCGCCAGACCATCGTGTCGCGGGTGTCATCGGTCCAGGCGATGACGTCGATGAATTCACCCGTCAAGAAATCGAAAATGCCCATGTTAGTGGCCTCCTTGCAATGTTTGGTCCGAGATTGGTCGCATCAACTGGCCCCGTCTGACAGAATTTCGGTTGCGATATGGCGGGCAATGGGCGCGGCGACGGCGGGCGCCATACCTTCGCGCAGCCTTTGATCGTATAGCATGCGCAGCAGCAGTTCATCGTGAGAGGTCAGCAGCCCGAATTCTTCATCATCATTAAAGATGGAGGGTCTTGCATTGGGGCTGTCATTGGCCAAACCCATACCTTGGGCAAGCTCTTCGTGGATGCATGCCGTGCGCATGAGGCTGGGATGTTCGGCCCGGATCAGGGCAACCGATTGGCTATAGGTGGATTTGTCGGCCTCGAACGTTCCCACGACAACGCAAAGCTGGTCACGGGGCAGGTTGATCAAGGCCCGCATCGTTGCGCCCGAAAGGGTGGGGATGATCCTGCGGAGTTCATCTTCAAATTCAAGGCGGTCGTCTTCGCCGAGAAAATACACGTGAAAGTTGGGTGCATCGTCCGTGATTGTGATCGGCACGCCGCTGAGCCGTGACAACCGCGCGGCATAGGCGCTGACGCTTGCCTCATCCAGATCGCGTTGCGCCAGCGGCACAGTATCACCAAAACGCACTGTCATGCGAATGGGCTTGGTCCAACGGCGAAGTTTGGAAACGGTTGCTAGTGGGGCGCTGAAATCACCGTCGTCACGGTATTCGTTGAATAGCGCGATCCGTACAAAGTTGCGCGCCAGTTGTGTGTCGGTGAATGGGGTGTCGGGGCCGCCGCCATCGCCCCGCAGCAGACCTTGGGTCAGAAGGTCATTCTGCAGACGCCGATAAAAGATGGCAAGTTCCTGACTTTTGGCGCTGGGGGGTGTGACCGTCACAGCCGGCGGTACGGGTGCGTCTGGTGTGACCACAGGTGATGGCGGACCGGGGGCAGGATCGGGCAGCACCCACGCACAGCCCGCAGCCGCCGATATGCCGACGACTGCCAGACCGTGCCGTAATTTACCCCCGCACCCCATCGTTACCTAGTCATCCACAGCGCTGCCAATGTTTTGACCATCATCGGTCCCGCGCGCCTTGGCCGCCGCGAGCGTTTCTTTCAACTCTGATTCCATCTTTTGCAATTCGACCTCGGCTTCGGCGCGCTTGCGCTTGCCTTCGTCGGCAATTTCAAGGCTTTCATTGATTGTCGCGATCAGGTTGGCGTTTGCTTCCTTTACTGCGTTGATATCAAACACGCCGCGCTCCATTTCCGTGCGGATGGTACGATTGGCCTGACGTAGGTTTTCCGAATTTGCGGTCAGCAGTTCGTTCGTCAGGTCATTCGCATCGCGGACGGCACCTGCCGCTTCGGCGCTACGCTGTATTGTCACCGCCTGTGCCAGTTGCGTTTCCCAAAGTGGCACGGTGTTTACGAGGGTCGAGTTGATTTTGGTGACCAGCGATTTGTCGTTTTCCTGTACCAGACGGATCGAGGGCAGGGACTGCATCGTCACCTGACGGGTAAGTTTCAGATCGTGCACACGGCGTTCTAAATCATCGCGAACAGCGCGGGTGTCACGCAGCTCCTGCGCCTCCATTACCGCCTCATTTTCGGCGACGCCTTGCAGGCGCGTTTCCTTGGCAGGGATTGTCTTGGTGTCAAGCTCGACTACCTTTGCCTCACCGGCGGCAATATATAGCGCGAGTTCGTCGTAGAACTGCAGCGTCTTGTCATACAGCATGTCCAGGCTTTCGATGTCTTTGAGAAGTACATGTTCGTGCTTTAGAAGGTCATCGGTAATATGGTCAATCTGGCCTTGCACCTCTTCGAACTGCGCGGCAAATTTGGCCATTGGCGCCGCACGCCCCAACAGTCTTTCCCACCAGCTGCGTTTGCGCCGGACATCCAGTTCCGAGACTGAAAACCCGCGGATCGTGGTCACGATATCACGCAGGCTGTCGCCTGCAGGGCCAACGTCCTTGTTGCGCACACCGGCCAGCATGCTTTGGCTGATCACCTGTAATTCGGCCTGCGCAGATGATCCGAACGAAACGATGGAATTGGTGTCGGTGATGTCGATTTCAGCCATCCGCTTCGTGATCTCGTTGCTGGTCGGCGCATCTGCGTCGTCCAGCGTGATCAGCTCACCCTTCGGCTCTGGCAGGATTACGGCGGTCACCTTTGCAACTTCGGCAAGGGCCTCTTCAGCTTTTTGGCGGGTGGTCTCGGACATACTAATTTCCTTTTGGTTTCAGGCTGACGCCTTCGCGCTGCAATCGGTCGCGCAGTACATTGATCTCAATATCCATATCGCTGCGATCGTCGAGCAGCATTTTGTCAGTACGGGCCGCAAAATTCTGTTCAAGGTCGTCAAGCAGCGCCTCGAAATTACTGCGTGCTGCGGCATCCTTTGTTCTGCTGTACAGATCGACAAATCTGACCGTCGCATCCCGCGCACCCATCAGATACACGCCCAGAAACTTGCGGGCTCCTGATAGGTCACGGGGATCTTGTTCGACGGCGCGAATCATTTGGCGCGCAATCGCTTGGAATGTCGCAACCCGAAGTTCCAGCTTGCGGTCACCCAAAGCAGCAATCTGCGCTTTCATGACATCCAGATGTGCTTCTGCTGCGTCCACGACGCGGGCGACGCGATCTTGCTGAAACGTGTCGATCCCTTCCATGCGCTTGTCTTGCAACGGATCAATGCCAAATGCCGCGACGTGCAGACCCAGTGCGGCGATACCATAAAGCGCCGAGCCGATCAGCCCGGTGTCGCCCGTATATGCCGCCAGCGAAATACCCACGCCGGTCAGGAGCGATGCGATCATCTTGCGGGGCAGGGCGGGGCGGCGCGCCACACGGCGCGCGTCATAGGTCGCCTGGGCGCGCAGGCCCTCTTGTGTCAGCCATGCGGCCAAAGTCAAAACACCGCCACCGACAAGCGCGGTCACAAGTGCAGAAGGCCCATCATTCAGCGACGTTGCCACAAGAACAATCGCGGGGACATAAAGCAGCCGCCCCCGTGATCCCGCCAAATGGATTGCACGTTGATCAAGCGCCGCCTCGCGGTTTGCCGCGCCCTGCTTCGTTTCATCACCTGGGCTGTATTTGCCACCAAAGCGTTTTGCCATCAGGTCGCCTCCAACAAGCCTGACGTTACACCGAACATCAGGGCGATCAGAACCAGATAGGCTATTCTTTGAAACGTGTCTGGCATGCGGTCCTCTTGTTTGGCGCTCGCTAAAGATACGACCGCCTGCATTGTCCCCACCGCAGCGGTGAATGCAATCAGAACCGCCGCTGCCAAAAGAATTAACAGGATTAGACGCATCATTTCGGGCGCTCCATATCGTGTCTATATGTTGAAATAGGAGACCAGAGCAGGGATTGCGAGTTCTTTTGCGTTTGAGCTTGGATCAACGAAGTTGAATTGCCGGCATGATTATGCCGCCACAGCCGTAATGCCGGGGCAGTTCTACTTACTTTTGCCGCGTGGTGCGGATTTGGCCGGACGATTAACGGGTTTGCGCACCCGTGTCAGGGTGGGCTTTTCGGACAGTCCCAACTGGTCGCGCACGACGCGTTGCTTTAGCTCCTCGACCCCGCCCGGCTCTAGGTTGCCAAGCTGGAAGGGGCCATAGCTGACCCGGATCAAACGGTTCACGGTCACGCCGATGGCTTCCATGGCGCGGCGAATTTCGCGATTTTTTCCTTCGCGCAACGAGACCGTCAGCCACGCGTTCGCGCCCTGTTGGCGGTCAAACGTAATGACCATGGGTTGAAAACGTGTGCCGTCAACCTCGATTCCGGCCCGCAGTTGGTCCAGGCGGGCTTCGCTCACCGATCCGTTGATTCGCACGCGGTACCGGCGCAGCCAGCCGGTACTGGGCAGTTCCAGCTTGCGCTTGACGCCGCCATCGTTGGTCAGCAGCAAAAGACCTTCGGAGTTCAGGTCGAGCCGCCCGATTGACATCACACGGGGGAGATCATCGGGAAGGGTATCAAAGACCGTTTCACGGTCTTTTTCATCGCGCTCGGTTGTCACGAGGCCCGCAGGCTTGTGATACAGCCATATCCGCGGCGGTTCAGGTTCGCGCACAGGTTTGCCGTCGACGATGACCTTGTCAGAAGGTGTCACATTCAGGGCCGGGCTGTTGATGGTCTTGCCATTCACCTTGACGCGGCCTTCGGCAATCATACGCTCCGCCTCGCGGCGGCTTGCGATGCCGGCGCGTGACAGAACTTTGGCGATACGGTCGCCCTGAGGTGTGTTATCAGTCATGACTGTCCCATAGCCGCTTTGATCCGACCTTGCCAGTGGCATGGTAGACAGGGCATCAGATGTTATGATTTTTCGCAGTCACATGGAAACGGCACTAGATGAAGCACGCGCCGCGGGAAAGCGGGGTGAGGTCCCGGTCGGTGCTGTCATCGTCGGGCCGCAGGGTATCATATCGCAGGCTGGCAATCGCACCCGCGAACTGAATGATCCAACGGCACATGCGGAAATGATGGCCATTCGGGCTGCCTGTGCCGTGCTGGGTCAGGAACGTCTGACTGGATGCGATCTGTACGTCACGCTGGAGCCGTGCCCGATGTGTGCCGCCGCGATCAGCAACGCCCGGATCGCACGTCTGTATTACGGTGCCGCCGATCCCAAGTCGGGCGGTATCGCGCAAGGCCCGCGCATTTTCAGCCACCCGCAGTGCCACCACCGGCCCGAAGTCTACGACGGACTGGCCGCGACGCAGTCCGAAGACCTGATGAGGGCATTCTTTGCCGCACGCCGCTAAAAGCTGAGCGTCTCCATCACATCCGGCGTGGGTACGTTGACGCCGGGCAGGGCGTCAACCAACGGCTGTGCAGACTGTGCAAGTAGTGGGAATGTCTTGTAGTGGCAGGGGATAACGGTCTTGAAATCAAAGTAGCGCTTTGCGGCATAGGCTGCGCGGTCCATGTCCATCGTGTAATGTCCGCCACAGCACAAAATGCCGATATCGGGTTTGTGGTAATCGCCCATCCAATCCATATCGGCCATGATGTCGGTGTCACCGCTGACGTAGATCGTGTGGCCTTCGCCCGCGATCATGAACCCTGCCTCGGATCCGGCATAGGTCGGGCGACCGCCTTCAAAATCAACGCTGGATGAATGTACCGCGTTCACCATCGTGACCCGGACATCGCCCAAAGCGACGGTGCCGCCTTTGCTGAAACCACGGGTCTGGACACCTTTGGTGGCAGCCCAATAGCTGGCCAATTCGTGAATGCACAGAATCGGAATATCTGCCGTCTTGGCGATGGCCAATGTGCTGCTGGCGTGGTCGCCGTGCCCATGTGTCACCAAAATATGCGTAGCCCCCGCAATCGCTTCGGCGTGCCGGTCGGCTGGCAGCATGGGATTTCCGGCCAGCCAAGGGTCAATCAGCAGAATTTGATCTGCGATTTCGATACGAAAACTGGAATGTCCAAGCCATGTGATTTTCATCGCGCCCTCCGTTGTGAAGCTCTCAGACTATCTGCAATCTGCTGCGGTGCAAGATGGATTGGTTCACTGCCAATCGACGTTCATGCTGGCATTTGCTTGCGGGCGCTGCTGCAGGGCGGTACACGCAGACAACAAATTTATCGGAGATGCGTTCCATGTCGATTGACACAGAAACCGCCCGCCGGGTGGCAAAACTTGCCCGGATCAAGGTCGAAGACGATGCACTGCCTGCTTTGGCCGCTGAATTCAGCGCGATCCTGGGGTTCATTGAGCAACTCAACGAGGTGGATGTCGAGGGGATCGAACCCATGACATCCGTGACGCCGCAGCGTTTGAAGCGACGCGCAGATGTCGTGACCGATGGAAACCAGCAAGCGGCGATCCTTAAGAATGCGCCTGATGCGCGTGAAGGGTTCTTTGCTGTCCCGAAGGTGGTGGAATAATGACTGAGCTGACCAAACTGACAATCGCGGGTGCCCGCGATGCAATGCGCAATGGCGACACCACGAGCGCTGAAATTACGAACGCCTGTTTGACCGCCATCGAAGGCGCCGATGCGCTGGGCGCATTCGTGCATAAGACGCCCGAAATCGCCGCGGCACAGGCCGCTGCAGCCGACGTGCGGATCAAGGCGGGCGATGCGCCCGACATGTGCGGCATTCCATTGGGCATCAAGGATTTGTTCTGCACCAAAGGTGTGCCATCGCAAGCGGCGTCCCGCATCCTTGAAGGGTTCAGGCCAGAGTACGAATCAACGGTCACGACGCAGCTTTTTGATGCGGGTGCTGTGATGTTGGGTAAGCTGAACATGGACGAATTCGCCATGGGATCGTCGAATGAAACCTCCGTTTACGGCAATGCCGTCAACCCTTGGCGGCGTGGCGGTGACGATGCGGCGCTGACGCCCGGCGGCTCATCGGGTGGATCTGCCAGCGCTGTTGCTGCGGATCTGTGCCTCGCGGCCACAGGCACCGACACCGGCGGGTCAATCCGCCAGCCTGCGGCATTTGTCGGGATCACCGGTCTGAAGCCAACATATGGCCGCGTGTCGCGCTGGGGTATCGTTGCCTTTGCGTCCTCGCTTGATCAGGCAGGTCCTATGACCAAGGACGTGCGCGACGCCGCGATCATGCTCAAGGCGATGTGCGGGCATGATCCCAAGGACAGCACAAGCGCAGATATCCCCGTGCCCGATTTCGAGGCTGCTTTGACAGGCGATATCAAAGGCAAGGTCATTGGGATTCCAAAAGAATACCGCATTGACGGAATGCCCGAAGAGATCGGCAAGCTATGGGCCGATGGCGCTGCTATGTTGAAAGACGCAGGCGCGATCATCAAAGACATTAGCCTGCCGCACACCAAATATGCGCTGCCCGCCTACTATGTCATCGCGCCCGCCGAAGCTTCATCGAACCTGGCGCGCTATGACGGTGTGCGCTTTGGTCACCGCGCAAAGCTGGCTGCGGGCGATGGAATCACCGAGATGTATGAAAAAACGCGGGCTGAAGGGTTCGGGGCAGAGGTGCAACGCCGCGTGATGGTGGGAACCTACGTGCTTTCCGCAGGCTTTTATGATGCGTATTACAACCGTGCGCGCCGCGTGCGGGCGCTGATCAAGCAGGATTTCGATCGGGTCTTTGCGGATGGCGTGGATGCCATTCTGACGCCCGCCACACCATCAGCCGCATTTGGGTTGGGTGAAATGACCAATGCCGATCCGATCCAGATGTACCTGAACGACGTGTTCACTGTGACCGTCAATCTTGCCGGACTTCCCGGCATTGCCGTGCCGACAGGGATCGACGTCCAGGGGCTACCGCTTGGCCTGCAGTTGATTGGTCGTCCATGGGAAGAAGGCGACTTGCTAAACGTTGCCTACGCCCTCGAACGTGCGGCGGGATTTGTAGCCAAACCGCAAAAGTGGTGGTAAGCCCTCGAAAAACGAAATTTAGTGCGACAGGTGGTTGCTGATGAATAAAGGTTTGGTAATAGCTGCGGCATTGGCAGGTCTTGCCGCATGCAGTGCTGCGCCCGCACCCGATCGCGGGCGGGGCGTTGGTTTCGATGATTATGCGCAATTCGAGCTTGAACGCGCCCAGCGTGAGGCCGCACTTTCGGCACCTGATGGCACGATCATCCCGGCAGCGCGCGTGAACACGATAGCGTCGCCGGTTTCACCGCCGTTCATAGTGCCGGGCACGCCGTCGACATCTGTGCCTGCCGCAGTGATCCCGTCAAGCGCGCTAGCCGAGGCTGGCATTGGGCGGTCTGTGGTGCAACAGACCGCGCCGCTGAACACAGGGGGCGATCCAACCCGCATACAGGGTGTGGATGCATCGCCCGGCAACCCAACGCCCGCGATCATCAACAATCCCGGTATTTCGGACGAGCAGAATTTTGACGCGGTCGCTGGTCGGGAAACGATCCAAAGCGATGCGGACCGCCGCGCAGCGCAAGCCGCCGCGCGCGAGCAGATACAGCCAACGGCAGTGCCTGAACGCCCCAGCAATACAGGCCCGAATATCGTTGAATATGCGATCAATGCGCCCAATGTGAAAGGACAGGAGTGGTACAGCCGTTCGCTTTTGTCTGGACAGGGCCGGTTCCAACGTAACTGCGCCGGATATGGCACCGCTGATGATGCGCAGCGTGATTTTTTGGCCCGTGGCGGGCCCGAACGCGATCGCCTTGGCATAGATCCTGACGGCGATGGCTTTGCCTGTGGCTGGGACCCGGCGCCCTACAAGCGGGCTGCTGGCAACTGAAGCTGACGTCCCACCCGTCGCCCAACTGTGGGCCACGCCGCAGTGGTGTTGCGCCAGATATGGTTGTTATTCACTACACCGCGATGCGATCAACGCAGGCTGCGTTGAAAACGCTGTGCGATCCACAGACGGAAGTATCCGCGCATTACCTGATTTCGGAAACTGGCGACGTTCTGTCGCTGGTACCCGAGGCGATGCGTGCGTGGCATGCAGGTGCGGGGCGCTGGGGCGGGGTTGCGGACGTTAATAGTCACTCAATTGGCATAGAGCTGGCCAACGATGGGTTCAGCCCCTTTGCGGCACCCCAAATGGATGCTCTGACCGCTTTGCTGCGGGGTATCCGCATCCGCTGGGATATCCGGCCAGAACGGGTCATCGGCCATTCTGACATGGCGCCGGGGCGCAAGATTGATCCCGGTCCACGGTTTGACTGGCGCAGGTTGGCGCGCGAGGGGCTGTCGGTGTGGCCGCTGTCAGACGGACCACATGATATTTCAGCCTTTGCTCGGATGATGCGGCTTTTTGGTTATAGCGCCAGCGACGAAACAGATTTGCTGCTGCAAATCTTCCGTTTACGGTTTCGCGCGCACCATGATGGACCGTTGGATGCAACCGACGCAGGCATGATCTTTGATCTGGCGGGGCGTTTCCCCGTTGACGTAAACGCCGCTTGGGCCTAACTGCCCAATTGCGCGGATGGCTGGATGGCTGCGGGCCTTTGGGTCCGAGGAAAGTCCGGACTCCAAAAAGCACGGTGCCGGGTAACGCCCGGCGGGGGCAACCCTAGGGAAAGCGCCACAGAGAACAGACTACCTCGCATGCGGGGTAAAGGTGAAACGGTGGAGTAAGAGCCCACCGCGCGACTGGCAACAGAAGCGGCACGGCAAGCCCCACCGGGAGCAATGCCAAATAGGGACCGCGTGCGGTGCTGATCCTGCAAGGGATATCAGCCGTAGGGATGCTTGAACCTGAGCGGTCCGGGTTGGCAGCTAGAGGGCACTTGGCAACAGGTGCTCTAGATGAATGGTCATCCAGCCTCAGATCTCGGTCTGGGGGGGACAGAATCCGGCTTATAGGCCATCCGCGCATTATCTGGCTGCCGTTACGTGGGTTTACGGTTGACTCGGCCAAGGGTGGCGGTAAAAGGCAGCTTCAATGAGATTTATGCGAAGTGCCGATAACGGCCCGCAACCAGGAGAGATGAGACATGGCGAAGCCTACCACCATCAAAATCCGCCTAAACTCCACTGCGGGGACTGGGCATTTTTACGTGACCAAGAAGAACGCACGCACCATGACGGAGAAAATGACGGTCAATAAATATGACCCCGTCGTGCGCAAGCACGTTGAATATAAAGAAGGCAAGATCAAGTAATTGATCGCTACACTGTATTCTGACAAAAGGCCGCGCAAATTGCGCGGCCTTTTTTTTGCGACCATTGGCGAGTGAGACAACAAAAAGGGCCGGTGTTTCCACCGGCCCGATCAGAACGTTGTGCTCTGGCGGTTATTCGCGGTTGCCGAAAAGTTGCAGCATGAACAGGAACATGTTGATGAAATCCAAGTAGAGGGTCAGCGCACCCATCACGGCCGCCTTGCCCAACCACTCGCTGTCGCCCTGCGACGCATGTGCAACATACTCACTCTTGATCTTCTGCGTGTCATAGGCTGTCAGACCCGCAAAGATCAGCACGCCGATGGCAGAGATGGCGAACATCATCGCTTCGGACTGCAAGAAGATGTTGATGACCATGGCGACGATCAGGCCAACGACGCCCATGATCAGAAATGACCCCCATGCAGAGATGTCTTTTTTGGTTGTATATCCCCACAAGGACAGGCTGGCAAAGGCGATCGCTGTGATCAGGAATATCTGGATGATAGAGTAGCCCGTGTAGATCAGAAAGATCGAGCTGAGCGACAGGCCAACAGCGGCAGCATAGGCGAAGAAGTACGTGGAAAGTCCCGATGCAGACAGCTTGTTTGCGGCAACACCGAAGCCGAATACCATCCCCAAAGGCAACAGGAACAGGACCCACTTCAGTGGCGTCGCATAGATCATATAGCCAAGTTGGGTCAGATATTCATTGGCACCGATTTGATATTCGGTTGGCACTGTTGTTGTCGCGAGGCCAGAGATGGCCCAAGCCGCAGCAGCCGTGATGATCATGCCGATGGACATCGTGCCATAGACTTTGTTCATATGGGCGCGCAGGCCCGCGTCGATTGTTGCGGTGCGCACACCACCGACTGTTTTCGTTGCGTCGTACTGAGCCATTCATACCTCCATAATAATCAGCGGAGCTGCGAAGCAGCATGCTTGGGTTTGATATTGGCAGATGCATGTACTTTTTCAAGGTTCGCAATGCACGAAACGTGCAAATCTGATCGTTTTGGACAGGAATGTGGCAATGCGCCGCAATTGGCGATTATTTTCGCCGCTGCAATGGGACGTGCCAGATTGGTCGATGGGCTTCGATCCGGGCCGCGCAACGGCTGACGCCGATATCATTCAGCCTGTAATCATCAAGATTATCCAACGCGCGTCGTTGCCTTGCAACCGCCATTGCGCCAGCAAGCGCGTTCCAGAAACCCCGCCTGTTATTGGCGAAGGGGATAGACAGACGCTGCACGTTGCGGTTCGCTAAAGCTGTCATTGTGTGGTCCTTTCTTGATCTGTCCGGTGTTGGGATGCTTGATATCTAGCGTCGCTTTTGCCATGTTTAAAATGAATGATTGATGAGTTATGTATCAGGAATATTGATATGGCGCGAAATTTGGACACGACAACTTTGCGGTCTTTTGTTGCTGTTGCGGATACGGGCGGCGTGACAAAGGCATCGGGGTTATTGAACCTGACGCAATCGGCCGTCTCGATGCAGCTCAAGCGACTGGAGGAATCGCTGAACACCACATTATTGGACCGATCGGCGCGCACGATTGGCCTGACACCGCAGGGTGAGCAATTGCTCAGCTATGCGCGGCGGATGTTGGCGCTCAACGATGAAATATATGGCAAGCTGACAGCGACCGAATGTGAAGGGGAGGTGGTTTTGGGTGTCCCGCATGACATCGTTTACCCCGTCATACCCATCGTCTTGCAACGCTTTGCGATAGCCTATCCCAAAGTTCGGGTGCAGCTTGTTTCATCATTTACACGAAAGCTGATGGATGAGTTCAATCGCGGAGAGATCGACGTTATTTTGACGACGGAGGACAGCGTCGGAAATGGCGGTGAAACCCTGACCCAGACCCCGTTGATTTGGGTGGGTGCCCCCGGCGGCAATGCCTGGAAACAGCGCCCGCTCAGGCTCGCGTTTGAACAACGTTGCATCTTTCGTCAGTTCGTACAGCGGCGGCTCGATGATGAAGGCATTTCGTGGGACATGGTGGTGGACAGTAATTCCAGCCGCACGATCGAGGCGACAGTCAGCGCGGATCTGGCCGTTCATACAATGCTCGAAGGGACAGAGCCCCAGCATTTTGAGCGGATCAACCATGGCGGCAGCTTGCCTAGCCTGCGCAAGATGAACGTGAATCTCTACCAGTCTGGCCTGAAGGACGAACCTGTTGTCGCTGAACTTTCCAGCCTGATCAGGGAAGGCTTCTATACCATGAAGGCACCAGTCAAGGCGTAATCACAACCTTGCCGGTCGATGTCCGGGTGCGCATTAACTCCAACGCCTCTGCGGCAGCATCAAGTTGCAATATGTGGCTGACATGTGGGCGCAGGCGGCCCTGTGCATACCATGCCATCAGTTCAGAAAGGCTGTCACCGAGCGCCTTGGGGTTAAAGCGAAGATAACCGCCCCAGTAAAATCCGATCAAGGTGATGTTTTTCACCAAAATAATATTCGCTGGTATCTTCGTAATTTCGCCGCTGGCAAAGCCTATGATAAGGACGCGCGCCTCGCGGTTGCAGGCGCCCAGCACGGCTTTGAACGCATCGCCGCCCACCGGATCATATACAACGTCCGCGCCACCCAGCGCCTTTACGGCTGCTTTTACGTCATCAGTATCGCTGTTGATAAGATGATCGGCGCCCGCCGCCTTTGCTACCGCAAGCTTGTCAGCGCCGCGTGCGACTGCGATCACAGTGGCGCCCAAGGCCTTGCCAATCTCTACGGCGGTCAGCCCAACGCCGCCGGCGGCCCCCAGCACCAGCAAGGTTTCGCCTTTTTGAAGCTGTGCGCGACGGGTCAGCGCAAGGTGCGAGGTGCCATAGGCCACCATAAATCCGGCGGCGACTTCGGCAGGCATTTCATCAGGGACGGATCGGCATAACGCGGCCGGAAACGCGCCTTTTTCCGCCATGCCACCTTGGCCACCAAAAACGGCGACACGTGCGCCGATTGCGGGTTCGATCACGCCAGGTCCCTGTGCAATAACGGTGCCGCAGACCTCCATCCCGAGTGTGAATGGTGGCTCTGGCGTGTCCTGATAGGTGCCGTTTGCCATCAGAAGATCGGCAAAGTTCAAACCACAGGCGGCAATCTGCAACAATACTTCACCGGGCTGTGGCGCTGGATCTGCGATCACGACAAGTGCGGGTGGGCTGCTGAACGAACTGACTTGAAATGCGCGCATTGTCATCGAATCCTCTGAGCTATTCGTTTGTTAATCATTATACTCACAACATTACCGCTGATCGGACAGCCCCGTTTTGACCGAACGGCAAAAAAATGCATCATGAACCTGTCTTTAAGGTAAGGTCGAATACTGCAACCGTTGCGTGTTCTACTGCAATGATGTCATGCAACTTGGGGGGCGTAACACTTTGGTGGTTTCGACCAAGTGTTGAACGCGGCATCGGGCACAGGCGAGACGTTTGCCGTGTTCTTTTAAACCAAGGGAATGAACTATGAAACATCCGGTAGACGTACATGTTGGCAAGCGTATCCGTCATCGCCGTTGGATGAACGGGACGACGCAGCAACAGTTGGCCGAAAATGTTGGCATCAAATTTCAACAAATTCAGAAGTATGAAACAGGCATGAACCGTGTCAGCGCATCGCGGCTGTGGGACATTGCGAAGGTACTGAATGTGCCGGTGTCTTTCTTCTTCGAAGGGTTGGATGCTCAACCCACGGCTGATACTGGGAATAGTGATATGCCTGCAGATATCCTGACTGACAAAGAGGCGCTGGAGCTTTTGCGGTCCTACTACGCAATCCCGGAAAATCAGAGGCGTCGCCTGTTCGACCTGGCGCGCGTACTTAGCGAGGCTGCGTAAAGCAGCCTTGACCATGCTGACTGCCCCGCGCTACCGCAGTGCATGAACGCGGAGCAGACAGGACCCAAGCTTATGGCACTGGATAAAACCACCCAGACGGAATTGATCCGTGTCGCACATTTGCTGGCCGATGCTGCGCGACCTGAAACCCTGCGTCTTTTTCGGTCGGCTGAGCTGATCGCCGACGACAAGGGAGCAACTGCTTTTGACCCGGTGACAGCCGCAGATCACGCATCTGAGCAGGTTATGCGCAATATTTTGGCGCGCGAACGTCCAGACGATTCGGTTCTGGGCGAAGAGTTTGGCAGCCATGAGGGCACAAGTGGCTTGACTTGGGTGCTCGACCCGATTGACGGCACGCGCGGTTATATCAGTGGAACACCGACTTGGGGCGTTCTGATTTCCGTCGCAGATGCAACCGGCCCACGATTTGGCCTGATTGATCAGCCCTATATTGGCGAGCGTTTTGCTGGCGGGTTTGGTACGGCACAGGTCGTGGGGCCGCACGGCACGATGCCGCTGCGGGCCCGTCATGGCAGTACCCTGCAAAATGCAACGGTTCTGAGCACCTTTCCCGAGATTGGCACGCCGCTGGAAATGCGCGCATTTCAGGCCGTATCAGCGCGTGCGCGGCTCACCCGCTATGGGATGGATTGCTATGGTTACGCGTTGCTGGCGGCGGGCCAAGTCGATCTGGTGATCGAGGCGGGGCTAAATGCCTATGACATTCATGCCCCGATTGCAGTGATTGAGGCCGCTGGCGGCATGGTCACGGACTGGACGGGGGCGCCCGCACATCATGGTGGTCGCGTGATTGCAGCAGCTAATCCCACGGTCCACGCCGCCGCGCTTGCGATCCTGCAAGGGGTGGTCAATGCCTGACACCCTCATCAAAAATGCAGCGGCTGTGTTGACGATGAACGATCAAAGGTCCGAACTGCGTGGTGCGGACATTCTTTTACGTGGTGGTATCATCGCCGCGATAGGTGCAGGGCTGGTCAGCGACGATTGCCTGGTCGTGGATGCGGCAAATGCCATCGTGACACCGGGCCTCGTCAACACCCATCACCATCTCTTTCAAACCCTCACGCGCGCTGTGCCGGGCGGGCAGGATGCATTGCTTTTCGGATGGTTGCAGACGCTTTATCCGATCTGGTCCCGTTTCGGCCCTGAAGAGATGTTTGTTTCAGCGCAGATTGGTCTGGCCGAACTGGCGTTGTCCGGCTGCACCATGACTTCTGATCATATGTATCTGTTTCCCAACGGCGCGCGCCTGGACGACACAATCGCAGCTGCGGGCGAGGTGGGCCTGCGTTTCCACGCGTCACGTGGCGCGATGAGCATTGGGCAAAGTGATGGGGGGCTTCCACCGGACAGTCTTGTTGAAGATGAGCAGGTAATCCTGAACGATTGCATTCGCGTTATTGACGCTTTCCACGACCCCAATCCGGGGGCCATGGTGCGGGTGGCTGTTGCCCCATGCAGTCCTTTTTCAGTCAGCCGGGACTTGATGCGTGACGCTGCACTGCTGGCCCGCGACAAAGGCGTGATGCTGCATACGCATTTGGCCGAAAACGACGAAGATATCGCGTATTCGCTGGCGAAATTCGGCTGCCGCCCTGGTCAATATGCCGAGGATCTTGGCTGGACTGGCGATGACGTCTGGCATGCCCATTGTGTCAAGCTGGATGCCCAAGAGATTAGTTTATTCGCAAAAAGCCGGACGGGTGTGGCACATTGTCCGTGTTCGAACTGCCGGCTTGGGTCCGGTATTGCGCCTGTGCGTGCGATGCGGGATGCAGGCGTGCCTGTCGGTCTTGGGGTCGATGGATCGGCGAGCAATGACACCGGAAATCTGGTGGCCGAAGCGCGGCAAGCCCTGTTATTGCAGCGCGTTCATAATGGCGCCGATGCGATGTCGGCACGCGAAGCGCTGGAAATCGCGACGCGTGGCGGTGCACAGGTCCTGGGCCGTGACGATTGCGGGCAGATTGCAGTTGGCAAACGCGCCGATATTGCGATTTGGGATGCGCAGGCCGTTGAAAATGCCGGCTCATGGGATTCCGCAGCTTTGGTGTTGGCTGGACCCACGAAGGTGCGGGACCTTTTTGTCGAAGGCCGCCGGATTGTTGCCGATGGCCAGCTTCAGACGATTGATCTTGGGCGCACGATCACACGGCAAAATACGCTGGCCAAGCGCCTTGCTGGGTGGTTGCACTAGCGTCGCGGATTAGCATGCGGGTGCCAATCGTCATGCTTTGGGGTTCTTTGCTGGCTGCGCGCAGCGGCGTCCCGCAATCCACACGTCCTGCACTGCGCGATCATCGCCCATCATGATGGTCGGAAAAACCGCATCCCAGATATCGTCTGCACGGGCGCTACGTTGGGCGATCGCTGGGGTCGATGCCAAGTCAAGAATGACAATATCCGCCATGCCACCCGCGCCAAGGTGCCCGATTTCACCGGACATATGCAGGGCTTTGGCCGAGCCTTCGGTCGCCAACCACATCAGTTGCGCCGGGTGCAGCGCGGCCCCTCTTAATTGTCCGATTTCGTAGGCCGCGGCCATTGTTCGCAGCATTGAAAAGGACGAACCGCCGCCGGTGTCTGTGGCCAGCCCGATGCACAGTCCAGCCGTGGCCAGTCCCATCATGTCGAACAGACCCGAGCCAATAAACGCATTTGACGTCGGGCAGTGGATCACGGCCGCGCCGACCTCTGCCAGTCGCAGGGTTTCACGAGGTTCCAGATGGATCGCGTGGCCATAAAGCCCGCGTTCACCAAGCAAGCCATATGCCTCGTATGTGTCAAGATAGTCGCGGGCCGTTGGAAACAGGTTTTTGACCCATGCAATTTCCGGGTGCTGCTCGCTGAGGTGGGTTTGCATCAGGCAGGTAGGATTTTCAGCCCAAAGCACACCAAGCGCTTCAAGCTGGGCGGGTGTTGAAGTGGGTGAAAAGCGTGGTGTGATCGCATATGTCGCGCGCCCCTTGCAGTGCCAGGCTTCAAGCAAGCGCCTGCTGTCATCATAGGCAGATTGCGCGGTGTCGCGCAGGTCATCGGGGGCATTGCGGTCCATGCAGGTTTTACCGGCGACCACCGCCATATTCCGCGTGGCGGCGGCAGCAAATAACGCGTCAACGCTTGCTGGGTGGATCGTGCAAAAACTGGTCAGCGTTGTGGTGCCATGGGCCAGGGCCAAATCCAATGTCCTACCTGCCACATCTTGGGCGTAGGCGGGATCGGCAAAGCGGGCTTCTTCGGGGAAGGTATATGTATTGAGCCATTCGATCAGTTGTTTGCCCCAACTGGCGATCATGCCGGTCTGGGGGTAATGCATGTGCGCATCCACAAACCCCGCGCTGATCAGGGCTGCGCCATAGTCTGTGACGATGGCATCCGGATGGCGCTGGCGCAGTGTCGCCCCGTCACCGACGACACTGATCTTTGTCCCCTCGATCAATACGCCGCCATGGCGCGCGTAGTGCGCGACGTCGGCCCAGTCATTGATGAACGGGTCGCCCGAAAATCCAAGGGTCTGACCCAGAAGCAGATGTTTTTTCATAGCCTTACCTTATGGGGCGGTTGGGCGGGCGTAAATCGCTGAATGACCGTTGTACGAGCGGCCCAGTTGTCTATGTTGCATAACCAACAGGGGGTGGCATGGCCGATCATACCGAGACCAGCGACGACGAAGCATTTGGCATCACGGACCGGTTGATCGCCGACGTGATGGAGGCCGTGGAGGCGGGCACATCGGACGCGATTGACGTTCTACTCGATCCGCTGCACCCAGCCGACATTGCCCACCTTCTTGAACAGCTTGGAAGCCGCGACCGCCGCGACCTGCTAAGCGTCTGGAAAGGCGGAATGGACGGCGACATCCTTTCCGAGCTGGACGAAAAGCTGCGTGAGGAAGTGATTGGGCAGTTGGCGCCATCCGAGCTTGCGGATGCTGTTCGCGACCTTGAAAGCGATGATGTTGTCGATCTGGTCGAATATCTGGACGTGCAACAGCAGGAAGCAGTGCTTGATGCGCTGGATGCCGGGGACCGCGTCGTTGTCGAACAGGCCCTGTCATACCCAGAGGAATCCGCAGGCCGTCACATGCAGTCCGAGTTGGTGCGTGCGCCAGAACATTGGACAGTGGGCGATGCGATTGATTATATGCGGTCCGATGTGGTGTTGCCCGGTCAGTTTTATCACGTGATCCTGGTTGATCCGCGCCTCAAGGCCGTTGGCTATGTCACGCTCGGCCGGATCCTAAGCCATCCGCGTGCGACGCTGTTGCGCGATCTGACCGAAGACACGTTTCGCACTTTTCACGTCACGCAAGATGTCGAAGAGGTGGCTCAGGCCATCAACCACTACCATATGATCACTGCGCCGGTGGTTGATGACGATGACCGGATCGTCGGTGTGATTACCATCGACGATGCCATGGCCTTCCTTGAGGAAGAGGCGGAGGAGGACATCCTGCGCCTGGCCGGTGTTGGCGAGGGGAGTCTGTCAGACCGCGTGATCCAGACCACCAAGCAGCGGTTTCCGTGGTTGGCGGTCAATCTGATCACCGCGATTCTGGCCTCGATGGTGATTTCGTTGTTTGAAGCGACGATTGCCGGTCTTGTGGCGTTGGCGGTGTTGATGCCGATTGTCGCCTCAATGGGCGGAAATGCCGGTACGCAGTCGCTGACAGTGGCCGTGCGCGCGATTGCAACGCGCGACTTGACGGGCGCGAATCTGTGGCGGGTGATCCGGCGCGAGGTTTTTGTCGGGCTCATCAATGGTCTGGTGTTTGCTGTTGTCATGGCCATTGTCGGGATCGTGTGGTTTGGGTCGCCCATGTTGGGAGCGGTTATCGGCGTGGCGATGGTCATCAACATGGTGATTGCGGGCCTTGCAGGTACGGCCATACCTGTTGTGCTGGACCGCATCGGCGTGGACCCGGCGCTGGCATCCGGGGCCTTTGTGACGACGGTGACAGATGTGGTCGGCTTTTTCGCGTTCCTGGGTTTGGCAGCGGTTTGGCTACTGTGATGGACAAGTCCGAAGCGCGTGAGGCGGCCTTTGCCCGCCGCAAGTTGGCACATGAGGCTGGCATTGCTACAACGCGGTATCTGGCGGATGTGCTGGCGGGTTACCGGCGTGCACCGCTGGCCGGATACATGGCGATGCGAACCGAGATTGATCCGACCACCGCGATGGAAGAGGCCGCAGGGCATGGGCCCGTCGGCGTCCCGGTTATCATGGGGGCAGGGCTGCCGTTGCGGTTTCGACGATGGGTGCCCGGATGCGCGATGGTTCGGGGTACGTTTGGCGCCCAGATTCCCGAAACGGGCGATTGGATGACCCCCGAAATCGTGATCGTGCCGCTGGTGGCGTTTGATCGCAGCGGCGGTCGGCTGGGCTATGGCGGTGGATTTTACGACCGTACCCTTCAGCAGTTGCGCGCACTGCGGCCGACACTGGCCATCGGTTTTGCCTACGCTGGACAGGAAGATGCAGCACTTCCGTTGGAGCCGACAGATCAACCGCTTGATCTCATCGTGACCGAGGTGGGCGTGATCAAGCCTACGTGATTATTCTTCGGAAAAGGCAGCCATCACATCATCCGACGCTTCGAAGTTGGCGGTGACCCGCTGCACGTCGTCATCGTCTTCCAGGGTGTCCAACAGCTTCATCAGCTTGGTAAGCCCGTCCAGATCAATTTCTGTCGTCATGTTCGGCTTCCAGATCAGCTTGGTTGACTCTGATTCGCCTAATGCGGCTTCGAGCGCGGTCGACACGTCGTTCAAATCGGTGTCGGCGCAATAGATGACGTGGCTGTCATCGTCGCTTTGCACATCTTCTGCACCGGCGTCTATTGCGGCCATCATCACCGTATCCGCATCGCCGACAGAGGCAGGATAGACCACCTCGCCTTTGCGGTCGAACATGAACCCGACCGATCCGGTTTCGCCCAGATTGCCGCCATTCTTGGTAAAGGTCGAGCGGACGGTCGATGCCGTGCGGTTCCGGTTGTCGGTCATCGCCTCTACAATGACGGCGACGCCATTGGGGCCGTAACCTTCATAGCGGATTTCGTCATAGCTCTCAGCGTCACCGCCTTGCGATTTCTTGATCGCACGATCAATGACGTCTTTTGGGACAGAACTCGACTTTGCCTCTTTGACGGCCATCCGCAGGCGCGGGTTTTTGTCGGGGTCGGGGTCGCCCATTTTGGCGGCTACGGTGATTTCCTTTGCAAGCTTGGAAAACAGCTTGGAGCGCAGTTTATCCTGCCGTCCCTTGCGGTGCTGAATATTCGCCCATTTAGAATGGCCAGCCATCGGAAACCTCGTATTGGTGGATGTAAATCTGCGTCTCTATAGGGCATCCCCGCCCACCCCTGCAACCCCGCTAAAGTGGCCAGATGTGTGGGATCACAAACGATACGATTGGTGCGAGCGATAGATTGAGCGGAATCCCGAACTTTAGAAAATCCCCGAATTTATATCCTCCGGGGCCATAGACCAGCGTGTTGGTTTGATAACCGATCGGCGTCGCGAAACTGGCACTTGCGGCGATCATCACGGCCACAACCAGCGGGCGCGGATCGACGCCAAGGGCGCCTGCCAGCCCGATGGCAATTGGGGTCATCACGACCGCAACTGCATTGTTTGACACAAGTTCGGTTAGGAAACTGGAAAGGACATAGACGGTCAGAACGATAAAGAAAGGCGGTAGGATTAGCATGACAGGCGACAGCGTATCGGCAATCAGGCCCACTGCGCCCGACGATTGCAGTGCTGATCCAACGCCCAGCATTGCGAAAATCAGGGCGAGCAGACGGCCTTCGACATAGGAAAATGCCTCGTCTGCGTCAATGCAACCGGTCGCCAGAACCAGCGTTACACCGATCATGGCGAGCATCAGAATCGGTGCGACACCAAGCGCAGAGAGCACCACGACACCCAGCAATACGCCAATCGCGATCGGGGCGCGATTGCGCCGATAGGCCCGTTGTGACGGCTTCGACACGTCGCCAAGGTTCATGTCTTCCGCCAGCCGCTGGATGTCTTCAGGTGCGCCTTCGAGCAGCAGCGTGTCGCCGACGCGCACCACCAGATCCTCCATCTGTTGTCCGATGTTGGTGTCACGCCGATGCACGGCCAGCGTATAAACGGCATAGCGCCGCCGCAGGCGGAGCGAACCCAACCTGCGACCAACCATTTTGCAGTTGGGCGTAATCAATACCTCAACTGTTGTGGTTTCGACCGCCGAAACCTGATCGACCCTGCGCAGGTCTTTGGTCGCCTGCAGCGACAGCAACTCGGCCATCTCGGTGCGCAAAACAACCCGGTCGCCCAACTGCAGGGTCACATCATTAAGGTTGCGTCTGAGTGACGTGTCGCCACGGACGACGTCGATCAGCCGGACGCCGTCACGCTTGAACAGCTGCACACTGGTGACCTCGCGACCGATCAGGTTGCTTTCGGGGGGGATCACGGCCTCGGAGAAGAAGCGCATCTTGGACCTGTCAGACAGCATCGTCGCCATGCTGGGGCGGTCGGGCAGCAGGCGTGGACCCATGAAATAAAGGTATGTGAATGTCCATGCAACGACGACGATGCCGACGGGCAGAATCTCCAGGATGCCGAAGGGTTCCATGCCCGACGCCCGGGCGACGCCGTCTACCAATAGGTTGGTCGAGGTCCCTAGCAACGTCATCGTACCGCCAACAATCGCTGCATAACTCAGCGGAATCAGCAGTTTTGACGCCGAGGTGCCCAGCGTGCGGGCAAGTTGGACAAAGACCGGGATCATGACAACAACCAATGGTGTGTTATTCATGATCGCGCTCGCGAACGCGACGAACAATAGCCCGCCACCAATCGCACGGGCCGGGCTGACCTTTGCCTGCCGTTCTGCGACCTGGGTCATGGCATTCAGCGCGCCGGTGCGTACCAAGGCGCCCACGATGATAAACATTGCTGCAATCGTCCACGGCGCGGGGTTGGCCAAGGTGATGACTGCTGCGTCATATGGTAAAACACCTGCCACAAGCAGGGTTGAAACACCGATCAGGGCGACAACCTCGGTCGGGTAGGCCTCGCGCAGGAACATGATGAACATGCCCACGACGACGGCCATGGTCAGAAACGCGGATTGCATTTGGGTCAGTTGAATAAAGTTACCCATGACTTGCAGTCTTGCGAAGTGGCGTGCCTTGGGCAAGCACAACCGGCGTCATATGGGTCCGGCCTGTGTCAACCGCCCACCTTGGCGGACCATTTCTATGCGCGTGGCCTTGCCCGTTCGATCATCGGTCTCAACATAAAGTCCGGACAATGTGGCCTCTTCGGCCGCAGGGGTGAAACGGGCCTTGGGCATCCCTGTGATGAACCGGCGCAGCGGTTCGACCTTGTCCATCCCGATGACGGAATTGTAGTCGCCGCACATGCCGGCATCGGTCATATACGCGGTTCCGCCGGACAGGATCATGGCGTCGCTTGTTGGAACGTGGGTATGGGTGCCGACAACAATGCTGGCGCGGCCATCGCAGAAGTGACCCGTTGCCATTTTTTCGGACGTTGCCTCGCAATGGATGTCGACCAGACTGGCCTGAATTTGCCCACCCATTGGATATTGACGCAAAATTCCATCAAGCGCAGAGAAAGGGTCATCAAACGGTCGCTTCATAAAGACCTGACCCAGGACCTGTGCGACCAATACCTTGCGCCCGCCGGGCGCATTGAAGACCCGCGCGCCAACCCCGGGTGCCGCTTTGGAGAAATTGATCGGGCGGATAATTCGGGGTTCTTTTTCGATGAACGCCAGCATGTCCTTTTGGTCAAAGGCATGGTCACCCAAGGTTATCACATCGGCGCCCGCATTTAGCAGCGCCTGGGCATGATCGCCAGACAGCCCCATGCCAGAGGTTGCATTTTCGCCATTGACCACAACGAAGTCGAGCCGCCATTCTGTCCGCAAGCGCGGCAGATGTGCTGCAATCGCCGCCCGGCCGGCCCGGCCCATGACATCACCAAGAAACATTATTTTCATAGGCCCTAGTTACGGCCTGACGCGGCATTCTTCTAGAAGATTTTTCAGCTATGATTTTTCTGGAAAAATCGGACCGCAGGCTGCTTGCTATCGCCGTCGCTTGGTGCCACGGATATTCCTATGCAAACCTTACCACAAGCACGGCCCTTGGCGGGCATACTCTGGATGGTGGTCACAGGTCTGATGTTTGTGGCCGTGACTGCAATCGTTAAATATGTGGGCCAAGATATACCCGCTGCCGAAGCTGCATTTTTGCGCTATATTCTGGGTCTTGTTTTTCTGCTGCCGATGATTGGGCCAATCCTTGCGGCGCGGCTGACATCGCGCCAGTTATGTCTGTTTGGGCTGCGCGGGGTCGTTCATACGTTTGCGGTGATTTTGTGGTTTTTTGCCATGGCCCGCATTCCGTTGGCTGAAGTCACTGCGATGAATTATCTGTCACCCATCTATGTTTCTTTGGGTGCTGCGCTGTTTTTGGGCGAAAAGCTACCGCCGCGCCGCATGGTTGCTGTGGTGGTTGCCCTGATTGGCGCCCTGGTGATCCTGCGTCCTGGTGTCAAAGCGGTGGAACTGGGCCATATTGCAATGCTTGGCACCGCAATCTTTTTTGCAATCGGTTATCTGATTGCAAAACAGTTATCCGGAGAGGTGTCGCCTGCGGTTGTCGTGGGGATGTTGTCGATTACCGTAACGATCGGTCTGGCACCATTCGCTTTTGCCGTCTGGGTGACACCCACGCTACCGCAGTTGGGCTGGTTGTTTCTGGTCGCCTGTTTCGCGACTGCGGGGCACTATGCCATGACGCTGGCCTTTGCGGCCGCTCCGCTGACTGTGACCCAACCTGTGACGTTCCTTCAACTGGTTTGGGCGGTGCTGTTGGGCGTAACCGTGTTTGGCGAGGTGCTGGATGGTTGGGTGGTGTTGGGCGGCATGATTATCATGACCTCGGTCAGTTTCATCACCTGGCGCGAGGCTGTCGCCCGTCGTGCCATTATGCCGGCTGCACCTGCAACAAAGGTATGAAGTGCGCTTGCCAGCGCCGCCTGCGGCGGGCGCGCCCCGCTGTCTTACGTATTTGGCGCAATTTTCGAGGGCAGATGCCTCCGGCGGGGATACTTCTACTCGGAAGAAGCCGGGGCGAGGCGCGCCAGAAGTGAGGTTTGGGTTATCACGCCGATGGGTCGGCCATTTTCCGTGACCTGCAGTGGTGTGGTTCTGATCAGCTGGATGATGCTCTGGACGGGAGTTTCCACATCTATTGACGGACCTTCGGCGTCGCCGGATGTCATCACGTCGCGCGCGGTCAGCACACCCAGCGGGTTCATGTGGGCGACGAATTCCGCTACGTAACCATTGGCTGGGTTCGTGAAGATTTCGCGCGGGGTGCCGCATTGGACGATCCGTCCGCCTTCCATGATCGCGATACGGTTGCCGATCTTGAAAGCTTCATCAAGGTCGTGGCTCACAAAGATAATCGTGCGGCCCCGTTGTTTTTGGAGATCAAGCAGTTCGTCCTGCAAGCGGGTGCGGATCAGGGGGTCAAGCGCCGAGAATGGTTCGTCCATCAGAAGGATCGGAGCATCTGTGGCAAACGCACGGGCCAGACCGACCCGCTGTTGCATGCCGCCCGAAAGTTCGCCAACCAGTGCGTCAGCACGGTCATCAAGACCGACCATCTTTAGTTCTTCGTCGACACGTGCCGTGCGTGCGGTTTTGTCCAGCCCGGCAAGTTCGAGGCCAAGACCGACGTTTTCGCGCACGGTGCGCCAGGGCAAAAGGCCAAATTGCTGGAACACCATGGAGACGCATTTGCGTCGGATCCGGCGCAGATCCGCCGCAGATCCATTGCCAACGCTGCAGGTCCAATCGTCATCATGGATGCGCACCTCGCCCCGGATGACCGGATTGAGACCATTGACGGCCCGCAAGAGTGTGGATTTCCCTGAACCTGAAAGCCCCATGAGCACGAGGATTTCGCCCTCGGCCACGTTCAGAGAACAGTCGTGCACGCCCAGCACCTGACCGGTCGCTTCGCGGATTTCGGCGCGTTCCAACCCCTGATCCATGAGCGGCAGGGCCGTTTCCGGCTTGTCGCCAAAGACGATCGAGACATTATCAAATTCAACAGCGTTCATTTGCTTTTCACCCGCAGCATCCGATCCAACATGATGGCGACAACGACAATCACAAAGCCGCTTTCAAAGCCAAGTGATGTATTCACCGTATTGAGCGCGCGGATCACCGGAACACCCAGCCCGCTGGCCCCGACGAGCGCGGCGATAACGACCATCGAAAGCGAAAGCATGATAGTCTGGTTCAGGCCCGCCATAATCTGGGGCATGGCCGAGGGTAGTTCGACCTTGAACAGCACCTGACGTTTCGTGGCACCAAATGCTTGAGCCGCTTCCAGCAGAGGTGTCGGTGTGGAGGATACGCCAAGATAGGTCAGCCGTATCGGCGCTGGCAGCACAAAAATCACCGTGGCGATTAGGCCAGGGACCATGCCGATGCCGAAAAAGACAATCGCAGGGATTAAATACACAAAGGTTGGCAGTGTCTGCATCAGGTCCAATACCGGCACCATAGCGCGATACAGGCGGGGCCGGTGTGCCGCTGCGATACCGATGGGAACGCCTACCCCCATACAGACCACGCAGGCCGATAGGACAAGGGTCAGCGATTGCATCGTTTCTTGCCAATAGTCCTGATTCAGAATGAACAAGAAGCCCAATATGATGAAAAGAGGTGTTTTCCAGTTGCGTTGCATCGCGTAGGTCAAGGTCGCAAAGACCGCAATGATCGCGAAGGGATGCGGCGTTTCAAGCACCCATAGGGTCGCGTCGATCAGCGATTCCATTGCATCAGACAGCCAATCAAAAAAGAACCCCAGATTGTCGTTCATCCAATCGAAGATCTGTTTTGCCCATTTGCCGATGGGAATCTTGTTGTCGGTCAGCCAATCCATATCGGATCCTTTGATCGTTGGAGAGGGGCAGGCCCCAAAAGGGACCTGCGGGGAGGTGATTTACATGCCTAGTGATGCTTTGACAGCCGCGACGGCATCGCCGCCATCCAATGTGGTCACGCCGTCCAGCCAGCTTATGTAGGCATCCGGGTTGGCGACCAGCCACGCTCTTGCCGCATCGGCTGGATCGGTGCCGTCATCAAGAATTGCGGCCATGATCTCGTTCTCCATAGCCAGCGTGAATTCAAGGTTGCCCAGCAGCTTGCCAACGTTGGGGCAGCGATCGACATAGCCCGCAGAGGTATTGGTGAACACAGTTGCACCGCCAAGATTCGGCCCAAACCAATCGTCGCCACCGGTCAGATAAGACATATCGAAATTGGCGTTCATTGGGTGCGGTTCCCAGCCAAGAAAGACAATCGGCTCATCCCGACCAGAGGCGCGGTCAACCTGTGCCAGCATCCCCTGCTCAGAGCTTTCGATGACTTCGAACCCGTCCAGCCCGAATGCCCCGGCCTCGATCATATCCATGATCAGGCGGTTGCCGTCATTGCCCGGCTCGATCCCGTAGATTTTGCCATCCAGCGCATCGGCGTTGGCGGCCAGATCAGCAAAGTCAGCGATACCCATGTCGGCAGCGGTTTTGTTGACCGCAAGGGTGTATTTCGCCCCCTCAAGGTTCGCGCGGACAGTATCCACGGTACCTGCGTCGCGGTAGGCCGCGATGTCAGCTTCCATCGTGGGCATCCAGTTGCCCAAGAAGACGTCAATGTCACCCTCGGCCATCGAAATATAGGTCACGGGGACAGACAGAACCTTGATGTCGGTTTCATATCCCAACGCTTCAAGCACGACCGACGTGGCGGCGGTCGTGGCGGTGATATCGGTCCAGCCAACATCCGAGAATGTCACGGACTCGCAGTTGGCGAATGCAGGCATGGCGGCGCAGATTGCCACCACGGAAAGTGCGGATTTAAGTATCATTGGTCTCTCCTCTGTTTTTCTTGATTGACGAGTCAATAAAGAACGATTTATCTGCTGTGGCAATCCAAACCTGAGGATCAGATGCCAAAGCTTGGAATGGAACCTATCCGCCGCGCCGCTTTAGTGAAAGCCACGATTGATGAAATCGGGGCGATGGGCAATTTGGACGTAACAGTTAGGGATATTGCTAAGCGTGCAGGGATGTCGTCGGCCTTGGCGCATCATTACTTTGGTGGAAAAGACCAGATATTTCTCGCAGCCATGCGCCATACATTAACGATATTCGGGGCTGAGGTGCGTGCGGCGTTGGCTGGTGCCAAAGGCCATCAAGCCCGTGTCGCGGCGATCGTCCAGGCGAGCTTCGCGTCCACAAACTTCCAGCCCAAGGTCATTGCTGCGTGGCTCAACTTTTACGTGCTGGCGCAGACATCGGCAGACGCGCAACGGCTTCTACGCATATATCAGCGGCGGTTGCACAGTAATTTGGTTCATGATCTGCGGCCATTACTTGGCGGTCGGGCGCAAGGCGCTGCAACCCGCATCGGCAGCCTGATCGACGGGCAGTATCTGCGCCAAGGGTTGCTGCGCGATGCGGGTGGTACGGCGGATGCGACAACACTTGTTCTGGCGTTGCTGGAATTGGAACTCAGTAGAGGTGCCGAATGACCAAACCAAACATCCTGATCATCATGGTCGATCAACTGAACGGCACGTTGTTCCCCGACGGCCCGGCCGACTGGCTGCATGCACCAAACCTGAAAGCCTTGGCCGCAAGGTCAACCCGTTTTGCCAATGCCTATACGGCATCGCCGCTATGCGCGCCTGCGCGGGCATCGTTTATGTCCGGCCAGTTGCCATCGCGCACGGGGGTCTATGACAATGCGGCAGAATTTGCGTCCACGATCCCAACCTATGCGCATCATCTCCGCCGCGCGGGCTATCAGACCTGCCTGTCAGGCAAGATGCATTTCGTCGGCCCCGACCAGATGCACGGGTTCGAGGAGCGTTTGACAACTGATATCTACCCGGCGGATTTTGGCTGGACCCCGGATTACCGCAAGCCGGGCGAACGGATCGACTGGTGGTATCACAACATGGGGTCCGTCACGGGCGCCGGTGTGGCCGAGATTACCAACCAAATGGAGTACGATGACGAGGTGGCCTATAATGCGACCCGAAAGCTCTATGATCTGTCCCGCGGCCATGATGACCGGCCTTGGTGCCTGACAGTCAGTTTCACGCATCCACATGACCCGTATGTGGCGCGGCAGAAATACTGGGATCTCTACGAAGACTGCGACCATCTGATGCCGCAGGTCGGTCCGATCCCTTACGCCGATCAGGATGCACATTCCCAGCGCATCCTAGACGCCAACGACCGCGACAACTTTAATATCACCGAGGATCACATCAAACGCGCCCGCCGCGCCTACTTTGCCAATATTTCGTATATCGACGACAAGATCGGTGAGGTTCTTCAAACGCTCAAAGACACCCGGCAGGACGCAACGATCCTGTTTGTCTCCGATCATGGCGATATGCTGGGCGAACGGGGCCTGTGGTTCAAAATGTCATTCTACGAAGGCGCGTCTCGTGTTCCGCTGATGATCGCCGCACCTGGCATGACGCCGGGCCTGAACGCAACGCCGGTAAGTACGATCGACATCACGCCAACGCTTTGTGAACTGGCCGGCGTGGATATGTCCGAAGTCATGCCATGGACCAGCGGTCAAAGTCTGGTTTCCCTAGGCCATAGCGGCACGCGCGATGCTCCCGTCGCCATGGAATACGCCGCCGAAGGGTCGCAGGCGCCGCTGGTCTGCCTGCGCTATGGCAAATGGAAATACACCCGCTGCACGCTGGACCCGGACCAATTGTTCGACCTCGACACCGACCCGCACGAGCTTGCAAACCTCGCGGGCATAGCCGCTCATCAAGGCACGCTGAGCCAGCTGCGCGCCAAGACCGAAGCGCGCTGGGATCTCGCGCGATACGACGCTGACGTGCGCCACTCCCAAGCCTGCCGTTGGGTGGTGTATGCGGCATTGCGCAACGGCAATTATTACCCGTGGGACTACCAACCGCTGCAAAAAGCGTCAGAGCGTTATATGCGCAACCACATGGACCTGAACATTCTCGAAGACGGCCAGCGCTTTCCGCGCGGCCAGTAACCGCTTCTTATGTCTGAAAACACTCCCGCCGGAGGCATCCACACCATGAACGTCCAACCCACCGCCAGCCATTTTGTCGATGGCAGATATGTCGAAGACACAGCTGGGGAAATCATCACCGTGATTTACCCAGCAACCGGCGAAGTCATCGCCACACTTCATTCCGCAACCCCGGCAATTGTAGATCAGGCATTGACCGCCGCCAAACGCGCACAAAGGGAATGGGCGGCATGGACTGCAACCGCGCGGGGTCGCGTCCTGCGGCGGGCTGCTGATATCATGCGCGCGCGCAATCATGATTTGTCGGTGCTGGAAACCTACGATACGGGCAAGCCCTATCAGGAAACCAGTGTGGCTGACGCCACATCTGGCGCCGACGCATTAGAGTATTTCGGCGGGCTTGCCGCCACAATTACGGGCGAGCATATCCAGTTGGGCGATGATTTTGTCTACACGCGCCGTGAACCGCTCGGTGTCTGCGTCGGCATAGGGGCATGGAACTACCCGACGCAAATTGCCTGCTGGAAGGCGTCACCCGCCCTTGCGTGCGGCAATGCCATGGTGTTCAAACCCTCTGAAACCACACCGCTCTGTGCCCTCAAAGTCGCAGAAATCCTGCACGAGGCAGGGGCACCAGCAGGCGTTTACAACGTGATTCAAGGCTATGGCGCGGTTGGTGCGGCGCTGGTCACCGACCCACGCGTGGACAAGGTATCGCTGACCGGATCAGTCCCCACTGGCCGCAAAGTCTATGCCGCCGCAGCCGAAGGCATCCGGCATGTGACGATGGAGCTGGGCGGCAAATCACCGCTGGTCATCTTTGATGATGCCGACCTTGAAAATGCAGTGTCCGGCGCGATCCTTGGCAACTTCTATTCCTCTGGGCAGGTCTGTTCCAACGGCACGCGGGTATTCGTGCAATCGGGTATCAAGCCTGCTTTTCTCAAACGGCTGACCGAACGGTTGGCGGGTGTGAAAATGGGCGACCCGCAGGATCCGGACGTGAACTTTGGCCCTATGGTATCCGCACATCAGCGCGACCTCGTCGAGGGCTTTATTGCTCAGGGCATCGCAGAAGGGGCGACTTTGGTCACCGGCGGCAAGCGCGTCGATCGGGCCGGCTTTTTTCTCGAACCGACCGTTTTTGCCGATGTGACGGACGATATGACCATCGCCCGCGAAGAAATTTTTGGGCCCGTCATGTCCGTGTTGGATTTCCAGACCGAGCAAGAGGTGCTAGCCCGTGCCAACGACACGATCTACGGCCTTGCCGCTGGCGTGTTTACTGCCGACCTGACGCGCGCCCACCGCATGGTGGCAGGGTTCGAGGCGGGAACCTGCTATATCAACACCTATAACCTCGCGCCCGTCGAAGCACCATTCGGCGGGTCAAAACTGTCGGGTGTGGGCCGCGAAAACTCGAAAGCGGCGATCGAGCATTATAGTCAGATCAAGGGTGTTTATGTGGCCATGGGCGATGTAGAGGCACCGTTTTGATGCAAGCAGACTATATCGTCATTGGCGCGGGCAGCGCGGGGTGCGCTATGGCGTACCGTCTTGCCGAAGCAGGTAAGCAGGTGCTGGTCATCGAACACGGGGGCAGCGATGCAGGCCCGTTCATTCAGATGCCCGCAGCTTTGTCCTATCCGATGAATATGAAACGCTACGACTGGGGCCTGAAAACAGAACCGGAACCACACTTGGGCGGACGTGTACTTGTCACACCGCGCGGCAAAGTCATCGGTGGGTCCTCTTCGATCAACGGCATGATATATGTGCGCGGCCATGCCCACGATTTTGATCACTGGGCCGCATCGGGTGCCCAAGGCTGGTCCTATGCGGATGTGCTGCCATATTTTAAGCGCATGGAGCATTGGCATGCCGGTGGGCATGGTGGAAACCCTGCGTGGCGCGGCAAGGATGGGCCGCTGCATGTCACGCGCGGACCGCGTAAAAATCCGCTGACACGCGCGTTCGTCAATGCCGGTGGCCAAGCGGGCTATCCGATCACCGGTGACTATAATGGTGAACAACAAGAAGGCTTTGGCCCTTTCGACGCAACAATCTACAAAGGCCGCCGCTGGTCCGCTGCCAACGCCTATCTGCGCCCGGCGCTCAAACGGCCGAACTGCACGTTGATCCGCGCCTTCGCGCGTCGGGTTGTCATCGAAAACGGACGGGCTGTCGGTGTTGAAATCAGCCGGGGCAACAAGATCGAAACCATCAGGGCGAATGTTGAAGTGATCGTTGCGGCGTCTTCGCTGAATTCACCAAAGCTGTTGATGCTGTCTGGGATTGGGCCAGCCGACCACCTGACAGACCATGGCATCGACGTGGTCGCAGACCGACCCGGCGTGGGCCAGAACCTGCAAGACCATCTGGAACTTTACATCCAAATGGCTGCAACCAAGCCCGTATCGTTGTTTTCCCACTGGAACCTGCGGGGCAAGGCCCGCATCGGTGCCGAGTGGCTTTTTTGGAAAACGGGTCTGGGCACGTCCAATCAATTCGAAAGCGCAGGGTTCATTCGGTCGGCCGCTGGCGTTGAATATCCTGATATCCAATTTCACTTTCTGCCCATGGCGGTCAGCTATGATGGCAAGGTCGCCCCGGAAGGCCATGGTTTTCAGGCCCATGTCGGGCCGATGCGCTCCGTGTCACGGGGGCAGGTCACGCTGCGGTCCGCCGATCCTAACGACAACCCTCGAATCCAATTCAATTATATGTCTGATCCAAAGGATTGGGCCGAATTTCGGACCTGTATTCGGTTGACCCGCGAAATCTTTGGCCAGCCCGCATTCGATGAATTCCGTGGTCATGAAATTCAGCCTGCTGCCGCAGCGCAAAGCGATGCGGCGCTTGATGACTTCATTCGTGACCATGCCGAAAGCGCCTATCACCCCTGTGGTACCTGCAAAATGGGTGCGGTCGATGACCCTATGGCGGTGGTAGACAGCCAGACACGGGTGATTGGTGTCGACGGTCTGCGGTTGGCCGACAGCTCGATCTTTCCGCGCATCACCAACGGCAATCTTAATGCGCCGTCAATTATGGTTGGGGAAAAAGCGGCTGATCACATTCTGCAGCGCCATCCATTGCCGCCGCAGAATGCAGAGCCTTGGATCCACCCTGCGTGGAAAACGTCACAGCGTTAGGATTTTGTTAATCTTTCTTAACTGATCTGCTTGATGGCGCGGGCTATTCAGCCGTAGTGCGTAACATGATCCGCTTTTGTTCACTTTTGTTGGCGTTGTTTTACGCAACGGCAACCTGTGCGGTGCCCAACGGGGCGCTGCGCGTGATTGATGCCGATACGTTTGATGTGGGTGGCGTCCGGGTCCGGCTGTTTGGAATCGATGCGCCCGAACTTGGTCAGCCCTGCGCATCTGACGGGCGTGAATGGGATTGTGGGCGTTGGGCGCGTGATCTGGTCTTGGATCGGTTTCAGGGGCGGCAGGCGCGCTGTACCCAGATTGATATTGACCGCTACAACAGGGTCGTGGCGAGTTGTGATGTTGACGGGATTGATTTGGGAGCTGCGATCGTTGGCGACGGGCTTGCCTGGGCCTATAGGCGTTATTCCAGTATTTACGATCTGGATGAAAAGGCCGCGGCGGTTGCCGAACGCGGCCTTTGGGGTTTTACCGTGCAAATGCCAGCCGCATATCGTGCGACCCGTATTGCGGGCCGCGACGCACCTGATCAGACCTGCACGATCAAGGGCAACATCTCAAATAATGGTCGTATCTACCATCTGGCGGGTGGGCGCAGCTATGCACGCACTGGGATCAATACCCGCAACGGAGAGCGCTGGTTTTGCACGGTCGCCGACGCTGAGGCCGCAGGTTGGCGGGCGGCTCGCGATTGATAGCTTTACTTGATCCGGATCAAAGTACGGGTAGGGGCTATTGGTTAGTTCAGGGGTGACAACAAGAAAGGGCCATCCTATGTCGCATACCCCCCATGAATTAATCGCGGAATTCCCTGACCAGCAGGATTTGCTGCACAGTCTCAAGGAAACTGACGCGCATTTTGCCAAGCTTTGCGATGAGTACCATACAATCAACCGCGCCATTCACCGCGCTGAGACGGATGTGGAGCCAACCGATGATCTGCATATGGCCGAGATGCGCAAGCAGCGTATGTCGCTGAAAGATGCCGTTGCCAGTGCGCTACGAACCGCCACCTGATCATGTGTCGCTGTTGCCCTCGACGGTGTTTTGAAAGCGCTCAAAAAACTGGTCGGCCATCTTGCGGGCGAAACCCCCGATGATACGGCTGCCCAATTGCGCTAACTTGCCGCCCACCTTGGCCTCGGCGGCATAGACCAGCTCTGTGCCGCCTGCGACGGGGGTCAGCGTTACATCAGCATGCCCTTTGGCAAAGCCTGCGACACCGCCTTTGCCCTCGCCGACGATGGTGTAGCTTGCGCCGGGGCGCACGTTTTCCAGCGTTACCGCCCCTTTGAAGGTCGCAGAGACAGGGCCAACCTTCTGTTTGACGACCGCTGTGAACCCTTCTTCGGGCGAGCCGGTCAGTTCCTCGCAGCCGGGGATGCAGGTTCGTAAGGTCACAGGGTTGTTCAGATGAGCCCAGACTGTATTGACATCTGCGGCAATCACCCGGGTTCCTGATAATTCCATGGTAGTCCTTCCTCTGATTGTGACTGATCGTCGGGCATGATTGTGTGATTGGCAATCGTGAATACGACATTAATCCAATTGATAAGGCAATGTGCCGCGCTTGTCGGGGTCGACGCGCAGTTGCCGCTCTAACGGTGGCACAGACCGTTGGTGACAGTCGCGCCGCTCGCAGATCCGGCAAGAGATGCCAATCGGCGCATAGGCAGCCGGACTTCCGACATCCATGTGATCGGCATAGACCAAGGCGGGCGCATGACGCACTTCGCAGCCTAGCCCAATGGCATAGCGACGCGTGGGTGCATTGTAGGCACCGCCGGATTTACTGACATCGTGCGCAAGGCAGAAATACCGTGCGCCGTCGGGGGTTTCGGCCAGTTGTCGCAGGAATTGACCGGGCAATTCAAACGCCTGATGCACGTTCCATAAAGGGCAGGCACCACCATAGCGCGCGAATTGCAGGGTTGTGGCCGAATGGCGTTTCGTAATGGTGCCAGCTTGATCGACGCGCACAAAAAAGAACGGAATACCCTTGGCGCTGGGCCGTTGCATGGTCGAAAGCCGGTGCGCGACTTGTTCGATCGACGCGCCAAAGCGATTGGCTAGCACCTCCAGATCGTGGCGGTTATCTTGGGCGGCGCCAAGAAATGCCCCGTAAGGCATCAGGGCGGCCCCTGCAAAATAATTGGCAAGACCGACCTTTGCGATGCTGCGGGCTTCTTCGGACTGGAACCGGGCCTGATCCAATGTTGCGTTCAGCAACTGACCTTGGGTGATCAGGGCTAGCTGTAGCAATATTTGAAAGGTTTGCGTTGCCGATGTTGCGTGCCGTGCGATCCGCAGCGTTTTTGTCGCGCTATCATAGTGGCGGATCGGTCCGGCATCGCTCTGCGTGACTGTAATTTGCTGTGCGGCGAGTGTGCGGACAGCCGCTTGGGTTATTGTTTCGCCAGACTTGCGCAGGTTGGCAAAGCGCTCAGCGCTGCGGTCTACGGCATCAAGATAGTTATCGCAGTAGTGGAAAAAATCGCGCACTTCTTCCCATGAGCTGGGCCGGAGCCGGGCATCCTCGCGGCCCAATGCCTCATCCAGTGAGGCGAGCCGCTCATGGGTTTGGCGGTATGTGGCATGCAGGTCAAGAAATGCCCGCGCCAGCGTTGGGGCATTGGACGCGGCAAGCCGCAAGTCAGCCAATGCAGGGGCCGGGCCCGTAAAGACCGGATCGGCCAGCGCCTCGCGCATGTCACCGACCAGTCTGGCCTCATCCCCCGCCTGCAATTCGGTGACGTCAAAACCGAATTCTTGTGCAAGGCCAAGAACGACCGATGTCGATACCGGTCTGTTGTTGTTTTCCATCTGCGATAGGTAGGGGATGGATACCCCAAGGCGTTGGGCGAACACCGCTTGGGGCATGTTAAGTCGTTGCCTTACATCACGAAGCTTCGCGCCAGCGTACACCTTGGAGGTCATGCTTTCTGTCCTTGATTTGTGTCACGGGTCACATGAAGGTCACATAGTGTCACAGCGCCGCTTCTTGAACTGCGAGCTTTATCCTCTCAGCAAAGTCGAGGCCGCGACGGTTCAGTGTGATCATCCGGTAACGGCGATCTTCGGGATCAGGGATGCTGTCCATCATGTTGAGGCCAGCGACACGGGGGCGTTTGAAGGGCAGCCAGTGGGCGATGGCGCGACTTGCGGTCGCCCCTGACATATCCAAGCGTTGATCAATCTCAAACTGGTTGCCAGCTTGCCCATCTCGTTCCACGGCGTAGAGGAATGTCAACATCGAAGGTAGGGTGATGTCTGGGTCGATCTTCTTGAACTCTTCAAGTACGCGAATTGCGGTTCTAATTTCTTTTGATGAAGGCATCTTGGGAAGTATCCTTTTTAACTTTTAAATACAGTAAGTTAATGGGTAGTGGGCTTTTCACCAGATGCCTAGTGGAAATCCTCAGGATATCGAAGTGACCTGTAGAAGTGCAACTCTTTCAGGGTTCTCGCTGTCTTTGGTTCTGAAAAAACAGAGAAATATTGGTTTTTACATCATCAATTGTGAAACGCTTTTCATATGGTTGCTACCAAATAAATTCTTGTTTTCCATTTGGTTGAGATAGGGCAGCGACACGCCTAACTTTTCGGCAAAGGTTTTCTGGGTCAGCGAAAGCCGGCCACGAAATTCACGCAGTTTTGCCCCAGCATACAGTTTCTGAACGGCCATTGCCCACCTTTGCAAATTAGCTTTTCAGGTTTAGCCATTGCAAAGAAAACGTCAAGTGACTTGCTTCTCTCGCCAGATAACGAAAAGAACTGACACCAAAGCGAGCGCGGACACGCTCAGCATCAATAGCTGCAGTGGCAATGTGCCAGTTTCGATTGTCAAAAGCCCGCCGGCGAATTGTGAAAGAGCCGCGCCGCCGCCGATCATGATCGCCCCGCCCAACCCGCTGGCCGTGCCCGCCAGATGTGGCCGAACAGAGATCAGGCCAGCGGTTACATTGGGCAGCGTCAGCCCGTTGCCAAGGCCCAGGAAGACGCAAAAGCCAAAGAAAATCAGCGGGTGTTCAACACCAGAAAATGTGATCAATGCCGAGGTGCCCAGCCCTGCGATGGTGATCAAAGAGCCAATGATCGCCATGCGGTTGATGCCCAGCCTGACGGAATATTTGCCGGAAAAAAAGTTGCCGATGGCGTAACCTATCGCGGGTGCACCAAGGGCTACGCCGCTCCAGAATTGCGACAGTCCGAATATGTTGCTGGCGACAAAAGATGCCCCGCCCAGCAGCGCAAAGAAAGCGCCGGATCCAAATGCCGCACAGAGCGCATAGCCCCAAAACCGGGGTGATTTGAACAGTTCGGGGTAGGTCTTGATCTGGTCTGCGAAGCTGGTTCCGCTGCCTGCAACGGTTTCGCCTTGATCAAAGAAACATAGTGCCAGCACCCCAACCCCGCAGAATGTCACAAAGGTCAAGGTGGCGTGCCAGTCAAATGCCTCTGCCAGCGCGCCGCCAATCATCGGGCCAACCAAGGGCACCAAAGCCATGCCCATCGTAACATAGCCGATCATTGATGCGGCTTCGTCTTGCGGGACAATATCGCGCACGATTGCTCTGCTCAGGACCATCGCGGATGCGACTGTGGCCTGCAGCATGCGAAAGAACAGGAAGGCCGCGATGGATGTTGCAAAAAGCGCTCCGATGCTGGCGACCACGAAGATTGAAAGAGAAATGAGCACGACCCGCCGTCTGCCGAACCTATCGGAAATCGGGCCGATGAATATCTGGATCACCGCCGTTGTGGCAAGATACCCTGACAGGGCGATTTGCATAATCGCATAATCCGTCTCGAAATATTCTGTCATGGCTGCCAGCGCAGGCAGGAATATCGAAATGTTCAACGCCGCCACGCCCGTCAAAAGCACGAGTGTAATAAGATGCGGTGGGGTGGTGCGGTCCAGAAAGCGGACTGAGGGTTTGGAGGTCATGATGTTGTCCTATGGCCTGCCGCTTTGGCTGTCTATTCGCAATAGTGCACATCAGATATGCGCGTAGCGTCATTTGCTGATTTGCAAATTATGCATTTTGCATAACGCCTAGTTTGCAAATATCCCATACGATGCTTCTCAGTCCGTCAGAACCTGCTAAAGAGGGCGTGACCAAAAGGGGGACTTCCGCGTGGATGTTTTGCAGGAACTCGAAGATCGTCGTCAGGCTGCCCGCAATGGCGGCGGAGAAAGGCGCATCGCCGCTCAACACAGCAAGGGCAAGCTGACCGCACGCGAGCGGATCGAATTATTGTTGGACGAAGGGTCTTTTGAAGAGTTCGACATGTTCGTAGCGCACCGTTGCACCGATTTCGGGATGGAGCAGGACCGACCCGCAGGCGATGGCGTGGTAACCGGTTGGGGCACCGTCAACGGACGCATGATTTATGTTTTCAGTCAGGATTTCACGGTCTTTGGTGGGTCGCTGTCGGAAACGCACGCCCAAAAAGTTTGCAAGATCATGGATATGGCGATGCAAAATGGCGCGCCCGTTGTCGGGATCAATGATTCCGGTGGCGCGCGCATTCAGGAAGGTGTGGCGAGCCTCGCGGGGTATGCCGAGGTGTTTCAGCGTAATATCATGGCATCCGGTGTCGTGCCGCAGATCAGCGTGATCATGGGGCCTTGTGCCGGTGGCGCGGTCTACAGCCCGGCGATGACCGACTTTATCTTCATGGTAAAAGATTCCAGCTACATGTTTGTGACAGGCCCCGACGTGGTCAAAACCGTCACCAACGAGGTGGTCACAGCAGAGGAATTGGGCGGTGCATCGACCCATACCAAGAAATCCAGCGTCGCGGACGGCGCCTTTGAAAATGACGTCGAGGCCTTGGCTGAGGTGCGGCGCCTTGTCGATTTCCTGCCGCTCAATAATCGTCAGAAACCTCCGGTCCGTCCTTTCTTTGATGATGTGAACCGGCTCGAGGATAGTCTTGATACGCTGATCCCTGACAATGCCAATACACCGTACGACATGAAGGAACTGATCCAGAAGCTTGCCGACGAAAGCGACTTTTATGAGATTCAAGAGGATTTCGCCAAGAATATTTTGACGGGTTTTATGCGGTTGGAAGGATCCACCGTCGGCGTTGTCGCGAACCAGCCGATGGTTCTGGCCGGATGCCTTGATATCGATTCGTCCCGCAAGGCCGCGCGGTTTGTCCGTTTCTGTGATGCCTTTGAAATCCCGATCCTGACACTGGTCGATGTACCCGGCTTTCTGCCCGGTACATCGCAGGAATATGGCGGGGTTATCAAACATGGCGCGAAGCTGCTGTTCGCCTACGGTGAAGCGACCGTCCCAAAGGTCACTGTGATAACGCGCAAGGCTTATGGCGGCGCATATGACGTTATGGCGTCCAAACATCTGCGCGGTGATTTCAACTATGCTTGGCCCACGGCCGAAATCGCGGTGATGGGTGCCAAGGGTGCCACCGAGATCATTTATCGCGGCAAATCCACGGAAGAGATTGCGGCGCGGACCAAGGAATACGAAGACCGCTTTGCCAATCCTTTTGTGGCGGCGGAAAAGGGCTTTATTGACGAGGTGATAATGCCACATTCCACCCGCAAGCGGGTTTGCCGGGCCTTTGCATCACTGCGGGGCAAGCAACTGCAAAACCCGTGGAAAAAACATGACAACATTCCATTATGATTAGCCGCGCCACCATTCTTTCCAGTGCCGTTGCTGCGGGGTTTCGCCATGGCAAACCCGCGCTGACTGAATTTGAAACTGAGACGCAAAAGGGGTCTTTTTGACATGGAAAAGCATCGTGGTTTCCCAGGGCGCTTACCTGGAACGGACTTTCAATTTACGATCAGGCGCGGGCACAAGGAAGGCGCCACGCTGTTGACCGAGCGTATCCGCCACCCAGACCGCCGCCCGCCTGATAAACGCGCCGACGCGGGTTTCATGAAGGCATTGTGGGAACAGTTTGGCGACGCGCCATTCGTGCGCGGCAATTTGGACGCCGGTCGGCTCAGCTGGCTTCTTGGCCGCGAAGTTATCGCAGCGGAAGATCCGTTTGACCCAGCGAGTTATGATGCGATGTTGCAGATCAACGTTGCTGTTATGCGTGTCACCTTTCCCGAAATCACAGGCGGCTAAGCATGGCCCTGATCGGCAGAAAAAGGATGATGGTTGCGCGATCTTGGCAGAAACCTGCCCATTTCCGGGAGGGTCAATCAGCTGGCTATGCACCGATGCTGGATTGCGGCAGCATTGATAATGTAGCGCGGCGTTCCAGCAAGCGTCCTGCTGCAAACTGTCAACACCGTTACCCTTCCCCTGACTGGTCTGCCCAATTTTCGGGCAGGCCAGTTTTCTTTTTTCGGCATCTGATCGGCGGAAAATCGGCTGTTATTGGATATCAGGCGCTTATGGCTATTGAGTTTAGTGCAAGAAGCGCCGATTCTGGCGCTGCTTTAAAAACAATGTTAGGCAGAATAATATGCATAAGAAATCTATCATCCTCGCTGCGGTTGCCATGCTTGGCCTTGCCGGTTGCCTTGAAGGTGACGTGGAACGCGGTGTTGTCGGCGCTGGCGCGGGTCTCGTTGCCTCCGAAGTGCTTGGCACTGACCGCACGGGTACAATCCTTGCCGGTGCAGCCGCTGGCGTTCTTTGTGACGACGCAGGCATCGCCGCCTGCCGCTAGTCACGATAATCGCGCCCAATCGGGGCGTTTGCACAATAGGAACCGCCGTCGGGGTCAGCCCCCGGCGGCGTTTTCGTGTTTTGGGGACGGAATATAATGTTCAAGAAAATACTTATCGCCAACCGCGGCGAAATCGCCTGCCGCGTGATCAAGACCGCCCGCAAGATGGGCATAAAGACGGTTGCGATCTATTCCGACGCCGACCGCAATGCCCTTCATGTCAAGATGGCGGATGAGGCCGTGCACATTGGCCCCGCCCCGGCGAACCAATCTTATATCGTCATCGACAAGGTGATGGCCGCCGTAAAGCAAACCGGCGCCGAGGCGGTGCATCCCGGCTATGGTTTTCTGTCCGAGAATGCCAAATTCGCTGAGGCGCTCGCCGCCGCAGGCGTTGCCTTTATCGGCCCGCCAAAAGGCGCAATCGAAGCGATGGGCGACAAAATCACCTCCAAGAAGCTGGCCCAAGAGGCGAATGTCTCGACTGTGCCGGGCTACATGGGGTTGATCGCCGATGCCGATGAGGCTGTCGTGATCTCGAATGAAGTAGGCTACCCGGTGATGATCAAGGCATCCGCCGGTGGTGGTGGTAAGGGCATGCGGATCGCGTGGAATGATCAAGAAGCGCGCGAGGGGTTCCAAAGCTCCAAGAACGAAGCGGCGAATTCGTTTGGCGATGATCGGATTTTCATCGAAAAATTCGTGACCCAACCGCGCCACATTGAAATTCAGGTGCTGGCGGATAGTCATGGCAATGCGGTTTATCTGCATGAACGCGAATGCTCGATCCAACGCCGCAACCAGAAGGTCGTGGAAGAAGCCCCGTCGCCGTTTCTGGATGACGCAACGCGCAAGGCTATGGGCGAACAATCGGTCGCTTTGGCGCAGGCCGTCGGCTATACCAGCGCCGGCACGGTGGAATTCATCGTTGATGGCGACCGTAATTTCTTTTTCCTCGAGATGAACACCCGTTTGCAGGTGGAACATCCGGTGACTGAATTGATCACCGGAATCGACCTTGTGGAACAGATGATCCGGGTTGCAGCGGGTGAGAAGCTGCCATTCACCCAAGTTGACCTTAAAATTAACGGCTGGGCGATGGAAAGCCGCCTTTATGCTGAAGACCCATATCGTGGCTTTCTGCCCTCAATTGGCCGTTTGACCCGGTATCGCCCACCAGTGGAAGAGGCGACGAACGACCGTGCCGTGCGCAACGATACCGGCGTATTCGAGGGTGGCGAGATCAGCATGTATTACGACCCGATGATCGCCAAGCTTTGTACTTGGGCGCCTGACCGCGCCACAGCGATCGAGGAAATGCGCCTCGCGCTTGACGGGTTCGAGCTGGAGGGGATCGGGCACAACTTGCCGTTTCTGGCTGCGGTCTATGATCATCCGAAATTCATTGCGGGCACGATGACCACCGCCTTTATCGAGGAAGAGTTCCCCGATGGTTTCGATGGTGTGACCCTGCCCGATATCGCCTGCACCCGGATTGCCGCCGCCGCTGCGGCCATGCACCGCGTCGCCGAAATTCGCCGCGCGCGCATTTCGGGCCGGATGGACAACCACGAACGCCACGTGGGCGAAGACTGGGTCGTCAGCCTGCAAGGCACGTCGCATGATGTGGTGATCACCGCTGACAAGGCGGGGGCCGATGTGCAGATCAATGGTCGCACCCTGCGGGTCGAAAGCAGTTGGACACCGGGCGACCCGCTGGCGCGTCTGATGGTCGGTGGGGAACCGCTGGTGTTGAAGGTAGGCAAGATTTCCGGCGGGTTCCGCGTGCGGTATCGCGGTGCGGACATGAAGGTCCATGTGCGCACCCCGCGTCAAGCCGAACTTGCCGCACTGATGCCCGAAAAGCTGCCACCCGATACATCGAAATCGCTGCTGTGTCCGATGCCCGGCCTTATCGTCAAGGTGAATGTGGCCGAAGGTGACGAGGTGCAGGAAGGGCAGGCGCTGTGCACCGTGGAGGCGATGAAGATGGAAAACATTCTGCGCGCCGAACGCAAGGGCGTGGTCAAAAAGGTCAATGCAGGCGCCGGCGACAGCCTGGCGGTAGATGACGTGATCATGGAGTTTGAATAGGTGGCGGGCTGGCGGGCATATGTCGGATCTTATGCCTGCGGTCTGATTGCGGCTCTGGCAGTCTACTGTGTTGCAGGTTTCGTCATTATCACGTCCGCAGCCAGAGTATCGCCGGCGGGATTGGCCTTTTGGCTGGTCTTTTGCCCGGTCATGGCCGCCGTCCTTGCCTTTGGGTTGGTGCATGGGACCCTTGCAGGGGCTCGCTTTGGCATGGCTTCCACGGCAGGCACCGCCACATTCTGCGGCGCCTTCACGGTCACAGCCGTTGTGCTGATCATGACTGATACCCTCGAAGAACCCTTTGCCGCACTTTTGTTGGTTACCGTCTTGTTTTTTGGGGGGCGTTATCTGATGAAACGCGGCGCCGATGTATAGGCTGCGTTGCGGTTGCTATAGTTATTGGTTGAGGTCGCGCCTGTCGCGGATTTCCTGGTCGCGCAGGGGCATCTTGTCGATGGAACGTGAAATTTCGCGGACATCCCAAGGAAAAGGTTTGCGAAAGGCGACTGTGCCATCCTTCGCCAGAAGGGCCAGCATGAAACCGCGTGGGCGCAACTGCGTCCGAAGGTTTGACATCGCGGCCGGGTCCGTATCGGTCAGCACGATGACATCGCGCAGGGCCAGCTCTTCCATCCGGGCGAGCAACAGGTCGATTTGCTGCTGGAAATTTGGATCATTGGGCGTATCGGCGAAAACGACAAGTGGCCGCGCCTGCCATTGCAGTTCTGACAATGTGATGTCGGCGGCGTCGAACACAATGGCGCGGTCCGCATTCCAGCGTTCGATCGTGGTAAGTTCTTGGGCAGGCAGTGCCGTCGCTCCGATTAGGATGGTAAATGCAGCCCAGCGTATGTTCATCAATATTTTCATGAAACTAGATATAGAGGTACCTTGGCCAAAAGCTAAGGGGCAACTGCATATCAGCGTCAACAATTCCGTATTGCCGCATCCGCACCCGCTTTGGAGGCCAAAATGACTGACAAGAAAATCTGGGAAGACATCGCCGCACGCGAATTGCGGGGCAAACCTCTGGATGCGCTGACGTGGCATACTCTCGAGGGGATCGAGGTCAAGCCGGTCTATACAGCAGATGACACAGCCAATCTGCCCCATATGGGTGGCGTGCCCGGTGCGGCGCCGTTCACGCGCGGCGTCAAGGCGACGATGTATGCGGGCCGCCCTTGGACCATCCGACAGTACGCGGGTTTTTCGACAGCGGAAGAATCCAATAATTTCTATCGCAAAGCGCTGGCCGCCGGGCAGCAGGGGGTCTCAGTCGCCTTTGATCTCGCGACCCACCGCGGCTATGACAGCGATCACCCCCGCGTCGAAGGGGACGTGGGCAAGGCTGGTGTTGCCATCGACAGCGTCGAAGATATGAAAATCCTCTTTGACGGAATCCCGCTGGACAAGGTTTCGGTCTCGATGACGATGAACGGTGCCGTCATCCCGATTCTGGCCAGTTTCATTGTCGCTGGCGAAGAACAGGGTCATCCGCGTAGCGTGCTTTCGGGGACGATCCAGAATGACATCCTCAAGGAATTTATGGTGCGGAACACCTACGTTTATCCGCCGGAACCGTCGATGCGGATCATCGCTGATATCATCGAATACACCACCGCCGAGATGCCCAAATTCAACTCGATCTCCATCAGCGGCTATCACATGCAAGAAGCGGGCGCGAACCTTGTGCAGGAATTGGCCTATACGCTGGCCGATGGGCGTGAATACGTTCGCGCCGCGATTGAACGGGGCATGGATGTCGATCAATTTGCGGGGCGTCTGTCATTCTTCTTTGCGATTGGCATGAATTTTTTCATGGAAGCCGCGAAACTGCGCGCCGCCCGCCTGCTCTGGTCGCGGATCATGGAAGAATTCGACCCCAAGGACCCGAAATCATCCATGCTGCGGACCCATTGCCAGACGTCTGGCGTTAGCTTGCAGGAACAAGACCCCTATAACAACGTCGTGCGCACCGCCTACGAGGCGATGAGTGCGGTTCTGGGCGGCACCCAGTCATTGCACACAAACGCCTTGGATGAAGCCATTGCGCTGCCCACTGAGTTTAGCGCCCGCATCGCACGCAACACCCAGCTGATCTTGCAAGAAGAAACCGGCATTACCAATGTCGTCGATCCACTGGCAGGCTCTTACTACGTCGAAAGTCTGACTCATGAATTGGCGGAAAAAGCGTGGTCGCTGATCGCAGAAGTCGAGGAAATGGGTGGCATGACCAAGGCGGTGGCCTCGGGCATGCCCAAACTGCGCATCGAAGAAACTGCCGCCAAACGGCAGGCAGGGATCGACCGCGGCACAGAGGTGATCGTGGGTGTCAACAAATACCGTAAAGACCGCGAAGATCCCATTGATATCCTTGATATCGACAACAACGCGGTGCGCGAAGGTCAGATCAAGCGGATCAATGCGACCAAAGCAGCCCGTAATCAGGCGGTTTGCGATGCTGCTCTGGCGGAACTTGAGCGCAGGGCGGCCGAAGGCGGAAATTTGCTCGAAGCCGCGATAGATGCCTCTCGGGCCCGCGCGACCATTGGCGAAATCAGCATGGCGATGGAAAACGTATTTGGTCGGCACCGCGCCGAAGTCAAAACGCTCGCCGGGGTGTATGGTGCCGCCTACGACGGTGATGAAGGCTTTGCTGAAATCCAACGCAGCGTCGCAGCGTTTGCCGAGGATGAAGGACGCAGGCCGCGAATGCTGGTCGTCAAAATGGGTCAGGACGGTCACGACAGAGGGGCAAAAGTGATCGCAACGGCCTTTGCCGATATCGGCTTTGATGTCGATGTGGGGCCTCTGTTTCAAACACCGGACGAAGCAGCGCAAGACGCCATCGACAATGACGTGCATGTGATCGGCATCAGCTCACAGGCGGCAGGGCATAAAACACTCGCGCCCAAATTGGTGCAGGCTCTCAAGAACGCAGGCGCAGACGATATCATCGTCATCTGTGGTGGCGTCATCCCGCAGCAAGACTACCAATTTCTTTATGACAATGGTGTCAAAGCGATCTTTGGCCCGGGCACGAACATCCCCAAAGCTGCGCAAGATATCCTTGCTCTCATAAGAGACGCCCAGCGCTAGCCGGTCGCTTGTCGTTTCTTTTGAGCAAAAATATCCCCGCCGGAGGCGCGGCTTTGCAAAAAGCCGCTCCGTCACGACAACAGCGCCGGGTTGTTGCGCCGCCGTTTGGCGCGACGCGCACATCGGGATCAGCTATATCGTGATGCTGGAAACCTGCGATCCAGACAAGACGCCCAACCGGACGTTGTTCATCAAAGGTAATCGAGCGGCTGAAAAATGACATGGCATCGCTGATCCCTGTCCGACGCGCGATCCTGTCGGTGTAATGTCACCTGACCCCGGACGGGCCCGAGCCGTAAAATGGTAAATCCCAAGCAATAGATATCGTTTGCCTTGGGTCAGATGTCTTGGGCTTGCATCAAGACAGAAATAGGGTTTTCTTTGGCCCTAAGCTTTAATTTTATCGGAAAGAATTCCACAAATGCTCTCATTGGATCATCTGGCTGTCGCCTGTACCGACCTTGGACAAGGTGTAGCGTGGGTTGAAAAGAGCCTGGGCGTGACGCTTCAGCCCGGTGGGCAGCATCTGCGATATGGGACTTACAACATGCTTCTGGGGCTGGCGGATGGCCTGTATCTGGAAGTGATCGCCAAGGACCCCGATGCGGCGCCATACGACGGCCCCAGTTGGTTCGCGCTTGACGAATTCAGCGGCCGACCGCGTCTCGCAAATTGGATCTGCCGCACCGACGATATGGATGCAACGCGCAAGCAGGCGCCTGTATCCGTTGGACCCGCGCGGGACCTTATTCGCGGCGACCTGCGCTGGCGCATCACCGTGCCGGATGACGGAAGTCTGCCCTTTGAGGGGGCCTATCCGACGTTGGTCCAATGGGCCGATGGGACCCAACATCCAGCCGCTCGCCTGCCTGACAGCGGCTGCCGACTGACGTCATTTGATGTGACGCATCCAACGGCGGATGCCATTCAAAACATGTTGGACTTGCCGGACGCACGCGTTGGGTTTCATGTTGGGCCCGCAGCGTTCAGCGCGACCTTTGCGACGCCCGTCGGCGAACGGGTGCTCATGTGATCAGAACTGCTGAATCAGACGATGCCGCGGCCATTTCAGAAATCTGGAACGCCGCAATCCGCGACACAACCATCACGTTTAATCCGGTCGAAAAAACGGTCGCCGACGTGGCCGATCTGATCGGCACCACGCCGTGTCTTGTCTGGGAACAAGATGCACAGGTCTTGGGCTTTGCGCGCTACTTTCAATTCCGGGGCGGCGAGGGATACCGCTATACGGTCGAGCATACCGTCATGCTGCATGCCCGGGCGCAGGGCCGCGGAGCAGGGCGTGCGTTGATGAATGCCTTGTGCGATCACGCAAGACAGGCGGACATGCATAGTATGTTTGCGGGTTGCAGCGCCGAAAATCCGGGCGCTGTGCATTTTCACGCTGCATTGGGGTTTGACACGGTTGCAACACTGCCGCAGGTCGGGTTCAAGTTCGGGCGCTGGATTGATTTGGTTCTGATGCAAAAACTGCTTTGACAAAGGAAGATATATGTCGATCTGGTCCCGCATGGCTGAAGCTGTCGCAGCCCTTGCCAAAGGCGAGGGGCTGTCGGCGATTTTTGAGAAATTGCGGGCGCAGCCCGACCGGACGGTCGCCTTTGCGATCGCTGTCATCGCGCTGGGCGCCAAGATGGCCAAGGCGGATGGTGTCGTCACAAAAGACGAGGTGATTGCCTTCCGAGAGGTGTTTTTGATCCCACCCCAAGAAGAGGCAAACGCCGCTCGCGTCTTTAATCTGGCCCGACAGGACGTTGCGGGCTACAGCACTTATGCACGCCGCATCAAGGCGATGTACGGCCGCGATGATGCACCACTTTGTGATCTGCTCGAAGGGCTGTTCCACATCGCTGTGGCCGACGGAAACTATCATGCCAAGGAGGATGTATTTCTGGCAGAGGTGGCCACCATCTTTGGATTTGACGACCGGCGTTTTCGGGGAATTAGAGCGCAATTTGTGGCGGAGGCCGAGCGTGACCCTTTTGATGTGCTGGGCGTAGATGCAGACGCCCCGATCAGTGAAATCAAGGCGGCTTGGCGTAGACTCGTACACGAAACCCATCCTGATCAGATGTTGGCGCGGGGCGTCCCAGAGGAGGCGATAAAGCTGGCTGAACGCCGCTTGGTGGCGATCAACCGTGCTTGGGAAGAAATTCAGGGCACCCGAATATGAGGATCGTCACCTATAACGTCGAGTGGTTCAACAACCTGTTTGATGACGATGGGATGCTGATTGATGACGGCGGCTGGTCGGGCCGCTGGGACGTGACGCGCGCGCAGCAGATAGAAGCATTGGGCGGTGTGTTCACTGCCATGGATGCCGATGCGATCATGATTATTGAAGCGCCCGACAGCAGCCGTAAACGTGACGGTGCGCTGGCGCTGACGACATTCGCGGAATATTTTGGCCTACGGACGCGGGCAGTGATCACGGGGTTTCGCAATGACACCCAACAGGAAATCGCCTTTCTTTATGATCCGGATGTGATGAGCGCTGTGCATGATCCGCACGGCGATGCCACATTTCCGCAGTTCGACGGCAAATTCAGGATGGACGTGGATGCAGACGCAACCCCCGAAACGATCCGTTGGTCCAAGCCGCCGCTGGAGGTTGCTGTAACAACGCCGCACCGTAAGGTGCGGTTGATCGGCGTGCATGCCAAATCCAAAGCACCGCACGGGACCCGGAATTTGGCCGCCGCGACACGGATTGCAATCGAGAATCGGCGCAAGCAGCTTGCGCAATGCGTCTGGCTGCGGGGCCGGGTTGAACAGCATCTCAAGGCGGGTGACGATCTGATCGTGCTGGGCGACTTCAACGACGGCCCCGGATTGGACGAGTATGAAAAACTGTTCGGCCGCTCGGGGGCCGAAATTGTGCTGGGCGAAGGGAATGGCATGCAACTTTACGACCCGCATGCGCGCATGGTGCTGGGCCGCCGGGTCGGGGCGCAACCGTCAACAGCGCGGTTCAAACGCACAGGCGAGCCGTTTCTGCAGGCGCTTCTCGATTATATTATGGTGTCGCCGGGGCTGCGCGCCAAGAACCCTGCATGGCAGATATGGCACCCGTTTGACCATCCGAAATGCTATGCCAACCAAGACCTGCGTGAAGCGCTGTTGCTGGCCTCTGACCACTTTCCCGTCGTGCTGGATATTGCATTGTGATTTGAAAAAACGGCGCGGGCCAGCTAAAATGATTTTATGAAACAGTTTGCCCCACTGACATTGGCCTTTGCCCTGCTTGTCACGCCTGCCGCCGCACAGGACAGTGATACAGAGGTCGAAGACGGCTTTGGCCTTATCGAGGAGGGCGCAAAAATGCTGATGCGTGGCCTGATGTCTGAAATGGCGCCCGCGATTTCAGACCTGCGCAATTCACTCGAAGACAAGGGACCGATCATCGGTGAATTCGTGCATGAGATGGGTCCGGCCCTGACTGATCTTTTGGCTCAGGTTGATGATTTGCGTCATTATCAGGCGCCGGAGTTCCTTCCCAACGGGGATATCATCCTGCGTCGCAAACCCGACGCGCCAATTTGGGTGCCTCAGGATAAACCCGAAGAGATCGAGCTGTAGTTTTCCTTCGATGACGCGTGGCTCGGTGCAATCCCTGTCGCATTTCTGCCCGTAGTAGCAGTAGGGCTTCCGGCGGGGCGGCTGTCAGGGCCATGTTTTGCGCAGCGGTTTCAAGGCGGCAAGCCGGGCGTTCGCGATATCAATACTGCGCGCGTCCTTGGCAATTGTCGTATTGGAAAGAAACGGCAACCCATCGCTTGCGGCAACAACGACATTACCGGGTAACGGTGAAATCGGGTTTGCCGGGCCGTCAATCATTGCAATCTGCGGCGCGAGCGCGACACAG
>NZ_JAFMHJ010000048.1 GCF_017854565.1 Yoonia sp.
CCAACCGAAGAAACCCAAGCCTAAATTCCAAAGGCCACTGTCTCAAAGTCGTTGACACGTTCCGGTCAGGCATCCGAAAACGCGTCGAACAATTCTAAAAGAGGCTTTCGATTTTTGGCATGCCGTTCAACAAGCTGCTTTTGCATCTTGCCTGATGGGACCAAACACGCGGTACCCCGTCTGGCATCGGACTGTTCCAGTTCCGGAAATACTGCAAAAATCTTTTTGCGGGATGCAAGGGTCATCGTTTTCAGACCCTCAACGCCCGTATGCAGACTTTCTGTCGGCGTGCCTTCGGCAAACACAACCTCATGCTCATCAAACAGAATGTGGAAATACCGCACATCGGTGGCAGCCTGATCCACAAAAATACCGGGCATTTCGGTCAACTTGATCGCAGCGATCAACACATCATTGACACCAAACATACGTGTGGCGACTTTCGACGATACAAGGATGCGATGTTGGCGCGACACCAGTAGATCCTGCTTGGGTAGGCCATATCCCAATGCGCCGGCCGAGATGCGGATGGGGCGTAAGTTTTCTTGACGCTCCAAGACCGCGCGGCCAAAATAGCGCGACCCGATCCAGCGAATGGGTTTGCCAGCGCCGTCCAATGTTTGCACAATATCGCCGACCCGCAGCGTTTCAACCGCACGGATGCCTTCGGGGGTGGTGATCATCGTGCCGCTTGTAAAACAAACAACGTTAAACACCCCGTCATCGATCCCGATTTCGATACCATCGAAGTTACCATTGTTTGGGCTACCAGCGCCGACAGCACCGATCGATATCACGGGTATGTTGAAAATGATCTGACCAATGCTGCCGTCATTATTCACCCCGCCGGAAATCGTGCCGTCAGAATTGAGAGTATGTGTTGAAACCGTGCCAACATTCGCAAACGTTGCATCACCGCTCGCTACCAAATCCGCAAGGTTGACGACAACGCCGTCTACCAACACATTGTAGAACTCGTTGTTGTCGCTACCCTGAAACGTAATTGACGCGCCGACAACCGGCTCATCAAATGTGACCTCGACGGTGTCTTGGCCCTGTCCACCGATACGTGCTGAGAAATCGCCGTGGTTTGCGCGGTTGATCGTCGTTGCACCGTCGGTCACGGTGTAGTTTACGGTCTGACCGTCAGCATCCGTCAAGGTGCCCGTCTGCCCTTGCGCATAGTTATCGATAACGTCAATGAATGCCATTTGTCTTAATACTCCAAATTATGGCGAAACGCCGTAGTGCTGGGTAAACGATATCAGCCTTGTATGTCAAAGCTCCACAGCATGAGTATCATCGCCCAGAACCGAGGAGTCTGGAGCAATCAGACGATGCGCCTGAAAGATAACAGCCGCATGCAGCACCCTAGAACAATGCTCGATATTCTGCTGCGCAATGAACAAGGTGCGATTGAAGAGGCCCTCCAACCGCACTGACCAACACCGGCGTCCATGTTGGAAGAGATCGTGGGAGAAGCCTAGGGCTATTCTCAAAGGCAATTCAAATGAAGCCGCCCTTCGGGGCGATTGCAGCGAAAGCTCACTTTGTCTAAGGTTTGTGGCTGCTGTCAGCGTGATCTGCAGCGGCGACAAACCTGACAAGGAGGAAAGCGTGGGCTGATCCCGGCGCTATGGGGATTGAGCGTTACGGCTGCATCGTCTGAGGAGCAGAGCGAAGCACAATGTGATGACAGGCAGCGGAGATAAGTCGGTTTTCCCGACAGGACATGGCCGACCAGCGCGCCATCCTAACGCTACTGGCCTGAGGCTGCGCGGGATCTGGTGAGGTGGCCGCACTGACTGGTCCGGTGTCTGCACAAGAAAGCGCCGGTGTTTTGCGTCCTATCATGCGGCGTTCTCCCATGGCGGGGCGCGGGATCTGGGTGTTTGGCCCCGTGTGAAGACCTCAATGACGATCATGGCGCCGCCGCACTTTGGGCAAGGCTGATGGGCATCAAGATCGGTGGGGTTATCACTTTGCCCCTCGACCGAGGTCTGGCGAGGTTCCGGCTCTGCATCGAGCAAGCACCTGATCGTTGCGATCCTGTCACGCCGGATGCCATTTGCGAGGAAGCCCGTGTGGCGGATGCGGTGGAAGCCCGACGGCAGGACATGGATCAGGAAACGGCGGATGAACTCGTCCGTGGGCAGACGCATGGTCTTCATGCGATCACCGCGCTTGATGCGGTAGTCTTTCCAGCGGAAAGCTACGGTGTTGGCATCAGCAATCACGAGGCGGTGGTTCGAGATCGCGACGCGGTGTGTGTATCGGCTCAGATAGGCCAGCACCGCCTCCGGTCCGCCGAAGGAGGGCTTGGCATACACAACCCAGTCAGCTTTGCGCAGTGGCGCGAGATGGGAGGCGAAGGCTCCTGGGTCGGCCAGTCCGGCCAAGGCCCCGCCGAAGGCTCTGATAACAGCATCGACCTTGTGCTGGGCCTCAGCGACGGATCCTCTGACATCGAAAATGCGCTTTATGACACCGCCGTGGCGATTGTGATCAAGGATCGGAAATGCTCGACCAGCTATATCCAGCGCAAACTGGCTATCGGCTATAACAAAGCCGCGCGTCTGGTCGAACAGATGGAAGACGAAGGCGTCGTCAGCAGCGCCAACCACGTCGGAAAACGTGAAATTCTGGTGCCTGAACAGCATCATTAGGGGGCGGATGGGCGCTGGACACCTGCCCAGCACCCGTGGTCGCATCGGTCCGATGGCGGATACGAGCCCAAAGTGGTCAGCATAAATTATCACATCTATGGACGCTAGATTTCACCTGCAGAATCTTTAATGTTTGCGTTCTAAAGATTTGTCTAAACGACATCTTTGATCAAACGCCAGAGGACAGTAACCATGCATCCTACCGAAAAGACCGTACGTCAATTCCATGAATCTTGGGACATGCGCGACCCGGACCGAGGCACGAAAGTAATTTCAGACGATTGCGATTTCGAAGATATTGCACGCGGTGAAAAGCTTACCGGGAAGGAAGCTTACAAGGAGGACTATTTTCGCTGGCGCGAAGCGTTCCCGGATGGGCTTTGTAAGGTCGAGAACGTCATGGTCAGCCAATGCGGCGAATGGGCTACGGTGGAGTTTCGCAACACTGGCACACACACAGGGACACTTCGATCAAGTCTTGGGGACTTCCCGGCAACAGGCAAACGAGCCGAAGTTCGTTACTGCTCTGTGGTGCGCGTCAAGAATGGGATGGTCGTCGAGGGGCGTGACTATTACGACAGCGCCACAATTGCACGGCAGTTGGGACTTGTTGACTTGGGCGATCAGCAAAAAAATGAAGTTTGATGCTTTTTTACGTGTCACGACGGATTCGCAGGAGGGTCGCCTTGTCCCGCATAGCTGACCCGTGAACATTATTCCAGAAATCGGGCGCACCGGCGATAGTCCACGACCCTATTTTCAGTCCACCCAACAAAAAACCCCCGCTGCTTGCGCAACCGGGGGTTAATCGTTTCAACAGTCAGGGATGCTTTACAGCATACCTTCGCGCTGGAGCTTCTTCCGAGCCAGCTTGCGCTGACGGCGGATAGCTTCTGCTTTCTCGCGCGCCTTGCGGACGGAGGGTTTTTCGAAATGTTGCTTGAGCTTCATTTCACGAAAAACGCCCTCACGCTGGAGCTTTTTCTTCAGAGCACGCAACGCCTGGTCGACGTTGTTATCACGAACACTAACCTGCATGTGGTTTTCACCACCTCTCTAAGTTGGATTTGCAAAAATTGCAGGAAGTGGGCACATAGCAAAGGTGCGCTAGTTTGTCTAGTGTTGTACGACATCAGGAGACACGCCAATGATGAACACCCCGATTGATCCCGCCAAGGATAAACTGCTGGATGCCATCCTGCCCCACGTCGCGTTTGATGGCTGGGCGCCGCAGGCTTTTCAGGCCGCCGTGGCCGAGGTGGGGATTGATCCCGCCCATGCCAAGACCCTGTGCCCGCGCGGTGCCGTTGATCTGGCTGTCGCCTATCACCAACGTGGCGACCGGGCCATGGTTGCGGCGCTTGGCGTTGCCGACCTGCGCGATATGCGCTTTCGTGACAAGGTCGCGTATGCCGTCCGTCTGCGCGTCCACGCCGTCGATGACAAAGAGGCGGTGCGCCGCGCCACGGCCCTTTTTGCGCTGCCCCACATGGCGGCCGATGGTGCGAAACTGATCTGGGGCACCGTCGATGCGATCTGGACCGCACTGGGCGATACATCGCGCGATGTGAACTGGTACACCAAGCGGATGACCCTGTCGGGCGTCTATGCCGCTGTGGTGCTGTACTGGCTTGGCGATGACAGTCTGGATGCGCAGGCGACAGACGCCTTTATCGACCGCCGTATCGACGACGTGATGCAATTCGAAAAGGTAAAGGCACAGGTCAAAGACAATCCCCTGTTCAAGCCGCTGACCGGCCCGTTGGGCCGTTTGCTGTCGGGGATCAAGGCGCCAGCGCAAATGTCGCCAATCGACCTGCCCGGTATATGGAAAGACCCACAATGATGATGCAAGCCGTTGAAATCACCCGCCCCGGCGGACCAGATGTGCTGGTCGTCACACAGCGCCCGACGCCCGAACCCGCCCACGATCAGGTGGTCATCAAAGTCGCCTATGCAGGCGTAAACCGCCCCGACGCGCTGCAACGGGCCGGGCTTTACAGCCCACCCGCCGGCGCCAGCGATCTGCCCGGCCTCGAGGCCTCGGGCGAAGTCGTCGCCGTTGGTGCAGGCGTGACCACGCCCAGGGTCGGCGATCAGGTCTGCGCGCTGCTGCCCGGCGGGGGCTATGCCCAATATGTCGCCACAGCAGCGGCACATTGCCTGCCGGTGCCCCACGGCCTGACGCTCAAACAGGCGGCCTGCCTGCCCGAGACGTTCTTTACCGTCTGGTCCAACGTCTTTATGCGCGGGCATCTGCAAGCCGGCGAGCGTTTTCTGGTGCATGGCGGCAGTTCGGGGATCGGGACAACGGCGATCCAACTGGCACGCGCGTTTGGCGCACGGGTGTTTGCCACCGCCGGGTCCGACGACAAATGTGCGGCCTGTGCCGCCTTGGGTGCCGAAGCCACGATCAACTACCGCGACGCGGATTTTGTGGACGTGATGAAGGCCGCACGCGGTGCGGATCTGATCCTTGATATGGTCGGCGGGTCCTACATCCAGCGCAACCTGAACGCTTTGGCCGATGATGGACGCCTCGTGCAGATCGCGTTCCTGCAAGGACCCAAGGTCGAACTGAACCTGATCCAGATCATGACCCGGCGGCTGACGATGACAGGGTCCACGCTGCGCCCGCAATCCGATCTGGCCAAGGCGCGTATCGCCGACCAGCTGCGCCACCACGTCTGGCCTCTGATCAACGCTGGCAAAATCGCTCCGGTCATGGATCAGGAATTTGCGCTGGCCGATGCCGCCGCCGCCCATGCCCGCATGGAAACCAGCGCCCATATCGGGAAAATCGTGCTGCGGGTCGGCTAGGTTACTGGCGCGGCGGGTAGGCTTTGTAGACACCCAACCGCCAGCCAAACGCCAGACTGCCCGCCCGCAGGGCAAAGGTCGCGGCGGCACAGATCAACAGCGCCAGCGGCGTGGCCAGCCCAAACGCCAGTGCCACCAACGCGGCCCCGGCCCCAGCCAGCGCACAGGTCACGTAAAGCTCGCCTTGTTTCAGGACAAGCGGAACTTCGTTGCACACCACATCACGCATCAGCCCCCCAAAACACCCGGTGGTAATCCCCATGATCACGACGATGGCGCGCGGTTGGCCCATGGTCAGCGCCACCGCGACCCCCGCAGGCACCGCGACGGCCAAGGCGCAGGCGTCCAGCCACAGGATCGCGCGATACCGGCTTTCCAGCAGGTGCGCGGTAAAAAACACCCCAAGTGCCGCAGCAGCAGCCACGCCGATATAGGTGGGGTTGGCGACCCAAAATACTGTGTCCCGGTTCAGGATCACGTCACGAATGGTGCCGCCGCCCACCGCCGTCAGGCTGGCGATAAAGACAAACCCGACAATATCCAGCTGCGCCCGGCTTGCCACCAGCGCCCCGGTCAGGGCAAAGACAAAAACCGACGCATGGTCAAGAAATGTCAAAAGGGTCATGGCTTGAACGGCGCCATTCCGGCACGGGCCAGTTCATCGGCGCGTTCATTTTCAGGGTGGCCTGCGTGGCCCTTGACCCACTCCCACGTGACATCATGACGCCCGACGGCCTCATCCAGCCTGCGCCACAGGTCCTCGTTCTTGACCGGCTTTTTCGCCGCGGTTTTCCAGCCGCGTTTCTTCCAGCCGTGAATCCAGCTTGTGATCCCGTCTTTGACATAGGAACTATCGGTGATGATCGTCACTTTGGCGTTCCGCTCAAGCGCTTCCAGCGCCGAAATCGCCGCCAAAAGCTCCATCCGGTTGTTGGTCGTGTCCGCAGCGCCGCCCTTCAGGGCGCGTTCTTTGACAACGGTGTCACCGTTGCGCGCAACCAGCAACGCACCCCAGCCGCCGGGGCCGGGATTGCCCGAACAGGCACCGTCTGTGTAGGCATAAAGATCAGGCATCGGCATCCTTGTCGGCATGCAGCGCCGCAAAAAGGCGCCGGGTTTCAGCAGGCTCCATTTCGGTGTCTTCGGGATCAAAGACAACCACAAAATGGGTGCGCGGTCGGTGAAAGCAGCATGTGACCGTCAGACCACAAGCGGCAGCAGCGACACCACAACGATGGCGGTCAGCAAGCCGCGCAGGTGCATCCACCACACAGGCGCAAGGTCAAGCCGCCAGAAATGCCAGTCCAGCAGCAGCAGGGCGACAAAGCCGACAATCAGGTTCATCGCAGCTGTAGTCGGCCCGCCACCTGTCATGAAAAACGCCCAACGCGCGGGAATGACCGCAAGCACATAACCGGCGGTTGCCGTGCGCCCGCGTGCTTTGGTGGCAAACCCCCAAAGCACGCCGGACATGAACGACAAGATGATTGCGCCATAGAAAAGCTGGACATAAGGCCCGACAAACCGACCGCCAAGCGCCATTTGGCCCCATTGCCCCAGATCGGGGCGCAGGACGGTCAGCGCCCCCCACACAAACGGGATAAGACCGGCAAGACCGAGGATCAGCGCGGAACGGGGAATGGTGTGCATCGCCCAGCCTGGCCTAGACCGTTTCGCGCAGGACGCGCGGCACTTTGAATTCGACGTTTTCTTCGGCGGTGACGACCATCTCGACGGTCACGTCATAGCGGTCGCGGAACGCGTCGATGACTTCGTTGATCAGCACCTCAGGGGCCGAAGCGCCGGCCGTGATCCCCATCGTCGCAATCCCATCCAACGCGCGCCAGTCGATATCCGTGGCCCGTTGTACCAGTTGCGCATAGGCACAGCCCGCCCGCGCGCCGACCTCGACCAGCCGTCTGGAATTTGATGAATTGGGCGCGCCCACGACCAGCATCGCGTCGCATTTGGGCGCCATCGCCTTGACCGCTTCCTGGCGGTTGGTGGTCGCGTAGCAGATGTCTTCCTTGTGGGGGCCGACGATGGCGGGGAACCGCGCGTGCAGGGCGGCAACAATATCTGCGGTATCATCCACGGACAGGGTCGTCTGAGTGACAAAAGCCAGCTTTGCCGCGTCGCGCACGGCCACGGTCGCCACGTCTGCGACGGTTTCCACCAGCAAAACTTCGCCTGCGGGCAACTGCCCCATGGTGCCGATGGTTTCCGGGTGCCCTTCGTGGCCGATCATGATCATTTGCAGCCCGTTATCGGCGTGGCGCTGGGCCTCGATATGGACCTTGCTGACCAGCGGGCAGGTGGCATCGACATAGATCATCTCGCGCGCCTGCGCGGCGGCGGGGACGGATTTTGGCACACCATGGGCGGAAAAGATTACCGGGCGATCGGGGGGGCAATCGTCGAGTTCCTCGACGAAAATGGCGCCCTGATCCCGCAGGCTGTCGACCACGAATTTGTTATGGACGATTTCGTGGCGGACATAGACGGGCGCACCCCATTTGTGCAGCGCCATCTCGACGATCTTGATCGCGCGGTCGACCCCGGCACAGAAACCACGCGGGGCGGCCAGGTAAAGCGTAAGCGGCTGTTTGCTCATAAGTTCCTCCGGCAGTTACCCCAGAGGTAAGCGGTTGCCGGGCCAAGGTCCAGCACCAGATGGCCTGACCGAAACGGGCGCGCGATGCGCACACGACATGTTTTCGCTCACCGCCCGCAGCGGCATCGTCGGCGTCAGGCAGCGACAGCCTGACGCGCTCAAATCAGCTGTCTTCCGCGATTTCGTCGGGCATGTCGGCGCGTGGTTCACGTGCCGGACGCCCAACCACATCGCGCAATTCATCAAGTTCGATGAAATTGTCGGCTTGGCGACGCAGTTCGTCTGCAATCATCGGTGGCTGGCTGCGAATGGTCGATACCACCGACACACGCACGCCCTTGCGTTGCAGTGCCTCGACCAGTGGCCGGAAATCGCCGTCGCCGGAAAACAGCACGACGTGATCGACATAGGGGGCAAGCTCCATGGCATCGACGGCAAGCTCGATATCCATATTCCCCTTGACCTTACGCCGGCCCATGCTGTCGGTGTATTCCTTGGCCGGTTTTGTGACCATCGTGAAACCGTTGTAATTCAGCCAGTCCACCAGCGGGCGGATGGGGGAATACTCGTCGTTTTCAAGCAGCGCTGTGTAGTAGAATGCCCGCACCATCTTGCCGCGCCGCATGAATTCCTGCCGAAGCAGTTTGTAATCAATGTCAAATCCAAGCGACTTAGCCGCCGCATAAAGATTTGATCCATCAATAAAGAGCGCTAATCGCTCGTCCCGATAAAACATAAAATGTCCTTCCGATAATATCGTTCTTGCCGCTGGTTGTCCGTGAGTGGTCTAAACAATGCACCTAACGGTAACATCTATTGTTTTTAGAATGTGAGGCAAGTCACTATTATGCACGAATTCGGCCATTTGACGCTCATTGCCCTTGGTAGCAACGGGTTTCGTGATTTTTGTGACGCTGGGGAAGCTGTCCAAAAGGCTATGTTACTGGTGGCCGGTCTGTCGGACACTCCGGCCCTTTCCAGCCGTCTTTACCGCACCCCTGCCTATCCTGCAGGCGCCGGTCCCGATTTTGTGAACGCCGCGATGGCGATCCGCACGGGGCTTTCGCCCGATGCCGTTCTGGCCCGGTTGCACCGGATCGAGGCCGACGCCGGTCGGGTGCGCACACGACGCTGGGGCCAGCGGACCCTTGATCTTGATCTGATCGCGATGGATGATCGGGTCCTGCCTGATCCGGCGACCCAGACCCGGTGGCGCCGCTTGGCGCCGGACCTGCAACAGCGCGACGCGCCCGCTGCATTGATCTTGCCGCACCCCCGCATGCAGGACCGCAGCTTTGTGTTGGTCCCGCTGGCCGATATCGCCGCCGACTGGCGGCATCCGCTGTTGGGCAAGACCGTGGCGCAGATGCTTGCGGCCCGGCCTGCCGACGAACGCGCGACGGTCGTGGCGTTGGGATGATTCGCACAGGTTTGCGGCTGGGCGATGGCGAATTTCGTGCGGCTGCGGCAAATACCCGCTAAAACACGGTTTTCACATCGCAATCCTCTGGCGTCGCCTCTTGTCAATAGGTAATCAAGGCTCTAGATAGGCCTCTTCCGAAGTGCCCTTTGATTGCTGGAGTACGCCCATGGCTCGCGTCACCGTAGAAGATTGCGTCGATAAAGTTCCCAACCGGTTTGAGCTTGTGATGCTTGCCGCCCATCGGGCGCGTGAAATTGCAGCGGGTGCGCCAATCACCGTCAGCCGTGACAACGACAAGAACCCTGTCGTGTCCCTGCGCGAGATTGCCGAAGAAACCCAGCGCGCCGATGATCTGCGCGAGCGGATGATCGAAGCGAACCAGACCCAAATCGAAGTGGACGAGCCGGAAGAAGACAGTATGTCGCTTCTGATGGGATCCGAAGCCGACAAACCGGCGGATGATGACATGTCCGAAGAGAAACTGCTGCGCGCGCTGATGGAAGCGCAAGGACAACGCTAAGGCCCGGCTGTGCCGGCCTGCTATGGATAGGCACGGGACCAGATGACGACCGCTGATGATTTGATCGCTCTGGTCCGGACCTACAATCCCCGCTTGAACGAGGCGCTTTTGCGCGATGCCTATGTCTTTGGTGCAGAAATGCACGAGGGGCAGTTCCGGCATTCCGGCGACCCATATTTCAGCCACCCCGTTGCGGTCGCGCACATCCTTGCCGAACAGCAGATGGATGACGCCACGCTGATTACCGCGCTGCTGCACGACACGATCGAAGATACCAAAGCGTCTTATGCCGTCGTTGAAAAACGCTTTGGCCGCGAGATTGCAGAGCTGGTGGATGGTGTCACCAAGCTGACGAACCTGCAGTTGAATTCGACCCAGACCAAACAGGCCGAAAACTTTCGCAAACTCTTTATGGCCACGTCACGCGATTTGCGGGTGACATTGGTCAAGCTGGCGGACCGTCTGCATAATATGCGCACGATCAAGTCGATGCGCCCCGACAAGCAGGCCCAGAAAGCCCGCGAGACGATGGAAATCTTCGCCCCGCTGGCCGGTCGCATGGGTATGCAGTGGATGCGCGAAGAACTCGAGGATCTGTCTTTCCGGGTGCTTAACCCCGAAGGCCGCAATTCGATCATTCGCCGGTTCATTACGTTGCAGCGCGAAGCGGGCGATGTGGTGCAAAAGATCACCGCCGATATGCGGGTGGAACTGGAAAAAGCCAGCATTCAGGCCGACGTGATGGGGCGCGCCAAGAAACCCTATTCGATCTGGCGCAAGATGCAGGAAAAGGATCAGGGGTTTAGCCGCCTGTCCGACATTTACGGTTTCCGCATCGTCGTCGCGACCGAGGCGGACTGCTACCGCGTGCTGGGCGCCATTCACCAGCGCTGGCGGGCAGTGCCGGGGCGGTTCAAGGACTACATCAGCCAGCCAAAGACGAACGGCTACCGGTCGATCCACACCACCGTGTCGGGCCGTGACGGTAAACGGGTCGAAGTCCAGATCAGGACCCGTGAAATGCACGAGGTTGCCGAAACCGGGGTTGCCGCGCATTGGTCCTATCGCAATGGTGAACGGGTCGAGAACCGGTTTGCGGTTGATCCGGTGCATTGGATTGCGGCCCTGACAGACCGGCTTGACGACGATCAGGACCACGAAGAATTTCTCGAGGCGGTCAAGCTTGAGATGTACCAAGATCAGGTGTTTTGCTTCACGCCCAAGGGCGATGTGATCAAACTGCCGCGCGGGGCGACGCCGATTGACTTTGCCTATGCCATTCACACGCGCATCGGCGCGGCCTGCGTCGGTGCCAAGGTCGATGGGCTGCGGGTGCCGCTTTGGACCCGTCTCAAGAACGGTCAGTCCATCGAGGTGATCACCGCCGAAGGTCAAACGCCGCAGGTGACATGGATCGACATCGCGGTCACTGGCCGTGCCAAGACCGCGATCCGTCGCAGCCTGCGCGAAGAAGACCGTGAACGATTTGTCCGGCTGGGCCGCGAACTGGCCCGCGTGGCCTTTGAAAACGTCGGCAAACGCGCCACCGAAAAGGCCCTGCGCACAGCCGCCAAGGCGCTGGCGATCGAAGACGCAGAAGAGCTTTTGGCCCGCCTTGGCAGCGCCGAAGTCACAGGCCGCGAAGTGGTCCGCGCGATCTATCCTGAACTGCAAAACAAACACGGCGATGAGGTTGACCAAAACCGCGCGGTCGTCGGTCTGGGGCCCGATCGGGTCCAGCATCGCGGTGCATGCTGTCAGCCGGTGCCGGGCGAACGGATCGTCGGGATCACGTCGCGCGGTCAGGGCGTGATGGTCCACGCGATTGATTGTCAGGCCCTCGCCGACTACGAAGACCAACCCGAACGCTGGATGGACCTGCGCTGGCACGAAGGCACGCACGGCGCCGTCAACACCGTCACCTTTGATCTGACCATTACCAATGGCGCGGGTGTGTTGGGGCGTATTTGCACGTTGATCGGCGAACAGAACGCCAATATCTCCGACCTGCGGTTCATCGACCGGAAACCAGATTACTTCAGGCTGCTGGTCGATGTGGATTTGCGCGACGCAGAACATTTGCACCGGGTCAAAACTGTGCTTGAGGCAGAAAGCAACGTGTCGGCAATCGCGCGGCACCGGGACCCGGCATTGGCATTGGCAGGCCGCGGTTGATCCGCATGGGAAGGAAGACAGGTTTTGGTATTCAAACGCAGGGATAGACGACCGATCTGGCAGATCGTGGTCGACTTTGTCTATCCTCGCGGTGGCTGGGCCCGTGCGTTTGAATACGTCAAACACCGCGTCAGGCGGCTGCCCGATACCCCCGAAAAAATATCGCGCGGGATTGCGGCGGGCGTTTTCACGACGTTCACGCCATTCTACGGTTTGCATTTCCTTGTCGCCGCGGGCACCGCACGGCTGCTGCGCGGCAATATTCTGGCATCACTGCTGGCGACGTTCTTTGGCAACCCGCTGACCTATGTGCCGATTGCGGCCACTTCGCTGGCCACTGGGCATTTTCTGTTGGGCACCCGGCCCGCGACCGCTTTGCATGTGTCGCTCGGGGCCAAATTCGGCGGCGCCGGGCGCGACCTTTGGCATAATCTCAAGGCGATCTTTACCACAGAAACAACCGATTGGCACCGTCTTGCCGTATTCTACGACGAGGTGTTCTTGCCCTATCTGATCGGTGGCATCATTCCGGGCATCATTGCCGGTATATTCGCATATTATCTGTCGGTGCCGGTGATCAGCGTCTATCAGAAACGCCGACGCAAGGTGCTGCGCACCAAGCTTGACCAGCTCAAGAAAAAGCCGGCTCCCGCCAATGACGACACGGGTCTGTCACACTAGTTTTAACTCCAAAGGGGATTTCCGATGACACCCAATAAACTGCGTCTTGGCATCAATATTGATCACGTCGCCACCGTGCGCAACGCACGCGGCGGTGCCGCGCCTGATCCGGTGCGGGCTGCCCTGATGGCGCAGGCCGCAGGTGCCGACGGCATCACCGCACATCTGCGCGAAGACCGGCGCCATATCACCGATGTCGATATCGAACGTCTGGTGGACGCGCTGACCGTGCCGCTGAACTTTGAAATGGCCGCGACGCCGGAAATGCAGGCGATTGCCCTGCGGCACAAACCCCATGCGGTCTGCATCGTGCCCGAAAAACGCGAGGAACGCACCACCGAAGGCGGGCTGGAAGTGGCGCGCGAAGAAAATGCCTTGGCCCATTATATCGCGCCCCTGCGCGACGCCGGCTGCCGGGTGTCGATCTTTATTGCCGCCGACCAGCGCCAGATCGAAGCCGCCCACCGGATCGGCGCGCAGGTCATTGAACTGCACACCGGCGCCTATTGCGATGCAGACGCCGAAGGGCGGCTTGATGCGCGTGACAAAGAGCTTGGGAAACTGACCGAGATGGCCGAATTCGCCCATGACCTTGGTTTGGAAGTCCACGCGGGCCATGGCCTGACCTATGATTGCGTCACGCCGATTGCCGTGCTGCCGCAGGTCATGGAACTGAACATCGGCCACTTTTTGATCGGCGAGGCGATCTTTCGCGGGCTTGGTCCCGCCATTGCCGAAATGCGGCGCCTGATGGACGCAGCGCGCGCGTGACCCGGGGCGCGCTGATCCCGACCGCTCTGGAACGCCGCGCAATGCGATCGGTGACCGATCACGCACGGGCCTTGGCCGAAAAAGGGCGCGATATCGTTTTCACGGCAGCGATCATCAAAGACGGCGCCATCATCGCCGAGGCGCGCAACGAGGTTGGCGAGACTGGCGATGTCAGCCGCCACGCCGAAGTCGTGGCCATCGCGAAGGCCACAGCACGCACCGGGGACCGCGACCTGTCTGGTGCCACGCTGATCGCGTCCTGCCAACCTTGCGAAATGTGCCTGTCTACGATGCGCTGGGCGCAGATCGACCGTGTCATCTTTGCCGCCCAGCAGGAAAATACAGACCCCGCGTTCTTTCGGTTTCCCAAGCTGAACATCCGCGATTTTCACGCCGCTTGCGATGGCGCGTTTGACTGGCACGGCGGGCTGGACGAAGACCGGGTGCGCGCCATCTACGCGCCGGGTGCGGCATGATCCGGCATATCGTGATGCTCGCCGTGCCGCCGCGCCACGACGCGGCCAAATTGGCTGAAGTCATGCACGGGCTGTCCGACCTGCGGGACGCAATGCCGGGGTTTACGGATTTTGAACACGGACCCAACCGCGATTTCGAAGGCAAGTCGTCGCAGTTTCCCTACGGCTTTATCTGCACCTTTGCCGATGCTGCCGCCGTTGCCGCCTATGCCGCTGATTCCCGCCATCAGGCGCTGGGCGCGCAGTTGGTGGCGCTTTGCTGCGGCGGGGCAGACGGCATTCAGGTGGTGGATATTGAAATCGGGGTGCCCCAATGATGGTGCCGCCGCGCCCGATGATTTGTACGTACGTTGCCTGTACGCAGTCTGTACGCAGTATTGCTTGCCTTTTCAGGAGGATATCATGATTTTGGGCGTCGGCACCGATCTTGCCAATATTGAACGGATCGCAGGCACGCTTGCCCGCTTTGGCGACCGTTTCCGCAACCGGGTTTTTACCGAAATTGAACAGGCCAAAGCCGAACGGCGCAAAGACGTGGCCGGGACCTATGCCAAACGCTGGGCCGCAAAAGAGGCGTGTTCAAAGGCGCTTGGCACGGGCCTTGCCATGGGCATTTCATGGAAGGACATGTCGGTCTCCAACCTGCGCAGCGGCCAACCCGTGATGGCCGTGACCGGCTGGGCCAAAGACCGCCTTGACGCGATGACCCCACCGGGCCACGAGGCGATTATCCATGTCACATTGACCGACGATCACCCATGGGCACAGGCCTTTGTCGTGATCGAAGCCCGTCCCATCGCTTGACAGCACCTGCCCACGCTATCATGTAGCCCCAAACCATCTAAAGGATCAGGCAATGGCCGAAAAATCAGGCTTTATTGGCGGCGTGGCCGAAACGTTCAAGACCGTGTTCTGGGCTTTGCTGATCGCAGGCGCGTTCCGCACGATATTTTTCCAGCCGTTCTGGATCCCGTCCGGCTCTATGAAAGACACATTGCTTATCGGGGATTTTCTGTTCGTGAACAAGATGGCCTACGGCTATTCCTACGCATCGTGCCCGTCGGTCCGGGTGCCCCAGTTGGGCATTGATGTGGGCGCTGATGATCTGTGCGGCGTGTTCAAGGGCAGCAATGAAAGGCTTTTTGGCTCTGAACCAGAGCGTGGCGATGTCGTTGTCTTTCGCCATCCGGTCACGGGCCGCGACTTTATCAAGCGGCTGATCGGCCTTCCCGGTGATCGTATTCAGATGAAAGACAGCCTGCTCTACATCAACGATGTGCCGGTCAAGGTCGAAGACGCCGGTATCTTCGTCGAAACGATGGAACCGCAGGGGCCGCTGGGGCAACAGCCGCAATGCGCCAATGGCGCGGTTGGACGTGGCGCAGTTTGTGAAAAGCCCCGGCAGACCGAAACACTGCCCAATGGGGTTAGCCACGACATTCTGGACATCGGGCCGCGCGGTGCCGACAACACCGGCGTTTTCACCGTGCCCGAAGGGCAGTTTTTCTTCATGGGCGATAATCGCGACAATTCGACCGATAGCCGCTTTGCGCAGGAACGCGGCGGGGTCGGCTTTGTGGATCGCAAGGATATCGTCGGTCGCGCGGATCGGGTCATATTCTCGTCTGCCGGACGGTCGATGTTGGCGTTTTGGACATGGCGCAGCGACCGTTTCTTTAAGGCGATCGAGTGAAACTGTCGGCAGACCTTTCAGCATTTTCCATCCGGCTTGGCTATCGCTTTGCCAAGCCGGAAATATTGGTGCGCGCGGTCACGCATTCGTCCATGGTCAGCCCGCATCGGGACGACAATCAGCGGCTGGAATTCCTGGGCGACCGGGTGCTGGGTCTGGTGATGGCCGAGGCTCTGCTTCACGCTGACCCAGGTGCCCCCGAGGGGCTGCTTGCACCACGCTACAACGCGCTTGTCCGGCGCGAAGCCTGCGCAGATGTCGCGCGTCAGCTTGATCTGGGTGCGGTGCTGAAGCTGGGCCGCTCCGAGATGAAATCAGGGGGGCGCCGCAAAGAGGCGCTGCTTGCCGACGCAATGGAGGCCGTGATCGCGGCGGTCTATCAGGATGGCGGTTTTGATGCGGCGCGGCAGGTTATCCTGAACAACTGGGGCGCCCGAATCCACGATGTTGCCGAAGACGCCCGCGACGCCAAGACCGCGTTGCAGGAATGGGCGCAGGCGCGGGGCGAAGTACCCCCGCTTTATATCGAAGTGGCCCGCACTGGACCTGACCATCAACCTGTCTTTACAATAGAGGTACGCCTTGCCTCTGGACCATCCGAAAAGGCGACCGCCGGGTCCAAACGTCAGGCAGAGCAAGCCGCTGCTGCCGCTCTTTTAGAGAAAGTCGACACATGACTGATGCCCCAACCAAAGCTGGCTTTGTCGCACTGATTGGTGAACCGAACGCGGGTAAATCCACGTTGCTGAACCGTATGGTCGGCGCGAAAGTGTCCATCGTTACCCACAAGGTGCAGACGACACGCGCCCGCATCCGGGGCGTCGCGATGGACGGCAACGCGCAGCTGATCTTTATTGACACACCGGGTCTGTTCAAGCCCCGCCGCCGTCTGGACCGCGCCATGGTTGCTGCGGCCTGGGGCGGTGCGGCGGACGCCGATGTGGTTGTCTTGATGATCGAGGCACACCGTGGCATGTCCGAAGGCGTCAAATCAATCCTGGCCAACCTTGCGGACCGGACCGGCAAGACAAAGGTCGCGCTGGCGATCAACAAGATCGACAAGGTCAAATCGCCCGCCTTGCTGGCCCTGACCCAAGAAATGAACGAGGCGTTTCCTTTCGCTGAAACCTTCATGATCTCGGCTGAAAAGGGGCATGGTTGCGACACCCTGCGCGCCTGGCTGGTGGAACAGATCCCCGAAGGGCCGTTCCTGTATCCCGAAGATCAGATCGCAGACCTGCCGATGCGCATGATTGCCGCTGAAATGACCCGCGAAAAGCTGACACTGCGCCTGCATCAGGAACTGCCGTACGAGCTGACAGTGGAAACCGAAAACTGGGAAGAACGCCCCGACGGGACGGCCCGAATTGATCAGATCGTCTATGTCGCCCGCGATGGGCACAAGGGCATTGTTCTGGGCAAAGCCGGCGAAACCATCAAATCCGTCGGCAAGGCCGCGCGGGTTGAATTGGAAGAATTCCTTGGTCGCCGGGTCCACCTGTTTTTGCAGGTCAAGGTGCGTCCCAACTGGCTTGAGGAGTCAGAGCGGTATTCCGAAATGGGTCTCGACTTCAAAGACGGTAATCTGTGAGACTGACGGCCGACATATGGGTGTCGGCCTATCTGACGCGGCTGCGCCTTTGTGAAATCCCGGCCTTTGTCGTCCAGCGTGGCGACAGCACGGCGGGGGCTGTTCTGGTCAAGCTCAATACGCTGGACGGGCGCGCAACCTGCTATCAGCGCAGCTTTGATGTGATGACCGGTGATCGGAAATGGATGGTCTTGGTCGCAGGAGAAGAGCGTGACATCGATGCCTCCATCGCCAAGCAACGCGGCTTTGACCCTGATCTTTGGGTAATCGAAGTGGAAGACCGCGAGGGCCGGCATCTGTTGGATCAGCCGGGCTTGGAATAAATTACATGTGCGGGGCGGGTAAATTCTTCGTAGTCAGCTAAGAATTTACTTTTCGTTAACAGCAATGTTGGATGTTGTGCCTTGCGGTACACGCTGGAGAGCCGATGACCGTGGGTACGTGGGTACCACTTTCAATGAGGCAAGGTGATCACTATGTTCATCTTGCCTCGATATCCTTGCTACCGTTCCGATGTCTAGCGCGGCGCATCCACACTGCCCCTTGCCACGGCGGTGCAACCTGTCTGATATGGCGGGTATGACGGACAGCATCCTCTCATGATCGAATGGCGCGACGACGCGGCCTTGCTGGCCACGCGTCCCTTCGGGGAGACCTCTGTCATCATCGAGGTGTTCAGCGCCACCCATGGTCGCCACGCGGGCGTTGTGCGGGGTGGCACCAGCCGCAAGGTGGCCCCGATCCTGCAACCGGGCGCGCAATTGTCAGTCACCTGGAAGGCGCGGCTGGACAGCCACATGGGCGCGTTCACGGTCGAACCTATCCGCAGTCGCGCAGCTGTCGCGATGGGTGACCGCATGGCGCTGGCGGGGCTGAATGCGGTCTGTGCATTGCTTGTGATGGTTCTGCCTGAACGCGAAACGCACCCGCCGCTGTACGACCGCACCATCGCGCTGCTGGACCTGCTGGGACAGTCCGACATCTGGCCGTTGGCCTATCTGCGGTGGGAACAGGCTCTGCTTGACGAAATGGGGTTCGGTATGGACCTGTCCGCCTGTGCTGTGCGTGGCACCAACGAAGAGTTGATCTATGTCTCGCCCAAATCGGGCCGCGCGGTCAGCCGTCAGGCGGCCGGTGAATGGGCGGATCGGATGCTGCCGCTGCCGCCGGTGTTGGCCGGGCAGGGGGATGCATCCAACGCTGAAATCCTGCGGGCGCTGGGGACCACGGGTTTCTTCATCGAACACCGCCTGATCAAAGGGATGGGGGACCGTCCCATGCCCGCCGCACGGGTCCGGTTGCTAGAGGCGATCGCGCGGCAGGGCGGCTAGACGGTCATGTCGCCGATCAGATGGTCTGCGGCAGCGACGATACCCCTTCGCGCCTGACGCAGCCAGCGTCCAACGTGGCACGGGCGCGGCTATTGTCGATCTTCTCGTGCCCCCCCAATGCCGGAACAATCGACCGGATCGCCCGACCAAAAAGGCCCAGCAGACGCGCCACAAAATGCGGGTCACGATCTTGCGATCCCGTCCATCACCGTGTCCCATCCGCCATCCGCCATCCGCCATCCGCCATCCGCCATCCGCCATCCGCCATCC
>NZ_JAFMHJ010000049.1 GCF_017854565.1 Yoonia sp.
GCGCTCGGCATACCCGTCACAGAGACCGTGGGATAAGTCTGTCCAGGGAAAGGGGTACCTCGGCCATCAGCCGATTTGTGCAACAGAGTCACTACAATCCAAAATACTCAGTGATGGAATGTTTTAAGAAGTATGAAGTTGGTTGTCATTGGCGCATTTGAATGTGCGAAAAAAGCACCGTTCCCGAGCCACGTGCCTCCGATCCTTGCGGAACAAAGTACTCTGGGGTTCCGAAGGGTTTTTTATGACGCCTCCTTAAATCCATTAGAAACGACTAGCGACGCGGGGTGGGAACAGCAATCGCAGACCTTGCTGAAGCATATTTCTGTCATTCGCACTAAGCCGAAGCCTTATGTGCCGGGGGATCAAATCGTGTATCTGGGTGGAGACAACTTAATCGTAGACTCTAGGAAGATCAGAATTTCATTTTTGCTGCTCCCACATGTCTTTTCACGTCGGCTGTTCATAGCGCTGCGAACATTAGGTAACGTTTACTTTTGAAACGCACTCACCCGTCTAGCCGACATTCGCGCAGCATCGGTGAATCGGCTCATTGCTGCGGTTTAAAATGCCACGTGCTGCCAAAAGTCTGCTTTCTCATACGGTGAACCCAGACTTCGCAACTGCGGCGAACGTCTGGATTCCGCCCTTTTGGTTGATCTACGCTAACAGTTCAAAATTAGAAAAACTGACGCGGTCCACGGCATCCTTACGAACCCTCAGGCTCGGCCCTGAGCCATAGTTGCCTGCCACATCCCCAGAGGCATGGCCTGTGATGAAGTCGTTGACCTCTTTGGAAACCCCAGCGTCCCTCAGCATATCCTTAAAGTTACCCCTGAGCGAATGCACAACCTTGGCCTTGTCGTCCGTCACCTTCCTGATCAGCGGCATGAGAGCCTTCGAGGCGGATGCCTGAGCCTTCCCATCCTTATCCCGGGTGAACTCTGGGAACATCTGACCGGTCGCTCCGCTGGTCCTACCTTGGGTGACCCACGTAAGGCTCGAGTGGACCGGCACCTTCCGCTGCGATCCCCTGTTCTTCACGATGGCGTCCGTCAGGTCGAAGTAGACAACACCCTGCGACTTGTCCTCTTTCACGTTTTCCCAGTTGAGCAGGGCGGCTTCATCGAGGCGCATGCCTGATGTGATCAAGATCGACAAGAGGCCGCGCTGGTGGGGCTTCATGTCCAGCTTGAAGAGGGCCTCGAGTTCGCTTGAGGTGAACGGGCGGTAGCTCTGCAGGGGGCGACCCACTTTCTTGTCCAGTACCAAGCCAGCAAAGACGTTGTGCGGTATCCAGCCTTTGCGCACCCCATGATCGAAGAGGCGCTTCACATAGCTGATCTTCTTGGCAATCGTCTTGCGGCTTGCGGTTGACCCTAGGTGCTCTGCATACCGGTGGATCATCACAGCGGTGATATCGTTTAGGATCACATCACCGGTGAAGTCTTGGAACTGACTTAGGGATAGCTCACAGTCGCGGGTGGTCTTCGCAGGGCCGTAGGGGTTGGTCGAGAGGTACTCTCGGGTTGCAACAGAAAAAAGGACCGCGTCGGAGTTGGCCGGGGCCGTGGCAGCTTTTGCCTTCCAGTCGCGGTACAACTCAAGCGCCTTTGCGCCCTGTTCATTGACCACGTCAGTTGCTGTGTCGTTCTCGGGATTTTTCCCATACTCGAGGTTCTTCGCGCCTTGGATCAGGCCTTCGAGGTGGCCCTCATCATCCATGCGTTGCACTTCATCTGCGTTACCAATCCAGCCAAGAAGGTCGCTGATCATGTCCCGTATGTCAGGCTTACAGGCATCAAGCTGTGCATAGAGTCCTGTTGCAATGCCGTGTTGGCGGCGTCTTGCATCCTGTAGATCGCTTGTTCCGGTGGACCGTTTCAGCTGTTTGCGACCGGGGAAGTGCTCTCGAAGTTCCTGAGGGATCGTTAGGTAGACGTACCATTTCCCCTTGCTTATCGACATCGTCGTTGCGGGGTAGTTAGACATCCATATACTCCATCAATACCCTCCATCGGGCACTCCAAGAGCTAATGTATTAAAGAAAAAAAGGGCAATGGGGCATCATGGCGGAGAGACAGGGATTCGAACCCTGGGAACCCTTGCAGGCTCAACGGTTTTCGAGACCGCCCCGTTCGACCACTCCGGCACCTCTCCGCGGGGATCGCGTTCTCCTAATGCGGGGGCGGGCGCGGTGCAAGGGCCAATCTGCGATTCCTGCCGATTGCGTCACAAGGCTTGGAAAAGCGGGGCAGGGCGCCTAACAATCGGCCCATGCTCCATTCCCGAGGAAACCCAGATGCACCACCTGATTGCGCCCATCATCGCTTTGATATTTGCCTTTGCGGGCCAGCCTTTCCTGGCCCAGGCCGCGCCGTCCGACAAGACCGACGCGCTGTTTGCCGCACTTGGCCTGCCGCAGGTGCTCGACATTATGCGTACCGAAGGCATGGCCTATGGTGACAGTCTGGCCGATGAGATGATCCCCGGCGGCGCCACACCCCGCTGGGCGGCCGCAGTGTCCGAAATTTACGATATGGAGATGATGACCCAAGAGGTCCGCGCGGCCTTTGATGAGGAACTGCAGGGCGATGATATCGACGCCATGCTCGCGTTTTTCGCGTCAGAGCCGGGCCGCACCATCGTCACCCTTGAGGTCAGCGCGCGTCGCGCCTTGCTGGATGATGCGGTGGATCAGGCCAGCAAGGAAAATGCCGCGATTGCGATGCACGATGTCACCCCACGCTACCTGCTGATCGCGCGGTTCGTGGACGTCAACGATCTGGTCGAAACGAATGTCGTGGGCGCGCTGAATGCAAATTACGCTTTTTACATGGGGATGCTGGACGGTGGGGCGATGCCGGATACGATGACGGCCGACACCGCCCTGATGGATGTCTGGGCGCAGGAAGCCGAGATTCGCAGCAGCACGACCGCGTGGGTTTTTGCATTTTGCCTTCTGGCCTATCAGCCGCTGTCGGATGCAGATCTGCAGGCCTACATCGCGTTTTCGGAAACTGAGGCCGGGCAGGATCTCAATAACGCGCTGTTTGTCGCATTCGATGGGATGTTCAATGATGTCTCGCGCGCGCTTGGGCTTGCATCAGCGCGGTTCATTGTCAGCCAAGAACTGTAGCAACCACTTAGCGGCCATACAGCATCAGTGTCGTCACCAGCGCGCCGGGGCTTTGTGCATATAGCCCAAAGTTGGATTGCAGTTGGATCAGACGGGTCGGGCGGTCAGCCGGCGGGATACCGGCGGCCACCATGGCGCGGGTCAGAACCGGGCCACCACCGGCACGGATATCGCGGCTGATCTCAGCAAAGTTCGCCTTGACGATAATTTCCACCAGACCACGGCGATTGTCATATATGCCGGTTTGTCGGGTTGTTGCCGCACCGGGGCCGGGTGTCGATACCGTGCTGTTTGCTTGGGGTGGCTGTGTTGCGCAGCCCATCAGCAAAACGCATAGAACAAGGTGGATACGCATCTGGATTTCGCCTTCTTTGGACTTGACTTGTAGGGGTATAGGTCAGATAAGCCGCCATCTCGACAAGGGTTTTGTCGGGGGTCACGCGAAATTACGCCCACCGGGCGCGCAGTCCACAGGCGGCATCATGCCACTAACGCTCGAATGATCGGGGGCCTCAGCGACGCGGGAAATGAAGGAAAAACATATGTTTGCGGTTCTCAAAACCGGCGGCAAGCAGTACAAAGTTGCCTCTGGCGATGTACTCCGGGTCGAAAAGCTGGCAGCAGTTGCTGGCGAAACAATCCAATTCAACGAAATTCTGATGGTCGGCTCCACCGTGGGCGCACCTTTTGTCGCGGACGCTGGCGTTCAGGCCGAAGTGATCGACCAGATCCGGGGCGAAAAGACGATCAACTTCGTCAAACGTCGTCGTAAGCACGGCAGCCAGCGCAAGAAAGGCCATCGTCAAAGCCTGACACTGGTCCGTATCGGCGACATCTTGGAATCAGGTGCAGACAAGTCCGGCGTAAAAGCTGCGGAAAACGGCGCAGGCTTCGAGATCGTGCGCGCTGTCGGCGCTCCGACCTCCCTGAAAGCGGCTGCTGCGGCACTGCGCGCATCCACGCCAAAGGCTGAAAAGCCAAACGCAGCACCAAAGGCAAAAGCCGCCCCCAAGGCGGAAACGGCTGCTGGTGCGGATGACCTCAAAAAGCTGTCGGGCGTCGGCCCCGCACTTGAGAAAAAGCTGATCGAAGCTGGCGTGACGACATTCGCCCAGATCGCGGCATGGACTGACGCTGATGTGACTGCTATGGACGAGAAACTTTCGTTCAAAGGTCGGATCGAACGTGAAGGCTGGATCGCGCAAGCATCCGAGCTGGCAAAAGGCTAAGGAGAGACACCAATGGCACACAAAAAAGCAGGCGGTTCATCCCGTAACGGGCGCGACTCAGCTGGTCGTCGCCTTGGCGTTAAAAAATTCGGTGGCGAAGTTGTCATTCCCGGCAACATCATCATGCGTCAGCGCGGCACAAAGATGTGGCCGGGCAATGGCGTTGGCATGGGCAAGGATCATACGATCTTTGCAACCGTCGAGGGTAACGTGCAATTCCATACGGGCTTCAAAGGCCGCACCTTTATTTCGGTTCTTCCAATGGCGGAGGCCGCTGAATAGCCGAAGTTCTCAGGTAACGTATTTGGGGGGATCGGTGAACACCGGTCCCCTTTTTTATTCATAGTTTTGCCACCATGTTACATTAGCAGTGCACGAAGAAGGGCATGTTTTCGGAGGAGCGGAAGTAATGATTCACGAGGAAATCACAGTGCAGGACACGATTGCAGCGGACCGCATCGTGCTGCGTCCTTGCCGCAAGTCCGATGCTGGCCTTATTGCGATGTACGCCGGCGATGATCGCGTCGCGCGTGGCACCCGCGCTATGCCGCACCCGCTGCCCCCCGGCACCGTGGAGGCTATGATCGAACGCGCATTGCGCCCTGACCGGACCGAAGATATCTGGGTCATCGACGGCTCGGCCTATGGCCACGCCGAGGCATTGGGCCTGATCAGCCTTGAACGGATGGACCGCAACCAGTCCGAGATTTTCTATTGGATCGCCCCGGCATTCTGGAACAGCGGTTTCGCATCCGAAGCGGTGCGCGCCTTGATCGCGGCCAACCCGCATCATGCGCAGCGTATTTTTGCAGAGGCGTTTCAGGACAATCCCGGTTCCGCACGCGTGCTGACCAACTGCGGCTTTGATTATCTTGGCGATGCCGAAGCGTTCTCTGTCGCGCGCGGTGCCACCGTGCCCACATGGACCTACACCCTCAAAACCGGGCGGTGACCATCACACCGTTCCAAACCGATCGCCGGACCCTGCGCGCGGCTGAACAATGGCTGATGTGACTTACCGCTACCTGCGCCCGACCGACCTAGACGGCCTGCACGCCTTGGTCAGCGATTGGGATATCGTGCGCCAATTGGGTAGCTGGCCGTGGCCTGCCGATCGGTCGTTTACGGCGCGCCGCTGCATCACATATCCCGGCACCGGATTTATCTGGGCGCTGATGCAAGACGATAAGCTGATTGGCACGATGGGCGTCACCGAAGGCGATCTTGGCTATTGCCTTGCACCAATGGCATGGGGGCAGGGCATTGCAACGCGGCTGGCCCGCCTTGCGATCAACCACGCCTTTCGCGATCCGGCCCTGCTTTGGATCAACGCAAGCGTCTGGCATGATAACCCCGGCTCGCTTCATGTGCTGGAAAAGCTGGGCTTCAGCCACGCAGCGGATGATACCCAACACGCCCTCGCACGCAACACACCGACGCTATGTCATCACTATCAGCTGACCCGCATCCAATGGGACAGCTTGAGAAGCGGCGCACAATAGATTATCGCGACGGCTGAACAGCCTTAGAAAGTCCACGCTCATGAAATTTCTCGATTTTGCCAAGGTCTATATTCGGTCCGGCGCCGGCGGCGCGGGCTGTATTTCCTTCCGGCGTGAAAAATTCATCGAATACGGCGGCCCTGACGGCGGCGATGGTGGCAACGGCGGCGATGTGATCGTCGAAGCGGTCGATGGGCTGAACACGCTCATCGACTTTCGCTATCAGCAGCACTTTTTCGCGGGCAGCGGCCAGCACGGAATGGGCAGCCAGCGCACCGGCAAAGATGGCGACGACAAGATCCTGCGCGTCCCTGTGGGCACCGAAATCATCGACGAAGACGAAGAAACCGTCATCGCCGACCTGACCGAAATCGGTCAGCGCGTTGTGATCGCCAAGGGCGGTAACGGTGGCTGGGGCAACCTGCATTTCAAATCCGCCACCAATCAGGCGCCGCGCCGCGCCAATCCCGGTCAGGAAGCCGTCGAGCGTACGATCTGGCTCCGTCTCAAACTGATCGCCGACGTCGGCCTGCTGGGGATGCCCAATGCGGGCAAATCGACCTTCCTTGCCGCGACCTCCAACGCCCGGCCCAAGGTTGCGGATTATCCCTTTACGACGCTGGTGCCCAATCTCGGCGTCGTCGGCGTTGACGATGTGGAATTTGTCGTCGCCGATATTCCCGGCTTGATTGCGGGCGCAAGCGAAGGTCGCGGCCTTGGCGACACATTTCTGGCCCATGTTGAACGCTGCGCGGTGCTGCTGCACCTGATTGATGGCACTTCGGGCGATCCGGCGGGCGATCTGGTCACCATCATTCACGAACTCGAGGCATATGGCGGTGAATTGGCCGAAAAACCCCGGATCACGGTGCTGAACAAGATCGACGCGCTGGATGACGAAGAACGCGTCTTCCTGCGTGATGAGGTTGCCGCCGTTGCCAAAGGTCCCGTGATGCTGATGTCGGGTGTCAGCCGCGAGGGGGTTCAGGACGTGCTGCGCGCCCTGCGTGCCGAAATCGACGACAACCGCCTGCGTCACCGCAAAGCCGCAGAGGCGGCAGAAGAGGAAGCAGAATGGCGGCCCTGACCGACGCCAAACGGCTTGTCGTCAAGATCGGCTCTGCCTTGCTGGTGGACGCTGCAACCGGGACGCTGCGGGCGGAATGGCTGACGGCACTGGCGGGCGATGTGGCCCGGATCCGGGCGCGCGGCACGGATGTGATTCTTGTGTCGTCAGGCTCGATCGCGCTGGGGCGTGGCGTGCTGGGCCTGCCGCTGACGCCGCTGGCGCTGGAACAATCACAGGCCGCTGCCGCCGTTGGCCAGATCCGGCTTGCCCGCGCATACGAAGAGGCGCTCGCGCCGCATGGCATTATCGCGGGTCAGGTCCTTGTGACGCTTGAAGATTCCGAAGATCGGCGGCGTTACCTCAATAGTCGCGCGACAATGGAAACGATGCTTGGCCTCGGCGTGACACCGATTGTTAACGAAAACGACACAATCGCCACCGATGAAATCCGATACGGCGACAATGACAGGCTCGCCGCACAGGTCGCCGTGACCATTGGCGCGGATCAACTGATCCTTCTGTCCGACGTCGATGGCCTTTATACCGCCAATCCCAACATTGATAAGACAGCGCAACACATTGAACATGTTGCAAAATTAACGCCATCTATCGAAGCCATGGCAGGTGATGCGACCTCGGGCCTGTCCAAGGGCGGGATGATCACCAAAATCATCGCCGCCCGCGTCGCCACCGATGCAGGTTGCGCCATGGCGATCACGCTGGGCAGCCCCCTGCATCCGCTGCTGGCGCTGGAAAACGGCGCGCGCGCGACATGGTTCGCCGCCCAGACAGATCCGCAAGCCGCCCGCAAACGCTGGATTGCGGCGATGAAACCGCGCGGCACGATCACCATTGATGATGGTGCCAAGGCGGCATTGGGGCGCGGCACAAGCCTGCTGCCTGCCGGCGTGATAAAGATAGAGGGCACATTTGGCCGCGGTGATCTTGTGACGATCAATGATGCCGGCGGTGCGCAGCTGGGTCAGGGTCTTGTCCGCTATACCAGTGCCGAGGCGCAGCAGATCAAGGGCCGGCGCAGCACTGACATCGTGACCGTTTTGGGCTACAACGGGCGTGCCGCACTGGTCCACCGCGACGATATGGTGCTCTAGCAGGGGACGCAGATGAACGATCACGACAAAATCGGACCGATGATGGCGCAAATCGGCGCCAACGCCCGCGCGGCGGCCACCGTGCTTGCCACCGCCAGTGCTGCGGCCAAGATGCAGGCGCTGAATGCCGCCGCAGATGCGGTCTGGGCACAGCGCGATGCGATCATCGCCGCCAACAGGCAAGACATCGCCTATGGGACCGCCAAAGGGCTGTCACCGGCGATGATGGACCGGCTGCTGCTCGACACCGACCGCATTCAAAGCATGGTCGAAGGTTTGCGGGCCGTTGCTGCGCAACCTGATCCCATCGGCGTCATCACCGAAGAATGGACCCCGCCCAACGGTCTGAATATCAAACGCGTGCGCACGCCCATCGGTGTGATCGGCGTGATTTATGAAAGCCGCCCCAACGTGACGGCGGACGCAGGCGCGCTGTGTCTGAAATCCGGTAATGCGGTCATCCTGCGCGGCGGCTCAGAAAGCTTTCATTCCTCGCAGGCGATTCACGCCTGTCTGGTTCAGGGCCTCGTATCCGCTGGTCTGCCCGAAACCGCGATCCAACTGGTCCCGACCCGCGACCGCGCCGCCGTGACGGCCATGTTGCAAGCGACAGATCATATCGACGTCATCGTGCCGCGCGGCGGCAAGGGCCTTGTCGGTCTGGTCCAGCGCGAGGCCCGCGTGCCGGTCTTTGCCCACCTCGAAGGCATCTGCCACGTCTATGTCGATGGCGCGGCGGATCTGGACAAGGCGCGCGCGGTGCTGATCAACGCCAAAACGCGGCGGACCGGCATCTGCGGTTCCGCCGAATGTGTGCTGGTCGATCAGGCGTTCTACGACCGATACGGCGATGTGTTGACCCGCGATCTGCTGGCGGCCGGCGTCGAAGTGCGCGCCGATCCGACGCTGGCGCAGACGCCGGGCACAGTGCCGGCCACGCTGGATGACTTCGGGCACGAATTTCTGGATATGATCATCGCCGCCAAGATCGTCGATGGGATCGACGGCGCAATCGCGCATATCCGGCAATACGGTTCGAATCACACCGATGCGATCCTGACCGAAGACGATGCGGTGGCCGATAAATTCTTCCGCCAACTTGACAGCGCCATCTTGATGCGCAACGCATCGACGCAATTTGCCGATGGCGGTGAATTTGGGATGGGCGCCGAACTTGGCATTGCCACCGGCAAACTGCATGCGCGCGGGCCGGTGGGTGCTGTGCAATTGACCAGTTTCAAATATCTGGTCACCGGCGACGGCACCCTGCGCCGCTAAAACCGCGCGACGATCTGATCGTCGGACAGCTCAAGCACGAGCGTGCGCCCGGCCGCCGCCAAAACCTCCGGCAGCAGCGCAAATTGCACCTGTGCTGCCCTATGTTCAAAACCGGTGTCAGGTGCGGTCAGGCTGGCCCACAGGGCGTCGTCAATCGTGACCCGCCGGCCTTGCCCGCTGAATACCCACGTGTCGTTCTCAAGACGGATATGGATATCTCCGCCCAATGGCAGCGCCGTTTCAAAGCATTGCAGCATCAAGAATGCGCCGCGCACCAATGGGCGCAACTGGTCGCCGTCGATCTCCCAGAAATACGCAAAACGCCCGCCATGCGCTGCCGCAGCAAGGATCGACACGATATCAGACCGGCTCACCAGTTGGTCGTCAGCCGCCGCACCATAGGCAATACGAAAGTACCGGATGCGCGCATTGGCACTGTCCACACTCTCGCTGATCAAATCCATCTCTGCGCTGGTGTCACTCTGCGTCAGCGATAAAAGCTCCACACCATTGCCGATCGCACCGATAGGGCTGATAAGGTCATGACAAATGCGAGAGCCGACAAGCGCGGCAAAGTCAGGGCGCATCCTGCGTCCTCCGTTCTGAGGGAAATGAAATGTCGGATATCAACGCCATTCTTGCACCGGGGATGCTGGTGCGACACCCGGCCCAGCCGGATTGGGGCACCGGGCAGGTCCAGTCAAACATCGGCGGAAAGGTGACCGTGAATTTTCGCAACGCGGGCAAAGTCGTGATCAATGGCGCGCAAATTACTCTCATCTTGGTGGCTTCCGAATAAGGCGACGCACTCATAGGTAGTTTGATGCGCCGTCGTGTCAATCAGCATTAACAGTATCTAAATGCCAATTGGTTGCCAAAAGGTTACCGCAACCCTAATAACCAGCGATTGTCATAGGCCAGTTTCCATCATGAACCGTCACAGCCCCGCATTTGTCGTTCAGATCGCCGAAACTGCGGCTGACCTGCGCACAGCCCAGCGCCTGCGCTATGATGTCTTCGTGACCGAACTGGGCGGCGACGGCGCGATGGTCGACCATGCCAACCAGCTGGAGCGTGATGGATTCGACGACCATGCCACCCATCTGTTGCTCCGCGATACGACGCGGCCCGTGGCCGATCAGGTGGTGGGTGTCTACCGGCTGATGACGACCGCTGCGGCGGCTGCGGCGGGACAGTTCTCATGTGAAAACGAATATGATCTGACCGTCCTGCGCGCCAGCGGCAAGCGGCTGCTGGAGCTGGGGCGGTCGTGCCTGCATCATGACTACCGGGGCGGGGCCGCGATGGTCCATCTGTGGTCTGCCTTGGCCAACTATATCAACGCCCATCAGATAGACCTGATTTTTGGTGTGGCATCGTTTCATGGAACAAACGCGGCCGCGTTGTCAGCCCCGCTCAGCATGCTGCACGACCGGCACCTGGCACCCGCAGACCTGCGGGTCACGGCGCGGCCACCGGGTGCGATCCGCATGAACACAATCCCACCCGCCCAGATTGACCGCGTCGCGGCACGGCGCGACACACCCGCCCTGATCAAGGGGTATCTGCGGCTTGGCGGCGTCGTGGGGGACGGCGCGTTTGTCGACCATGGGTTCAATACCGTCGATGTCTGCCTGATCCTTGCCACCGACGCGATCAGCGCGCTGCAACGCAGTATTTACACGCGAGGGCCCCGGATTGGCTGATGTCTGGCAAGGTCCCGCAGCGCCTGACCCCGCACCATTGACGGCGCGGGACTGGGCGCGCGTCGTCCGACGCGGGCTGCCGCTGGGCCTTTTGGTGTTTGGTGGCTTGCTGATCCTGTTGCTGGTCCGCTTGTTCGAGAGGCCCTTTTACGGACTGCGGCGGCCCGTGACCCCCTATATCACCCAAGGGGTGTGCCGCGCCGCCTTCGTATTGCTGGGAATCAAATTCGACAGCACCGGCACCCCGATGTTAGGTCCGGGGGCCGTTGTCGCAAATCACGCGTCATGGCTGGATATCTTTGCGCTGAATGCGCGCAAACGCATCTATTTCGTATCCAAGGCCGAGGTGGCAGCCTGGCCCGGTATCGGCTGGCTGGCCCGCGCTACCGGAACGGTGTTCATCAAACGCGACCGCCGCGAGGCCGCCAGCCAGATCACCATCTTCCGCGACCGTCTTGCCGCCGGGCATAAACTGCTGTTCTTCCCCGAAGGGACCTCGACCGATGGTCTGCGGGTGCTGCCGTTCAAACCCACGCTTTTTGCCGCGTTCTTTGACCCGGCCCTGGCGCAAACATTGCACCTGCAACCCGTAACCGTGGCCTATCAGGCACCAAGCGACGCCGACGCGCGGTTTTATGGCTGGTGGGGTGACATGGCGTTCGGGCCGCACCTGTTGGCGACGCTCGCGGCCCAAAAGCAGGGCAGCGTGACCGTCCATTATCATAGGCCCGTGCGGTTGATCGACTTTACCGACCGCAAGGCGCTGGCCAAAACGCTCGAAGACACCGTGCGCGGCGGTCTAGCCGACCATGGCGGCACGTAGTGCTGCAAGGGCCGCAACCGGATCATCCGTCCCCCAGATTTCGGCACCGATCCCGAAAAAGTCTGTGTGCGGGGTCAATTGGCGGATCAGAGCGGCATCCAGGGCACCTTCGGCAACGACAGGCACCTCGATCATCATCGACCACCACTCGAACAGCTCAAACGCGGCCAGACGACCGTCACCCAAGGGCGTGGTCCCCACCGGGCCAAAGCTGACATAATCCGCGCCCAGCTCTCCGGCGGTGATACCATCGTGGCGCGAATTGCCACAATAGCTGCCGATAATGGCATCCGCGCCCAAATCCTTGCGAACCATTTTCACCGACCGGGCACCATCCAGCAGATGCACACCATCCAGCCCATGCCGTTCGACCAGCAAGATATGGCTTTCGATCACCAGCGCGACATCGCGGGCATGGGTGACTTCGCGCAGCGCGTCAGCGGCTTTCGCGATGCGCGTCTCGTCTTTGCCGGCAAGTGACAGGCGCACGCAGGCGACGTCGGTGCTGTCCAGACAAGCGGCCAGTTGATCGGGATAGCTTGAAAGATCAAATTCCGTCGGGGTGATCAGGTAAAGCTGCGGCAGGTCTTGTGCGTCGGTCATGGGGATGTTTTCCGATATGCGTCTCGTGTCATGGCGTTCTAGCGGGGTTTGTCGCGCTTGACCATGGCCTGCTTGCCTTGGGGTAGGGGGCAGCGTATCACCCGGCGCGACAACAAAGGAAGCCACATGCCACGCCCCGACCCACAGCCCGCCTTCGTTCTGATCCGGCCCCAGATGGGCGAAAATATAGGGGCGGCGGCGCGGGCGATGTGGAACTTTGGCCTTGATCGGATGCGCATCGTCGCACCACGCGACGGTTGGCCCAATCAACGGGCGGTCGCGATGGCCAGCGGCGCCGGGCGGTTGCTGGACGAGGCGCAGTTGTTCGATGATACGGCGGCGGCCATTGGCGATTGTGATTTCGTCTATGCCACGACGGCCCGACCGCGTGATTTGACCAAGCCCGTCTTCACACCCCAAGCTGCAATGCAGGACGCGCGGGCGCGCATCGCCGCAGGCGGCAAGGTCGCGGTGATGTTCGGGCCCGAGCGGGCCGGCATGGAAAATGACGACATCGCGCGCGCCAATGCGATTATATCGGTTCCGGTGAACCCTGAATTTGCATCTCTTAATCTCGCGCAATGTGTGCTGCTGACCGGCTATGAATGGCGCCGCGAGGCGGTTCCGGTGGCGCCTATGCGCGTCGATGCCCTCGCCGATTGGGCCGAACAGATCGAGATCGAAAAACTGACCGCGCATTACGAAGACCGCCTGCAAGACGCCGGTTTCTTTTTCCCCGACCACAAGGCCGCGAGCATGAAGCTCAACCTGCGCAACCTGTGGTCCCGGATGCCACTGACCCGCGCGGACGTACAGATGCTGCACGGCATCATGCGGCAGATGGTCCGCTGGAAAGACCGCGGCTAAGGTGGGTCAAGACCCACCTTACGGTGCGTCAATGATTTGAACCTGTGCGGGGTCGCCGGATGTATCGTGCCCGGGCGGGCAGTTCATCGTACGTACCGCTTATGTACGCGTTCCATACGGTGTATTCCGCCCCGATGACCCCTAAGACAAGGGCGTAAACCCTGTTTCGACGCTGCTCTGGCCGCCCCGCCGTTCAAGACCGTTAGCCAAATCGCGACACCCTGACGCTTGCAGCCACCGCGCCCCGGCCCTAGGTTCCGCCCAAGTCAGACCGGAGGCCACCATGGCAACGAAACGCAATATATTCGAAGAGGTGGGCGCGGCCCCCAAACAGGCCGCTGCCCCCGGCGGGATCGACCGTGGCGGGCAGGGCGCACGCGGTGCGATCCGGGTCTGGCTTATGGCCCTGTTTGCACTGGTCGTTGTGATGATCGCCGTTGGTGGCTTGACCCGCCTGACCGACAGCGGCCTGTCAATAACCGAATGGAAACCCGTCACCGGTGCCCTGCCACCGTTGACGGCAGACGCATGGGCAGACGCCTTTGACAAATACCGTATGATCCCTGAGTATCAGTTGCAGAACAAAGGGATGAGCCTGTCAGAGTTCAAGGTCATCTACTATTGGGAATGGGGCCACCGACAGCTGGGCCGGATGATCGGACTGGTCTGGGCGGTCGGCTTTTTCTTGTTTCTCATCACCAGAAAGATCCCGGCGGGCTGGACCGGCAGATTGCTGTTCATTGGTGGCTTGGGGGGCCTGCAGGGCGCCATCGGCTGGTGGATGGTGTCATCGGGCCTGCGCGACGGGATGCTTGATGTCGCGTCGTACCGGCTGGCCACGCACCTTGGGCTGGCCTTTGTGATCTTTGGCTTCATCGCGTGGTTCACCTATCGGCTGGGACGCAAACAGACCGATCTGTTGCAGGCCCGGCGCAACGCCAGCGCGTCATTGGTCAGCCTTTCCAACGTCTTGATCGTCGGAGCCTTCGTGCAAATCATCCTTGGCGCGCTTGTCGCGGGAATTGACGCGGGCCGTGCGTACCCTGATTGGCCATTGATGGCGGGCGGCTTTCTGCCCCCCGATCCGCTTGGCCTGACGCCGCTCTGGCGTAATTTCTTCGAAGATGCGGGTCTTGTGCAATTCATGCACCGTATGGCAGGTTACGTGTTGTTTTTGCTGGGTCTTCTGGTTTGGGCCCGCGCCCGAAAATCGGCCAATCGCCACACGCGCTTTGCCTTCAACGCGGTCATGGCGATGATGCTGCTGCAAATGACGCTTGGCATCGTGACCGTCATCTATTCGGCCCCGTGGCAGATCGCGATCATGCACCAGCTTGGCGCAGTCGCCCTTTGGGCGCTAATCCTGCGCGGGCGCTTTGTCGCCCAATACCCCATGCCCCAATCGGTCCGAGGTTGATTAAAATGACAGCTTATCAAGATCTTATGACGTTCCAACGTGAAACCGAAGCTCTGGGCCAGATCGCGGGCCGCCTTGGCTGGGATCAGGAAACCATGATGCCGCAAGGGGCGACACCGCAACGCGCCGAGGAACATGGCGCCATGGCCAACATCTTGCATGCCCGCCGCATTGATCCACGCGTCGGGGAATGGCTTGAACAGGCCGACGCATCCGATGCCGTCGCGGCGGCCAATTTGCGTCATATCAAACGCAGCTTTGATCGTACCGTAAAGGTTCCTGCGCGCCTCGCGTCGGAACTGGCCAAGGCAACATCGCTGGCGCATCGGACCTGGGCACAGGCCCGCGCCGACGAAGATGTCGCATCATTTTTACATGTATTACAACGGGTTGTCAGCCTGCGTCAGGAAGAAGCCGCAGCCATTGCGGGCGATACCTCCCCCTATGACGCATTGTTGGACGACTACGAACCGGGTGCCACTGCGGCCAGCTTGGGCGCGATGTTTGATGCATTGCGTCCCCGGCTGGTGGCGTTGCGCGCGGCCATCCTTGACCGACCTGCGCCCGCTGCACTGACCGGAACCTTTGATGAGGCAGGGCAACTGGCGCTGTCGCAAAAGCTCGCGCTGGCCTTTGGCTACGATCTGATAAACGGACGTATCGACAAGGCCGTGCATCCGTTTTCGTCTGGCTCGGGACTGGACGTGCGGATCACCACGCCGACAAATCCGACAGACCCGTTCAACTGCTTCTATTCGACCGTCCACGAGGTGGGCCATGCCGCCTATGAGCAAGGCATTGATAACGTGCATCTTTTGACCCCGATTGGGTCCGGCGTGTCAATGGGCGTGCATGAAAGCCAAAGCCGGATTTATGAAAACCAACTGGGACGCAGCCGTGCGTTTACCGGATGGTTATATGGTCAGATGCGCGACACCTTTGGTGATTTCGGGATCAAGGATGAGGATGCGTTTTATGCCACCGTGAACCGCGTCAGCACAGGCTTCATCCGAACCGAGGCCGACGAGGTGCAGTATAACCTGCACGTCCTCCTGCGCTTTGACCTAGAGCGGGCGCTGATGTCGGGCGATCTGGCCCTGCGTGATCTCGAAGCGGCGTGGAATGACCGTTTCAACGCCGACTTTGGCTATGCCGTCGACAAACCATCGCATGGCTTGCTGCAGGACGTGCATTGGTCCGAAGGTCTGTTCGGCTATTTCCCCACCTATACGCTGGGCAATGTCTATGCCGGATGCCTGCATGCCGCGCTGCACCAGGCGGTGCCGGGACTGGATGGTGATCTGGCCAAGGGCGACACATCGCGCGCGACGGGTTGGCTGCGGGCGAACCTGCAACAACACGGTGGCCTGCGCACCCCGATCGAAACCATCACCCATGCCGCAGGCACCGCCCCGTCAGAGGCGCCATTGCTGGATTATCTCGAGGCGAAATTCAGCGCGATTTACGGCCTTTAATCCCAATCGGGGGTACGCTTGTCCAAAAAGGCATTGATCCCTTCGTCGGTGTCCTGATCCAGCATATTATGGACCATGACATCGCCGGTGAACGCATATGCGGCTGCCGTAGGCATCTGGATTTGTTGATAGAATGCCTTTTTGCCGATCTTCACGGCCGATGGCAGCTTGGCCGCGATGACGGTCGCAAGCCTGCGCGTTTCGAGGGCCAATGCCGCGGCGGGCACGGATCGGTTGATCAGGCCAAGCGCCTGCGCCTCGGCGGCATTCGCAAACCGGCCAGTGGTCAGCATTTCAAACGCGGCTTTGCGGCCGATGTTGCGGGTCAGCGCCACCATCGGCGTGGCGCAGAACAACCCGATGTTGACCCCGTTGACCCCAAAACGTGTGTCATCCGCCGCGACTGCCAGATCGCAAGTGGCCACCAATTGGCATCCCGCGGCCGTCGCGATGCCATGTACCTGCGCGATCACCGGCTGCGGCAGCGACTGAATGCGCAGCATGACTTGGGTGCAGCGGCTGAAAAGGTCTTTGAAATAAGCCGCGCCACCGTCTTGGGCCTGCCGCCCCGCTTGCATTTCCTTCAGGTCGTGCCCAGCGCAAAACGCCTTGCCGTGGCCCGACAGGATAACCGCCCTGACGTTCGGATCGTTTGCAATTGCATCAAGGTTTTGATCTAGCGTCGCCAGCATCGCATCACTCAGCGCGTTCAGCCGCTCTGGCGCATTAAGTATAAGATGCGCGATGTGGTCCTGGTCCGCGCGCTGCACAATATCCAATGTCTTGCCCTCCTGATTGCATTGTGGGCAGGTTAGGCGGACACAGACCATGAGGGAAGTCATGACATTGAAAATGAACGCAGAGGCCCTGCATGCGTTTCTAGCCGACGCCTTTCCACAGGTCAGCGACGATTTCCATGTCGATTCCCTCGCCGAAAACGCGATCACCGTGCGCCTGCGCGTGGACGACCGGCACCTGCGGCCCGGCGGCACTGTGTCCGGCCCCTCGATGTTCGCCTTGGCGGATGTTGCGGCCTATTTGCTGATACTGGCCCATATCGGCGCCAGAGCGCTGGCCGTGACAACCAATTGCAGCATTGATTTCATGCGCAAACCGGCAGCGGGCGTTGCGATGATCGCTGAAGCGCGTTTGTTGAAACTGGGCCGCGCGTTGGCGGTATGTGATGTGCTGATCTATAGTAAGGGGCAGGCGGCCCCAGTTGCGCGGGCCAATCTGACCTATGCGATTCCACCAGAGCCAAAATAGCGCTGCAAATGTGGGGTAAATAGATACCTATTTTATAAGTATATGTTTTTGCTATACTTATAGGCGTTCATCACGATTGACTGTGGCCCAGTCCCCTATATAACGCCCCCATCCGAATGACCGTGTGGCACTGCCACCTCAAAAATATTGGTGAGATATGAAAACCTTTTCCGCAACTCCGGCGGATATCGACAAGAAATGGATCCTCATTGATGCCGAAGGCATCGTTCTGGGCCGTCTTGCTTCGATTATCGCTATGCGCTTGCGCGGCAAGCACAAGCCTTCCTTCACGCCGCACATGGATATGGGCGACAACGTTATCGTGATCAACTGCGAAAAAGTGCAGATGACCGGTAACAAGCGTGACGAAAAATACTACTGGCACACAGGCCATCCCGGCGGGATCAAAGAAAAGACCAAAGCCGAGATTCTGGAAGGCAAGCACCCGGAGCGCGTTGTTACCAAAGCCGTTCAACGTATGCTGCCCGGTGGCAAGCTGTCTCGCCAGCAAATGACTCACCTGCGCGTTTTCGCAGGCACAGAGCATGGCATGGAAGCCCAAAAGCCCGAAGTTCTGGATGTTGCATCCATGAACAAAAAGAATACGAGGACGTCATAATGGCCGATCAAGTGAATTCTCTCGAAGAGCTGGGCCAAGTCGCTGAAGGCATACAAGCTGTGCAGGCAGTTGTTGAAGTCGCCGCACCGCGCGAACCCATCCGTGATCATCTGGGCCGTTCGTACGCCACAGGTAAGCGTAAGGATGCGGTCGCCCGCGTCTGGATCAAGCCGGGCTCCGGCAAGGTTATCGTGAACGGCAAGGAAATGAACACCTATTTTGCACGCCCCGTGCTGCAAATGATCCTGGCACAGCCGTTCTCGGTTGCTGGCGTCACTGGCCAGTTCGACGTCGTTGCAACCGTCAAGGGCGGTGGTCTTTCGGGTCAGGCCGGTGCGGTAAAGCACGGCGTGTCCAAAGCGCTACAGCTTTATGATCCGGCACTGCGTCCCGCGTTGAAAGCCGCTGGCTTCCTGACCCGCGACAGCCGCGTCGTGGAACGTAAGAAATACGGCAAGGCCAAAGCGCGTAAGAGCTTCCAGTTCTCTAAGCGTTAAGCTAGAACCTACATCTACTTTATACAAAGCATTGAAAAAGCGCAGTTTTTACTGCGCTTTTTCTTTTGTGCAGTGCTTACAGAAGTTTAACACCGCGCTCTAACATAGACAAAAAGCTGCGCTGAACTTACACTTCATTTACACGTTTTAGGGTGTTTTGGGGCTCTGTTGCACAAATTCTGTGAGGGATTCATCTAGTGAATCCAGTGTGGTAGC
>NZ_JAFMHJ010000050.1 GCF_017854565.1 Yoonia sp.
AATCTATTCTCTTCAACAACATAGAAAGATGGGCGTAATGAAGCAAAGTTGTAGAACTCAATCCAGTTATCAATGATCCGTTTTGCTTGGAACCCGTCGTGCCATTCGTGCAGATAGACGACCTCCTGTTTTCGGTGATCGCCACAAACGCTCGATGAAGGTGTTGTCGAGATAGCGACCGCGTCCATCCATGGAGATTGGGATATTGGCGTCGGTCAGGGTGGTGATCCAGGCCGCGCCCGTGAACTGGAAAGCGCGATCTGGCACAGATGGTCGGCCGGCGAAGCGCAAAGCTTTACCGGCCGAACCAGTGTCAAACCTTCACGTGACCCTTGGCCAACGCATGATAGATGATGCCTCCAATGACCGCACCAATCACCCAGTTGAAGCCGGACAATATTGCGAAAAACGGAATCCAGACGGTTGCGACAGAGAAGACCGCCGCGACACCGAACGCTTTGACTGCGGCGCTGTTCCAGCCATTGTCATAGTGATAGATGCCGCCCTCCATATTGTAGAGATCGGCTTTGTTCAGCTGCTCCTTACGGTGGGCATAGTAGTCGACGATCATGATGCCGAAGATCGGTGCGAGCACCGCGCCGAGCGTGTTCACAAATCCACTGATCCCGGCCTGACTGATAAAGCTGACCCACAAGCCACCGATCACCAAGGCAAACAGTGATGTGATCAAGCCCGCCTTGCGAAAGCTGATATTTTCCGGTGACAAGTTGGCAATGCCGTTGACCGCTGGGATAAAGTTGGCAACCAGGTTGATCCCGACCGTTGCGGCGAAAAAGGTAATTGCCCCGATAACCCCCAGAAGCACGCTGTCGGTACGTTCGATGATCTCGGTCGGGTTGATGATTGCTTCGCCATAGACCACTGCTGCACCGCCGGTCGTCAGAAGCGCCAGTGCCGAGAACAAAATCATGTTGAATGGCAGACCGGCCAGGTTGCCCAATTTCATCGTCCGCTTGTCCTTGGCATAGCGCGAGAAGTCGCTGAAGTTTATCATGACAGCCGCGAAATAGGCGATCATTGTGCCAACGATGGCAATGAACCCTTTGAACTCGGTCCAAGCCGTGCCTTCTGGATTGGCAAAGATCGTCGCCGTCGCCGAAAGAAGCTGGCCGTCAGCGCGCTGCCAAAGCACAACCAGCAGGCCGATCATGACCAGATACACAAAGGGGCCGGCAATGTTCAGGAACGTCTCGACCCAATTCATGCCACGCCAGAAAATAACGATGTGAAATCCCCAGACAATGATGAAGGAAATCCAGTCGATACCTGAAAGGCCGAGGATTTCCGCTCCTCCGCTGGCACCTGTAATCGAACGGATCAGCAGGGCGACCGCCGTCGAGGCAAAATAGACCTGAACGCCGTACCAAAACACCGCCACGATCGCGCGAAGAATAGCAGGGAGCTTTGCTCCTTGGGTTCCAAGGCTCGCGCGGGCGAAGACAGGGTAGGGGATGCCATATTTTTCACCTGCGGCACCAGACAGGTTGACCATCCACATGACAAAAAATGCTGCAGTGATCAAAGCAGCGAATGCGGTCCATCCACCGACGCCGAACGAAATGAACAGCGACGCCACAAGAGAATACCCAAAGAGCGACTGTATATCGTTTGCCCAGATGTTGAAGATGGCGAACCATCCCCAGGTTTTTTCATCGGCACCGGCTGGATTGAGTATGTTTCCCTCCGGGTCCATCGTTCCGCCATGCGCGACGTGCGTGTCATCAATTGAAGCCATTTCTTCCTCCCTGTATCCGCAAATCGCGGTAGAATTTCGGTTTTGTGCAGATTTCTGCGCAAATCGAACTTGCAGCTAACATGTTAGTAGCTATTTTAGGTGACATACTAATAAATATGTCAGTAAGCACCTTACGGATTCAATTGAAAATGTCGGTGCGGGGTGAATGAATGAGCGAGCAGACTGAAGGCACGCTATCAGCAGATAAAGCGCAACGCGCACTTTGGGCTGCGCTTCGAACGGGAAAGCTTCGAGACGGCCAGTTCCTTTCGATGACGCAACTGGTCGACATTCTTGATTGCCCGATTGCGGCTATTCGCGAGGCTGTGAGACAGGCCAGCGCACTTGGTTTGGTGTCCACATTGCCGAAACGCGGTGTCAAGGTTATGGAGGCGCGCCCCGAAACCATTCTGGACTGCCTTGATTTTCGGATGGTGTTGGACATGGAAGGCGCACGACGGCGGATCGCTGGCGGTGAATTCTCGGAATTGAAGTCCCTGCGGGCGCAGCACGATGAGATGTTACACACGGCGCGAAATGGGGCGGGAAATGACCTTCCGCCAAAGGCCATTGAGGTTGATTTGGCATTGCACAACTATCTGGTCGCGGGTCTGGCCAATCTTCAGTTGGCGTCCGCCTATGACGCCAACCGGATACGCATTGCAATCATCCAGAATGCGCGCCCGTTTGTTCAAGACCGGATCGTATCTGCAATGCAAGAGCATCTTTCAATCATTGATGCCCTCGAACGCCGTGACATCGGTGCCGCTGAGCACGCAATCCGATATCATTGCCAACAGACCCAGCGTTGGTGGGGCGTTGCCTGACATCCGTATCTTATTCGCCTCTCGATCTCGGAGGGCAGATCGACTGTGGAACGATCCGCCCAAACCTGACGGGGTAATTGGTAAAGCAGATTTTTTTAAATGAACCGGCGAAAGCCTACTTTGTCCCCGCACTGCCGTCATCCGCGCATGAAAAATGCGGCAAGATGCACGAACGGCAGGCATGCGAAAGCTGCGGCGCGGCGTGGCACCTGTGGGCCATCCACGGCGAACATCCTTACGGCGCTGTGATTGGCGGCGGTTTGCGACGCTTGCCTGACACTGCATTTCCCGCAATCGCCACAAGCAGTACGGCCCCGCCGGCCAGCGTGTTCAGGCTGGCCGTTTCACCAATGAAAAGCCAGACCCAAAGCGGGCCAAGCAGGACCTCGGCCAGCGATAGCAAGGCAAGCTCGGCAGCAGGGAGGCTACGCGACCCCAAGGTGTAGAGGATCAGTCCTGCACCGATCTGGAAAACCCCCATGCCCATGGATATCGTGCCATCTTGCAAGCTGAGAACGACGGACTGCCCCGTGAATTGGCATATCCCAAATGTGACGACGATGGCGAACAGACCGGACAGGAACACCGATGGGAGCATTTCGCCCGTCCGGCCCCACCGTAAGGCAACGGTGAAGACAGCGAAGCCAAATGCCGACCCAAGCGCGGCAAGGCTGCCTTTCAGGACGATGCTGCCGGACTTATCGGCGACCATGATGGCGATCCCGCAGATGGCAACGGCAATCGCCACCCAGGTTGCGGCGCGCACGCGTTCCCGCAGGATGATCCAGCCCAAGACCGCAGTCATGAACGGCGCTGTTGCAAAAAGCAGCATGGCATTCGCGACAGAGGTGTTCTGGATCGCGTAGATCCCGCCGGAATAGGCTGCAACCAGTGAAAGTCCGGCAACAACTGAAGGAAGGCCGGCGCGACGGATCTGCACAAAGGGGCTTTCGCCCGACCGCACCCGAATGACCACGTAAAGAAACAGCGACATGCTGATTGATCTGTACAGCAGGATTTGCCAGACGACAGCGTCTTCGATCATGCGAATGCCAAGGCCGACGGTCGACCATAGAACCCCCGCAGCAAAAACGAAAAGCACACCGTACTTGTGGGCGTCCGTTGTGAAAGTGGGAGGAGCTAAAGATGTCATATCGGGCCATTTCAAGAAGTCTCTCCGTGCAAGTTAACTTCCCGACCCGCGTTTTGATCTCTCATATGCGACATTTGCGCGGTTCATTGAACCCGATCGTGCCGCACCGAGATTGCGGCACGAGACGCGAACGGCAGCCATGCGAAAGCGGCGTCGCAGCGTGGAGGGAGCCGGCGACAGGGCGGCAAGGGCCGTGAGCGCGGCAAATCCTTGGCTGAGAGATGGTTATCCCCGCGTCGCGCGGAACGGCAGGCGTTACGCCGCAGGTCCGGTCCTGCCCTTCGGACGCGGCCATGCGGACACCTTTAGCCGGGGGCTTTTTTATCTCCTTTCACAAAGCCATCAGACGCTTTAGGCATCACTAACTTCGCTATTCCGGGGCACACCATGGCGCAAAAATCCACGATCTATAAAGTTGAAATTTCCGTTTCCGATATGGATCGTCACTATTATGAGACCCATAAGCTGACCGTTGCCAAACATCCCTCGGAGACGGATGAACGGTTAATGGTGCGTGTTCTCGCTTTTGCGCTGAATGCCCATGAGCAATTGGAAATGACGCGGGGCCTTTCAACGGACGACGAGCCGGACATCTGGCAGAAAAGCCTGAGCGGCGAGCTTGAGTTGTGGGTGGCGTTGGGGCTTCCCAGCGAGAAGGTTGTGCGTCAATCCTGTGGCAAAGCCGATGATGTGATCATCTATTCCTACGGCGGCAGGACGGCTGACATCTGGTGGGAGAAGATCAAAAACAGCACCACCCGGTTTGACAACCTTCAGGTCATGAATTTTTCCGAAGAGGACACCCGCGCACTGGGAAACCTCGCAAGTCGCGCGATGAAGCTACAGGTCAATATTCAGGACGGCGATGTGATGGTCAGTGTTGATGAGCACATCATTTACGTGACCCCGGTCAAATGGAAAAATGCGGATTATTGATCGTCGACTGTCTGACAATGCATATTAGAAAACGGTGTGTTGCGGAGAGCCTTTTGGGTGGTGATCGGTCACTGCTCCCGGTCGGGGATCAACGCCGTCGTTCGTGCATGATTGATCTTTGTCAAATAGCGTCTAGGGCTTGGTCGTAGCATTCAATTTTCGAATTGGAGGATTGAATATGACCATTCATAGTGGCCCGGTTCCCGGCATAGCGACTGCGCTTCTTCTGAGCATGACCATGAGTGCGGTGGCACAGGGTATCCCGGAAAATGCCAAGGCAGGCGAAGCCGAGTTTAGTAACTCCTGCGCGTCGTGTCATGGCGGCGATGGAAAAGGTGCCGGTTTCCTGACGCGCCTGTTCCAAGGGGTCGACCCCGGCGACCTGACCCAGCTTGCCAAAAATAATGGCGGCCAGCTTCCATCCGAGAGGGTATCCGATGTGATTGATGGGCGTGCCGAAGTGGCCGCACATGGTGATCGCAAGATGCCCGTTTGGGGGGACCGATATTGGGAAACGGCGATGTCGGAATACGGGCCGGATGAATTCAACGAACAGCGGGCGCAAAACCGAGTGCGTGAACTGGTTGTCTATCTGGAGGCCATTCAGGAATAGGTCGACCAACGATGTCCGGGTTTCGGTCCCGCATGGTGCGTTGGATCATTTTGCCACCTCTTTGGTTTCGGACGCTGCCATTGCCGAGCGCCCTCAGGCGTCGCAATCGGGCACATAACAGTTTTGTGTGCGGTCCCACCGATGCGGTATGTCGATAGAGTGTGCCGCTTGCGTGTTGGGGTCAACGCCATGGTGCAGCAGCACCGTGTCGCATTCGACCCGGTGTACGGTTTTGCCAATGTCGAAAGTGACGGTTTGCGCCCGCTGATCGCCTTCGATCGCGATGCCCGTGGCGCCGACATGGCGGGGGATGCCCGCACGGCGCAGTTTCCACAGCATCCGGAGCCCTTTGAGCAGGTACGGCCAACCCCGCAAGGCCCCCCAAATGGCGCATTGATTGTGTCAGGTCTCGCTTTGTTTGCATTTCAACAAGCGCAAGCGGTGGCACCCCTGCGGGGACCATTTGCGTTCCAATAAGATACAAGAGCGGACGCGAGCCGACCAAGGCAGTGCCCTGGCAGACGATCCCCGACTGCTTCAGCAGGATTTGCGCGGCTCCCGCAGTCATGAAGCCGGGCATGGTCCATCCGGGCAGTGGCATGGGCCGTTCCAATGCTCCGGTTGCCAACAGGATACGCTTGGCAACAGCAAGTGCGCCGGTGCCATTCCGTGTGAAAGCCACGCGGGTGCCGTCCTCGATCTGCCACACCACCGCGCCTTTGAGATGCGTGATGTTATTGTGATGCAAGCCCTTGGCAAGGATCAGGTCGTGGCTGTAGTCTGTGCCAAGTATATCGCTCCGGACAGGGCTGGCACGGTCGACATTGCGGTAGATTTGCCCCCGCCGCAGGCTGTTCGTCAAGTATAAGCACGCTGAGCCCCAGTTCGGCGGCGCGACGGGCGGCAGACATTCCGGCAGGTCCGGCACCGATGATGATCAGATCGACGTTATACATCACAGCCTCCACCAGCGGGCGCCATGTTTATGTGCATGCCCTCTGTGACCTGCAACATGCAGGCCTGCACGGTCATGCCGTCAATCTGGACCAGACAATCATAGCAAGCACCCATCATGCAAAACGGCCCGTGGGGTGCGCCGGACACAGGCGTGTATCGAAACGGCATGACCCCAGCGACCAGTAAGACCCCGGCAAGGTTTTCGCCGCATGGCAGCATCAAGGCTTCCCCGTCAAACCGGACCGACACATGATCACTTTGGGGGTCAATTTTTCGAAAGGGTGAATCGGTCTTCACTGAAAGCCTACAGATTTGGTGCGCTGTCTGTTGCTTCCAGCCAGTCAGGCAGGAACCGGGCATGTGCTGCGGCAAGCGTCACCCCACTGTGGCAGGTCACAATTTAAGCGCCTGATATATCGGTTCTTTCTTGGTACATCGGCAATCCATCGGGTGACGTAATGCGCAACGCGCCCCAACTGCGCACGAGTTGTGCTTTTTCGAGATCAGGAAAAGCGGCAATGGCGTCGGCAGCAAGCCCGGAAAGGCCCGGCTGCGTGATGCCGTTATCCAGCCCGACTTGTTTGTTGGTTGCGCCAATTTGAATCCCACCTTCGTCCCTCTGGCGCGCGATAAGTGAAGGGCGATTGATGAGTTTCGGCAATTTCTCGGTGATCATGACCTGCCCGCGCTGCGACCTGATCGGGGCCTTGAAACCCAACATGGGGCCAAGTGACATTGCCCCAAGTCCGGCGGACAGAACGAGTTTGCGCGCGCGCACCTCGGTGCCGTCGGCACAGGAAATGCGAAACAGATCGGGTTTGTCCACATGGATCACCTGCTTGCCATTAAGGACTTTGCCACCCAATCGGCGCACGTCATCGGCAAGTGCGCGCAAGAGTTTCAGCGGGTTCGCATGGCCGTCCTGATGGTGTAGGATCGCACCCACGACCTTGGGGCCAATCGTCGGTTCTTCGCAGCGCAGCGCATTGTGGCCCAGCACTTCGAACGGGTAATCACCGCCTAGTTTTTCTTTCAGGATTTTGTATTTCGCGACCGTCGCCGCGAGGGTTTCTTCCGAAAATTGCAGATTATAGCTGCCGTTTTGCTCAAGCCCCAGATCATACCCTGTCGCATTACCAAGTTCTGCCGCGAAGCCTGCCGATGCAGCAGCGACTTGATCAAGGATCGCCTGACCCCACTCGGAACCGACATCTTCCAGAACCTGTGGCCAGACTTCGGCACGCACCTTCGCGGACATGGCGGCCAGATCTTCGCGGTTAAGCACCGCCAAGCTTTCGTCTGAGATGATCATGTACCAGACTTCGAAATGGGTGTTGGCGGGGATGTAGGTTTTGGTCACATCGCGGAATGAGGCATAGTATCCTTCAGCCCCTGAGCCGATGACACCGTCAACAACACCTGTTTGCACGGCAGTGAAGGCTTCTGAGAACGGGATCGGAGACGGGATGTAACCCAGTGCCTCGCCTGTCAGCTGAAAGGATTTGATGCCGGGTAAGCGCACTTTGATGCCATTCGGCGCGGTGCTTGCCGGAGTGGGGTTTTCCACGTTCAGGGCAATGCCCCCGAAATATACCGGAAAGGCAGCGAGAATTGTGATGTCTTGCTCGGCATAAAGCCCGGTCATGACGTCACGCACCACCCCGTCAGGACCATAGACCGCGCGCGCTTGCGCCCATGTTTCTGCCATATACGGGAAGGAAGAGGTTTGCATACGAAGGTCAACGGAAGCAGCAGCAGGCTGTGTTGCCATGTCCAGTGCGCCAACGCTGATGCGTTCTTGCACGGCTGTTTAGTCGCCAAGCGCCGATGCCGGGAACAATTCGATTTCAACGTCGCCACCGGTCGCCGTGGCAACGTCGGCGGCAAAGGCACGCAGCTCGACGTCGACGGTGGCGTCTTGGGCGCGCACGAAATGCCGGTGATCCAGCTATCACAGTCGCCAGCGCCGTGGCCATGAGTCGGTTTTTCATTTGTAGGTCTCCTTGTTGATTGTCTTGTTTTTTCGGGATTGGCGCAGTCGCCGAACAGACGCGGTAAACAGAGCGGCAGATCAGGCCAGAACGACGTGAGAAATACGACAGGGACATAGCCTGTCACGGTGAGGAACATCGCAGGCGGGGTGACCCGCCCATCGCCGTGTTCACACCCATGATCACCGGATAGGGCTGACCCCGATCGCGTTCATCAGGGGCAGCAACGACGGGGCAATTAGAATGATCGCGGTCACATCGGTGTCATGATCCCGCCATAGATACCGCCCGAAATGATCACCGGCATCAAGAGCGCGTGAAAGGCATGGATTCCGCGTTTCGCGACCTCGGACGACAGCGCGCTGAACGTCGGTTTATCGTCAAGGATCAGGTTGAACTTGCGGCTCATCCACAGGTTCATCACACAGAAGCTGAACATGATTAGTGTCACGGAAGGCGGTCTCAGCAAGCCCAAGCATGGATCAGTTGGCAATCAGTGTCGTCGCATATTCGCGTGGATAGCCACGTTTTTCCATTTCGGGGATCAGGATCGGGCCCATCGCCGCGATGCCGCTCTCTGCCATGTTAGTGCCCGCCAGCACAAACAGGTGAATTGCCAGCAGGATCAGGTTTCCAAGCTGCTGGACCTCCCCAAACAGTAGGGAAGCGGGACGCCAAGGGTCAGGGTTATGACCAGAATTGCGATGGCAAGAAGCGCGATCTCGATCATGCCACTGTTCCATTCCTCAACGTCAGGATGTGCTGGATGAGATGCCAGACAGTGTAGACCATCATCAGCGTCACACCCACAAGCAGTGCCACATCAGAATAGATGGTCGGGATGTAAAGCGTCGGGTTTTCCGCCAGACGCGCCAGACATATTGGTTGTATTCCCAAGCCAAACGCAAAATCCACAGGCCGACAATCAGGCTGATAACCTCGCCTGCGATGGTCAGAATTGTGGTGGGCACGCTTGGATGAGATGAAGATTTCCAGCACGTTGGCGTGGGTATGCGTGTTTTCACGGGACGCTTTTATCGCACCGAAGATGTTGAGCCATATGGTCGGATACAGCATCGTTTCCTCAAGACCCATCACCGGAATCTGAAGCACGTAGCGCGTGATTGCCCTTCCCGAAACCGACCCGCTTGCAGACAATGATGTTCTGACGCCCACCAATTTGAGGGACTATCCGATGGCAATGCTTTTCGGTGATCATCCGGTCACAATCGCGACCCAAGAGGCCTTTGCCCGTTGTGAGACCACGCTCAATAGGCGGTTTGTTCTCAGGACATTCTTGCCGTCGCTTCAACTTGTGGGTGCTGGCCTGTGCGGTGCAGTCTTTGACCGGATTACTGCTGCCACCAGTCCGGCGCCGGGGGGCGTTGGCAAGACTTTGCCCGACCGCGTCGCCATCGGCGGCGGTGATCAAATGGCCCGGGTCGGCGTGGCAGTTGGAAAAAAGATCAGCCCCGATGTGAACTGTGCCGCTGGCGCAACTGCCCCGGCACGGCCCTGGCCTGATGTGTCTGGCCCTTGCCATCATCCGCAAGGACCGCCCGATGCGCGGCAAAACGCATGGCCCCATCAACACGGATCACCATGGCACACATGCGCGATCCAGAAGGGTGCTTGCCATCTGGCAGGAACCGCAGCCTTGGGGGCAAGTCGCCTTACTGGGCGCGGATGTAGCGTTCGATCAGCAAGCGGACAAAACCTTGGTTTTCACCGGCCTGTCTGACGCCGATGATGTAGGTGCCGCCTTGGACGCGGCCGATGACCATGCTGTCGAGCGCGCCTGCATAGTCATCATTCTCGCCAATTTTGCGGCCCAGATCGTCATAGACCACAAGCCATGGGTCGCTGTTGCCCGCCGCAATCGCCTCGACTAGGACAAGGCTGCTGTCGGCGATATCGACGGTGTACCAGGTCACCGCGCCGGTGGCCTGCACGTCTTCGCGCAGGCGCGATGCAAGTGTTCCAAGGTTGGTGAACGCGATGCTGCCGTCCAGCGGTGGCGCGGCTTCACCACGGGCGTAGAGGCCGAGCAATGCCACCTCTGGGTCGTATTGGGTCAGGCTGACGGTGATGGGCAGCGTGGTGTCGTTCAGCGCCGCAATCCCAACGCAGTAGGTGCCGGGTGCCAGTGTTTCAGTGACATCAAGCCGCGCATTCAGGCCGTCAAAGTCATCATTTTCGCTGATATAGGTGCTGTTGGCGTCGTAAAGTGTCAATACGGGGTCGGCGGTTTCATTTTCGGCGGTGATGCTGACTGACATCGGGGTATCGAGTGTGAAGCTCCAATACGGGGTTTCATCGGCAGAGCTGGCGACGGTGTCGCCGATCGTGCCCATCGGGACCGCGGTTTCGCAACTGCCGGACGCTGCGTCACCTTCACCGCTGCCGGTGCTGATACCGTCAGTCAGGGGGGCCTGTTCGGTCCGACCGATGCGCACGAAGGCTGTCATCGGGCCGCCGTCGTAGCTGCGCAGGGCCATGCAGTAGGTGCCCGCCTCGAGGTAGGTTTCCGCGCGCGATGCAGCGTCGCCGCCTGAATCATCGTCGGATATGATCGCGGTGCCGCTATTGTCGAGCAGATCAATGATCGGGTCACCTGCGCCACGGCCCGCTGCCTCGATGCGGACGTCGGTGGCTTGGCTGAGTGAGAAGAGCGCGACGTATTCGTTACCGCCCAGAACCAGCGCCATTTGTTCGAGATAGTTTTCCGCGGTTGCGATGTCGGACGATGCTTCGTCGCCGCCGATCCACTGGCCTTTGCTGCCGGTGCCGCCGCAAAGCCCCTCTTGGGCAAAGGCCGGTGCGGCGAGGCCCAGCAAGGCGATGGCAAGTGCGGCTGATTGGGTTGGTTTGAATGTCATGGGAATTGCCCCTTTGTGGTGCGTTAAATAACGTTAGTGGCAGCCTAGTCGCATTTTCGGGGGTGTGGCCAGCAAGAAGATGACGGGGTCTGGATTTCCCGACTGGCGATGGTGCTTTCAAACGCACCTTGCGGTTTGACGTCTGTTGAAATCGTAAACGAAAAAGGGGTGCGCCAATGGCAGGTGCATTCAGCATGGCGGTGCAGCGAGTGCGCAGTAAGCAGTAAACAGGCCGGAGCGGGGGTAAGACAAGGGTGGTCCGTACCGTTGGATTGCAGACGCCGATACAGTGGGTGTCGTTCGCGACACGCAAAAATTAGTTTGTTCACAACGCCGGGCGTGCAACTGTCGTCGGATGCAAATCCGCTTCGGATTGCAAAGGGGAAATATGATATGTCTTATTCATCTATATCGCTCTGGGATGTGACGGATTGGAGCGATTCCATGGAGTCGCTGGCACGGGAAAAATTTGTACCCATGATCATATCTGCGGGTGCAGACAGGGTTCAAATGATTCGGACAGGGGATCGGAGCTTTTGCGTCGTCACTGAATACGCAGACGCTCAGGCGGCGGAAAAGGCGCAGGAACGGATAGCTGAAATTCGTACCGGAGCTGCCGAAGATCTGCCGATGACGATGGCCAGCGTGTCCGCTGGCGTTGTCTTTGCGAATGGTTGAGCACCCCAGTTTTTGAAAAATTGCGGCCGTGCGTTTGAGAATTCGCGTTGCATCGTTTCGGAAAATGAACTGCAAACAGCTGGACCATTTTCGCGTGGGATGTTCCCGTTTCGGGCAGACGTCGGCGGCATTTGTCGTCGATCGGCGGTTTCGGCGACCGATTTGGGGGGCGGGTTGCACTGCTCCCGCCTCCTCCTTGGGTATTTCACCAGCTGTTGTAGCCCAGATATTTGCCCGACATCTCGATTTTCACGCGGTCGCCCTTGGGGTTTTCAACCCGCGTGACGGACATGTCAAAATCAATCGCCGACATAATCCCATCGCCAAACTTTTCTTGAATAAGCGCTTTGAGCGTTGGGCCGTAGACGCCAACGATTTCATAAAGGCGATAGATGCAAGGGTCGGTCGGCACCGCTTGTGTCCAAATTTTGGTCGGGCTCTCGCTCAGCGCCAATTCCGCCTCTTGGGGAAGGCCCATGACGCTGACCATCAGCTTGGCCTTGTCTGGCGGGAATGCGTTCATGCCCATTGCCGCGGAATGGGTCCAGACCGGCGACATGCCAATTTTGTAGGCAATTTGTTCCCATGTCAGCCCCGCCTGCTTTTTGGCCGACAGGATCATCGCGGTTGCATCTTCTTTGGTCATCATCTCGGTCATGGTCAGGTCTTTCATTGGTTGCTCCTCCGGTCGTTAGCTGTTCACGGCCCGCAAGGCAGGTTGTCTGCCTTCGGGATCATCCGCGCCGTCGGTCTTGTCGATCCGCACGGTTTGTGGACGGTTTGGGTGGGATTTGTCCGATTGCGCCCCGGCCATCGCCTTTGATCGCGTGCCAAGGAAGTGCACCAAATGGTTGCGGATCGCGTAGTAATTCGGATGTTCGATGATTTCGGTCCGGTTGCGTGGACGCGGTATCGTGATTTCGACAGATTCCGCCACGCGCGCAAACGGGCCATTCGTCATCAGTAAGATGCGGTCCGCCAGCAGGATCGCCTCGTCGATGTCATGGGTGATCATGAAAACCGTCTGTTCCGTGCCGCCCCAGATCTTCAGCAACTCGTCCTGAATGGTGCCGCGCGTCAATGCGTCCAACGCGCCAAATGGTTCATCGAGAAGCAGCAATTTGGGATGGTTCGCAAACGCCCGCGCAATCGACACACGTTGGCGCATGCCGCCCGATAGCTGGCTGGGTTTACGGTGGATGACGTCGCCCTCGAGGCCAACCATCGCAAGGTATTTTGTCGAATGTTCAATGACTTGGGATTTGGTCCATTCGGGGTGCCGCGCGGCCACGCCAAAGGTGACGTTCTTGAGCGTCGACAGCCATGGCAGTAGGGAATAGTTTTGAAAGACGACCCCACGGTCAAGGCTGGGGCCCTTTACTTCGGTGCCATCCATCACCACCGCGCCGCTGGTTGGTTCTGCCAGCCCGGCAAGGATGTTCATGATCGTGGACTTGCCGCAGCCAGAGTGGCCGAGGATCACGACAAACTCGCCTTTTTCAACGCCGAATGTGGCGTTTTCAAAAACCGTCAATGCACCCCCGTTTCCATCCGGAAACTGTTGGGTCATGTTTTCAATGCTCAGATAAGGTTTCATATTATGTCCTATTCGACGTAGGCGACCCGGCGCTGCAAGAAGCCGAACATGGCGTCCAACAGCATGCCGACGATGCCAATCATGAGGATTGAAAAGATCACAGACGTCAGATCAAGGTTGTTCCACTCGTTCCAGACGTAATAGCCAATACCCGTCCCCCCAACGAGCATCTCCGCCGCGACGATCACCAGCCATGCGATGCCGATGGAAATCCGCATGCCCGTCACGATTGTCGGGGCTGCGGCGGGCAGGATCACCGTAAACGCGGTTTTCAGCGGGTTCAGTTCATGGGTGCGCGCCACGTTGACCCAGTCACTGCGCACGCCCGCCACACCGAAGGCCGTGTTGATCAGCATCGGCCAGATCGAGCAGATGAAGATCACGAAAATCGCGCTGGCTTCGCTGTCTTGAATGATAAACAGCGCCAGCGGCATCCATGCAAGCGGCGAGATGGGGCGTAGAACCTGAATGAACGGGTTCAGCGCCTTATAGGCAATCGGTGACATCCCGATCAGGAACCCCAGCGGGATCGCGACAAGCGCAGCCAACAGATACCCCGCCAAGACCCGGTAGATCGAATATCCGATCTGGATGCCGATCCCCTTATCGTTGGGGCCGGCGTCATAGAACGGATTGCTAAGTTCCTGCCATGCTTTGGCGAACACCTGACTGGGCGGCGGCACCCCCGCTTTGGGGGAACCACTACCGGTCAGGCGTTCATATTCGGTCAACTCGGTCGCCAGCTTTTGCGCCGGGATCGCGGCCTCCCATATCAAAAGGCCAAAGGCCAGAAGCAGGATCGACAAAAGCGCCGCGCGCATGTTCAGCGATAAGGTTGGCATGCCTTAGCCCTTCTTGATCGCGAAGCTGTCGATATAGGCTTCGGGCTGGGATGAATCGAATGACTTGCCCATGATCATGTGTGATTTGTAGGTCACGTCCGGTGCCGCATAGCCGAGGTCTTCCATCACCTTTTTGCAGTCGGCGGCCAGATACACCTGTTCGGCGACACCTTTGTAATCCACATCACCCTCGATATAGCCCCAACGCTTCATCTGGGTCAGGATCCATACACCCATGGAATGCCATGGGAACGGGTCAAAATCGATCCGGTCGGGGACGCGCTGCACATTGCCCAACCCGTCAGCGTAGGTGCCTGTCAGGACCTGCTCAATCACCTCGACGGGCTGGTTAAGATAGTTGGTCGGCGCAATCGCCGCCGAGATTTCTTTGCGGTTCTCAGGGTTTGACGCATATTGTGTCGCGTCGATGATCGACTTGAGAAGCGCGCCATAGGTGTTGGGCAATTCCGTCGCAAACGACAGCGGTGCAGCAAAGGCGCAGCAGGGGTGACCTTCCCAGATGTCTTTCGTCAGCATATGGATAAAGCCGATCCCCTCCCAAACGGCGCGCTGATTGAACGGATCGGGCGACAGGTAGCCGTCAAGGTTACCGGCGCGCAGGTTTGCGACCATCTCGGGCGGTGGTACAACGCGGATCTGGATATCGACATCGGGGTCCAGACCAAATTCGGCCACATAGTAGCGCAGCAGGAAATTGTGCATCGAATATTCGAACGGCACGCCGAATGTCATGCCCTTCCACTGGGTCGGATCGCGCTTGTCCAGATGCTCGTTCGACAACACGATGGCCTGACCATTGATGTTCTCGACCGCAGGCATGATGTAGGGTTCCGCGACCGACCCAGCGCCCAGCGTCATCGCCAGCGGCATCGGCGTCAACATGTGCGACGCATCATATTCCCCAGCCAGCGATTTATCCCGCGCGACCGCCCAACCGGCAGTTTTGATCACTTGCGCGTTCAACCCGTAGCGTTCGTAAAATCCCAGCGGCTCCGCCATGATGATTGGCGTGGCACAGGTGATCGGCACAAAGCCGATGTTCAGATTGGTTTTTTCCGGTGTTCCCAGATTGTCCAGGATTGCGGCCTTTGCCGCGTTCATCGGAAATACAGAGGCCAGTGCGGCAGCCATGGTGGACCCGCCCATCATCCCCATGAACGACCGGCGGCCCACTTCGCTTTGACCAAAGACCGACCGGACGATCGCGCTTTCGACGGCGCGTTCCAGCATCGCGTCGGATGTGGAAAGGTCCGGCTCCGCCTCGCGGTGGACCGCCGCGCTGACGCAACTGCCGCAGCCACATTCAGCGCCGTGGCGCAGGTCGGTTTTTGATGAAAACGGGTTTCCAAGGCTTTTGACTGTCATCTCAACTACTCCAAAGGTGAATTGATTTCATGTTGGCGTAGGGAAGGGGCCAAGGAAAAGGGTGCGTCTGGAAAATTTTGTATCCGTAATTTTAACGTTAAAACAATAAGTTGAGCGCATATTGCAACTGCAGAAAAATACGAAATATCGTAATTTACGAAATTTCGTATTGCAGCAGGGAATTGATCGGGCTTCAATCGCGCCATGACCCTTGATGCCGCACAACGCGATTCCTTGCTGGCGGGCGCCTTTGGTGCCACGCTGGTGCTGAACCTTGCCACGGATCGCCTGATGGCGGCCACGCCCGCCGCGCATCGTTTGCTTGAACATGATGACCTGATCGGTGCCCGCTTTGCGCGTTTCATACGCGATGACCTGCCGCAGATGATGGTTTTCGTCGATGAAGTCGCCCATCGCGGCGGAGCATGGACGCGGCGCATTGGCCTGACTACTGCCAAGGGCACGCAGGTGGCGTGTGAAGTGAACGGCCGGGTGATCCGGCGCGACGATACGGACGTGCTGCTGTTGCACATCACGGACCTTGCCGAGCTTGATCGGCGCGCCGAGGTGACACGCGCCGCATCGCTGTATGGCGCCGGTATATTGGAATGGCAGCGGGCACAGTCGTTCTTTTCAGAGCTGGAACAGCAAAACCAACTGATCCTGAATGCCGCAGGAGAGGGCATTTATGGGGTGAACGCGGATGGCAAGACCACGTTTGTCAATCGTGCCGCCCAGGAAATGCTGGGCTGGACGACCGAAGACCTGCTGGGGCGAGATATCCATTCGATGATCCATCACCACCATCTGGACGGTGACGCGTACCCATCGCACGAATGCCCGATCTACCAGTCGTTCCGCTATGAACAGGTGAACCGGATCGAGGATGAGGTGTTTTGGCGCAAGGACGGTAAACCGATCCGGGTCGAATATGTCTCGACTCCGATTTACGAAGGCATGGTGTTGGCCGGGGCTGTGGTGATCTTTCGTGACATCACCGAACGCTGGGAAAACGAACATAAACTGCGCGATGCGATGGCCGAAGTGGCTGCCCTGCGCGACCGTCTGGAACAGGAAAACGCCTATCTGCAAGAGGCGATCAGCATCGCACGCGCGCACCATGATATCATCGGCCATTCGCCCGCGATCCGGCAACTGATTACCCAGATCGAACTGGTGTCGCGCACCAATGCCAATGTGCTGATCACCGGAGAAAGCGGGACCGGCAAGGCGTTGATCGCGTCGGCGATTCACGCCGACAGTGACCGTCGGCGCAGGCCGCTGATCCAGATCAAATGCGGGTCGGTCACGCCTGACATGATGGAAAGCGAACTGTTTGGCCATATGCGCGGGGCCTTTACGGGGGCGCTGCGGGACAAGCCCGGCAAGCTGGAACTGGCCCATGGCGGCACGATCTTTATTGATGAGGTCGCGGATATTCCGTTGGAACAGCAGGGGCAGTTGCTGGATGTGCTGCAAAGCCGGACGGTGACGCGTCTGGGCGACAACCGTGGGCGGACCGTGGATTTGCGGGTTATTGCCGCGACCAGCCGCAATCTGGAACGCGAGGTGCAGGCCGGGCGGGTGCGGCAGGATCTGGTGTTATATCTGAATGTATTTCCGATCCATTGCACGCCGCTGCGCGAACGCCCCGATGACATCCCGCCGCTGACCGCGCATTTTCTGGACCTTGCGTGCAAACGGCTTAGCCGCAAGGCACCAGTCATCACCGAAGGCACAATGCGCAAATTGCAGCACTACGACTGGCCGGGAAACGTACGTGAATTGGCAAATGTGATTGAGCGTGGCGCGATCGTTTCGCAGGGGGGGAAGCTGCTGGTCGATATCCACAATGCCGCAGCGCCCGCCGTCCGCAGCAGCACGACATTGCTAAGCGAGGCCGACATCGAGCAGATCAGGGTCGCCAACACCATCGCGTGCCTGCGTGAGGCGCGCGGCAAAGTCGCAGGAAAGGACGGTGCGGCGGCACTGCTGGGAATCCGCCCAACGACACTTTATTCACGCATGCATAAGCTGGGGCTATCGGCCGAGGATTGGTAAACCGACGGTGCAAAAAATTCCGCGCCGATGGCCTGCGGGGCCGGGTTGATCGCTGTCACATATCGGCGGACTTGCCCAAATCCTTGATACCATCAAGCAAGATTTCAGCGCATTTATCGTAATCGGTCTGCCCATCCATTTTGCGTGGAATATCGTTGATCGGCCAGATTTTCACCGGTGCGAACTTTGCCCCAAGCGCGTCAGAGCAGGCCTTGCGCGCCAGCTCTGTCACCTGCGGCTGATTGCAGCCCGGTTCAAACACCACGAAGGCGATCAAATCTTGCGACCCCTCTTTGGGGCTTTCAAATGCTGCGGCCCGGGCAATGCCATCGACCGATCTCATGATGCCTTCCAGCATGCCCGCGCTCAGTTTGACACCGTCAAAGTTGATCAGGGTCTTGTCTTTGCGGCGTAGAATTTCCAGTGCCCCGGCCGCGTCCCAACGGGCGATATCGCCGGGGTAAAAATATCCCTCGGTCAGCGCATCCACCGCGCCGCCATCCGGCAGCACATAGTGATCGGCACAGTAACCATTGCGCACGCGGACCTCGCCGGTTTCACCCACAGCGCAAAGCGCCCCGAGGTCAGTCACGATTTCAACAAGACTGTCGCGCATTGCACCGATCCGCTGCAATGCGCCGTCATCGCCCAATGTCACATGGTTCGAGAACGACTTGCTTGTCTCGGTCGCGCCGTAGGTGTCATCGACCAGTGCAAAGCGGCCAAGAAGCCGACGCGCTTCGCTCTCGCTTAGCGTGGCGCCGCTAACTTCCAATACTGCGATCTTGGCGGTGTTGCCCGGTTCGCATTGCAGTTTTTTCGCTTGCGTGACCGACCCAGTCACCCGGTTCACGCCAGCGCGTGCCCAAAACGCCCAATCGCCCCGGTCAACGATGGCCGCACCATTCAAAAGCGCACCCAACGCGCGCGCAAAAAATGGGCGGCAATTGTAGGGAAACAACGATGCAACGCGCGTGATATCGGGCAAAAATTCTGAGAACGGCAATGCAAAAGTGAGCCACGGAAGTGGTGAGATTGTCTTGCTGCGG
>NZ_JAFMHJ010000051.1 GCF_017854565.1 Yoonia sp.
GCTCCGGAATCAGTGGCCGGATAAAATCGGAATGGGTGGCCGGATACTTTCGGAATCACTGGCCGGATCACCCCGGAATACGCAGCCGCCCCGCTCCAACAAAACCCAAGCATGGCGAAAGCCGCCGGCGTGCCGATCAAAAGCGCACCAACCCCCATCCCCACAAACAGCGCCCCAGCCGAGGCGCGAATTTCAGACGGTCCCATCGTTGAAGCCCCCGCGACAAGATCAATGGTCGCCATCGTATAGCGCGGTGCCAGCCAGCCAAAACAGCCAAGCCCGATACTCAGGGCAGCGAAGATGATATTGAGAATATCCATGGTTTGTCCTGTCGCCATTGTTGCTTAGCTGGGTCCGGTACGCCCTGATCACGGATCGTTTTCACGTTGGTTACCATCTGGCCGTTCAGGCCAGGTTGCACAAACCACTGCAGGTCTTGATTGGCCTGCTGAACGGCGCCGAAATTGCGCGGACTAGCGGGCGGCATCAATAAAGCAGGCGGTGGTGTCCGCGATGTCGTCTGCTGTGTTGTCGCGCCGAAAGAACGTCGCAAAGCCGGTGTCGGGGAACATCAGATAAGTTTGGGTTGAATGGTCAACCAAATAGTACTCGTCGTCACCTTCTTGCGCGCGATAGTAGGTTTTATAGGCTTGTGATGCGGCACGCACTTGTGCGGAAGTTCCTGTCAGGCCTAGCATATCCTCGTGAAAGTTATCCGTGAAATCGCCGACAATCTGTGGTGTATCCCGCTCTGGGTCGATCGAGATGAACACCGATCCCACGTCATAGCCGCGATCTTCGAGCAAGTAGGTGGCCTGCGCGTTGCGGGCGCTGTCAAGCGGGCAGACGTCAGGGCAGAACGTGTAGCCGAAGTAGACCAACGTGGGTTTGGTGATCACTTCGGCGTCCGTGATGGTTTCACCGGTCTCGGCGATTAACGTGAATGGGCCGCCGATTGTGGCCCCGACGGCAGTATCGCCGCAGGGTGCATCCGGCTGTGTGGTTGATACCTGCAGGACGTAAATGCCGATAGCACCGGCTAAGATCAGGGTGCTGGCACCAAAGATGATAGGTTTCATACGCTCTCCTTGGGGAGGTGCGGCGCGACGGATCAGCGACCTGCCGCGCCGTTGTGGGGTCAGTTGCTGGTTTGCATGTCGCGTTTGACAACGTCAAAAGTAATTTCGACTTCACCGGACTTTTCAAAGACAAGGGTGGCAGGAATCGTCTCGCCGTCCTCCAGCGGATCACCCTGCAAGCCCATGAACATCACGTGAAACCCGCCCGGAGCGAGCTGCACGGTCGCGCCGGCGGGTATTGGGATTCCGTCCACATGCATCATGCGGGCAATGCCATCGGTGAATTCAGTCGTATGCAGTTCAACGCGTGGAAAGTCCGCAATGATCGCTATCAGGCGGTCATCTTCGGTGCCGGTGTTGGTAATGTCCAGAAAACCGCCACCGACCATCGCGCTGGGGGCTGTTTCAAACGACTTTGCGTTGGTGATTGTTATGGCTGCATCAGCCCAAGCCGCTGGGGCAAGCAGGGTGAAAATGGCCGTTGCAGCCAATTTTTTAAAGTACATGTCACATATTCCTCATCGGCGCTGTCGATCCCGACAGGGCCTGTTGATCTGGGTGTTCGATTCTACCTCTGATCAGGCGGTGGGCGGTCCGCGGGCCTGAGGGAGCGGATCAAGATGGGCAAAGGAGACGGATTTGGGCCGCATTGCCCACATGAGTGTTGCGCCGCCCCTTGCGATATGGGGCAAAGCTGTCGGCGCGCACAGGTCGCTGCTGCTGGTGATCAGGCATGCCCTACAGGTCGCATGGCTGATGTCGGGGGCATTTTCGCCGCCGCATAGGTCCGACAATGATCCGCCCGAAATAACATAGGCATTTACCTGCGCGGACAATGGGCGGTGCCCAAAACCCAACAAAATCAATGCTATCATGCTTACGGCAACGACAACCGAACATAGAACCCGGTTGTGCGTCTTCCGCGGATAGGATGAATCGGTTGGTCTATCTGTCATGACGCATCTTTTACACAAGTCGGGCACAGGTGCCAGCCCAGCGCGCCGTATGCGGTATGGCAGGTGGATCAAGATCTACCTTACGGTGGTGATACAGGCCGCACATATTGTACCGCCTGCATGGTTGTTATGTGGCTGCGTTGGCTTAGAAACCGGCTTTGATCAGCTCAAAGGTTTCGGCCTGACGTTCGCGCATTGCGTTCGACATTGGCAGCTGCGCCAGAACCGGGACGTCGATGTTTCCAAGGCCGGCCGCTCTGAGATCTGCGTCGGTGACCTGTGATGTCAGTGCAGTTGCGTTTGCAGAACCAAAGCCTGCGTCAAGCAAAGGCACCACGGACGAATCTGCCAGCATCGCGTTCAGATAGTCATATGCCTTGTCTTCGACGCCTTGCCCGTCGGCCAGATTGACATAGCCGCACAGCCACAGCGACGAGCCTTCGGCGGCCTCGCGCTGGAAGCCGATGGGCCGGCCTTCTTCGACCATCGTCGGATAGGTTTCGTTCCATGCCCAGCTGACCAGGATTTCGCCTGACGACAAGAGCTGTGCCAGCTCTGCGGGATCGGTCCAGTAGGTCCGCAGATTGGGGTGCACTTCGCGCAGCCAGGCCGAGGCGGCATCGAACTGTGCATCCGTTACATTCGTCCAATTGTCCACGCCGGTGGCCAGATATGCCAGTGCATAGGCGTCATCGACGTTGTCTGGCAGCGTGACACGACCGGCGAACTTGGGGTTCTTGAAAACATCAAGCGAGGCCACATCATCTGCGCTGACCTCGTCTGGATTATAGGCGATGGCCGTGGAGCCAAAATCAGTCGGCACAAAATAAACGGCATCACCTGCGCCGACGTCCGTGCCAGTCAGGTTGCTGTCAAGGTCCCCATAGGCCGTGATCTTGCTGACGTCCCACGGTTCGAGAATGCCACTTTCGGTCCATCTGCTGACGGAGCCCGCGCAGATATGTGCGACATCCGCCTTGAAACCGGCCCGGATTTTTTGAAACGCTTCATCCTCATCACCAAAGAACGTGAAGGTCGGGCTGTCGCCGTGCGCCGCAATATAGTCCTGGTGGTATGCGGGTTTTTCAAACCCTGGATAGTCAAAGACGAGCAGATCGGCATCCTGCGCTGCAGCGACAGTCGATAGCGCCGCAATCGAAGCGGCACCCAGAAGGGCGGCAAGTTTCATGGTTGTTACTCCCGTTATAACCAGTTTAAAAATTAGGGACGCCGATCAGATGTCGCAAGTGTCATTTCGTAACGCCGGCAGTGTTTCTTTGGGTGATCACTTCTTGGGCAAGTTGCTGGGTGTAGCGTGAAAGATCCGACAGGTTCTGATCGGCCTTGGCCGCATCCTGCGCTTCGATCGCGTTGGTGATCTGCACGTGCAGGTCGATGATCCGCTGGCGCGAGCGGGCGCTGAACGTGATCATATTCATCAGCGGTTGCATCGCTTCGACCGCGCCCGCCAGTTGGTAGGACAGCACAGGGTTTCCCGCAGCATCCACAAGTGCGCGGTGAAACGCCACGTCAGAAGCACAGAAGGCCTGATCGGTTAGACCGGGCTGGCACTGTCGGTGTGCTTCGGCCCGCATGGTCGCCAGATGATCAGCGGTCCGGCGCTGCGCCGAGAGCGGGGCGCAGGCGCGCTCCAAAGCATAGCGCGCCTCGCATGCGGTGGCGAAGCTGACATCGTTCATGGAAAGAAGCAGCGTCGAGGTCGTGATTTGCTGGCCATATGCGTCTTGGTATTTCAGCCGGTTCACAAAGGCCCCACCGGTCGCGCCGCGCTGGGTCCTGATCAGCGATTGCGCGGCAAGCCTTTTAAGCGCCTCACGGACGGTTGGCCGGGATACAGAGAACTTCTCTGCCAATTCGGCCTCTGAGGGGAGCCGCTCATCGACGGGTAGTGCGCCGGACATAATCGCATCGCGGATCGCCTTGGCGATCTGGGCGGATAGGTCGGCGGGCTTTGCTGGATCAATTTTCATTTGTCAGACAATTAAACGTCTGACATATCTTTGTGCAAGCCCTGAGTCGTCTGAGAGGACCCCCCGTGATCATATCGCAACTTCGTTTTCCGACGCGATCACTCCTGTGGTTGGGATTTTTCACTGCTATTATAGTGGCTTGGGCCGCTCTGTTCATGATGGCGCGCATGTCCGGTGTTGATATTCTTGGTCGGCCCGTGGGCATGAACATGATGCCGATGGTGACGGTAGGCGCATTGTTTCCAATGTGGGCGGTGATGATGGCGGCGATGATGTTGCCGACGATGGTACCAACCCTGACCACCTATGAGCGCCTGATGATCAGCGCCGATGGCACGCGTGCCGGGTGGCTGGGGGTCCTGCTGGGCTATTTTGTGGTGTGGGTTGCCTTTGCTGCCGTGATCGCCGTCGTGCAGGTCGCGCTGATCGGCTTTGCCTTGGTCGATAGCTTGGGCATTGCGACGTCCGGGGGTGTTGCGGGGGCTGTCATGATCGCAGTTGGCGCGTTCCAGTTTACCCGCGCCAAAGAGGTGTGCCACGGCGTTTGCCACGCGCCGATGACCTATTTCATGGGTCATTGGAAGACCGGATTTATGGGCGGGCTGCGGATGGGGCTCGGGCTGGGCGCGTTTTGCGTCGGCTGTTGCTGGGGCTTTATGGTCTTGGGTTTTGTCGGCGGAGTGATGAGCCTTTTGTGGATGGGTCTGGCCACGATTTTGATGATTTTTGAAAAACTGCCCGCAATCGGGCATCATGTGATCAAACCAACGGGCGCGCTGCTGATCGCGGCGGGACTTGTTGTTACGATAATTTAAAAAGGGGATGCAAGTGGCTGAAAAAAATAGAGAACCTGCTGATCGACTGGCAATTTCGCAGCGCATAAATCAGCGGATGGAAAGTAACCCACTGCGCCGTAAGATGAAGCCGACGGAATGGGCCATCAAGGGTGAACTGTTCTTGAACTGCTCGTGCACCGTGTTTTGCCCCTGCGTCGTTTCACTGGGTGCACATGCCCCAACCGAGGGGCACTGCCACGCCTGGATGGCCATCGCCATTGATGAGGGGCATTTCGAGGGCGAAGATCTGTCGGGTCTGAATGTGGGCCTGTTGGTGGATATTCCGGGCCGCATGGCCGAGGGCAATTGGCGCGTTGCGGCTTATGTGGATGAGCGTTCGACGCAAAAAGCCTATAACGGTCTGCTGCAAATTTTCAGCGGCGCGGCGGGCGGCACTACCGGACTGTTCACCATGCTGGTGTCCGAAATCATCGGCGCCGAGCGCGAAAAGGTCGAAATCGTCCGCGAAGGCACCAAGCGGGGCATCTATATCGGCCGCAAGATCCAAGGCGAGATTGAGATGTTGGCGGGCAAAAGCCCCGATCATCCCGTCATGGTAAGCAATTCCAAATATTGGATGGGTCCCGACATTATTGCCGCCCAGGGTGTGAAATCAAAAGTCCGCGATTATGGTCGCGTCTGGGATTTTGGCGGCAAATCAGCCGAGATTTGCCCGATCGACTGGAAAGGTCCCAAGCCGTGATCGCACCCGCGTGTTGCCTGGCAATGGCGTGGTGTAATACGTTTAAAATCAGTGCATTACGTCACGTTATTAATGCTATAAATCATCGGCTGTGCGGGGATCAGCGTTTGACCGCCGCTGGCACCCAGCCGACCGACACAGACCCTCTGTTTTTGCCAAAGGACATATGATGGCCATCATCGCGCAATCGCGCCGCATGCGTCGGACCCCTTTTTCGGATGGGGTAGAGGCCGCTGGCGTCAAAGGATATACCGTCTACAATCATATGTTGCTGCCCACTGTCTTTGACAGTGTTGTGGCTGACTATCATCACCTGAAGTCTGCGGTGCAGGTCTGGGACGTCGCCTGCGAACGCCAGGTCGAACTGCGCGGCCCCGATGCGGCCCGATTGATGCAAATGCTGACACCGCGCGATTTGCGCGGGATGCTGCCCGGACAATGCTACTACGTGCCGATTGTCGATGAAACTGGCGGGATGCTGAATGATCCGGTTGCATTGAAACTATCCGAGGATCGCTGGTGGATTTCTATTGCAGATAGCGATTTATTGCTTTGGGTCAAAGGTTTGGCTTACGGTTATCGGCTGGACGTACTGGTTGATGAACCTGATATCTCGCCGCTGGCCGTGCAGGGCCCACAGGCTGATGAGCTGATGGCGCGGGTCTTTGGCGACGCGGTGCGCAACATAAGATTTTTCCGTTTCGGCTGGTTCGATTTTCAAGGCGTCAGCATGGCCGTGGCGCGGTCGGGCTATTCCAAACAGGGTGGCTTCGAGATTTATGTCGACGGCACTGCAAACGGTATGCCGCTGTGGCATGCGTTGTTCGAGGCGGGCAAGGATCTGGATGTTCGGGCAGGTTGCCCCAATCTGATCGAGCGGATCGAAGGCGGCCTGTTGTCTTACGGGAATGACATGACCCGCGAAAACACACCCCACGAGGCCGGTTTGGGCCGCTTTTGTTCTACGCAGACCGCCATCGGCTGTGTCGGTCGCGACGCCTTGTTGCGGGTGGCCAAGGACGGCCCGACCCAGCAGATCAGGGCGATTTCAATTGCGGGCGATATTCCGCCTTGTGATCGGACGTGGCCGCTGTTGGCCAATGGTAAGAAGGTCGGGCAGATCACATCGGCCGCGAAATCGCCCGACTATGGCACGAATGTCGCGATAGGCATGGTCAAGATGACCCATTGGGATGACGCCACGGTGTTGGATGTCGAAACGCCCGATGGTCTGCGGTCTGCGACAGTAAACGAAAAATTTTGGATTTGAGGGAGCAGATGATGTTCAAGGCATTGGTTGTAGAAAAGAACGAAGACGGCAAGACGAACGCCACGGTGCAGGAACTGTCCATGGACCGGCTGCCCGAGGGCGACGTCACAGTTGCTGTCGAATACTCGACTTTGAACTACAAAGACGGCCTGTGCATCGGACCGGGCGGTGGTTTGGTGCGCAACTACCCCCACGTGCCCGGCATTGATTTCGCTGGCACAGTCGAGGCTTCGGATGACCCACGGTACAAGGCGGGTGATAAGGTTGTCCTGACCGGTTGGCGCGTGGGCGAGGCATATTGGGGCGGCTATGCGCAAAAGGCCCGCGTCAAAGCCGATTGGCTGGTCCCTTTGCCCGATGGTCTGACGACCCGCCAGGCGATGGCTGTTGGAACCGCTGGGTTCACGGCGATGTTGGCTGTTATGGCGCTCGAAGATCATGGGATCAAAGACGGACCTGTGCTGGTCACGGGTGCTGCGGGCGGTGTCGGCTCGGTGGCGACGGCGATTTTGGCAAATTTGGGTTACGAGGTTGCCGGCGTGACCGGGCGCCCTGAAACGGCAGGTTACCTCAGATCGTTGGGCGCGACCCGCGTTGTCGCCCGAGAAGAGATTAATGAGACGGTCAAGCGCCCGCTTGAGGCCGAAATTTGGGGCGGCTGTGTCGATGCGGTTGGCGGTGATATGCTGGCCCGTGTGCTGGGACAGATGAAATATGGGGCGTCGGTCGCGGCTGTGGGCCTTGCCGGTGGCGCGGCTTTGTCCGCCACGGTGATCCCGTTTCTGTTGCGCGGGGTTAATCTGCTTGGGATCGACAGCGTTATGCAGCCATATGACAATCGCCTGCGGGCTTGGGCGCGCATTGCCCAAGACCTGCCGATGGACAAACTGGAAGCCATGATCAAGCCCGCCACGTTAAGCGACCTACCCGCACTGGGACGTGACATTTTGAAAGGCCAGATTCAGGGCCGGGTCGTGGTGGATGTGAATGGCTAATTGCGCCCGGCATCGCAATGATGCTTGATACCGCGTGGGTCCGCGCCCAGTTCCCCGCATTTCAACAGCCATCCCTGAACGGGCAGGCGTTTTTTGAGAACGCCGGCGGATCGTACACCTGTCGGCAGGTGATAGACCGGCTGCATCGGTTTTACACCGAACGAAAGGTTCCGCCCTATGCGGCCTATGCTGCGTCGCGACTGGGTGGTGATGAGATGGACGAGGCGCGGTCCCGACTTGCGGCAATGCTGGGCGTTGCCACGCCAGAGCTGTCCTTTGGGCCATCAACCACCCAGAACACCTATGTTCTGGCGCAGGCCGTGCGCCGCTGGTTGAAGCCCGGTCAAAGCATAATCGTTACAAATCAGGATCACGAAGCAAACAGTGGCCCTTGGCGGCGGCTGGCCGAAGAGGGGGTGTCGGTGCGCGAATGGCGCATCGACCCGCAGACCGGCGCGCTGAACATCAATGATTTGGCGGCGATATTGGACGATGATGTGGCGCTTGTTTGCTTTCCGCATTGTTCCAACGTGGTGGGTGAAATCAACGATGTCGCCGCTATCACACGGCTGGCGCATGCGGCGGGTGCGCGGGTTTGTGTCGATGGGGTCAGCTATGCGCCACATGGCTTTCCGGACATCGGGGCGCTGAATTGTGACGTTTATCTTTTCAGCGCCTACAAAACCTTCGGCCCGCATCAGGGGATCATGGTGATCCGCGCGGGCTTTGGCATGGAATTGCCCAATCAGGGGCACCATTTCAACGGGGGCACGCTGTACAAACGGTTTACACCGGCAGGCCCTGATCATGCGCAGATAGCGGCGTCCGCAGGGATGGCCGACTATCTCGAGGCGCTGTCGGTATATCATGGCGGTCCCGCCGCTGGACCGGAGGCCGCACGCACAGCGCATGACCTGATGCGTGCCCACGAGGTGGCATTGCTGCAACCTTTGCTCGACTATGTCAGCGCCAGGAATTCGATGCGACTGATCGGACCGGCAGATGCGCGCAGGCGGGCGCCAACTGTTGCTTTGGCATTGCAATCCGATGCTGCGACTACGGCAGCTGCGCTGGCCGCGCAGGGCATCATGGCCGGCGGTGGCGATTTCTATGCGCAGCGCCCTTTGGCTGCGATGGGTGTCGATTTGGGTCGCGGCGTGCTGCGGCTGAGTTTTGTTCACTACACCAGCCAAGCAGAGGTTGACGCGCTGATGATGGCGCTAGATCAGGTCGTGTAAACAGGCGACCGCCCCGCGCCTGACGCAGAGGTGATATGAGCAATTCTCCAGTTATTCTATGGTTCCGACGTGATTTGCGTTTGGCGGATCATGCCGCGCTTTCGGCGGCCTGCGCCACGGGTCGTCCCGTGATCCCATTGTTTATTCACGATAATATCGTTTCTGGTCTGGGTGCCGCCGCGCAGTTTCGGCTGGGATTGTCATTGCATGATCTGGGCAAATCATTGCTGGCGAAAAACAGTCGCCTGATCCTGCGACAGGGTGATGCACTGGCGGTGCTGCGGGACGTCGTGCGCGCAACCGGGGCAGGGGCCGTGTATTGGTCGCGTCTGTATGATCCCGAAAGCAAGGCGCGCGACACCTCCGTAAAGGCCGAACTGAAAAATGACGGGCTGGATGTCAGTAGCTTTGCCGGGCATCTGCTGTTTGAACCTTGGACCGTCGCCACGAAAACGGGCGGTTTCTACAAGGTCTACACACCGATGTGGAACACGGTGCGCGGACGCGATGTGCCCGATGTCCTGCCCACGCCGGGCGTGATCCACGCACCGGACAGTTGGCCGATCTCTGACCGCTTGGGTGACTGGCACATGGGGGCTGAAATGCGGCGCGGGGCGGCAACACTTGCCACGCACTGCACCGTGGGCGAAGCCGCCGCGTCTGATCGGCTCTATGCCTTTATCGAACAACGGGTCAGCACCTACATCAAAAATCGCGATCTTCCGGCGGTTCAGGGCACATCGGGACTTTCCGAAAACCTGACCTATGGTGAAATCAGCCCACGCCGTTGCTGGCATGCGGGCTGGCGTGCGCTGCACGACGGAAAATCCGATGCCGAGGTGTTTCTCAAGGAACTGGTGTGGCGCGAATTTGCCTATCACCTAGCCCATCATACGCCGCGCATTGTGACCGACAACTGGAAAGAGGCCTGGGACGCCTTTCCATGGAACACCGAAGAAACACCGCAGGTGACGGCCTGGAAACAGGGCCGCACCGGCATCCGCTTTGTCGATGCGGCCATGCGCGAGATGTATGTGACAGGTGTGATGCACAATCGGGGACGGATGATCGTGGCGTCTTATCTGACGAAACACCTGCTGAGCCACTGGAAGATCGGGATGGACTGGTTCGCCGATTGCCTGATTGACTGGGACCCGTGCAGCAATGCGATGGGCTGGCAATGGTCGGCGGGCTCTGGCCCCGACGCGACCCCCTATTTCCGGGTGTTTAACCCTGTGTCGCAATTGGATAAATTTGACAAAGACCGGGCTTACGTGACCCGCTGGATTGCTGAAGATCGCACAAAACCATCGAATACAGCCCTGTCATATTATGATATGATACCACAAAGTTGGGGGATGGGTCCGGATCAGGTATATCCAGATCCCATCGTTCCCGCCGATGTCGGTCGCACGCGTGCGCTCGACGCTTATGCAGGGCGCGGATTTTGATTGATTTGGCAGGCCGTGAAACTATTTTTTAATGTTTCCCGTGACTTCACCGTATCAAGAGTTAATTTAGAACAAAGCCGCTGGGGTGCAAACCTGAGCTGCGGCAACGGACAACAGGGACGACGATGATATTTACCAGCACCGACGGGCAGGCGCAGCTCCCACGCTATTTTTCTGCCGTTTTTGACACGATCAAGACGATGAAACGCGGTCGTGTGGATATCACCTTGCCCGATGGCCGGCAGTTTCGTGCCGAGGGGGCAGGTGCAGGTTTCGTGGCAGAATTGCATGTCCATAACGACGACCTGTTCGCGCGCACCATTCGCGAAGGCGATCTGGGCTTCTGCGAGGCCTACATGGATGGCTGGTGGTCCACGCCGGATCTGATGGCCTTGATGGATCTGGTCCATGACGACGCCGAAGACATGTATGACGGTTTTCCGGGTCAGTTTCTGGTGCGGTTCTACGAACAGATGCGGTTTTGGATGCAGCGCAATTCCAAAAAGCAGGCCCGCAAGAACATCAGCTACCATTATGATCTTGGCAATGATTTCTATGGTCTCTGGCTTGATGATACGATGACGTATTCATCGGCTAAATTTATCACCGGCCAAGAAAGCCTCGAGGCCGCGCAGATCGAAAAATACAAAAGCATGGTCGACCAGATGGGCGCACAGCCCGGTGATCATGTGCTTGAGATTGGATGCGGCTGGGGTGGCTTTGCCGAATATGCCGCCAAGGAACGGGGGCTGCGGGTGACGGGCCTGACCATCAGCCAGGAACAGCACGACTATGCTGTCGCGCGGATGGCGCAGGCGGGGCTGTCGGACAGGGTCACGATCAAAATGCAGGATTATCGCGACGAAACCGGAACTTACGACGGCATTGCCAGCATCGAAATGTTCGAGGCCGTGGGCGAAAAATACTGGCCCGTGTACTTCCAAACCCTGCGCGAGCGACTGAAACCGGGCAAGAACGCAACACTCCAGATCATCACGGTACAGCACCGCAGGTGGCAGGTGTACAAGCGGGGCGTCGACTTCATTCAAAAGTACATCTTCCCGGGCGGGATGCTACCCAGCCCCGTGGTTTTGCGCCAAGAGATTGAAAAGGCTGGATTAACTATCTCCCGCTCGGTTGAATTCGGTGAAAGCTACAGCCAGACATTGCGCCGCTGGCACGAGGTGTTCAATGCAAAATGGGACGAAGTAGCGGCCATGGGGTTCGATGATCGGTTCCGACGTATGTGGAACTTTTATCTGACCTCTTGCGCGGGAACTTTTCATAGCGGAAACTGTGACGTAACGCAGATTACCGTGACGCGCGCGCCCTAAAGAACGCGGCACACGGCGCAATAAGGAGGCAGATCTATGCCCACCGCTGGACGCCTCGCAGGCGCTTTGGCCTTCTTGATCTATGGATGGTATATCGGCATTGCCCTTGGACCATTTTTTCCGGAAGGCAATCCCCCTGACTTCATCATCCCGATGTCGATCATTGTTGGCATCCTTTGCGGCTGGATGATTGTCGGCACCCGCGCTGACAAAGGCTATGTTGCTGCGGTCGGACACGGTCTGACAGGCGCATTTGCGTTCATCTTCTGGATCATTTTCTTGGTGTCATTCTATAACATGATCCGCAAATCATTGCGTCGGCTGTATGATGGTCCGATGGACGCCGTTGTCGATGTCTTTGCGTTGATGGTCAAATTTGGCAATGACCTTTTGGATGTGAATTTGATAATTGCGGTTGCATCGGGCGGCATTATTTGTGCTTTTATCGCAGAGTATTTCGCCAAACGGTATCCTTGATCAATGAATCTGTTTGTATATGGGACGTTGCTGTCCCGTGACCTGATGGCTGCCGTCGCGGGTCCGGGCCCGCTGGACCCCGCGCCTGCCGTCCTGAATGGTTTCAGTCTACGGCCCATGCGGGATAATGTTGTGCCATTCATCACCCCTGCCGATGGTGCCGCGACAACGGGTATCGTCTGGCGTGATCTGACGGCAGATCAACAGGCCCGTCTGGATGCCTATGAAGGTGCGTTTGGCTACACCCTTGATCAGGTGCAGGTTCTGGTAAATGGCGATCCGGTGGCGGCGCTATGCTACATGCCGCCCAAAGGTATCATCGCTGGCGATGGTTCGTGGTCATTGGCCACGTGGGAGGCGGTGCATCTAGCACCCGCGATCTATGCCGCGAGCGAATTGTTTGCACATCGGCCATTGCCGGAACACGGTGCGCTGCGCCGGATGTGGCCGATGATCGAAGCGCGTGCATGGTCCAAGCATCGGGCCACCGCCGGGCCGTCAACCGTGCGCTACACGGCCAAACCCTGTGATATACGCATGGTCGCCCAGCGTCCGCCGCAGGGCTCGTTCTTTCGGCTGCAAAGCCTGGATGTAAAGCATCGCCGTTTTGATGGCGCACAGTCCCATGTGCTGGTCCGCGAGGTATTCGTCGGCGTGGATGCGGCGATTGTCCTGCCCTATGACCCCCAGCGCGACCGTGTCCTGCTGGTCGAGCAAGCGCGGATGGGTCCGTTTGGCCGCCACGACCCCAATCCGTGGACGTTGGAACCCGTGGCTGGCATTGTCGACGCGCGCGAAAGTCCCCAAATGACCGCCAGACGCGAGACCCAAGAAGAGGCAAACGTCACCCTGCGCCACATCGAACCGGTTAGCCAGTTCTATGCATCCCCCGGCGCATCGACAGATTATTTCTACAGCTTCATCGGCCTATGTGACTTGCCTGCGACCGAGGCATATCTGGGTGGGCTTGCCTCCGAAGGCGAAGACCTGCGCCTGCACCCGATGTCGTTTGACGCGGCATTGGACTTGGCCGATACCGGCGAAATCGCGACCGGTCCTCTCGTTCTTTTGCTCAATTGGCTTGCGCGGCATCGTGACCGACTGCGTGCGATGGCTTGATGTCGCGCAGGTGCGGTCCTACACATAAGTAACCCAATAAAAGGCCTGTCTTATGTCGATCCGAAATGACCTTGCCGATGCCGTCGGCAATACACCACTGATCAAGCTGCGCGCGGCCTCTGACGCAACCGGCTGTACCATCCTTGGCAAGGCCGAGTTCATGAACCCCGGTCAGTCGGTCAAAGACCGCGCGGCCTTGTTCATGATCCGTGACGCCATTGCAAAAGGCGAATTGCGACCGGGCGGCACCATTGTGGAAGGGACGGCTGGCAACACGGGGATCGGTCTGGCGCTTGTCGGGGCCTCAATGGGGTTCAAGACGGTCATCGTCATTCCCGAAACCCAAAGTCAGGAAAAGAAAGACATGTTGCGTCTGGCGGGTGCGACACTGGTCGAAGTCCCCGCCGCGCCCTACCGCAACCCAAACAATTTCGTGCGCTATTCCGAACGGTTGGCCATTGCGCTTGACAAGACGGAACCGCATGGCGCTTTTTGGGCCAATCAGTTCGACAACATCGCAAACCGGCAGGCCCATGTCGAGACGACAGGGCCGGAAATCTGGGATCAGACGGATGGCAAGGTCGATGGCTTTATCTGTGCGTGCGGATCTGGCGGCACATTGGCCGGCGTTGCCATCGCGTTGCAGGACAAAGGTGTGAAAATCGGGCTGGCAGACCCCGATGGTGCCGCACTTTATTCGTACTACACCACGGGCGAACTGAAGATGGAGGGGGGGTCGATTTCGGAAGGGATCGGGCAGGCCCGCATTACTAGGAACCTCGAAGGGCTGGCCCCTGATTTCGTCTATAATATCCATGATTCCGAAGCCTTGCCGATCGTGTTTGACCTGCTCCAGCACGAAGGTCTGTGCATGGGCGGATCAACCGGTATCAATATCGCGGGCGCCATCCACATGGCGCGGGCGATGGGGCCGGGTCATACGATCGTGACGATCTTGTGTGACTATGGCACCCGGTATCAGTCCAAGCTCTATAATCCGTCGTTTCTGCGCGAAAAAGGACTGCCTGTGCCAACTTGGCTTGAGACGCAGGCAGATGTGCCATCTGTGTTTGCGGACGTATGATCCGTCATCTGCTCATTGTGCTGGCTGTGCTGGTCTGGCCCCTGTCTGTCGCGGCTCAGGACGTCGCGGAAGACGTGGTGGCTGAACAGCAGGGTCCGCCTCAAGAACTGGCGCCCCAAAGCCCGGTTGTCTTCGCCGACAATGCTGACTGGGAGATATTGGCCCAGCGCGCAGAGGAGTTGGCCGAGCGGGGGGATGGCTCGCGCCTTGCCTTGACACGTCTGCGGGCCGAACTGGTCGTTTGGCGCGACAAATTCACGTCGCGCACAACGCTGAACGCCGGTCGCATCGCGACGGTGGATGCCCAGATTGCGGCACTTGGCCCGGCACCCGAAAATGACGCCGAAGCGGCTGAGGTGGCCGCGCGCCGTGATGCGCTGACCATGCAGCGGCATATTCTGGCTGCACCCGCCATGCTGGCCGAGGAAGCCCATGCGCGGGCCGATGGCCTGATTGGTGAAATCGACGCGCAGCTTTTGCAGCGGCAGACTGCGGAACTGACCGCGCGCGGCAGCTCTCCGCTGAGCCTCGGCAATCTAAGCGCTGCGACCACCGCCATTTGGGAAACCATACGCGGAATTGGCGCTGAGACAGTGGCAGGGCTAAAGTTGCAGATAGGAACGGGTCGTCTGCGCGATCTGTTGCCGCGTGCCGCTTTTCTGTTGGCCGTCGCCATTGTGCTGCTGGGCATGGGGCGGCGCCGGATTACGGCATGGCGCACGGCATTGGAATCCCATGAAGGCTGGCTTCTGCCGCTTTGGCTTTTCATGCTGTCGCTCGGTCAGATCATTGTGCCCGTCGCGGGGCTTTTTACACTGCGTCTGGGCCTCGAGACACTGAATATCTTTGGTCTGCGCGGCAGCGCCGTCATCGCGGCGCTTCCCTCGGCGGGCTTTGTGGTCATCTTCGCTTGGTGGCTTGGTCGGCAGGTATTTCCCGTTGGGGAAAATGCCGGATATCTGGGGTATGACGCAAAGACACGGGCGGCGGGCCGACGCTATGGCGTCGCACTTGCCTGGGTCCTCGCCGTGGCATCACTGTTTGATGCCGCGCTGCAAACGCTGGACATTGTTGAAGGGGCGCGTGCGGCAATAGCGTGGCCCGTTCTGGTCTTGATGGGGCTGTTGCTATGGCGCCTTGGCCGCACAATTCGGACAAAACCGCTGCCGGTTACGGGCGAAACCGTGTCACAGGGCCGCCTACGCGGATTGATGGGCAAGCTGTGCACGATGGTTGCGGTCGTCTCGCCTGTGGTTGCGGCCTTTGGCTATACGGCGGCGGGGCGCGCACTGATGATCCCGGGGGTCATTTCCTTAGCTCTGTTTGGTGTTATATTGGTACTCCAGCGCACTGTGCACGACTTGAGCAAGGCGTTGGACGAGGATGAAAGCCGCAAAGGCCCGTCCGCCTTGCTGCCGGTTTTGATCAGTTTTGGCCTCTATGTTATCAGTCTGCCGGTGTTCGCGCTGATCTGGGGGGCAAGCGTCGATGATCTGCGCGAGGTATGGGCACAGTTTCGCGAAGGCTTTGCCATCGGCGACAGCCGCATTTCCCCAACCGATTTCCTGACCTTCGCGATGGTGTTTTCCCTTGGCTATCTGCTGACCCGGTTTATCCAGGGAACCTTGCGCAAATCAGTTCTGCCGCGCACCAGGATGGACCTTGGCGGGCAAAATGCCATCATCGCGGGCTTTGGCTATGTCGGTATCATCCTCGCGGCGATCATTGCGATCACCAGCGCGGGGATTGATCTGTCAAACCTCGCCATCGTGGCGGGCGCGCTTTCGGTCGGTATCGGCTTTGGCCTGCAAAACATCGTGTCGAATTTTGTGTCCGGCATCATCTTGCTGATCGAACGCCCCATCAGCGAAGGCGACTGGATCGAGGTCGGCACGAACATGGGCTATGTGCGGGCAATTTCGGTGCGTTCAACCCGGATCGAAACCTTCGACAGAACCGATGTCATCATCCCCAACGCCGATCTGGTCAGCGGGCAGGTCACAAACTGGACGCGCGGCAACCTGATCGGGCGCGTCATTGTACCCGTTGGCGTGGCCTATGGCACTGATACGGACAAGGTCACCAAGATACTGCAAGATATTGCAGACGCCCACCCGTTGGTGGTGATGAACCCACCACCGGCGGTTTTGTTCCGCGGATTTGGGGCCGATTCACTTGATTTTGAAATTCGGGCAATCTTGCGGGACGTTAATTACGTTGTTCATACAAAGTCCGAAATGAACCATGAAATTGCGAAAAAATTTGCTGAGGCGGGCATCGAGATACCCTTTGCCCAACGCGACATATGGCTGCGCAACCCCGAAGTCCTGCAAGGAGGCAAGTCATGACCCATCTGCTGTTCCGCGACGATGCGTATCTGCGGACCGCGCAAGGCACGGTGACCGGTATCACCGGCGAGGGCGGCATCGTGCTGGATCAAACGGTGTTTTACCCGACCTCCGGGGGGCAACCGGGCGACAGCGGTACGCTGGTTTGGGATGGCGGTGCGATTGAAATCGCAACCACCGTCAAGGGGCAGGGGGATGCCGTGGTCTTATTGCCTGCCGAACCTGTTGCATTGCCCGCTGTCGGCCAATCGGTCAAACAAATGATACATTGGGATCGGCGGCACCGGCTTATGCGGGTTCACACGGCGCTGCATTTGCTGTCGGTGGTTGTTCCGTTTCCGGTATCGGGTGGCGCGATTGCCGCAGACAAGGGGCGGTTGGACTTTGATATGCCCGACGCGCCAGAGGACAAGGCCGCCGTCGAGGAAGACCTCAATCGCCTGATTGCTTGCAGCATGAACGTGACGCAAGAATGGATCACCGATGCCGCGCTGGATGCGCAACCGGATTTGGTGAAAACCATGTCTGTGCAACCCCCGCGCGGCAGCGGCAAGATACGCCTGATCCGCATCGGCGTCGGCAAGGAGACGGCAGACCTGCAGCCCTGCGGCGGCACCCATGTGGCAAATACCGACGAGATCGGTCGCGTTCGATTGGGCAAGATCGAAAAGAAAGGCCGTCAGAATCGCCGGGTCTATCTACATTTGGAATGATGTGATGAAACGCCTGCTGATCCTTTTGTTATTCTGCAACCCTGCACCAGCCGCCGCCGAAAGCTATGCAGGCTGCAACAAGGATCAGATCCGCGTTATTGCTACCGCACTGCGCAGCGCCAAGGCCTTGACCCTCAAGGCGGCGACATCGGTTGGTGATACGCCGGAATATCACCGCTGGTTCGGCGACTACACCACCGGCAACGCAGAAGAGGTTCGCGCAAACCTCAAATCCATCATTTCCGCGATTCGCGACGGTGGTGTCACTGCCCAGTGTGACATGGCGCATGATGCAGGCTGCGATGGTCGCGAATACGCGTGGGTATTTCCAAACGACCCATACGTCATGCATCTGTGCCCATCGTTCTTTTACTTGCCACCGCTTGCGGCCCTGCAGCCGGGTGCGCGGCGCAGTGATAACGGGACCCGCGAAGGGACGATCGTCCACGAGCTCTCGCATTTCAACCGTGTGGCAAGCACCCAAGATCATTGTTATTCGCGCACCGAATGTACCACGATGGCGTCAGGTGATGCACGGCGCGCTATCAACAACGCCGATAGCTATCAGTATTACACCGAAGACGTGACCTATTATGCCCGACAACCGGTGGCGGGAAAACCGGCGGCGGCGGATTAGGGCGCGGGGGAAAGCCGCGTGGCGCCCGCAGGTATCGCCAAACGGCATGGTCGCGGGAATGCGCAACAGACCCCAAGGCTGCTGGCACTTGGGAACAGTTTGCGCGGTGGGATGCCGCTCAAACGCTTCGTTTTCCGCAAGACCGCGCGCGACAACAGCTCCAGAACAACTCCAGACTGGGGCTTCGCCGGATTTCTCGCATTCGCCAACCATCTCGCGTTGATCAACTTTGCCATGTTTACATGAACGGCATGATCTGGGGCGATCTTTGTTGGTGCGCTGGCGTCGGCAATATCGTGAT
>NZ_JAFMHJ010000052.1 GCF_017854565.1 Yoonia sp.
ATCTAGAGCAGTAAAAGCGGGGACTTCATGCCCATCAGCATCTTCGCCACGCAACGACACTGTAAGAGCGCAAATTCGGTCTTCTGGCATAATAATTCCTATAGTTAAATTCAATCAAAACAGGAATATACAAATTTCAACTCCCGACAAGGTTGAAATGGAAATACTTTTACCACTCCGTCCTAACCGAGCACACCCGCACCCAGCTTCGCCATTCCCTTCCCCGCACGCGCTCAAAAAATGGCCAGCTTTTAGCTGTCCATTTTCAGTGCGCTGATGAAGGCTTCTTGCGGAATATTCACTGACCCGAACTGACGCATCTTCTTTTTACCCGCCTTCTGCTTGTCCAGCAGTTTGCGTTTGCGCGATGCGTCGCCGCCATAGCATTTGGCCGTCACGTCCTTGCGCAGGGCCGACAGCGTTTCGCGGGCGATGACCTTGCCGCCGATGGCGGCTTGGATCGGGATTTTGAACATGTGGCGGGGGATCAGATCCTTGAGCTTTTCAACCATGGCCCGGCCCCGCATTTCCGCACGATCGCGGTGGACCATCATGGATAGCGCATCAACGGGTTCGTCGTTCACCAGCACCGACATCTTCACCAATGCGTCCTCTTGATACCCCTTCAGAACATAATCGAATGATGCGTAGCCCTTGGTCACGGATTTCAGACGGTCGTAGAAATCAAACACCACCTCGTTCAGCGGCAGATCATATACGACCATGGCGCGGCTGCCCGCATAAGTCAGGTCAAGCTGCGCACCGCGGCGGTCCTGACACAGCTTGAGCACGTCGCCCAGATATTCGTCGGGCACAAGGATCGTCGCCTTGATGCGCGGTTCTTCGATATGATCGACAAGGGTCAGGTCGGGCATGTCGGCGGGGTTGTGCAATTCCTGCATCGTGCCGTCGCGCATGAAGATATGGTAGACCACCGATGGTGCCGTGGTGATCAGGTCGATGTCATATTCACGCTCAATGCGGTCGCGGATGACTTCGAGGTGCAGAAGCCCAAGGAAACCGCAGCGAAAGCCAAAGCCCAGCGCGGCGGATGTTTCCATCTCGAAACTGAAGCTTGCGTCATTCAGGGCCAGCTTTTCGATGGAATCGCGCAGGTCTTCGAATTCGGCGGCGTCCACTGGGAAAAGCCCGCAAAACACCACAGGCTGCGCGGGTTTGAAGCCGGGGAGCGCTTTGTCAGTTCCCTTTTTCTCGGAGGTGATCGTGTCGCCGACCCGCGTATCGCGGACCTGTTTGATGGATGCTGTGATAAAGCCAATCTCGCCCGGGCCCAATTCGGCCACATCCTGCATCTGTGGCCGGAAGACGCCGATCTTGTCGATCTGGTGGATCGTCCCGTTGGACATGAATTTCACACGGTCGTTGCGTTTCATTGTCCCGTCAATGATCCGCGTCAGCACGACCACGCCCAGATAACTGTCGTACCAGCTGTCCACAAGCATCGCCTTCAGCGGTGCCGCGCGGTCGCCCTTGGGCGCGGGCAGACGGTGTATGATCGCCTCGAGGGTTTCATGGATGCCGACGCCGGTCTTGGCGGACACCCGGATCGCCTCGGATGCGTCCAGACCAATCACATCTTCGATCTGTGCCGCAACCTGATCACACTCGGACGCGGGCAGGTCGATTTTGTTCAGCACCGGCACGATTTCATGGTCGGCGTCCAGCGCGTGATACACGTTGGCCAACGTCTGCGCCTCGACCCCTTGGGTACTATCGACGACCAAAAGCGAGCCTTCGACAGCCCGCATTGACCGCGACACCTCATAGGCGAAATCGACGTGACCGGGCGTGTCGATCAGGTTCAGCACATATTTCTCACCGTTATCAGCGGTATAGTCGATCCGCACGGTGTTCGCCTTGATGGTGATTCCGCGCTCGCGCTCGATATCCATGCTGTCCAGCATCTGTGCCTTCATGTCACGATCTTTGACCGTGCCCGTCTCTTGGATGAGCCGGTCAGCAAGGGTGGATTTGCCATGGTCGATATGCGCGACGATGGAGAAATTACGGATGTGTGAAAGCTCTGTCATGGCAGGGATATGGAAGGGATTTTGTGGTTGGTCAATGGGGATTTGCGCCCGCGCCCCGGACGTGATTCAGGCCGGGACTGGCCAGAGTTCACGTTTCCCCTGTGCCGCATGCCTTTCCCTGCCGCCGCCGTATCAAAGGTGGCGTCGATGCGGGAAAGGGGCTGAACCCGTCGCAGATGAACTGCCCGGCGGCGGCTTCGGCGGTCATCGGGTTGGTGGGTGCGGTCAGGTTCCGATTTTGGGCCTTTCGCACCCTGCGAGTCACGGGCCGGTTGCGCGGGGCGCACAACTGCGGGTTTTCGGTCGTTGCGACGCCCCGGGAGGTCCCGGATCAAGTCCGGGACGGCGTTTCGCCACACCGCCATGCGCAATCCCCAATTGCATCCCCGCCCGGCGCCCGGCATACTGGACAGATTGGGTCAGTCATGCCCGCGACCGCCTGCAAAAGACAGGTGCCGGGCCGCAGTGTTTGAGGCAGATATGCGACTATTGTTAATCATCGGTGCACTGGCGACAACCGCCGCCTGTGGCGGGGGCCGGGTGTCGGGCGACGTGGGCACCGCGTGTATGGAGGCGGGCCGCAGGGATGCGTCGCCGGCACTGTGTTCGTGCGTGCAACAGGTCGCCAGTCAGACCCTGTCGGGCCGTGATCAGGAACGGGCGGCTGCATTTTTCGCGGACCCGCAGCTGGCACAGGATACGCGCCAGTCCGACAACGCCAGTTCGGAAGCATTTTGGCTACGATACAAGGCGTTTAGCGATCAGGCGACACGGATATGTCTGCCAACAACCTAAGGTTTGCGGCGGCGATAATGTCCAGAAAACCCACGAAATCGCGGGTGTAATACGGGTCTGGCACGTCCTGATCTGCCAGCATTCGGGCGGGTGTTTCATGCCCCGAGGGTCGCAACTTTTCGATGTCAGACAGATTTTGCGCATCCATCGCAAGGATTAGATCAAAGGCATCGAAATCGGTGGCGCTGAACTGTCGGGCGCGCAACTGGCTCAGGTCGATGCCGCGCGCTTTGGCGGCCTTTTGCACAGGCCCATAGGGCGGATCGCCCACATGCCAGCCGCCCGTGCCCGCGCTGTCCAGCGTCAGGTGCGGCGCAAGGGCGCGCAGCATCCCTTCGGCGGCAGGCGACCGACAGATATTTCCCAGACAGACGAATAAGATGCGGGTTGCGGTCATGACGTCCCTTTTGGTTTTGCGCAGGCTTGCATGATCGGCAATCCGCAGCAAGCATACCCGCGCAAAGCCAGCGATGAGAGGCCGATGAAGATTGTTGTTTTAACCGGCGCGCGGGTGTCCGCCGAAAGCGGGCTGGGGACGTTCCGCGACGCAGGCGGGCTGTGGGGCCGGTATGATCTGAATGATGTCGCCACACCCGGCAGCTTTGCCCGCAACCCCGCGCTTGTGCACTATTTTTATAATGCCCGCCGCCAAAACGGCCTGAATTCATTGCCAAATGCGGCCCACACCGCGCTTGTGATGTTGAAAAAGTGCAATCCGCATGACCTGACCATTGTGACCCAAAACGTCGATGACCTGCACGAGCGCGCCGGCGCGACCCGCGTGATCCACATGCATGGGCAGTTGATGCGCGGCCTGTGCGGCGCCTGTGACGCGCGGTGGAATGCGCCCGCGATCATGGCGCCCGGTGACCCCTGCCCGTCCTGCGCCGCCCCCGCGACCCGCCCCGATGTGGTCTAGTTTGGCGAAATTCCTTACCATATGGATCGCATCACAAAAGCGGTGCGGGCGTCCGACCTGTTTGTCGCGATTGGCACCAGTGCCGAAGTTTACCCCGCTGCGGGATTGGTGGAACTGGCGCGCGGCGACACGCTTGAGCTGAACCTTGCGCCGTCGGCGCGCACCAATGCGTTTGACGCCCGCGTGTTTGGTCCTGCGACCGACATTGTGCCCGATTGGGTGCCCGATTGGGTGCCCGATTGACCGGGTAGGGAAAGGGGGCATGCAACGCGCGCTGGGTCCGGGGGGCGCGATTGGGCGCCAGCGGCGCACGAATCATCCGTTAACGCCCGCGATAATGGGGTTTTCTGCGATACAGATCCCGTCGGGAACCTGTACAGAAGCGGTATGTACCGATGACCATCGCGGCTGGGCTTAACACGGCGTGCGGTGCAGATCCAAACACCGCGTTAAGGTTTCACGCGAATGTGCCGCCCGGTGGTGGTGCTGGGGAAACATCTGTCACGCCCGCAGACAGCGCGCCGGGGCTGGACAGTTTTCACAGGCCAGATATGAAGGTCGCCATGGACACAAAGACCGATATTGCCGCGCTGGCCGCCGGGATCGGCGCCGGGGACCGCCGGGCACTGGCCCGTGCGATTACCTTGGTCGAAAGTGGCCGGGCCGATCATCGCACTGCGGCGCTGGCGCTGCTTGACGTGCTGGGGACCCAAAAGCAGGCCCTGCGCATCGGGCTGTCCGGCACGCCGGGGGTTGGCAAATCCACATTCATCGAAAGCTTTGGTCTGATGCTGACCGGCATGGGCAAGCGGGTCGCTGTGCTGGCCGTTGATCCGTCATCGGCCCGGTCGGGCGGGTCGATCTTGGGCGACAAGACCCGGATGGACCATCTGGCCCGCGATCCGCGCGCATTCATCCGCCCCTCACCCAGTCAGACCCAGTTGGGCGGCGTCGCCCGCCGAACGCGCGAGGCCGTGGCCCTGTGCGAGGCTGCGGGATACGACATTGTGCTGATCGAAACCGTGGGGGTCGGCCAGTCCGAGACTGTCGTGGCGCAGATGGCGGATTTGTTCGTGCTGCTGCTGGCACCCGCTGGCGGCGACGAACTGCAGGGCGTCAAGCGTGGCATCATGGAGATGGCCGATCTGATTCTGGTCAACAAGGCCGATGGCGACCTGAAGGCCCAGGCGATGCGGACCTGCGCGGATTATGCGGGTGCCTTGCGTTTGTTGCGCAAGCGCGCGCAGGACCCCGATGGGTTTCCCAAGGCGCTGACCGTCTCCGCGCTCGAGACCAAGGGACTGGAGGCCGCATGGGCCGAGATGCAGACGCTGGCGGCGTGGCGCCGTGCGACGGGTGTGTGGGACACAACCCGCAAGGAGCAGGCGGTCTATTGGTTTGCCGAGGACGTCCGGCAGGGACTGTTGCAGCTCTTGCGCGATGATCCGGCGACAGCCGCCCGGATGCAGGCAGCCGAGGCAGAGGTGCGCGCGGGGCGGCTGGCACCCGGCGCCGCGGCAGCGCTTGTGTTGGAGCCGTTGCGCACGATAGGTTAAAGGGCGCGTGATTGGGGGCTCTGTCGGCATTGTCTGGCCGCTTTGGGCAAATTGATCGCGGAAGTACGGGCAAACCGGGTTGACGGGCGCACGGAATCCTCCTATCTCGCGCTGATCTTATTCACAGTCTTGCAGTGCAGGGCCATAACCGTTTGATACGATGTCCCGCCGCAAGGTCTGGTGATATCCACAGGACAAGGAACACGCCCATGTCGCGCCGTTGCGATTTGACCGGAAAAGGCCCGATGTCGGGCAACAACGTAAGCCATGCCAAGAACCGCACCCGTCGTCGGTTCCTGCCAAACCTGCAGGACGTCACGCTGATGTCAGACGTGCTTGGCCGGTCGTTCAAGTTCAAGATCTCTAACGCTGCCCTGCGCACCGTTGATCACCGCGGTGGTCTGGATGCGTTCATGGCGAAGGCAAAAGAGGCAGAGCTTTCGGCTGATGCGCTGAAAGTGAAGAAAGACATTGCGAAAGCAACAGCTGCTTAAGCTTTTTCATTGCGCGAATTTTGAAACCCGATCGCTGTTGGCGGTCGGGTTTTTTCTATTTGGGGGCGGTGGGTCAAGACCCACCTTACGGTCGATATCGGTCGGTTTGCCAAACCGTAAGGTGGGTCTTGACCCACCCCCGCCGCGTGGCCGAGACACGGGGGCATGATCGGCTTACCCATTGACCCCATTCTTCCTGATCTGATCGCTGCCCTTGGTGCGCATGGGCGCGCCGTGTTGCAGGCCCCGCCCGGTGCGGGCAAGACCACCCGTGTCCCGCTTGCGATGCTGAAGGCCGGGGTCACCACCGGCAAGATCATCATGCTTGAGCCCCGCCGTCTTGCCGTGCGGGCCGCAGCCGAGCGGCTGGCCGAGGGTTTGGGCGAGGTGCCGGGGCAAACCGTTGGCTACCGCATGCGCGGCAACAGCAAGCCCGGCACAAGGATCGAGGTCGTCACCGAAGGTATCCTGACCCGGATGATTCAGGCTGACCCGGACCTGACCGGCGTTGGTGCGGTCATTTTTGACGAATTCCACGAACGGTCCCTGAATGCCGATCTGGGGCTGGCACTGGTGTGGGAACTGCGGAGCGTGCTGCGGCCGGATTTGTTGGTGCTGGTCATGTCCGCCACGCTGGATGCGGCCCCGGTCGCGGCCATGCTTGACGATGCGCCGGTTGTGACATCGCAGGGCCGGTCCTTTGCCGTCACGACCCATTATCTGGACCGCGCACTGCCCAAAGGCACCCGGCTGGAGGCTGCGACCGCCGATCTGATCGTCGCGGCCGTGGCCGGAACCACGGGCGGTGTGTTGGTCTTTTTGCCCGGTGAGGGCGAGATCAGGCGCGTTACGGCGGCCTTGGACAAACGGCTGCCGCCGGATTGCCAGATCAGGCCGCTCTATGGTGCGCTGCCATTCAAGGATCAGCGCGCAGCGATTGCGCCTGTCGCAAGTGGCCGCAAGATCGTGCTGTCCACATCCATCGCGGAAACGTCGCTGACCATTGAGGACATCCGCGTGGTCGTTGACGCAGGCCGCGCCCGCCGCGCCCGGTTTGACCCCGGATCGGGCATGTCGCGGCTTGTCACCGAACGTGTCAGCCGCGCGGAGGCCACCCAGCGCGCGGGCCGTGCGGGCCGTGTCGCCCCCGGCGATGCCTTTTGCCTGTGGACCCAGGGCGAGGACGGTGCCCTGCCCGCCTTTGCCCCCGCCGAGATCGAGGCGGCCGATCTGGCCGGCCTCGCGCTGGAGCTGGCGGTATGGGGCAGCGATGATCTGGCTTTTCTGACGCCGCCGCCGGTCGGTGCCTTGACCGAAGCGCGCGCATTGCTGAAAGGGCTGGGAGCGCTGGATGCGGATTTGCGGATCACCGCGCATGGTCGCGCGCTGGCCGCCCTGCCGCTGCACCCGCGGCTGGGACATATGTTGCAGGTGGCCGGCGCGCAGGCCGCCCCGTTGGCGGCGCTGCTGGCCGGGCGCGATCCGGTACACGGCGCATCGGTTGATCTGGGCCTGCGCATGGCGGCGCTGCGGGGGCGGTATGACGGGCCCGGCACCGTGAACCATGCGGCGTTGGCACAGATCAAGGCCGAGATACCACGCCTGAGCAAGGGCCTGCCCCAGCGCCAACCGATGCCGCTGGGTCAGCAGGTCGCGCTGGCCTATCCCGACCGCGTGGGTCTGCACCGCAAGGGCGATGATCCCCGCTATATCCTGTCGGGTGGCAAGGGCGCGGTGATGGATGCTGCCGATCCGCTGGCCGGGCAACGCCTGATCGTTGCCAGCAATCTGGACGGCGATACCCGCGAGGCCCGCATCAGACAGGCCGTCACCATATCCGAACGGGACCTGCGGGACGTGTTTGGCGACCAGATCGCGTGGCATGCGGTATGTGAATGGTCGCGCCGCGAGGGCCGTGTGCTGACGCGCAAGCAGGAACGCTTTGGCGCGCTGGTGCTGGATGACCGGGTCTGGAGCGAAGCCCCCGATGCCGCGATTGCCCTTGCGATGCTGGACGGCGTGCGCCAACTGGGGTTGCGTCCTTCTGCAGGTGCGGCGCGGTTTCGGGCGCGGGTTGCCTTGGTCGATGATCTGCCTGCGATGGATGACGCGGTTCTGATGGCAACCCCGCACGATTGGTTGCTGCCACATCTGGGCGGCGTGCGCACGGACGCCGATTGGAAACGGTTCGATCTGCTGCCGGCGCTGCGCGCGATGCTGGACTGGGACCAGATGCAGCGGCTGGACCGAGCCGCCCCGCCGCATTTCAAAACCCCGCTGGGGCGCAATATTCCGATTGACTATGATGGCGAGGCACCGGGAATTACCCTGCGCCTGCAAGAGATGTTCGGTGTGACCGTGCATCCCACCGTGGGCCGGGTGCCATTGCGGGTGACGTTGCTGTCACCGGGCCAAAAGCCGGTGCAGGTCACCCAAGATATCGTGGGTTTTTGGGCGACATCCTATGCGGACGTGCGCCGCGACATGCGGGGCCGCTATCCACGCCACCCATGGCCCGATGACCCAACCCAGGCCGACCCCACATTACGGGTCAAGCCGCGCGGCACATGACTGTGAATTGCCAAGTGATTCGGTTTGTGCTAATAAATATTTAATAAAATAAGACGATTACAGGTTCTGATGACTTCTGTGTTTCACACCTTCTGGACGGATGCCCTGCGTCCGTTGCTACAGCGACCGCCTGTCTTGCAGGTGGCGGCGCTGTGCCATCGGGCTGGTCCCGATGGGCTCGAGGTGTTGCTGGTCACCAGTTCGCGCGGGCGCTGGATTTTGCCAAAGGGCTGGCCGATTGACGGGCTGACCGCCGCCGAGGCGGCCATGCAGGAAGCCTGGGAAGAGGCGGGCGTGCGTGCGGGCACCGTGGCCGACACGGCGCTGGGCAGCTTTCGCAGTGACAAGCAGTTTGACAACGGCGCGGTGGTGCCGTGCGAAACGCAGGTCTTTGCGATTGCGGTCACCGAGGTTGTCGACGACTACCCCGAAGCCGACCGACGCGACCGGATCTGGGTATCGCGCGCGCAGGCGGCTGCGATGGTCGACGAACCCGGATTAAAGCCGCTCTTGGCAGGCTTTAATCCGCGCTAACCTTTATATTCTTGCCTGATGGGGACCGCGCAGCTCTCCCTTGTGATAGCGACCAGCCGGGGGACGACGATGCGCAACGCGAAACCATCAAACCAATGGAAGACCCTGGACCGTGATCTTGGCCGGATCGGTGCGGTTGAATATGCCACGCATTATGTAGCGCAACCGCTGGTCGGGTTCGGCATTGCGCTGGCGTTCATCGTGATGGCCGGTCTTGGCAGCACGCTGTTTTTCGGCGGTGCGTCCGTGTCTTATGTGGTCATCGCCGCCGCTGCGTTCGGTGCATATATGGCCGTCAACATCGGCGCCAATGACGTCGCCAACAACATGGGTCCGGCGGTGGGTGCCAAGGTGCTGACCATGGGCGGGGCCATTGCCATCGCGGCGATTTGCGAAAGTGCGGGGGCGTTGCTGGCGGGTGGCGATGTCGTATCGACGATTGCAAAGGGGATCATCGACCCCGAAAGCGTGGCCAATAGCGATGTTTTCATCTGGGCGATGATGGCGGCGCTGATCTCATCTGCGTTGTGGGTCAATCTGGCGACATGGGTTGGCGCGCCGGTGTCCACGACCCATGCGGTCGTAGGTGGCGTGATGGGGGCGGGCATTGCCGCGGCAGGTTTCGCGGCCGTGAATTGGCCGACGATGGGCCTGATTGCGGCCAGTTGGGTGATTTCGCCGGTGCTGGGCGGTGTGATTGCCGCCATTTTCCTTGCGTTTATCAAAACCAACATCGTTTATCAGGACGACAAGATCGCCGCTGCCCGCAAATGGGTTCCGGTGCTGATCGCGATTATGGGTGGCGTCTTTGGCACCTATCTGGCGATGAAGGGGCTGAAAAAGATCATCGACGTGGATCTGGCCACGGCCTGTCTGATTGGTCTGGGGCTGGGGGGCGTGATTTATGCGATTTCGGCGCCATTGGTGCGGCGCCAGTCCGAGGGGCTTGAGAACCGCAAGCGCGCGCTCAAGGTGATGTTCAACGCGCCGCTGATCCTGTCGGCGGCGTTGCTGTCATTTGCCCATGGCGCCAATGATGTGGCCAATGCGGTGGGACCGCTGGCCGCGATTGTGCATGCCGAAAGCTTTGGGACCTTTGCGGGCAAGGTCGATCTTCCGACGTGGGTGATGGTGATCGGGGCCTTTGGGATTTCGTTCGGCCTGATTTTGTTTGGTCCGAAACTGATCCGGATGGTGGGCAGCCAGATCACCAAGCTGAACCCGATGCGCGCCTATTGCGTGGCGCTGTCGGCGGCGATTACCGTGATTGTGGCCAGCGCGCTGGGCCTGCCGGTATCATCGACCCATATCGCGGTCGGTGGCGTCTTCGGCGTGGGCTTTTTCCGCGAATGGGATGCAGAGCGGCGCGCGCGCGCGTCGTCAGCCCAGCGCGCAGACGTCAAACGGGTCGCCCCCGAGGAACGCCGCCGCCGCAAGCTGGTGCGCCGGTCGCATTTCATGACAATCATCGCCGCGTGGGTCGTGACTGTCCCCGCAGCCGCCGCGATGTCCGCGCTGACTTTTCTCGTACTCGATCGTTTTCTGGGCGGCTAAGAGTCTTCTGGAAATTTTTGGTGGTCTCAACGGCCCAGACAATACCGCATGACGGCTTTTTGGGCATGCAGCCGGTTTTCGGCCTCGTCAAAGATCACCGAATGTGGCCCGTCCATCACGCTGCTTGTCACTTCGTCATCCCGGTGAGCGGGCAGGCAATGCATGAACAAGGCATCGGGTTTGGCCCGTGCCATCAACGCATCATTCACCTGATAGCCGCGCAGTTGGTTGTGCCGCCGTTCCCGTGCCGATTGCGGATCATGCATGGACACCCATGTGTCTGTCACCACCAGATCCGCGCCCTGCACCGCCGCATTGGGATCGCGCACCGTGGTGTAAAGCCCGGCAAGCGCCGGTTCGGGGTCCAGCGGTGGCGGGCCGGTAAAGACCAGTTCAAAGTCGAACTGCTTGGCGGCATGGGCAAAGCTGGCAAAGACGTTGTTACCATCACCCGACCAGACGACTTTCTTGCCTTTGATCGGGCCGCTATGTTCTTCGAACGTCATGATATCGGCCATGATCTGGCACGGGTGCGTCCGGTTGGTCAGCCCGTTGATCACCGGCACGGTTGCATGTTCCGCCATCTCCAGCAGCGTCTGTTCTTCGAACGTGCGGATCATGATCAGATCGACGTAGCGCGACAGCACGCGGGCCGTATCGGCAATCGTTTCGCCATGGCCCAGTTGCATATCAGCCCCTGACAGCACCATCGTCTGCCCGCCCATCTGCCGCACGCCCACATCGAACGACACGCGGGTCCGGGTCGATGGCTTTTCAAAGATCAGCGCGACCATATGCCCGGCCAGCGGTTGATCGGCGTCAGGCGTGCCCTTGGGCAACCCCTTGCGCGCATCTTTCATTGCCTGCGCGCTGGCGATGATGTCGTGAAGGTCCCCGGCTGGGGTCAGATTGATATCGAGAAAATGGTTCATAAAATTTGCTTTTATTGGGCCGTTTCACACAGCGAAGAAAGTTAAATGTAGGTCATGACCTGAACGAGTTTGCCGTCGCGGGACGGTGCCAATCGTCGCTTGCGAAACCCGGTCTGCGCATAGATTCCGATCGTGCGGGAATCGGTGGACTGCGGCGCCGCTGCCACGGTCATATAGCGCCGCCGCAGATCGCGCAGCCGGGCATCCACATACCCCACCGCATGGCCCTGCCCCAGATTATCAGAATGACCTACGAAGGTCTCGATCGCGCGCGTGCCCTGCGGCAGGTCGGCATAGTGCGTCGTGGCAAAGGCATGCACGTCATGGTCATGCATATAGGCAAAGGGCCGGTTCACCAGTTCCACCATCCACATGTCAATCTTGGGGTTGTCCATATCTTGTTGCATCAATGCGATATTCCGATCCGGATCGCCCCACCAGACACGCACATGGGCGGCCTGCAACCAGTGCCGGATCGTCGGCAGATCATCTGGCGTCAGAGGGCGAAAAGTGTAGTTACGCATTGTCCCCCTGCACCTGATGTGCTGCTGCCGCCAGAAGCGTGATCGCCGTGTCGATATCGGCCGGGGTGATGTTCAGCGGGGGCAGCAGCCGGATGACGTTATCCGCCGCAGGCACCGTCAGCACGCCCACCGCATAGCCCGCCTTGACCACATCGGTATTGACGGCCTTGCATTTCAGTCCCAGCATCAGACCGACACCGCGCACGCTTTCGAACACATCGGGGTAGGTCGCGACCAGCCCTTCGAGCTTTTGCCGCAGCAGGCCCGCCGTGCGATTGACCTGTGCCAAAAAGGCATCATCGGCGACGATCTCCATCACTTTGGTGCCGACGGCACAGGCCAGCGGGTTGCCGCCATAGGTCGAGCCATGCGTGCCCGCAGTCATCCCAGAAGCCGCGTCTTGCGTGGCCAGCACAGCGCCCAGAGGAAAGCCGCCGCCGATCCCCTTGGCGACCATCATGATGTCCGGCGTGACCCCGGCCCATTCATGCGCAAAAAGCTTGCCGGTCCGGCCCATGCCACATTGCACCTCGTCAAAGATCAGCAGGATACCTTGGGCGTCGCACAGATCGCGCAACCCCTTGAGACATTGATCGGGCACCTGACGGATACCGCCTTCGCCCTGTATGGGTTCGATCAGGATCGCCGCAATCGTGTCGCTGACGGCAGCGTTCAGGGCCGCATGATCGCCGAATTCCAGATGGGTAAAGCCGGGCAATAGCGGGCCAAAGCCCTTGGTCATCTTTTCCGACCCGGCAGCCGCGATACCGGCGCTGGACCGGCCATGGAACGCGCCCGAAAACGTGATGATCTCGGTCCGGTCGGGCTGGCCTTTGTCGTACCAGTATTTGCGCGCCATCTTGACCGCCAGCTCGCAGGCTTCGGTCCCGGAGTTGGTGAAAAACACCGTGTCGGCAAAGGTTCGATCCACCAGCGCATCGGCCAGCGTTTGCTGCGCGGGAATGTTATACAGGTTCGAGACATGCCAAAGCGCATGCGCCTGTTCGGTCAGGGCCGCGACCAGCGCAGGATGCGCGTGTCCCAGCGCATTTACCGCAATCCCGGCACCCAGATCAAGAAAACGGCGCCCATCCGCTTCGGTCAGCCACGCACCTTCACCGGATGTAAAGGTCAGCGGGGCACGTGCGTAGGTCGGAAGAATTGATGCGATCATGTCGATCATCCTTAAGGGTAAGCCCGATAGGTGCAGGACCACAGGGGAAGAGTCAATGTTTGAGGGGGGTTATGATATGGGCACACCAACAGCCGGCGCGGTCAGCGTCGAGTTCGGTTGTTCTGTGTCACAGGGTGCGTCATGCAACAACGATACCGAATATGGCGAGAAGGCGAAAGACATAAAAACCCATGTGGACCACAGGCGCAAGATCGCTGATGTCCCGGCGGCGACCGACAACCCGCTTGATCAAGTGTACGCTTGCAGCATATCCCTGATGCCAGATTTCCGCCATGATGGTGTGTTAGGTTTCCCGCTATGAATGATGTTTACGAGTTCCGCAGAGCGCCCGGCAGGGGGATCATCTGGCTGTCTGCCACGATGATTGTCTTGCTCATTTCCCTGATCACATGGACCGGCGCGGAGCATCTTTTGCGGCTGGTCTGGGCGCTTGGCGCGGTTTTGATCCTGTGGATGCTGCTGCCTAAACCGGTGGCGGGCATCCGGGTTGACGATGATCATTTGACCCTGTCCGCCTGGCGCCGCCCGCGTTTGATTGCGCTGGACGACATCGCCTATCTGCGCGCGACCGACATTAGCGCCGACAGCGACATCACCATCGTTTACAAGGATGGCCGCGAAGAAGGTGCGTTTGCCGGTGATATGCCCGATATTCCCACCCTGTCCTATGTTATGGCGGCGCGCGGTGTGCCGGTGCGCGATATCTTCTAGGATTTCAGCCGATACCCCGTGTGCATCCAGCGCCAGCAAATGCCGAGAACAAGAGCGCAGGCCAGCCCGACCACACCCAAGCCAATCCATGGGCTGCTGTCGCTGACACCGATCATCCCATACCGCACCCCGTCGATGATATAGAAAAACGGGTTGGCATGGCTGAGCATCTGCAGGAACGGCGGCAGCGCGTCGATGGAATAGAAAGTCCCCGACAAAAACGCGAGCGGGGTGATCAGAAAGTTGGAAATCGCTGAAAGCTGATCGAACTTATTGGCAAAGATACCCGCAATCATCCCCAATCCGCCCATCAAAACAGACCCAAGCAATACAAACGTGATCACCCAGAGCGGCTGTTTCATCCCGACCCCCAGAAACAGGGCCGATCCAAGCGCGATAACAATCGCCACAAGAAACCCCCGCGCCACGGCCCCGAAAATATACCCGATGACCAATTCCGCCCCGGACAGCGGCGGCATCAAAGTGTCGACGATATTGCCCTGCACCTTGGCCGACGCCAGACTGGACGATGTATTGGCAAAAGCGTTCTGAATAACGGTCATCGTCAGGATACCGGGCGCCAGAAAGGTCATGAACGGCACGCCCATCACATCGCCGCGCTGCGGGCCGATGGCGATGGTGAAAATCATCAAGAACAACCCTGCGTTGATAAGTGGCGCCATCACGGTTTGCGACCAGACGTTCATGAACCGCCGAATTTCGCGGCGCATCAAGGTCCATGTTCCCAGCCAATTGACGCGCCCGAAGCGACGCACGCCCATCATGGTCTGCTCTGTCATTGCTTTGGTTCTCCTAATTGCGCTGGTGGCGCTTCACTTCTGTCTCTGCCGTGCTTAGAATAGAACACTGATAGATGAGACAAGGCCTGATGTATGACACATCCCGCCTTATGAACCAAAGGAACAGATATGTCCTGGACAGACGAGCGCGTCGAGACGCTCAAAAAGATGTGGGGCGAAGGCCAGTCGGCCAGCCAGATTGCCAAGGAATTGGGCGGGGTCACCCGTAATGCGGTTATCGGCAAGGTCCATCGCCTGGGCCTGTCGAATCGCGCCGGAACGGGGGCGGCAGCGACTGCGGCGGCGAAACCTGCGGTGAAAGAAAAACCCACCGTCGCGCTGAAGCCGACACCCAAGCCCGTTGCCAAGGCCAAACCTGCGCCGGTTCCCGCCGTGCTGGAAGAGCTGGACGAAAACGGGATCCCGATTTCGGCGGCCCGTCGGGCGATCATTCCCGCAGGCCAACCGCTGCCACCGCAGCCTTCGGCGAATGAAATCAGCCCCGAGGCACTGGCCAAAGTCAGCGAAATCGAAAAGACCGCGAAACGCATCAGCCTGATGGAGTTGACCGAGAAGACCTGCAAATGGCCCGTGGGCGACCCCGCGACCGATGATTTCTGGTTCTGCGGTCTGGCCGTGCAACAGGGCAAACCCTATTGCGAGGCCCATGTGGGCGTTGCGTTTCAACCGATGTCATCGCGCCGCGATCGTCGGCGGTAATCCCTGCGTAGGGTGGGTCAAGACCCACCTTACGCTACATTATCTGCAATGCGGGATCTGCAATGCGGGATTGACCCCTCCACCGCTTGCGACAACTCAGCTGGTCTTTTTCTTCAGCGCGGCCTCGATGCCGACCAATGCCGCAGCGGCAGTTTTCAAAGCCCCGACATCGTCAATATTGAGTTGCTGCAAAGCCACGTAGAATGGCTGTGTCACCTCCGCGTCGCGTCCCGATCCGCTGGGACCGCGCGCAACCGCCTTTTCCTTGGCGTCGGTCAAATATGGCTTTGCATCCATGCCCCGGTCAATGCCGCGGATGGCTTTGACGCCCTTCGGCGTCGATCCCCAACTGGTGACCGCGCTCCAATCCTGACGCACGAGAAACTTCAGCGCGCTTGCCGTTTGTTCCTGTGCCACAGCGACCTTTGCAGCATCGGATTTGCCAACGCCGGTTGCATCCTGGGCCCGACCGGCGGCCTTTCCAACCACTTCCGCTCCTAATGCCCATCCCCGTGCCAACAGCCCGGAAGGTGCCGCCCCGTCTGCGGTGCTGTCACCTGTGAACAACTGGCGCGTCGCATCGTTGATGTTCTGGATGGCCTCTGCGCACCGCTCTGGATAGGTCAAACGCGCTTCGGCTGACAGATCCCCAAGCCTGAATGGTTCGCTTGGCCCACCGATCAGACCGTCCAAGGCCCACCCCAAGGCGTTCAGTTCCTCATCATAACGCAGCACATCGGTGTTATCTGCAATCGCCTTTTCAAGTTCATGAAGCTTGCCACGCGCCGCCAGAAATTCCGGTTTCATGGCCTTGATCAGCTTGCCAAAGTCATAATCGTCGCGCGCATCGCCAACCGCCTCGCCGACGGCGCGCCCCGCATCTCCGGCCACGCCTTCGATCTGGGCCTTCGTTTTAGCGATTTTCTTTTCAAATTTGCGTTTTTCGTGCAGAAATCGCAAAGCCGCTTCAAAGTCGTCGGATGTCATCTGGCCCAGCCCATGGGCCACAGCCGACGCCACCTGCCGTCCCGCGCCAGACGACGTTTCGTCCTCTTCCCTGGCCTTTTTGGGCGCGGGTTCCGATGCCGCCTTTTTGCCGCGATCCGGAGCCACGTCGATGGCCGTTTTCAAGGCCTGAAACCCGGCACTGGCCACATTACTGATGACGTCCAGCTTTTCTTCGGGTGTCAATTCGGACCATATCTTTTTGACGATCATGGTTTCCGTCGACTCGCCTTTTTCATTGTTGAGAATGGCCTTGGCTTTGCCTTTTGCCCCTGATTCGGCCTGCTCTCCCCAGGTTGCCTTCCAGTTCGCGCCCTTTGCGTTCAATTGCGCCAGTATCAGCTTGGTCCGTGCCTTCAGGCCGTCCATCTGCGTGTCAGTCTGCGCCCTGATCGCGTCATCGACACGCTGTATCACCGGCGATGGTGCCGCAGATTTCAGCGATGTGGCCGACATCGGTTTGGCCTGCAACGCCTTAGCGCCCATCACATCCGCTTCGGCTTCCAGCCCCGCATCATCATTGATCGCCACGCCTTTGGCCTGCAAGGTTGGCTTGACCCGCCCCTGCGCCTGCTGCACCACATGCCAGGCCTCGTGCGGCAGATGCTTTTCCTGACCGGGACCCAGATGGATGTCGCGCCCCTGCGCATAGGCCAACGCACCGACCTGCGCGGGCGCGCCCGAATTGCGGTGCACCCGCACATCATCCAGCGCGATCCCCGAAAGGGTCTCCATTCCCGCGCGCAGGTCGGCAGGCAATTGCCCGGGGCCTGCCTTGCCGCCAGAGGTGTCCGCCTGATCCCCCATCGCGCGCCGTTGCCGGGTCAATGATCCCGCATCAGCCGCCCGTTGCAACGCCTGCACGCCAAGAACCGCAGGACTGCCGTTCGCCGCAGCCTGCATATCCGACACATCAGCGGCGTGCGGGCCATGTGCGGATCGCGCATGGGTTTGAGCGTCGGTCTTCAGCTGCCGCGACGGACGCGCGCGCGGGGCAGCCTGCTGGCCCCGCTGGGGTACATGGTCGGACAAATGCGTTAACCTCAAATCCTTGCGATAATGTCCACAGGCTAGCCCACGATCCGCCATCCGTCCATCCGTCAGATCAGTCGCATACCGGGCGCCGAACCGTAAGGTGGGTCTTGACCCACCCTACCGCAGTCGGAACCGGGTGCGCAGGCCGAGGCCGAGGAAGAACAGCAGCATCTCTAAAGGTGGCAGCATCTCTATTGAACCTTCTTCCAGTTTGACTGTTGCCGGTCATCGGAAATCAACTTGAATAGCTTCAACTTGATCTCGATCGCATGTTTTGAGACTTGGAAGTAAGATTTCAATTCTGACAACAGCTCGTTGTAAGGCACATAGTTGCATGGTTGATCATCAACAAATATATATCCATGTCCTCTATCCTGCATAGCAAGGTTAGCTCTCAAAAAATGAACCTTCGTCCCAAATTCCTTCATTGGCAGCAATAATTCGGATGCAAGGATGTTTGCCTGCGTTTCAAGGCGCTGATAATCGAATTGAGACACGTCCTGTTCAATACAAAAAAAATCTTTCTCAATTACTGCCTCAGAATTAAGATAGCGGTCATGCTGTAATGCAAAATGTCCGATTTCATGAGCAACCGTAAACCTCTCTCGAAATCTGTCTTCATGAGAATTAACATGAATACTTCGATTGGAAAAATTCGCCAGTCCAAGGATCAAACTACCGTCCAAATCAACAACAGATTTACCAGTAAATTCCAGTCTCAGTGACAGCTCTTTG
>NZ_JAFMHJ010000097.1 GCF_017854565.1 Yoonia sp.
CCCGCCACGATACGCCGCCCTTCAAATCACGCCATCACCCAAATTCCCGCATAGCTCAAAGCCAAGACCCCGGCTCGCTGGACGGCGAGGCCGGCCAACCACCGCAAGACCCCAGCCAAAGCTGAACGGAGCCCCACATGCCGAAAGACATCATCGATCTGCCCCTTCAGGGGCGGATGGCCTCTGTGCGCGCGGGCTCGGCCGATGAGGCCGCCCGCACGGTTGAAATCATCTGGACCACGGGTGCCACCGTGCGCCGGGCGCGGTTCTGGGACGAAGCGGTCGACGAGGAACTCTCGCTTGATCCCGGCATGATCCGTCTGGAACGCCTCAATGCCGGTGCGCCGTTCCTGAATGCCCATGACGCGGGATCGCTGGACTCCGTTCTTGGCGTGGTTGTCGACGGATCGGCACGGATTGCCAATAATCAGGGCACCGCCACGATCCGGTTCAGCGAGCGGGCCGATGTCGAGCCGATTTTCCGCGACATCGCGGGCGGCATCATCCGCAACGTCTCGGTCGGCTACCGCGTCCACCGCTACGAGATCACAAAGCGCGACGGCGGGCCGGAACTCTGGCGCGCTGTCGATTGGGAACCCCTGGAGATTTCCGCCGTCGCGATTGGCGCTGATCCCGGCGCACGGGTCCGGTCCGAGACCACCCACACTGCCGCCATGAACACCTGCACCCTGACCCGTACCACAAACCCAGACACGGAGGCTAAAATGCCCGAAGATATCCAAACCACGGCCCCGGCGGCGGCGCCCGCCCCCGCAACGCGGGCAGTTGATCCCACACCGGCCGCCCCGGCGCCTGCGCCTGCGCCTGCGCCGGCGACACCCAGCGCCGACGCAATTCGTGCCGAAGCCCAGCGCGCCGCCGCCGATATTCTGACGCTCTGCCAGCGCCACGGCCTCGACAACATCTTCGCCGCCGATCTGATCGGCCGCGGTGTCACGCTCGATGCGGCCCGCGGCGCCGTGCTGGATCGGCTGGCAGAGGGTGACACCGTCGGCACCCGCACCGGCGCGACGGTTCCTGCAGCCGCCCGTGACACCGGCGCCACCGAGATCGCCTATCGCGATGCGGTCACAGACGCGTTGATGCACCGGCACGCCCCCGGGCTGCACCAACTAACCGAGGCCGCGCGGGAGTTTCGCGGTCTGAACCTGCTCGATATGGCGCGTCATGCGCTGGAACGCCGGGGCATCAGCACCCGCGGCATGTCACGGATGGAACTGGCGACCGAGGCCCTGCAAAAGCGCGCCGGGCCCGGCTATCATTCCAGCGCGGATTTCCCGTTCATTCTGGCCAACGTCGCCAACAAAACCCTGCGCTCAGCCTATGACAGCACACCCCGGACCTTCACCGCCTGGGCGCGGCAGGCGACGATCACCGACTTCCGTCCGGTCCAGCGCACCCAGTTGGCCGGGGCGCCGGACCTCTTGCGCGTGCCCGAAAGCGGCGAGTTCACCTATGGCACCATGGGCGAAGGCCGCGAGGTCTATGCCCTGCTGACCTATGGCCGGATCATCGGCATCACCCGCCAGACGCTGATCAACGACGATCTCGACGCCTTCACCCGCATCCCCTCGGCCTTCGGCGCCTCGGCGGCCGACCTTGAGTCCGATCTGGTCTATTCGATCCTGACATCCAACCCGCTGATGGGCGACGGCGTGGCGCTCTTCAATGCAGGCCACGGCAATCTCGGCACGGCCGGGGCGATTTCCGAAACCACCCTCGCGGAAGCCTACCGCTTGTTCGGCAACCAGCGCGGGCTTGAGGCCCGGCAAATCTCGGTCCAGCCGCGCTATCTGATCACGCCTCCGGGCACCCGGTCGGTCGAAGCGCGCAAGAACGTCACCGCCACCACCCCGAATGCGGTGGCAGGTGTCAACGCCTTTGCCGGGCGGCTGGAACCAATTGAGGAGCCCCGCCTGATCCCCGCGGCCGGGGCCGATCCATGGTTCCTCGCTGCTGATCCGAACCGGATCGACACTGTGGAATATGCTTATCTTGATGGCAGCAACGGCGTTTACACCGAAACCCGCATGGGTTTCGAGGTCGACGGCATGGAAATCAAAGCCCGCCACGACTTCGCCTCCAAAGCCATCGACTGGCGCGGCCTCTTCCGCAACGCGGGCGTCTGATCGCACCCATTCCCCCTCAATTACTGGAGAAACCTGATGAAAAACTTCATCGGCGTCGGCAACCGCGTCACCCTCACGGCCACAGCCGTCACCACGTCCGGCCAGCCGGTTCTATCTGGCTCGTTGTTTGGCATTGCCGAAAACGCCGCCGCCATCGGCGATCCGCTGGTCCTCGTGCTGAATGGCATTTTCGACCTCACGAAAACCGCGTCACAAGCCTGGACGGTGGGCCAGCTGATCTATTGGGATGTGGCCACCTCCCGCGTTACCAGCACCGTCGCGACGAACAAGCTGATCGGCGTGGCGGTTCTAGCCGTCGGCGGTGGCGCGGGCGAAACCACCGGCCGGGTTCGCCTCACAGCAGCGAGTGCAAATTGACGGTCTTCGATCTGGCGACAAACACGCTGTTCAACGACCCGAACGTTGCCGCCGACGGGCTTTTGCGCTTCGGCGGCACCGGTCCTGCCCAATCCATCCGGGTGATCCGCGCCATGCCGGATCGCTTTGCGAATTTCGGCGACGGGCGTTTTGTCGTCGATACCGTGCTGTTGAATGTCCGCCTGTCTGACGCGGCAGAGCTTTCTGCGGGCGATACCGTGGAAATCGCAGGCCAGCTTCATGAAATCAGCGGCACCCCAACGCGGGATACGGGCAGACTTGTCTGGCTGGCAGAGGCGCGGGCGCTGTGAAACTCCTCGCCGGTATTCAGGGCGATCTCCGCGCCATGATGCAGGCGGAAGTCGAGGCCGCAGAACACGCGGTCACGGCTGGGGTTTCTGAGGCGGCGACCGGCCTACAGATGGACTGGCGCGGCCAGATCACCGGTGCCGCTTTGGGCCGCGGGCTTGCCAATTCGATCCGCAAGAAGATGTATCCAACGACCGGAGCTTCAATCCGGGCGGCCGCGGTGGTCTATTCCAATGCCTCGAACGTGGTCGATGCCTTTGACCGGGGCGCCCTTATCCGGTCAAAAAACGGCTTCTGGCTGGCAATTCCCACCGCCGCTGCCGGAAAAAAAGGTGTCGGCAACAAGCGGATCACCCCCAGCGGGTGGGAGCAGCGCACCGGCCAACGCCTGCGCTTCGTCTTTCGGCGTGGCCAACCAAGCCTGTTGGTTGCGGAAACACGGCTGAATTCGAAGGGTCGGGCTGTCGTCTCAAGGTCAAAAATCGGGCGTGATCTCGCGACGGTGCCGATCTTCATCCTCGTGCCGCAGGTGAAGCTGCCTAAACGCCTGAGCCTGGAAGGCCCGGCGCGCGAGGCAGAGGCGCGTCTGCCCATGCTGATCGTAGCGAATTGGAAGGAGGGAGTTTAACCAGAAGAACAATGGTGCGTCGCTTGCCATGATACGTGTAAGTCATAAGCTGGCCAAAGAGCCTAGTCAGCATACGAATCTTGGTCACTCACTCTCTCGAAGCTGATCAAACACCATAGCAGGCATTCGGCTGCATTAACGTCAGAATACTTTGGGAAATCAGGATGCAAGAATTTCTATCAGGTGCCATGCTTGCCAAAAAAATACGTGAGGTCTGTGAAGGGGACAATCGTCGACTTGCAGTCGCATACTGGGGCGCTGGAATTCCTGAGGCACTGTCTTTGGATGACTGCGGCTCCTCCCGAATAATCTGTGATGTTTCATCCGGCGGCACAAACCCTGCGGCCTTAAAGAGCTTGGGCGCACCCAGTAACAAGAATTTACGCCATGTGCCCAAGCTACATGCAAAAGTATACATCTCGTCGATTGGAGTGACTCTGTTGCACAAATCGGCTGATGGCCGAGGTACCCCTTTCCCTGGACAGACTTATCCCACGGTCTCTGTGACGGGTATGCCGAGCGC
>NZ_JAFMHJ010000053.1 GCF_017854565.1 Yoonia sp.
CATACCGATATTCGCACCATAGCTGGGGCTTTGTGGAAGACGCACAGGGCTTTGTCTTTCTGTCAGGCCTCGTTGTCGGTGTGGTCTACAGCCCGCTCCTGCTGAAATCCGGCATGGACAGGGTACGATCGAAATTGTTCACGCGGATGCGGCTGGTTTACGTCTACCACGCGGTCGTCGCGCTCTTGCTTTTGGTCATTGTTTCAGCCGGTTCCGCCTATGTGGATCTAGGCGTTTTCAGTCGCCTTGGTGCAACACCCCTGCGCGGTACGGTGATGACGCTCTTGTTGGTGGCAGGACCGGCATTCGTCGATGTCCTGCCGGTCTATGTCGTATTTCTGGCCGCCACACCGCTGATCCTGAGCCAATTGCAAAAAGGCCGCACGGTCGAGATTATCGCGGCATCGGTCTGCCTGTGGATTGTCGCGCAAACGCAACTAATCGCATTTCTGCTTCTGGTTTCCAACCAGTCTTTGGGATGGACGCCCGAGACCGGCCTTCAGCTTGGCCTGACATTTGACCGGACGGCATGGCAACTGGTCTATGTCTTGGGCATGGTGCTTGGCTTTCATTGGACCCGCGGAAATATTGCGCTGGATTGGTTCACGACAGCCCAAGGCACGTTCCTGGCCAAACTGGCCCTTGGTCTGTTTTTGTGTTTCTACGTGATCAAAGATCACCAAGGCGCCGCATTTGATTATTTCCCGATGCTGCGTGGCGCATTGAACCGCTGGGACTTTTCAATACTGCGGTTGGCAAATTTTGCCGCCGACGCCTATTTGTTCACTTGGATCGTCGTGGCAGGCCCCGCCAGCGCCAAAGGTTGGATACGCGCGCTGGCCAACGCGCTTCGCTGGGTCTTCAACACCGAGGCGCTTTGCGTGCTGGGCCGCCATTCCTTGCAGGTTTTCGCCTATCACACCGTGCTGCTCTACGTCGCTGTTTCATGGATTGACTGGGCATCCATGGCGCCCACGACACGGGCCGTCCTGTCAACTTGCGTGATACTGTCGGTCTATCTGGCCGCCTTGGTGCATGCCAGCTATCAGCGACGCATCGCACGGCGCGCCACCAGACGTGCCAAGACAACGTGACGCCCCCCAGCCGCCCACACACGCGATGTTTCGCGCGACTGCGGCTTGCATGATCGCGCGCAAGCGCCCAAAGACATAAGGCTGCATCACGACTGACGGACAGAAAAGATGACGACGCAACCGACCACGGCCAACTGGCTGTCCATTCTTGCCCTCGGCCTGATCTGGGGCGGGACATTCATGGTGGTTGCCATTGCATTGCAGGGCTACGGCCCGCTGACGGTGGCCTGTGCACGGACCACATTGGGCGCGGTGGCGCTGTTGGCATTGATGCGCGTCATGGGGCGGCCCTTGCCCGTGTTCACCCTGCGCATGCTGAAATACCTTGGCGTGATTGGCATTTTGAACACCGCTGTCCCTTTTGCATTGCTCAGCTGGGGGCAGCAATTCGTGCCCTCGGCGTTTGCGGGTATTTCAATGGCGGCGCTGCCGCTGTTCGTGCTGCCGCTGGCACATCTCTTCACTGACGAAAAACTAAGCCTGCGCAATACCATCGGCGTTTGCCTTGGCTTTGTCGGTGCCGTTGTGCTGATCGGCCCCAGCGTGCTGCGCATCGGGTCGGGGATGGAACCGTTGGGTCAGCTCGCGTGCATCGCCGCGTCGCTGTCCTATGCGATTTCAAGCATCATGACCCGCCGCTGCCCGCCAATCGACCCGATCACACTGGCCACCCTGCTTTTGGTGGTCGGCGCGGCCGCGCTGATCCCGGCGATGCTGCTGATCGAAGGTGTGCCGGAAATGACCGACACCCGCACGACCGTGGCCATCTTGTTTCTGGGTTTTGTGCCCACCGCCCTTGCCGCGCTGATCCGCGTGACGACCATCCGCTCTGCGGGCGCGGTGTTTATGACGCTGGTGAATTATCAGGTGCCGTTGTGGTCGGTCCTGTTTGGCGTGCTGATCCTGAACGAAGTCCTGCCGCTGCGCTTTTTCGCGGCACTTGGCCTTATCCTGATCGGTGTCGCCGTCAGCCAATCCGCCAATTTGCGCCGGTTGTTCGCCCGCTAAACGGCGGCCTCGACCTCGGCGACGATCCCGTCGACGATCTGCACCAGCAGCGCATCGTCTTCACATTCCGCCATGACACGGATCAGCGGCTCCGTGCCCGATTTGCGGATCAACAACCGGCCCTTGCCCAGCAGGCGCAGTTCGGCATCCGCAATGGTTTTCTGCACCTTTTGCGCGTTCAACGGGTCCTGCCCCGCCGTGTAGCGCACATTTTTCAGCATCTGCGGCACCGTCTCAAAGCTGCGGATCAGTGCGCTCGCATGTTTGCCGGTCTCGATCATCGCGGCCAAAAATTGCAGGCCCGCCAGCAGACCGTCGCCCGTGGTCGCGAAATCGGTCATGACGATATGACCGGATTGTTCCCCGCCAAGGTTCCAGCCGTTCGCGCGCATCGCCTCGACGACATACCGGTCGCCCACGGCTGTCCGCGCAAGCCGCAGTCCGCGCCCGTCCAGATACCGCTCAAGCCCAAGGTTCGACATCACCGTGGCCACCAATGTGCCACCATTCAACCGATCCTGATCGGCCCAGCGCCCTGCCATCAGCGCCATGATCTGATCACCATCCGCGACCTGACCCGTCTCATCCAATATCATGACACGGTCCGCGTCACCATCAAGGCAGATGCCCACATCGGCGCCCTGATCGCGGATCGTTTGCGCGGCAAGGGCCGTGTCGGTCGATCCGCACCCTTCGTTGATATTCAGACCATTGGGGCTGACCCCGACGGGAATGACCGTCGCCCCCAGTTCCCACAGGACTTCGGGCGCAACCCTGTGTGCGGCACCATTGGCGCAATCAATCACGACCTTCAGACCGTCCAGCCGCATACCCGCCGGGAACGTCGATTTGATTCGTTCGGCATAGCGAAACCGGCCTTCGTCAACCCGCTTGGCGCGGCCGATATTGCTGGCTTGCGCCGGTTCGATCTCGACCGCCAGCAGCGCCTCGATTTCCGCTTCGGCCTCGTCGGACAGCTTGAACCCATCGGGCCCGAAAAACTTGATGCCATTGTCATGATGCGGGTTGTGACTGGCCGAAATCATGATCCCCATGTCAGCGCGCATCGACAGCGTCAGCAAACCCACAGCGGGGGTCGGCACAGGCCCCAGCAGCAGCACATTCATGCCGGTGCTGGTCAAACCCGCCGTCAGCGCATTTTCAAACATATAGCCCGACAAACGCGTATCCTTGCCGATCACCACCCGGTGACCATTGGACCCGTCATTGCGAAAATACCGCCCTGCGGCGGCACCAATCTTCAGCGCCATGTCGGCAGTCATCGGATAGGTGTTGGCCTTGCCACGCACCCCATCGGTCCCAAAAAGCTTGCGTATCATATTTGGGCTGCCCCGTTGATTGCCTGTTCCAGGTCCATCGCCTGTCTTGTCGCAAATATATCGTGCACCCGCAGGATTTGCACCCCCTGCCGAACGCCGTGCAACGCCACTGCGACAGAACCCGCCACCCGGTCCGCTGCCGTCTCACCGCCGCCGATGGTGCCGATGAACCGCTTGCGCGACGCGCCCAACAGGATCGGGCAGCCAAGGCTGTGGAACAACGCAATCCCGCGCAGCAATGTCAGGTTATGCGCCAGCGTCTTGCCGAACCCGATACCGGGATCAACGACGATCTGGTGACGCGCGATGCCAGCGGCTTCGGCCACGGCAATCCGCGTTTCGAGGAAATCATACACGTCCAGCAGGACATCATCATAGCGCGGATCGGCCTGCATCGTGGCCGGGTCCCCTTGGGCATGCATCAGACACACCGGAAGCCCCGCCGCCGCCGTCACCCCCGCAAGCGCAGGATCAAACCCGAACGCCGCCACATCATTGATCAGCCCAGCACCCGCAGTGATCGCCGCCTGCGCCACCGCGCCCTTGCGCGTATCAATCGAAATCGGCACGTCCGACTGTGCGCGTATGGCCGCGATGATGGGCGCAGTGCGCGCGATCTCATCCGGCATGGCCACATCTGCGGCACCGGGCCGCGTGCTTTCGCCGCCAATATCAATGATGTCCGCACCCGCGGCGATCATCGCGCGGGCATGCGCCACCGCGTCGTCGGGCGCTTCGAACAACCCGCCATCCGAAAAGCTGTCTGGCGTTACATTCAAAATGCCCATGACACGCGGCGCATCCATGCCCAATCCCGCAATCGCGGGGCGCGGATCGGTCAAGCGGCGACGCACGTCATCGGGCAGGTCAGCGGCGGCGATACGGGTCACCGGGCCGCCACGCGCCCACACCGCGACCTCGTGGAACCAGCACCAGCCCCCCGCCAGATCAAGCGCATCACCGGGGCGATCCCCGCCGCAATGCGCAATCGCGCGATAATAGATCACTTCAAAACGGCCTCGGTCACGCCGACCGACCGCACCGGCATATCCGCGTCCGGCGCAGCGGCCCCGATGACAAGCAACTCCTTCGCCTTGATCCCGGCCGCGAACCACGCGACAAGCGCGACCGCATCGCGCGGGCTGGCCGATGGGCCGTCCACCGCATCAAGCACGATCTTCGACGGCGCCCAGACAGAAATCTGGCCGTTCTTCATCGCCCAATCCAATTCGGTCCGTGTCCCCACGACCATACAACGCGGATCACGGGCGGCCAGGGTCCAGGCGTTCTGCTCAATCGCAAGCAGGTCAATCCGGCGTTGCGCCAACGCATGCCCGGCCTGTGGCGCGGGCGCATCCCCTGCCCCCACACAAATCAACAGCGGCGCATCAGCTGTCGCAAGCTGATCAATCCAACCCGCCAGATACGGCGCCGCAATCGCCGCGTTCGACAGAAAAACGACCCGTGGATGCGGTGCCTCGACGTGGTCCTGTCCGGCCACGGCAACGCCATCGCGTGCGCGCACGATCTCAACCCCCAAGGCAAACGGGCCCCGGTCCAGCTTTTCGATCCGCACGAAAACCCGCTCGGCCTGTGGTTCCAGCAAAATCCGCTCGGCAACACGCGCGGCCAGCGTTTCAAGAAGGTTCAGCCGCTCGGCCTCCAGCTCGATCGCGATGGCCTCGGTCACGCGGTCATAGGACAGGATGCGGTCCACATCGTCATCAATCGGGCCGGTCAACGGCGAGACTTCGACAACCACATTGAACCGGACCCGCTGCAGGGTTCCGCGTTCTTGCTGAAATGCGCCGATTTCCACCTCGACCACATAGTCGCGCAGCGAAATCCGGTCACAGGGCATCTGGCTACTTGCCTCCGCCCTCTCACTGGGATGGGCAAAGGCAAGGCGAATATCATCGGTCATACTGCGGTCCGGGTCAAAGTCATACCGCTGCGGAATACAAGCGGCAGGTCATTTGGGCAAGCACCCGGCGCGACACATGGCCTGCGACATACGACCCTAGTTTGATGCCGTCCGGGTCGGCTGGCGGTAAAAGTAGTGCGAACCAATGGTCGCGGTGCGCGGGAAACGCTTTGCCCACGATGGGCTGACCGCCTTGGTGTGATAATGCGTGGCGCCAGCAGTCAGAAGACGCGGGGTGCCATCAATCAGCAGGCGGGCGACTTTGCCCACACGGGCCCATGCGCCCGGCTCGCTGATAACTTCGGCGCGGCCATCACAGGTATAGGTGAACTGACAGGCATAGCGGCGCCCGGTCCCTTGATTGATCACCGCACAGGCGCTGTCGGGGTAGTCGCCGCTGTCAACACGGTTCAAGATGACCTCGCCGACGGCAAACATGCCGCGCACGGTCTCGCCACGGGCCTCAAAGTACAGCGCCTCGGCAAGACATTCCCACTGCGCGCCACCATCCGCATTCGGTTGGGCCAAGAGAAAGTTAGGGTCATAAATCACGCCGCTCTGGGTCTGCACGCCACGGTCCTGCGTCGATGGCAGTCGGGTCAGAAACGCCATGCGGCTGTCGGGGACAACGGACAACGCCTGCCGTTCCTGTCCCAATAATGCACCCAGTCGGGTTTCAAGTACTTCGTCAGCGGCAGCCGCCGACATGGAAACAGAAAAAAGTGCCGCGGCAACTGCGGCAAAAATTGCCTTTGAAATCGTCATTTTGGTCCCATCAGGATACTACGCGGCTTAGCCCCGCGCAGGCGCTGGTGTCTTTAGGGGAAACAAACGCATCCGTCTACCCCTGCAGGCGGACTGTCGCCGGGACGGCAACACCCGTTGCACGCTGGCATCCATTATAGCGCAATATCATGCGTAGTGACCCAAGAATGCCACAATACGTCGTGGTTCAATCGCTTTTCATGCGGTCACGCAGCGCTGACTGGGCGGCGGTGAGTCGCGCACCGGGAACCCGGAACGGTGAACACGACACATAGTCAAACCCATGCGCACGGCAAAATTCGATGGCCGCGCGGCTGCCGCCATGTTCGCCGCAGATCGACAACACAACATCAGGACGCCCCAAACGCCCGCGTTCCGCGCCAATCGCCAGCAGTTCCCCCACACCTTCAATATCAAGCGTGTGAAACGGGTCTTCGGCATAAACGCCCTGCTGCACATAGGCCGACATAAACCGACCCGCATCATCGCGCGACAAGCCATAGGTCATCTGGGTCAGGTCGTTGGTGCCGAATGACAAGAACGCCGCGTGTTCGGCAATATCCTGCGCCCGCAGCGCCGCGCGCGGCGTTTCCACCATCACACCCAGACGATAATCAAACTTTGCCTTGGTCTTTGTCCGGACCGCCGTGGCCACCGCATCGACGCGCGCCTTGACCAGTTCCACCTCACGCATCGCGCTGACCAGCGGGATCATGATCTCGACCGATATATCGACGCCCTTTTTGCGCACCGCGACCATCGCCTCAAAGATCGCGCGGGCCTGCATGTCGTAGATCTCGGGGATGGCGATGCCCAGACGCACACCGCGCATCCCCAGCATCGGGTTATATTCGCTCAGCGCCTCGACGCGTTCGGTCACTTCCGACAGCGGCAGGGCCAATTGTTCGGCCAGATCACGCAGGCCCGCGCGGTCCGATGGCAAAAATTCGTGCAAGGGCGGATCAAACAGACGCACGCACACGGTCTTGCCCGCCATGATCTCGAACAATGCCTGAAAATCCTCGCGCTGCATCGGCAGCAAACGGTCCAGCACGGCGCGGCGATCATCGCTGCTTTCGGCAAAGATCATCTCGCGCATCACGCCCAGCCGATCCCCTTCAAAGAACATATGCTCGGTGCGGCACAGCCCGATGCCCTCGGCGGCAAAGTTGCGCGCGGTCTGCGCATCGGCTGGCGTGTCGGCATTGGCGCGCACGCCGATATCCCGAAACTCGTCCGCCCATTCCAGCAACGTCTTGAACGCGCCATCAAGTGCCGCCTCGAGCATCGGCGGTTCGCCGACCAGAACCTGCCCCGTCGTGCCGTCGATCGTAATCACATCGCCGGCCGCAAAGGTGCGGCCATCGGGCGCCACAACCAACCCGCGCTTGCGATCAATCACCAGATCCGACGCGCCGACGACACAAGGCACCCCCAGCCCGCGACCAATCACCGCCGCATGGCTGGTCACGCCGCCCCGCATCGTCAGCACGGCCTGAGCGGCATGCATACCGCGAATGTCCTCTGGCGTCGTCTCGCGGCGGACCAGCACACAGGCCTCGCCGCGCGCCGCGCTTGCCTGCGCCTCGTTCGCGGTCAGCACGATCCGCCCGGTCGCCGCGCCGGGGCTGGCGGCAATGCCGCGCACGATCAGGTCACGCTTGGCACGCGGATCGACCTGCCGGTGCAGCAACTCCGACAGGGCCGCAGGTTCCACCCGCATCACCGCGTCTTCGCGCGGAATAATACCGTCCTCGGCCAAGGCGACCGCGATCCGCACCGACGCGCGCGACGCGCGCTGCACCCGCACCGCATCCAGAATACGCAAACCGCCATTTTCGATCGTGAACTCGATCTGCATTTCCTCGCGCAGCTTGCGGCGACACATCGCGCCATAGGCCACCAGTTGCGCAAAGGCCTGCGGGCACAGATCCTCCAACGACGGACCACGCTTATCACAGGTCAGATAAATCGCGCCGTCTGCGTCGCCCAACGCATCGCGGCCCTGACTTTGGCCCAGATACCGGCCTATAATCTGCGGCTGGCCTGTCGCACTATTCACATATTGGATCACACCCGATCCGCTTTCCCCCGGCCCCACGCCCAGCGCCATCGCCTGCACCACAAGGCCCAGCCCCGCATCAGGCGGCGCGCCCTTGGCCTGCCGCAACAATCGCGCCGTCGTGCCATCCCATGCGCGCGCCATCGACCGCAGCACCTCGACCATCTGAACCGCCGCCTCCTGAGGGAATGTTTCGTCGGTTTCCGCCTCGTAGGCGTCCAGCATCGCGCGCAGGCTGGCCGCATCCGCCACGTCGGGCAGATCAAACTCATCAGGGTCCAACCGGGCCACATGCACCGCGTAAGACTGCACAAACCGCAGATAAAGCGCGGTCGCCGCGCTGTCGCCAATCTGCGCCGCCATCATGGCATGACGCGCGTCATTCATGCCGATATTCAAGATCGCACTTGGTCCGCCCCAGTCAGGGTCAAGGCTGGACGGGCGCACCGACAGCAACGGCTGCGGGCCGAACGGCGCCATCAGCGCCGCCATGTCCGGCAGATTGCCAACCGCGATGTCGCGCACCGCATCGAACGACAGCGCGACGGTCATCGGCACCGGCATATCCAGTCGAATCAGCCGTTGCAGGCATTTCGCCCGTTCGCCATGCACCGCCGCCGACATCGCGGCATCGGGGGTAATCAGCGTAAGCTGCTTGTAAGTCGACTGTTGCTGCACTGCGGCACCGATCCATTGTGTCACCGCAGCATAGGGGATCAAACCCTTGAACGCAAAGCGCGGCTGACGGTATAACGCCTATCCTTCGATCTTGGTCAAATCCGCCACCGAAAGACATATTTTCCTGATACGCGACAAGAGGTTAAGCCGGTTTCGGCGCAGCAATTGACTGTCCGCGTTGACCTGCACATCGGTGAAAAATGCGTCAATTGGTCCACGCAGTGCTGCCATTGCGGTCATCGCGGTGCTGAAATCCTCGGCCTGCATCGCCGGGGCGATTTGTGCATCCGCAGCATCGAGGGCGGCAAACAGCGCCTTTTCGGCCTCGGCTTCGGCATATTTGATGTCCGCGCCATAGGAATATTCAACCCCATCCTTTTCTTCTTCATCTGTGAGAAGGTTGTTCGCCCTCTTGAACAACTGGATCAGGTTTTCCCCGTCATCTGTGGCGAGTGTGGCCGCCAAAGCCTCTGCCCGTTTGACCAGCAAGGTCAGGTCGTCATTGCCCGGCATGGCGATGCAGGCGTCGATGATATCGTGACGGATGCCTTTGTCTTTGAGGAAGACTTTGAGGCGGTCGTGGAAGAAGGAGAGGAGGTCAGCAACAAGTTCTGAATTGCCTGCTAGTACACGGTCGATCAGCTTGGATGCCGCCAATTCTCTTTCACGCCCGGTTAGATCGTCAGATGGAATGTAAGTTGCCAGATTAGGGGCCAAGTCCTTTGACTTCCAATCTTCAATATCGTGCAGGAATGGCTCTTTCGGCAAATCACCCAACCAGCCAAGAACAGGGATCAATTCATCAAAGTAGCTATAGGTACTGTCGGCAGTCGTATATCGAAACGCTGTTGGAAGTGTGATTAACAACTCCCACCGAACCCCATTCTCCAACACCAACCGAATGACCCCCAACGCCGCTCTGCGCAGCGCAAAGGGGTCTTTGCTCCCGGTCGGTTTCTCGTCAATCGCCCAGAACCCGGTCAGCGTGTCGATCTTGTCGGCCAGCGCCACGGCGACAGATACCGGCGCTGTCGGCACATCATCAGACGGCCCCAGCGGGGAATAATGTTCTTGGCACGCGGCAGCGACGGCGGGATCAAGACCGCGTTCAATCGCATAATACCGGCCCATCAACCCCTGCAATTCGGGGAATTCGCCGACCATGTCCGATTGCAGGTCGGCCTTGCAGATGCGCGCGGCCTCTGCCGCCAGATCGGGCAACGCGCCCACATGCAGGGCGATTTCACGCGCCAGTGCCTCGATCCGTTTGATCCGGTCAGCCTGCGAGCCCAGCTTGTTGTGAAAGGTGACCTCGGCCAGCCCCGCACCCATGCCTTCAAGGCCCACCGCCTTGACCGTGCGCAGATCGTTTTCCCAAAAGAATTTCGCATCCGACAGACGGGCCGCCAGCACCTTTTGATTGCCCGCAAGGATCGTCGCGCCCTGATCGGCGGTTTCAATGTTCGCCACGGTCACGAACCGTTCAATCCGCCCCGTCGTGGGGTTGCGCACCGAAAAGAATTTCTGATGCTCTTTCATCGACGTCTGCAGAACCTCGGGCGGCAGGCCCAGAAATGCATCATCAATCTGGCCCAGCAGGACCACGGGCCATTCGACCAGCCCCGCGACCTCGGCCAGCAACCCACGATCTTCCACCACTTCCAGACCCAGCGCAAAAGCCTGATGCGTCGCGTCATGCCAAATCGCATCCGCGCGCTCATCGGCGCGCAGCACAACGCGGCCGCGTTTCAGTTTCGCCTCGTAGTCATCGAACGAAGACACCGTAAACGCATCCGGTGCCATGAACCGATGCCCGCGCGTGGTATTGCCCGACGTGATGCCATCGACATCCAGCGGCACCACATGTGTGCCCGTTTCATCGGTCAGAATACACACGATGCCGTGCAGTGGCCGCACCCAGCGCAGCGTGCCCGTGCCCCAGCGCATCGCCTTGGGCCACGGGAAATTGCGGATCGTCCTTTCCAGCACCTCGGCGATGATATCCGCCGCCATGCGCCCCGGTTTCTCGATCACCGCGAAATAGGCCTGACCCTTCTTTTCGTCGCGCACTTCCAGATCTTCGCGTGCCACACCGGCCCCGCGCAAGAACCCTTCAATCGCCTGATCGGGCGCGCCGACCTTGGGGCCCTTGCGTTCTTCACGGACGGCGCGGCTTTCGGCCGTCAGCCCCTCAAGCGATAGCGTCAACCGGCGCGGCGTGGAAAATGCGGCGGCCCCGGCATAGGTCAACCCGGCCTCGACCAGCCCATCGGTCACCAGCTTTTTCAGGTCCTCTGCCGCACGGGTTTGCATCCGCGCGGGGATTTCCTCGGAAAACAATTCAATCAGAAGATCAGGCATTAATTCAGGCTTTCCGGTGCGGGTGGGCAGTTTTCAGGGGCGGGATTGCCATCAAAGACCACCGCGCCGCAAGCATTGATCTGGTGCCAGGCATAGGCCCGGCCATCGGGGTAAACTGCGACAACGCGGTCGATCCCGTATTGGATATTTTCGGTTCCAAGGAACGCAATCGCATCGCCGTAGCGCAGATCATCACCAATCTGCGCGGCATCAAAGCAATCAAACCAACCCGGCGCCACACGCGGTTCCGCGTCGTCATAAATCACAAACATCTCGGTCAGCATTGCCTGGCTCAGAGCGGTGCTGAAACAGGCACGATACCGCAGCGGGCTGGATTCCGCATCAATGCCTTCGAAACGGTCGAAAATAATCGGCTCGGGCTGGCCAGAGGTGACCGATGTCAGCTGCACGGCCGCCCGGTCTTCTGCGACCTCGTGATAGTAGGCATAGACCTGCAGATAATAAAGAACGAGGCCCGCCATCAATGCCACAACCAAAATCCCTGCTATTGCAATACGTCCCATCAGGCAGCCGCCCCGCCGCCCGCACGGGTCTGTACAAAGACATCTGCACAGGCCTTGGCCAACGCCCGCACGCGCCCGATATAGGCCTGCCGCTCGGTCACGGAAATCACGCCGCGCGCGTCAAGCAGGTTAAACACATGGCTGGCCTTGATACATTGGTCATACGCTGGATGCACCATGATGATGCGTTTTCCGGTCTTGGGATCATCCGCAGGCGCGGCCAGAATCCGCTCGCATTCCGCCTCGGCGTCCTTGAAATGCTGTAGCAGAACATCGGTGTCGGCCACGTCGAAATTCCAGCGCGAATATTCTTCCTCGGTCTGCTGGAAAACATCGCCATAGGTCAGTTTGATCGCCGCATCGGGGTCGTTGAACGGCATCTCCATCACATGATCGACGCCCAGCACATACATCGCCAAACGCTCCAACCCATAGGTCAGCTCGCCTGATACCGGCTTGCATTCGTGGCCGCCGACCTGCTGAAAGTAAGTGAATTGGCTAACTTCCATCCCATCACACCAGACCTCCCAACCCAGCCCCCATGCGCCCAGCGTCGGGCTTTCCCAGTCGTCTTCGACGAAACGGATGTCGTGCATGGTCGCGTCAATGCCGATCGCGGCAAGTGATCCCAGATACAGCGCCTGCATTTCGGGCGGGCTGGGCTTAATCAGGACTTGATATTGATAGTAGTGCTGCAGGCGATTGGGGTTTTCACCATAACGCCCATCCGTCGGACGGCGCGACGGTTGGACATAGGCCGCAGCCCACGGCTTGTCCCCCAACGCGCGCAGCGTCGTAGCCGGGTGGAACGTCCCGGCACCCACTTCCATGTCGTATGGCTGCAAAATGGCGCAGCCCTGGCTGGCCCAATATGTTTGCAGCCGCAGAATGATCTCTTGAAAACTGCGTGGTTTTTCGGCCATGTTCACCCTCATCTGCTTTACGGGGATCAATAGGACGCCGCGCGACGAGGGTCAATTGGGCAACGGCGCGCGACGTAATGCCACAAGCCGTCGAATTCGCGGCGCGGCCTCTTGCGTCATGCGAATGAGGGGGCCAGTCATACCAAGCTGACGAATTAGTATTGGATTTTTGATGATACGGGTAATTTCCGCCATAATATTCTCGCTTTTGATGACAGTTTCCGCTGCGGCCCAAGACCGGTTCTGGGTCCAGATCGAAGCGCTGCAAACATTGACCGGTGCCCAGGACCGCGCGCGCGACTACGCCCGGCGGCTGGATGACGTGACCGGATTCTATATCGGCGACGGGTATTACGGCATTTTCATCGGGCCGTTCATCGCATCAGAGGCCGAACGCGAACTGGCGCGCCTGCTCCGTATCGGCACGATCCCCACCGATAGTTTCGTCAAGAATGGCCAATTTTTCAAACAACAATTCTGGCCCATCGGCGGACAGGCGGCCCAGATCGAAACCCGCACACCCAGCGCCACCGCACCCACCACAGCCAGCCGGACAATCCCGCGCGATCCCATCGACGCCGCCGACGAAACCCCCGATCAGGCGCTGTCATCAGAGGCGGAATTGACCCGCGAACAACGTCAGGAACTACAGCGCGCTCTGCAATGGGCCGGATTTTACGATGCCGCAATCGACGGGGCATTCGGGCGCGGGACACGCGCGGCGATGCAAGACTGGCAAACCGCCAACAACCAGGAACCGACCGGCATTTTAACGGCCCGGCAGCGCGCCGTGTTGTTTTCCGACTTCGACAGCGTCCTTGACGGCATGAACCTGCGGCTTGTCCGCGATGATGCATCCGGCATCCAGATGTTGATCCCTACGGATGTCGTGGCCTTTACCGAATACCAACCACCCTTCGTCCGCTTTGATGCGACAGGTGAAATTCCCGCAACGGTTCTGTTCATTTCCCAAGAAGGCGATGCGGGCAAACTGATCGGACTTTATGAAATCCTCCAGATCCTTGACATCATTCCGCCGCAGGGGCCGCGCGCACTGCAGCGCGACGATTTTGTCATCGAAGGGATCGGCGATGGCATCCACTCCTACACCACCGCGACACTGCAAGACGGTGCGATCAAAGGCTTTTCGCTGGTTTGGCCGCAAGGCGATGACCAGCGGCGCCAGCGCGTTCTGGACGAAATGCGGGCCAGCTTTGAGCGGATAGAGGGCGTTCTTGACCCCCGCATCGCCCCGCCGACCCAGGATCAGGCGATCGACATGGTGGCAGGTTTGTCCATTCGCCAGCCCCGCCTTGCGGCGTCCGGCTTCTTTGTGTCCGGTGACGGCGCGGTCATCACCACACTGCAAACCGTCCAAAACTGCGAGCGGATCACATTTGACCGCGAATACGACGCCACTGTCGTCTACAGCGATCCCGAACTGGGCATCGCGGTGTTGCGCCCGACCGCCGAACTGACCCCACGCAACGTTGCCGCATTGCAGATCGCGGTTCCCCGCCTGCAAGACAAAATCGCGGTGGGCGGCTATCCGTTCAATGGCGCACTGAACGCGCCGACGCTGACCTATGGGCAGGTGATCGACATTCGCAACCTGTCCGGCGACGATCGGTTCCAGCGTCTATCGATCCTGCCACAGCAAGGCGATATCGGCGGTCCGGTATTCAGCGACAGCGGCGCGGTGCTTGGCATGTTGCTGCCAGGCGCCGACGGCAATTCCCGCGTCCTGCCCCCCGAGGTGAACTTTGCCCTCGATGCCGAACAGATCGTCACCGCATTGGCAACCCAAGGCATCACGGCCCAGCCAGCCACGGTCGGCGATCCCATCTCGCCGGTGGCGCTGACACAGCTGGCCGCCGATGTGACCGTTCTGGTCAGCTGTTGGTAGACGCCTAAGGGCGCCAGAACTTGACCGACAGGATCGTGAGCACGACCATGATCTCCAAGCGGCCGATGAACATGGCAAGCGCCAGTATCCACTTGGCCGTGTCGTTGATATGGACAAAGTTGCCCGCCGGTCCGATTTCCGGCCCGAGCCCCGGCCCGATATTGCCCAACGCGGTCGCGGCGCCCGACACAGACGTGATAAAATCCAGGCCCGTCAGCCCCAGCAGCACCGACGTAAAGCCCAGCAAAAGCAAAAAGGCGACAAAAAACGCCATGACCGAATTCAAGACATCTTCGCTGATCGGCACGCCATCATAACGCGGCGTGAACACGCCATGCGGTGAATGGATTTGCCTGATCTGGCTTTTGATCGAGGCGAACAGCAACTGATACCGGAAAATCTTGACCGAACAGGCCGTCGACCCCGCACAGCCCCCCACCAGCCCAACAAAGAAAAACATGACAACCGGAAATGTGCCCCAACTCATATAGTCGGCACTGGAATAGCCGGTCCCCGACAGGATCGACACGACATTGAACAATGCCTCGCGAAACGCAAGCTCGGTCATGACCCCTTCGCGCCCCCACAGCCACGCGGTGACCAAAAGCACGGAAAAGATGATAACGATAAAAAATCCACGGACCTGACTGTCGCGCCAAAGCGGTTTCGCAGTGCCCCCCAAAAGCTGCACGTAACGCACGAACGGCAGCGCCGCCAGGATCATGAACACCACCGCCACATAATGCGCACCGCCGGCATATAACGAAAAAGAATGGTCGTAATTCGCCATTCCACCCGTGGACACCGTGGTCATCGCATGTACCAGCGCGTCGAACGGCAACATCCCGGTCGCAGAATAGGCCAATGTGCAGCTGACCGTCAGCATCACATAAATCACCGAAATGCTGCTGGCGATCTGACCCGCACGCGGCAGAATTTTCCCCATCGTCTCAAAGGCCTCATGCCGGAAAATCTGCATGCCACCGACCCGCAGCTCCGGCAGGAAAACCATCGCGACGACGATGATACCCACGCCACCGAGCCATTGCAGCATCCCGCGCCATAACTTCAGCCCATCGGGCATTTGCTCCAACCCTTCAAACGTGGTGGAACCTGTCGTCGTCAGCCCTGACATCGCCTCGAAAAAGGCGTTGGTAAAACTGGCATTCGGCGCGCCAAGCATGAACGGCAGCGCGCCAAAGACCGGCAATGTCAGCCAGACCAATGATGTCAGCAGGAACGTCTGGCGCAGCGTCAGCCCCGCCGACACCGCATTGGCACAAGCCAACGCCATCAGCCCGCCCGTTGAAATGGTGATCACGGCGCTTTCAAAAAAGACAAACCAATGGCCATTGCCAGCCAGCAGATCGGCCGCCAGCGGGGCCAGCATGGTCAACCCAAGCGACGCCACAAGCAGACCAATCACATATCCCACAGGGCGCATATCAAACATGTCGCAGCGTTGGCCCGACCGCGCGGCGGTGTCAAGAACCCACGCCGCTTGAAACGTCATCAAACCGGCTTAGGTCGCCCGGTATGTTTGATCCGACCTATACCGCCGCCCAGCAACGGCTTGCTGCTTTCGTGCCCCATGCCGGTCGCGATTACGCCAGTGCGCGCAATTTCGACAGCACCGCGCATGTCTCGACACTGTCGCCCTATATCCGCCACCGGATCATCACGGAAAAGGACGTGCTGCGCGCCGTTCTCGCACGTCATTCCCCGCAAGCAGCCGAAAAGTTCATCCAGGAAATATTCTGGCGCACCTATTGGAAAGGCTGGCTGGAACGGCACCCCGCCGTCTGGACCGCCTACAAGACCGATCTGCACGCCGCGCTCCACCGGGTCCAGTCGGAAAGCGGCATGCGCCGGCAATGGGACGCCGCGTGTCACGGACAGACCGGCATCGACGGCTTCGATCATTGGGCACAGGAGCTGGTGAAAACCGGCTATCTGCACAATCACGCCCGCATGTGGTTCGCCTCGATCTGGATCTTCACATTGCGGCTGCCATGGACGCTGGGCGCTGATTTCTTCCTGCGCCACCTGCACGATGGCGACGCGGCTTCGAACACATTGTCATGGCGCTGGGTCGGCGGGCTGCACACGGTCGGCAAAACCTACCTCGCCCGCCCCGACACTATCGCAAGATATACCCAAGGTCGCTTCCACCCCACCGGTCTGGCCACGCAGGCGCATCCGCTGGATCAAACCGCACCGCCGCCACCGCCCGGCCCGGTGCCCCGCTCGGATCAAATCGACCCATCCCTGCGCACCGGCCTGCTGCTGACCCCCGAAGACCTCTCGCCCGGCTGGTTGTTGGATCCGATCAGCCCAGCCGCCACCGCCACGTTGCACACGCCCGATGCGCGCCGGGTCACGACCTTCGCCCATGCCGCGATGGCCGACTGCACCGCCCGCTATGGCCACCGGCTCGGGCCTGTCACACCGCTTTCGTCGGCGCAAATCAGCCAATGGGCCCGCGACAACAATCTCGGGCAAATCGTCACCTCATATCCGCCGACGGGCCCCACAGCCGATACGCTCGCAAGCCAGGACATCGCGCGCATCATCCGCCCCTATGACCGCGCCGCATGGCCGCACGCCACCCATGGCTTTTTCCGCTTCAAAGGACTCTGTTGCACAAATCGGCTGATGGCCGAGGTACCCCTTTCCCTGGACAGACTTATCCCACGGTCTCTGTGACGGGTATGCCGAGCGC
>NZ_JAFMHJ010000098.1 GCF_017854565.1 Yoonia sp.
AGGGAGGAGAAAAAGCGCAGCGAGATCGAGAACCCGCCCTCAACTGCGGGAGGCTGAATGACTTGCGCCCGGATTGGACGTTCGCGATAGAGAATCGATACCGAGACGATTGGCTTCTTGGTGCTGAGCGTGGTTGAGGCGGCCGAGGCGATCTGGTTGCCAAGGTCCTTGATCTCGGTCTGGGTGAGCGGGGTGCCGAGCCCCTGCATAAAGTGATCACCCTGGAACTCTCCCCAGACCTGCCCGTCCGGATTGATGCAGATCTCGATCGTGTCTTCGCGCTGCACGGGCGCACCGAGCCGATCGAGCGAGGCTTCGAGATAGCTTGCTGCCATGTCAGAATATCTCCAGGTCGCGGTCAACCATGACCGTGATCCGCGTGCCCTGATCGACATGGATCACGGGGCGGATCGCGAGATAATCCTGCATCACGCTTTGGGTGCTATCGCGCAGGTCCGAGCCGACATCGCTGGCGACATCGGCAGCAGCCTCGTCATCGATCTGGCCCGCTGCGGCAGCTGGCAGGGCACCGATCAACGAGATCAGCGCGGCAGAGCCGAAGCGCTGCGCAAAGCGAGTGTCGACAAAACCGGTGGTGCCTGTGCGGCCAAGCTCGTCTCCGCCGAAGGCGCTGATCTCCACTGTCTGGTTGTCAGGCAGAATGATCCTGTCCCAGGCCACCATAACCCGGGACTGTGCCAGCGCCACATCGGAGCGGTATCGCCCAATCAGGCGCGCACCGCGCGGGATCAGGACGCGCGTTCCGTCAAAGGAATGGACATCTTCGGATACGATGGCGCGGATTGCACCGGGCAGCGTGCTGTCGAGTGCGGTTTCGGTCACCGCCTGGATCATGGTGCCCTGAATAACCGTGTTCGTTGGGTTCACAATCACCTCAGCGCGCGTGACGGGCGCGGGTCGCGCACCGGCGCGCACGAAGGCTTCATCGGCATTCAAGCGCGCTGCTTCAATCGTACTTTCGCGGTCTGTCCCTGCCCCCATCCCGGAAAACGCGATCATGGGCGACGCAATCCGTTCTGCTCGCGCCTCAGCCTCAGCGGCACGTCGGCGCTCAAGTTCAGCCAGCCGCAGTTCCTCCTCGTTGGGGCCGAGATCCGTCGGCGCGGGCGGGGTCAGGCGCGCGACCTCAAGGTCCATGCGCAGTTGGTCAAGTTCACGGTCGCGTTCGGTCAACTGCCGCTCCAGCGTGCGCTGTGCCTCAGCGGAGCCCTCCTGCAGCGCCGCGATCTGAGCCGTGAGGTCTGCGATGGCCTGTTCAGCACCGTTGTCCGATGTCTCAGTCGGGCGTGCCCGCATTTCTTCGAGTTCGGCCCGCAAAGTTGCAAGGCTTTCCATCAGCGCAAGCTCGGATTCGGTCGGACCGGTCTCCACCGGAGGCGTCGGTGCTGGCTGTGCTACAGGTGGGCGTCCCAGGTCCCCGAAGCCGGGCCCGGAGTTCTGGAACTCCTCGGGGGCCGCAGTCACCATTGGAGCATCCGGGGACGATTGCAGGGCAGCCCAGGCGAGACCACCGAACGCCGCGATACCGGTAATTCCAAGGATTGCAGCGAGCGGTGATGGGCGTTTACTCACCCGTGCTTTTGCTGTGGTGCCCTCAAGCGCCGCAAGCCGTGCGGCAAGATCTTCGGTATCCTGCGTCATGATGTGGCCTCGGTCCCTGCGTCCTGAACACAGACGACAGCTCCACCCAAGCGAAGAACCCATTGCCGGTTCACGCCGGAGACGCGGATCACGCCATCACTCAGGGCCTGGCTATTCACCGCCCGCTCCCTGCCATTGGAATACCGGAAGATCGCCGGGACCGGCGCATTCCGCGCGAAGCGGAAATAGGTGAAGGTGCCGTCATCCCAGATGGCTGTTGGCGTGAACTCTTCCCGGGCGCTGACCGCATAGTTCGCGTTGGGAGCCTCAGCTGCGACCGCCCGGGTAGGCTGAACGCGGTTTTCAGGATAGCGGAACTGCACCACATAATGTGGTGTCTCGCGCGCCTCAACGACGTGGAAGTAATAGGAGCGGCGGTTGGTATAGACCGTGATGTTGGTCGCTACGCCCGAGGCCGCGGGCTTGATGGCAAAGGCGCGGCCGCCGGGGACGCCGTCGAACTGGAATCCCACCGTGTCGCCCGCGATGATCGAGCGTATGGTCTCACCTTCGCCGAACTCGACGGTGGTCACTCGGGTCAGGGTGGTGACGATACGGTAAACCTGCCCTTCGGTCCATGTGGCGACCCGAACGCGGTTGTCATGAGAGCCCGGACGCGGTGTGGTCTCGGCAAGAACGGCGGGAGCCGCCAGGGCCAACGCGCCGGCGATGAAAAAGGCATGAACGGGAAAAGGGATCATTCGGAACGGTCCGATCGGATTGCATATTGGGTGACGGTGAAGCCGAAGGGGTTTTGCCAGACATCATCGATTGAGCGGGTCCGTTCGGGCTGAAACGCAAACATCAGCGTCGCTGTAAACGATCCGTCCTGCACACCCTGCGGGCTGGTCAAGCGTTTCCTGAGGCGCACCTGCGCACGGTTTTCGCCGATCAGTGTGATCGAGGCGATTTCGACGGCCATTTCAGCTGATGTGCCGTACCGCGTCGGCGGATAGTTCTCCTGCCCGGACGTCCATATTGCGCGCATGCTCGTCTCGGCGGCACCGGATGACTGTGCCAGAACCCGGCGCACACGCAGATCATTGTCGAGCTGATTGTAGGTCTCGCGCTCATAAATGTAGCGGTAGATTTGCGCCTCGATGACGGCGGGTCGCTCGGCGAGGGACGCAGTCTCGACCCTGGCGTTCGGGAGTGCCATGCCTGTTGCCGGATCATAGGGCACAACGACTGGGGGCGGTGCCTCAACCATCAGCGCGACAGCTGCGGCTGCGAGACAGCCCACCGCGCCAAAACCCGCGCCACCGAGACCGATCATTCTCCACAGTTGTTCACGGCGCAGGGCACCATAAACAAGCTCCTCCTCCACGAGCTCGCGTGTGTTCATCCCCACTCCTCCACTCATGGTCGAAGTTCCGGTAGGGTGAAGTCCATGTACCGGCGCTCTTCGGCAACGGTGGCGGCATCGACCACGCCTGCATTGCCCGCGCCGAGGGTCTGGATCGCTTCCAATTCCCACATGCGTGTCATGGCGATGGCGAGTTCTGCTGTAACGCGGGTATTGTGGTCCATGGAGGCTTTCAGATCCTCCATGTCCGGGATCATCTCGACCAGACGTTCAACCCGCTCGAGGGACTGTTCGGCCTCGGCATGACTGTTCTGGGCAGCGGCGGACATGACGGCCCCTGTGGTTGCGCGGGTGGCCACGCCTTCCGCCCCTGGACTGCCGCTGGTGGCAATCTCGCGCAGGGAATCTTCGTCAAAACCGGCACTTGCCAGCGCCGCTTCCATCTGCGTGCGCATCGGGCCTGCATTAGGGCCGATGAGGCTGCTCCAGTCGCCCGCCTGGATGCCCCGGATCAGACCGGGAATATCTTCAAAATTCGCCTCGAGCAGGTTGTCCAGATCCCCGCCCATCGCAAGGCCGAGGATGCTGCGCGGTCCGGTGAGTGAGGCATACATCTCGTTCAGTTGATCGAGTTGGCTTTGCAGCATGTCGAGCTGCTCGAGGGCATTGTCGAGGAGATCGGTTTGGAGCCCGAAGTCCTGTAACATTTGCTGAAGTTGGCGGATTTCCTGGGCGATGTTCTGGGTGTCGACCGTGGGAACGCCCTGTGCGGCGACAGGCCCACTGACAGCGAAAGCAAGTGCTGCGGCCGCCGCACTTGTGAAAACGGAACGGGTAAATTGCGGGATCACTGCAAATTCTCCTGATTGAAGTTCATGTATTGCCGCTCGGCGGCTTGGGCGGCGGCCATGGCGAGTTGTTCCTCGCTGAGCGGCTGGGTGTGGGCGGCCTTGATCCGGGT
>NZ_JAFMHJ010000054.1 GCF_017854565.1 Yoonia sp.
GAACGCGCGCAGAAGCCGATGCTGCGTTGGCCGTTTTCTCCGAAAAGTATGGCGTCAAATACCCAAAAGGTGTTGCCTGCCTGACAAAGGACAAAGAGGCGATGCTTGCATTCTTCGACTTCCCAGCTGAGCATTGGGGCCATCTGCGCACCTCGAACCCGATTGAAAGCGTGTTCGCCACTGTTCGGCACCGAACGGTGAGGACCAAAGGGGCGCTGTCACAAAAGACCGCAAAACTGATGGTCTTCACCCTTATTCAGGCAGCATCGAAAAAATGGCTGCGCCTCAAGGGCAGAAATCAGTTGCCAAAGGTTATCGAAGGAATCAAGTTCACAGACGGTATCGAACACACAAACGATACCGAAAACCGCGCCGCCTGATGATGCGCGTCACCCAAATTCAAGCATAGCTCTTTCATCCGGTTGCTGTACCACTCAGTTCTCAATGACATTCAACATTGAGAGGCGCCTGACCGGCTTTACACTGGCCAAGGCGGTAGCTTTCGCCAGTGTCATCGCCAAGATGTTGACGTAGTTGGTCAGGCGGCCGAAGAGCGCGCTGGTCAGCGCGTTCTGATCCAAAGGTTTCGGTCCATTCGTCGAATGGCAGGTTGCTTGTGATCAGCGCAAAGCCGCGCGCGTAGCGTCGGGAGATCACCTAGAACAACGACTCGGCGCCGCGGTTTTGCTCGGCGGGATCACACAGGTCCTGAAACGGAAAATGGCGGCGTAGGTTATACGAGCATATCCCGTTAAAACGCGGGGACTACCCTTCTAAACGGTCCCCCCAAGAGACCCTTCCAAAGTTGCCAGTTCTTGGCCGCCCGCCATAAGGTCCTGCAATTCCTCCGGTGTGATTTCACCCCGTGCAGCAGTGCCATAGGTTTTGCCGCGATTGAGAACGGTAAACCGATCTCCGACAGCCATGGCATGCCGCACGTTGTGCGTGATGAAGACGACAGCGATGCCTTGCTTGCGGACCTTGTCCACAGTCGACAGCACATTTGCGGTCTGACGTACACCAAGGGCTGACGTTGGCTCGTCGAGGATCAGGACCTTCGCGCCAAAATGCACGGCACGCGCAATGGCCACGGTCTGACGCTCGCCGCCCGACAATGTACCGACCGCCTGATCAGGGCCACGCAAGTTGATCCCCATTGCGCGCATCTCGGCCATCGTGGTCTCATTCGCGCGTTCATGGTCAAAGAAAGGGATACCGGCGATCCGCTTTACCGGTTCATTGCCCATAAAGAAGTTCCGGCTGACCGACATCAATGGAATCATAGCGAGGTCTTGGTAAACCGTGGCAATACCGGCGTTGATGCTGTCGCGCGGATCCTCAAAATGCATCGGCTTGCCTTCAAACAGGATTTCGCCATTGGTCGGCTTGTGAACGCCCGACATTGTTTTGATAAAGGTCGATTTGCCTGCACCATTGTCGCCCAAAAGACAGTGACATTCGCCCGGATAAAAATCAATCGTGACACCGTTAAGCGCAATGACAGAGCCAAAATGCTTCTCGATGTTCTTCATTTGAATGATAGGTTCCATCAGCGTTCTCCCGTAATCATGCGGCGAATGTACGTGTTGAGGATCACAGCAAGCAGCAAGATCACACCCAGGAATACCCGGAAAAGCGAGCTTTCAACGTTTGCAAAGAACAGGCCCTGCTGGACCACACCAAAAATCAGGGCGCCCAATGCAGCGCCGACAACCGATCCATAACCACCCGTCAAAAGCGCGCCGCCAATGACCACCGCAATAATTGCTTCAAATTCCTTGAGAATGCCGCGGTCCGCGCCCGCAGAGCCAAACTCCATCACCTGACAAACCGCAAAAACGGTAGCACAGAATGCGGTGAACATAAACATTTTGATTTTAACGGCATTTACCGGAACTCCGACATAACGGGCTGCTTGCGCATCACCGCCTGCCGCAAAAATCCAATTTCCGAAACGCGTGCGGGTCAGCACAATGTGGCCTACAACAACCAACCCTAACGCCCAAACGATGAGCATGGGAATCCCGTCGACAACGGGCTGTCCCTTGAGATTGCCGCGCGCAAACACGGAGATGACGCCGATATCGCCAAGCCATTGAAACAAACCCGTCAGAATCTTGCCGCCAAAAATCGGCGCGAGCCAGTCACCCTCAGCAGCTTCTCTTATGCCGCCAATGATGGTCTTGCGCTCAAGCGTCTGTGGAATGAAAATGGTAAAGCCGCGCAAAATAAACAGCGTCGCCAGAGTTACGATAAAACTGGGCAGCCCCGTGCGCACGACAATGTAGCCATTAAGAGCACCGAACGCGATACAAATGGCAAAGGTGATCAATATCGCGGCCCACATAGGCCAACCCAGAGAGACACCGAAAACCGCTATCATCATGCCGGCAAAGCCAATCATCGACCCGACCGAGAGGTCAAATTCGCCCGCAATCATCAATAGGCAAGCGCCCACCGCGATAATCATGAACTGGGCCGAGACGACTGACCAGTTCATCACACCCTGCGCACTGAACATCCCGCTATCAAACGCAAAAAGAAGAAAGAAGGTGAAGACGGCAATGATGCCGACAATCCCACCCAACTCTGGGCGGATCAGGGCGCTGCGCAAGGACGAAATCTGTTTGATGCGCTCGTCGGCGGAAGACGTGTCAGACATATGGATGATCCTAAGATGAAATAGGCGGGAAAAGGGCGGTCCCAGCGCGAGCCAAGGCCGCCCAAATACAGATCGACTTAGCGGTACTCGCCTGCGAACTCTTCAACTTTTGTCAAGGCGTCTGCGGTTACAAAACCTGGGCCCGAGTTGATGTTGTTGCCTGGCAATACGCCGTAACGGTCATAGTTCGTCAGAACCACGACAGGCAGGTAGGCCTGCAGGAATGGTTGCTGATCAATGCCCCAGTTGATCACACCCGACTTCAGGGCTTTGACGATCTCTTCACCAAGGTCAAACGTTCCAAAGTAGATGTCACCAGCCATGCCGTTCTCTTCGAGAGCAAGGATGGTCGGGTCAGCAGACGTCGGCCCAAGCGTCAAAATGGCATCTGTTTCCGGGTTAGCAGAAAGATACGCGAGAACACGGTTTTTGATCTCGGATGGATCCTGACCGGAATCGATCATCTGGTTGCCTAAATCGACACCCAGACCATCTGCAAACCCCTGGCAACGCTCCGTAGAAGACGGCGAGCTGATGTAGTGGTTCACACAAAGGAAAGAACCGACACCATCGCGTGCAGCGCGCTGTCCAGCGGCAAGACCCGCGTCATACTCGGGCTGACCGACATACATCAAAGCGCCGACTTCGGCGGCCTGCGCAGGTGAGCCGGAGTTCATGATAATGACGTCGATGCCCTGATCAACCGCCGCTCTGATCGGACCGGACAGCACGTCAAAGTCGGCAAGCGTTGTGATAATGCCATCGGGATTAGAGGCTGCTGCCTGCTCGATGATACGCGCCATGTCAGCAAGGTCACCTGTTGGCGGATTACGATACTCTACATTCACGCCCATTTGCTCACCAGCGAGCGCGATACCGTTCTTGACGGTGTTCCACCAACTATCAGAATCCGGTGCATGGCTGACCAGAATATATGACAGGTCGTCGCCGTGCGATTCAGCGGATACCAGCATCGGCGACGCAATAACTGCGGCCGTGAGCATCAGCTTTTTCATCGTAGATTTCATTTTGATTCCTCCCAAGGATACCATTTTTATTGGCAAAAAAGAGCAGACCTCCCCGCCCTATGCAGAGACAACCATGGATTCGATATCTTTGCAACCGGTTGCAAAATGTTGGCGCGCATTTTTTAGTGCAGCCCGTACCGCGTTTCGATAGACCAGAGCGAAGATTGACCAAACAGGATTAGAAACAGAGATGACACCAACCCTCAAAGATGTCGCGGCGCGTGCAGGCGTTTCCCGCTCTGCGGTGTCTCGCACTTTTACCGATGGGGCATCTGTTTCACCCAAAATGCGCAAAAAGGTCGAAAAAGCTGCCCGCGAGCTGGGCTACAGCCCAAATTTCCTTGCACGCAGTTTAACGACACGCCGCACAAAACTAATCGGTCTGGTCTCAAATAACTTCCACAACCCTATTTTTCTTGAGGTCTTTGACCTCTTTACGCGTGGCCTCCAAGATCGTGGATTGCGTCCACTTCTGGTTAACCTCAGCAGTGAAACCGATCCCGAACATTCGGTGCAGATGCTCACGCAATACTCCGTGGACGGCGTCATCGTGGCCTCATCCACCCTGCCGCCGGCCTTTTCCAAGGCATTCCGCGACAAGCGCATTCCGATCGTCAATACATTTGGCCGCTACGCCAGCAGCCCCGACGTGCATGTGGTAGGTATCGACAATGTAGAAGCCGGGAAAACGGCCGCGCAGGAACTCTTGGCAAGAGGCTACAAGAACATTGCATTCCTAGGCGGGCCTAAGTCAGCAACCTCGACCCAAGACCGTTTTAAAGGGTTTTCCGAGGAGATCGCCAAGCACCCCCATGTGCGTCAAACCCACTCGTTTGCAACAGATTATTCCTTCCAAGCGGGCCGTGCAGAGATGCTTCGACTGTTGGAAACCGGGCCTGCAGAAGCCTATTTCTGCGGTGACGATGTTTTGTCTATTGGCGTCCTGAGCGCCATAAAAGATGCAGGTTTAACTGTCCCACAAGACGTCGGTATCATTGGCCTGAACGACATGGAGATGTCCAGTTGGGAGAACATCGCGCTCACCACGATCCACCAGCCCATCAAGCAAATCGTCAACTCGTCGGTGGAATTGATGGTGGCGATGTTGGATGAACCGGACCGCCACCCAGAGGCCCGGCTGTTTCCGTGCCGTGTGATCGAGCGCAAGACGTTGCGCCCGCGCACCTAGCGAAAGATGCTGGGGCGTGCATCCATCCATGCGCCATTATCTTTCGCGGATGCGACCGACGTGTGAACAGCGGCCATTGAACGAACCCCATCAGATGCGGTCGGCAGACCGTCTCGGGTCTCACCGTTGATCGCGTCAGCGATATCGCAATAGATGTTCGCGACGGCCAAGGGGAAGCCCTCAGGATGGGCAATTGATACGCGGCTAAGACGTTGCGCGTCTGCGTGCAACCCGCCTTCACCCTTCTCAATGATCTGCGTGCGGCCGCCAACTGGCGTATAGATTAACTGATTGGGTTGCTCCGACGTCCAGCGAAATCCTCCGGTTTCGCCAAAGACTTGTATGTCGAAACCATGCTGACGCCCAATGGCAACGGACGACGTCCAAAGACGCCCGACCGTGCCGCCGGTCATGCGGAAATTGACCATCGCATCGTCTTCAAGAACGCGACTGGGGATTGTGGACGCGAAGTCAGCCGAGAGGGTTTCGACCTGATCGTCGCAGATGAAACTTGCCATATGCATCGCGTGAATACCGCAATCTGCGAACTGCCCGGAAACGCCAGCCATTGCCGGATCGTACCGCCAACGGACCCGTGGATTGTCAGCATCAGCCGCATCTGCGTGGTGGCCGTGGCTGAAGTTTGTGACGACAAGACGAGGCTTGCCGATCTCGCCTGCACGGACCATGGCGCGGGCCTGACGCACCATGGGATAGGCCGAGTAACAGTAGTTTACGGCACAAATTTTCCCCGTGTTTTCAACGACTCGTACTATTTCCTCACCTTCCTCGACGGTCATCGTCATCGGCTTTTCGCACAGCACGTGAAAGCCCGCCTCAAGGAAGGATTTGGTGATTTCAAAGTGTGTGGCGTTGGGTGTTGCCACTGTGACAAGGTCGATGCGATCATCGCGCGTTTTCTCACCCTCGAGCATTTCCCGCCAGTCGCCATATGCGCGATCTTGCGCGATCCCGAGGCGCCCGGCATAGTCGCGGCCAACGTCTGGACGATGGTCCAAAGCACCTGCTACGAAATCAAAGCGCCCGTCAGCAAGGGCGCCAAGGCGATGTGCTGGCCCGATTTGGCTGCCTTCGCCGCCGCCAATCATGCCCCATTTCAGTTTCGTCATAAGTCTTTCACTTTCCCAAAAGTCGCTGTGCACAGGCTGTGCACCCAAAAATCAAAACCCGATGGACTGCAAATACTCGCGATTTGCGCGCGCATCCTCAAGCGGCGTCCCCGGCATAGATGGGTCGCAGTCTTGCTCTACGGTGCACCATCCCTCAAATCCATGGCTCAAAAGAACCTGACGGACCGCAGGGAAATCGACGTCGCCTTGGCCCAAGTTAGAAAAGATACCCTGCCCACATGCCGTGTAGAAATCGGTGCGGTTCGCCACCACCTGCGCCTTTACGGTGGGGTTGATATCCTTGAAGTGCATATAGCTCACCCGGTTCATGTGCTTTTTCATGAACGCAACCGGGTCAAATCCCGCGTAAGAGTGGTGCCCCGTATCGAAGCAGATTTTCAGGATGCCCTCATCGACCTCGTTCAAGAGCCGCTCCAACTCTGGCTCAAAGTCCATGAAGCCTGCGGCGTGTGCGTGTATGCCGACGGTAAGGCCATATTCTTCAGCGCCCATTTTAGCGATGGTCGCAATGCGGTCACGGTAGGCTGTCCACTCGGCCTTGTTCATCTGTTCGGCTTCGGTGGCGCGTCCTGCGGTGGGGGCGCGACGCGGGCTGATGCTGTCGATCAGCACGAGGTGCTGCGCCCCGTGCGCCACCAGCGCCTTGCAGGTCCGCACAGACGCGTCCATCACGTCATCCCACATTGCCGCATCGTGGAAGGCGCGGAACACCACGCCGCCGATGATTTCCAAATCGCGCTCGGCCAGAGCAGGCGCCAGAACACTGGGGTCCTCGGGCATGTAGCCGATTGGACCAAGCTCAATACCTTTGTACCCTGCACCTGCACATTGATCCAAAACGGATTGCCACGTGGGATAGGAAGGGTCGCTTGCAAATTCGATGCCCCAAGAACATGGTGCATTGCCTATTTTTATAGTCATTAGTGTGCCTTTCGCAGGTACTATAGGGACGCTACATCAATCCAAGTCTTGGTCCGCGACGAAACCATGGCGGCGGCCACGACTTGGTTTACCGCCATGCCATCGGTAAATGTGGGCCAGACGGGGGTGTTGGTTTCAATGGCCCGCAAGAAATCGCGGGCCTCGATGATGATCTGATCTTGGTAGCCGGTGCCGTGCCCTGGCCCTTGGCAAAAAGGGGCGTAGTCGGGATGCGTCGGGCCCATCAGTATCTTGCGAAAACCACGCGTCGCCTCGGGCTCGTCTGCGGTATAAAGCCAAAGCACGTTCTGATCTTCCTGATCGAAACGGATCGCACCCTTGGTGCCGGTCACCTCATAAGCATAGCCCATTTTCCGTCCGTGACTGGCCCGGCTAAAATACATCTGGCCCATAGCACCACCCGCAAACCGACACATCATTTGCGCATGGTCGTCGTTGGTGACAATGCCGCCGGGCCGCGTTCTATGGATCGTTTCGACCTCGGCAATAAGCTTGCCTATTGGCCCGATCAGCGCCAGCGCCGCGTTGATCATATGAGGCGCGAGATCACCCATCGTGCCGTTCGCGTCGCCATTTGTCCGCCAGTTGGCGGGGGACTGCGGATCAGCGAGAAAGTCTTCTGTATGCTCACCTCGGAACCATGTGATATCACCGATCACACCATCTGCGATCAACTTGCGCGCAAACTGGCTGGCGGGCGTGCGGATATAGTTGAAGCCCGCCATGCTGATCTGGCCGTTGGCAGCCTTGACCATCGCGCAGCTGTCTTCAAGGGATGCGCCCAGAGGTTTTTCGCAGAAGACCGGCTTGTTCAACCGAAACGCAGCTTCTGCGATAGCGCGATGAGTAGCTTGCGGCGACGCGATCACCACGGCCTCAACTGCGGGATCGTTCACCAGCACTTCCCAGTTGTCCGTCGCGCGGGCGAATCCAAAAGCGGCGCGGTACTTTTCAGCAGATGCGGGATTGCTGGCGCAGACCATTTCCAGATGCGGACGCAGCTTGGTGTTGAACACAGCACCAACTGCGGACATCGCAACAGCATGCGCCTTTCCCATGTAACCACCACCAACTATGCCAATGCCAATTTTCGCCATTTTAAGCCATCCGCCCTGAATTACGGTTTGCAACCGGTTGCAAAATAAGTATCGTTAGATTCGAAACCACGCAAGATGCAATCGCCCGGACATGGGTTTGAAAAGAGACAAAGCATGACTGATAGCACAATTCAGCTGACCACAGCGCAGGCGATTATCCGTTACCTGGATGCCCAGTTCATCGCAGTGGACGGCGTGGAAATGCGTGTTTGTGGTGGCGGCTTTGGCATTTTCGGTCATGGCAATGTGACCTGTCTTGGTGAGGCGCTTTATGATGCGCGTGCGACCTTGCCGCTGTATCGCGGGCAACACGAACAAAGCATGGGATTCGCAGCTGCAGCTTATGCAAAAAAATGGCTTCGTCAGCGTTTCATGCTTTGCACGGCAAGCGCGGGCCCCGGAACGGCGAACCTTTTGACCAGCGCTGCCCTTGCACACGCCAATCGCTTGCCGATGTTGATGCTGTGCGGTGATGCCTATTTGACCCGCCTGCCAGACCCAGTCTTGCAGCAGCTAGAGCATTACGGAAACCCCACGCTCGGCGTAAATGATGCGTTCAAAGCGGTGAGCCGTTTCTGGGATCGCATCACCCACCCTGCCCAGGTGTTGCAATCGTTACCTGCGGCCCTTGCCACAATGCTGGACCCGGCCGATTGCGGCCCTGCATTCATTGGCTTGCCGCAAGATGTTCAGGGTTGGACCTTTGATTACCCCCAAAGCTTTTTTGAAAAGCGCGTGCACCGCATTCGCAGGCAAGCACCTGATGCCGCCGAAGTCACCGATGTTGTTGCTTTGCTCGGTGCGGCTGAACGGCCTGTGATTATTGCAGGTGGTGGCGTGCAGTACGCTGGCGCAGTCGCCGAACTGACAGCCTTTGCCGAAGCCCACGACATTCCCGTCATCGAAACGATCGCAGGGCGTGCAAATCTGCGCCAAGATCACCCGCTTAATATCGGGCCAGTTGGCGTGACCGGATCAGATAGCGCCAATGCAATCGCCCAGAAGGCGGACGTGATTTTGGCCGTCGGCACGCGCCTGCAGGATTTCACCACGGGTTCCTGGACGGCCTTTGCGAAGGACGCCAAGATCATTGGCATGAATGTAGCGCGCCATGACGCGGTAAAACACTTGTCGATGCCTTTGGTCGGCGATGCGAAGCTGGGACTTGCCGCTTTGGCGGCGTTGGGCGACTACACGGCGCCTGCGACATGGGTCGATTTTGCCAAGCGCGAGCGGGTCAAATGGGTGGCTTATACCGATAAGATTACCACCCCATCCAATGGCCCAAATTCTTATGCGCAGGCCATTCGCGTGATAAACGACTTGTGTGATCCGCGCGACCGTATTGTGGCGGCGGCTGGCGGCCTACCCGCAGAGATAACGGCCCATTGGCAGACCAAGGATATCGGCACGGTCGATGTCGAGTTCGGCTTTTCTTGCATGGGCTATGAGATCGCGGGCGGCTGGGGTGCCCGCATCGCGCAGTTCGAGCAGGAGCCCGACAAGGACACGATCGTGTTCACCGGTGACGGTTCTTACCTATTGATGAACTCAGACATTTATTCGTCCGTTTTGACAGACCGCAAGCTGATCATCTGCGTGCTCGATAATGGTGGTTTTGCGGTGATCAACAAGCTGCAGAACAACACTGGCAATGAGAGTTTCAACAATCTGATCGCGGATTGCCCGACTGTGCCTGCACCCTTTTCAGTGAACTTTGAAGCGCATGCAGCCGCCATGGGCGCCAATGCCGAGACGGTGGCCAATCCTGCCGAATTGGGCGCCGCGTTCAAACGGGCCAAAGCCGCCGACAAAACAAGCGTTATCGTCATGAAGGTGGACGCGTATGACGGCTGGACGACCGAAGGCCACGCATGGTGGGAAGTCGGCACGCCGCACGTGACCGACCACCCAAAGGTTGCCGAAAAGCACGCCGAGGTTGAAGCAAGTCGCAGCAAACAAAGAAAGGGTGTCTGAATGAAGCGCTTTACCGCTGCCACAGTCGGCAATACCGAGGGTCGCAAGAAATGAAAGATGTGATCTCCCAGATCATGCAAAACCACTTTGTCGTGGTTGGCCGCGTCGGGATGGATCTATATCCCGTTGTGGGTGTCGAGACTGAGAATGCCACCAGCTTTACCGCCGACATGGGTGGATCGTCAGCGAACATCGCGGCGGGTCTGGTAAAACTTGGCGGGAAAGCCGCGCTCGTGACCCGCACCTCGGACGATGCGGTCGGGCGGTTTTGCCTGAATAAGCTGGCGCACTACGGCGTGGACGCAACTTATGTGACGCCAGTGGGCGGCGAAGCGCGAAATTCATTGGCCTTATATGAAAGCCGTGTGGCGGGGCATCAATCAGTGATTTACCGCAATGGTGCTGCTGATTTTGAGATGACACAAGCCGATGTGTCAAACGTGGATTACAGTCAGTTTGGTGCATTGATTGCGGCAGGCACCGTATTTGCCGCAGAGCCTTCGCGCAGCGCCTCTTTCAAGGCGTTCGCATTGGCGCGCGCCGCTGGATTGCCCGTGATTTTCGACGTCGATTACCGCCCTTATTCCTGGCCAACGCCGCAAGTCGCCGAAGATGTGTTGTCGCGTGCGGCAGCGCTGTCGGACGTGATCGTCGGCAACGATGAAGAGTTTGGGTTCATGGCTGGCGGCAGTGATAAAGGGCTTGAAAAAGCCCGCGCCTTGGCCGCCTCAACTGCCAGTATCGTCGTGTATAAAATGGGTGAACATGGCGCAATTACCATCTCGGCCGAAGGCGAGATGCGCACGGGCATTTACCCTGTCACCGCATTGAAGCCCACAGGGGCCGGTGACAGCTTTATGGCGGGCCTCCTGTCGTCGATTGCTGCCGGGCATGACCTGAAAACTGCCGTGCTGCGCGGCTCTGCTTGCGCTGCGATCGTTGTGGCGAAAGCGGGCTGTGCGCCCGCGATGCCTTACCCTGCCGAGCTTGATGAATTTATAGCGTCCCACGCTGGTCCAACTGACGTAACCTAAGGAAAAGACATGCATATCGCTCCTCATGACAATAAAAATATCCCCATTGTGGATGCCGATGATCCGTCTGTTCCGCTCAACTATTTCAACATCGTAAAGCTCAAGGCGGGCGAGGCATTTGAATATCAGGTGCCTGGTTACGAGACCTGCATCGTGCCTGCGACAGGCACCGTGGATGTCGAAATTGAGGGCCTGAAATTTGCAGCCGTTGGCAACCGTGTTGAAAATGTTTGGGACGGTGAGCCCGAAGGCGTGTATGTGCCTGTTGGGGCCAAGGTCACGGTCATTGCCATGACGGACACCGAGACGTTCGTCGCCGGTGCGCGGTATGACAAGGTATTAGACCCGTTTGATGTGCGCGTCGCCGAGTTGGACAAGGTGCAATACGGGTCGGACGACACCAAGACCCACCGCAAGATCAAGCATATTTTGGGCACCAAATATCACGGTAAGGTTGGCCGTTTGCTGGTGTCTGAATTGTTCACCGTTGGTCAGGGTGGCTGGTCCGGGTTCCCCGCACATAAACACGACACCGACCGTAAAGACGCCGATGGCAACATCATCGAGACACGCCACGATGAGACCTATAACTTCCGCTTCAAGCCAAACCATGGCTCTGGCGTGCAGATTATTCAGCGCGAGGAGGGCAAGCCGGGTGATGCGTATCAACTCATGGATGGCTCCACAATTACTCTCGACAGCGGCTACCACCCCTGCGCCGTTATGCCCGGATATGAAATGTATTATTTCACCATTCTGGGCGGTCTTTCGCAGCGCAGCTTGGTGCAGTATTTCCAACCAACCCACGCCTATCAAGTTGAGACCATCCCCGGCATCAAAGATATGATCGCGAAATTCAAATGACACTGGCAACATTGGCACAAGTCCTTCAACCCGCACTTGCAGGCCGCTACGCGGTGGCGGGTTTGGTCACGCTGGGCTGGGAAGACATGCGCGCCTATGTGGCGGCGGCCGAGGCCGAGGGGTGCCCCGTAATATTGCAGGCCGGACCAAGTTGTCGGGCCCATACCCCATTGCCCATTTTGGGCAAGATGTTTCGACATTTGGCCGAAGAAGCAAGCATACCCGTCGTCGCGCATTTGGATCATGGCTATACAATAAATGAGTGTCGCGAGGCGCTCGAGTCCGGGTTTACGTCGATCATGTATGACGGATCACGCAAGCCCTTGAGTCAGAACATCGACGAGACTGCCGAGATTGTACAAATGGCCCATGCGATGGGCGTTTCTTGCGAAGGTGAAATAGGCTTTGTTGGCTACTCGGGCGGCGAAAAATCGGCTGGCACCGATCCCGCCGAGGCCGCAAAGTTTGCGCATCAAACAGGCGTGGACGCGATGGCCGTTTCTGTTGGCAATGTGCATTTGCAGCAGGACCAAGAAGGCGGGCTTGATCTGGAACGCATACGTGCGATCGAAGCTGTCACATCTGTGCCGCTTGTTATCCACGGCGGCTCTGGCGTGCCTGTTGCTCAGCGCACCTTATTGGCGACGACCTCGTCCGTTTGCAAATTCAACATCGGCACCGAGTTGCGTATGGCCTTTGGTGCGGCCTTGCGCGAGGCAGTAGATGCCGACCTGTCTCGCTTTGACAGGCTGACGATCCTGAAAGAAACACATGATCCCCTAGTTGCGGCCACCCGCACTGTTTTGCGCGCTTTTCGCGCCTCTGAGAAAGCATAAGATATGATTAACGTCGGTATTCTGGGGTGTGGTCGCATTGGGCAGGTCCACGCAAGGTCAATCTCACAAGTTGGCGGAGCCAAGGTTCTTGCCGTCGCAGACGCCTTTCCCGCTGCGGCCCAAAACCTTGCGGCAAGCACGGGTGCAGTTGTGCAAAGTGCGGATGATTTGATCGCAAATCCCGACGTTCAGGCCGTTGTGATCGGGACGCCAACCGACACCCACTATGATTTGATCCATGCTGCTGCCCAGGCTGGTAAGGCTATTTTTTGCGAAAAGCCCGTCGATATGTCGTCGGAACGCATACGCGAATGCATGGCCATTGTCGCCGCGAACGATGTGCCGTTTATGACTGGGTTTAATCGCCGCTTTGATAAAAACTTTGCAAACATCCGCAGTCGCATTCAGGCGGGCAATATTGGCGCGGTTGAGATTGTGACAATCCTGTCGCGCGATCCCAATCCCCCACCGATCAGCTATATCAAAAGCTCTGGCGGCATCTTCCGAGACATGATGATCCACGATTTTGACATGGCGCGTTTCTTGTTGAATGAAGAGCCCGTGATGGTCTTTGCCGTTGGTTCCGCCCTTGTAGATCCCGAGATCGGCAAGGCCGGCGATGTGGATACGGCGGCGGTCACGTTGACCACCGCATCTGGTCAAATCTGCCAAATCAGCAATTCGCGTCGCGCAACATACGGCTACGATCAACGCGTGGAGGTTCACGGTTCGCTCGGCATGTTGCGTGCAGCAAACGTTCTCGAAGATACCGTAGAAATTGGCACGGCTGCGGGATTTGAGACGGCTCCGACGCTCAACTTTTTTCTCGAGCGTTATGAAGCTGCCTATCTTGGCGAAATGGCCGCGTTCATTACGGCTCTTGCGCATGGCGCGCCTATGTCTCCCACAATCGAAGACGGCTTGCGCGCGCAACTCATTGCGGACGCGGCGGCGAAAAGCTTGCTTACGGGCGCTCCAGTCATGCTTTGATGTGTTGGTCGGCTGTTGCCACGATGTTTGGCGTGTCGATCGCGCAAAGCATAGCTGAACCCGTCTCAGTTTGCCGCTGACGACATGAAGTTTTGCTGTGCAAAGTTGTCACATCGCGTTGATGGCCCTTTGTCAGATGGCCACCGTTGCCTTTCATTGGCGATCTACGGCCCGCCAACGATGGTCGGCATCGCTGTCAATCTGCACGAAAATCCAATCCAAATGCCAGCAGAACTGCCTCATAACAAGCCCGTGTAGCCCCCATCAAATTGTCGCAGACAATGCTGTCGCTTTCGGTGGTGGTGCCTCGTTGATCCCATGAGTGACACGCGCCTACCCCACCAGTGATGCTTTGACCATTGCGGCAGCCGCTGACATGACCGTCGCAATCGGCCAGACTTTTGCGGAAAACCTTCTGGCCCGACCTGTTGGGCGGCTTACCGGACTGGTGCGCTGCCGTTCTCGCCAAATCCCTTGGGTACGGGAATGTCAGGCAGTTCGGCGGCGCGTTTTTGCAAAGCCCGACCTATCACGACGCGGCTGATCTCGGTCGTGCCATCAACGATGCGCAACATCTGCGCAAGACGTGATAGGCGGTCCAAACCATAGGGTTGCAACAGACCCATGCCGCCCAGAACTTGTGTGCAAATGTTTGCAGCCTTCACTGCGGCATTAGGCACAAAGCGCTTGGCATGGGCCGCCATCAGGGGACCTTGGGGGGTGCCAAGAGCCTCGGCTGCCCTTCGATAGAGCAGGCGTGAGACCTCGAGATCAGTCGCGACCTCCCCCAGCATCCATTGTATTCCATCGAGATCGAGGTTCTTGCCGCCGAACATTTTACGGTTTTTTGAATAGGACAGCGCCGTATCAAGCGCGGCCTGCATCAGACCACAGCAGCTGGACGCAATGGAAACGCGCGCGATATCAATTGCCATAAGCGAACCTTGCAAGCCCTGACCAACTGGTAAGATGATGTTGTCTTCGCTCACCCGCACTGCATCCATGTACATCTCGGATATCGGCAGGAACGAATACGAGGGCGTTTCGTAGCGCGGGCCAAAGCTGAGGCCTTTGGCGTCAGCGGGAATCGCGATCATGGCCATGTCCTTGTGGCCCGGCGCATCACTTGTCTTAACAACGGTAAAATAGATGTCAGCTTCCGTCGCGAGGCTGACCCAAGCTTTGGAACCGCTGATCGTCCATGTGCCATCGCCATTGATTGTAGCGCGCGAATACATATTCACCGGGTCCGACCCGGACTGAGGCTCGGTAAGAGCAAAGTTTGCCAGCTTGCGTCCCGAAGTCAGGTCGCGCGCCCACTTGTCCTTGAATGTTTCGGTGCCATAGCCGCAACCTGCGAAGGTGCAAATATTATGCATTGATAAGGCAAAGGCATAGGCTCCGTCACCCATGCCCAGTTGTTCGTAAACCTGAATGCCCTCGGACAGCGGCAATCCTTGGCCACCAAGTTCAAGCGGGGCGTAAAGCCCTGTAAGTCCCGCCGCGCCAGCCTTGTCGGAAGCGTCCCGAGGCCATTTCTTAGTAGCGTTCCAGCCGTCAACATTTGGTTTGATCACAGTTTTCGCGTGGTCCCGTGCCGCCGCCAAAATGGTGTCTAAGGTATTGGTCATGGGTTTTTCTCTTCTTTTGTAAAACCAGCAAGAAGTGCCGTTTTAAGGTAGAAGTTCCTACACTGCCCCGTCGGGCCGGCGCGGAAAATACTTTCAATTTATGTTATTCTTCTCTGTGTTAGCTTCTTTCTAGCAGTCAGACGCGCTCAACAACATCTCATCACATGCCAAGAAACTATCAAAAAGTGACAAAATATGTGTCTACTAAAAAACGTTGGACCAAACGGAACACGCCGCTTCTAGCCCCGCACATGTCTATAAGAGCTGGGAGTACCATGCGTCCATCGCAGGAATGCACGGTGAAAATTAGCTGCCGACGAAAACCCGATATCTTGCGAGATTTCTTCGATGCTCTTGCGGCCCGCCTGTAGATCGCGGATGGCGATGTCGCGCCGCAAACCGTCTTTGATTGCCTGAAAACAGGTGCCGTCGGCATCCAACCTGCGCATCAACGTGCGTGGTGTCATATTAAGCGCCTGCGCTGCGTGAGCCAGATTGCAGTTGACCCACTGCGACCGTGACAGGAATTCCCGGATAAGCAGCGATTGCGTGTGCTCGTGTGAATTTGTGAATATCCAGTCCTGTGGCGCATTTTTTAGAAAATCTGCAAGGTCCGCCGCACTCCGCGACTGCGGAGGACCAAGTTGCCCCGGATCAAACGAAATCGCGCTGGCAGGTGCGCCGAATTGAGAGGGCGCTGGAAAGATGACCGCGTAGTCCTCTGCAAACTCCGGACGATCAAAGGCAAAGTCGACCACCATAACCGGCACTTCATAGCCGGCAAGCCATGACATCAGCCCATGGGCCAGCTTGAGGATGAGCATATGTCCGAACCGCTGGACCGAAACGTCGCCAGATGGACACAGGACCAGTCGCAGACAATCGTCGCTGTCCGTCAGCTTGAACTGGTAGTCGTCCAGAAGCAGGTTCCAGAATGTCGAAAACCTGTACAAAGCGGATGGCAGCGAGGCAGCCTCGCGCACGGATGTCAGTAGATGCTGCAAGGCGCGCGGACGAATAGGTCGGCTCCAAAGTCCCATCATCTCGTCGCCCGTCTCGACTGCGGCGATCTGATAAAGGCGCACGACTTGATCAAGCGTGACCCGAGTATGGGGTTGGCGTTGATCTGCGACAAGACCCGAGCGTTGCAGAAACGATGCCACCTGAACATCCGACCAAGAGCCCCGCAGGGCTGACACCCAATCGTCGATGAACTGTATTGAAACAGTCGAAAGGATAGTGGGCACAGGACTTGTCATCGTGGTTATATCCCTATCACCAAGCCACGCCGCGCAACACGCATTATTACCGACGGGCTGAAATTTCACTGTTACTGGACGCCTTTCCCCCTGTGTCAGGGAAGTTGTCCGCTGCTCTATTTTTGTCTAATTTTCAGGAGGGCGGGATAGGACGATGATTTGGGATATTCACTGGAACGAAAATCGGCAGTGCTGAAGCGGATGTTACCGCCGAACAACATGGCCATTCGGCAGTTGTCGCAAGAGGAAGGGATTTCCGAGGCGGCACTGCACAAGTGGCGGGCTGAGGCACGCGGTAAGGGGCAGCTTTTGCCCGACGCTGATGCTGGCCCCGAGGGCTGGTCGTCACGCG
>NZ_JAFMHJ010000099.1 GCF_017854565.1 Yoonia sp.
GAATAGTCGTTGCCGCGATACCGCACGAGCGACAGTGAGCTGACCCGAACCGATTGTTTGTCGCAGGCGTCGTACGGAACAGCTGGCAAAGGCTGAAGCCGTTCGGCATCACGGGCAAACCGTTCGCCAATAGTGCCTTTGTGACCTCGCAGCTTGTCATCCATGCGCTTGCTGCACTGTTCGGCCAGATGGGCATTGAGCTCATCAAAGCTGGCGAACCGGGGCTTGGGCACCATGAAGTTGCGCCGGGTGTACCCCACCATCCCCTCGACTTTGCCTTTGTCATTCCCCTTACCGGGACGGCCAAAACGATCCTCAAACAGATAGTGAGACACCAGTTCGGAGAATACTCGGGTTCGTTTGCGCTGGCCGTCCCCCATAATGCGGGCCACGGCAATCCGAGTGTTGTCGTACAGGATCGACACAGGAACGCCGCCGAAGAACGCGAACGCCGCGACATGTGCATCGCAGAACGCCTCGGTAGTCTCGGCCGGATACGCCTTCAAAAAACACGCATCCGAATGTGGTAGGTCCATCACCAGAAAGTGTATCTTCCGTTCAACGCCGCCGATGATGGCAAGCGCCTCACCAAAGTCAGCCTGAGCATGACCCGGTGGATGTGACAGAGGTACAAACATCTCCCGCTGACGCTGTTTGATCGCGAAGACGTAATTCCTCACAATCGTGATGCCGCCCTCAAAGCGATGTTCATCACGCAGTCGTTCAAATATCCGCTTCGACGTGTGTCTCTGCTTCTTGGGGACCAGGTTGTCTGCCTCAAGGATCTGATCGATAATCCCCGTAAAACCATCCAGCTTCGGGCGACGGATCGCTTTGTCGCGCCGATAACCTGGCGGGATCGAAAACCTCAGCATCTTCTCAACAGTGCGACGGTTGATCCCAAAAATACGCGCCGCTTCCCGACGGCTCATGCCATCAACAAGAACGGCGTGACGAACGCGCCCATACAATTCCACGTGCTTCAATCCCGCCCCCCGTCAAAACGAAGAGCCTAACAGGACAGGCCAATCAGCCCATCTGCGACAAGACAATCTCGCCGCTCACGTGGTGCAGTATTCCACCGGCGTTCTCACATCGTATATGGCGCGGTTCGGCGCACGGCTGGTCACCAATGGCTATGCCATTCTGCCGATCGGTCCAGGCACCAAGAAGCCCGGGCAGTTCAAGCGTGGGACGTGGGCAGACTACCCCGAGTGGAACCGGCACACCGAGCGCCCAACCACGGAGGTGGAGGTAACGACATGGGCGACCTGGCCGGAGTGTGGCATCGGCATCGTTGGCGGTGCGGTTGCTGCTGTCGATATCGACATCGTTGAGGATGCTGAACTGGCAATCCAGATCGAGCGACTGGCGCGCGACCGGCTGGGTGACACGCGCGCCCTGCGGATCGGAAAGGCCCCAAAGCGCATGCTGATCTACCGCACGGCTGCGCCGTTTCGGGGTATCAAGCACCATCCGCTGGAAGTGCTCTGCCTCGGCCAGCAGTTCGTGGTCTATGCCACCCACCCGGACACTGGCACGCCCTATACTTGGCCGGAGGAAGGTCTGGCCGATCTCGATATCACTGATCTGCCGGAAATCACCGCGGAGGCCGCAGCGGCGTTTCTGGACGAGGCCTATGCGTTATTGCCTGAAGCCCTGCGCCAGCGTGGGTTGGCAGCATCCACGTCATCTGCGAAACACCTACGTTCGCACAGTCAGATTGGCACAGTACCGGCGATTATTTCAGCGCTTGAATGGCTGCCCAATGACGAGCTGGACTATGACAGCTGGATGCGGATCGGCATGGCGCTGAAGGGCGCGCTTGGCGAGGCCGGGGCCGATGTCTTTGCCGATTGGTCCGCGCAGGCCGCAAAAGATGTGCCCCCAGCCACGGCCAAGGCCTGGGCCAGCTTCAAGCCTGACCGGATCGGTGCGGGCACGATCTATCACCTTGCGATGGAGCGCGGATGGCAGCCCCGGGGCGATCTGCGCCTTGATGGCAGCGTTGATCCAGAGGTGGCGCATCCAGCGGCGGGACTGTTGTCGAGATTGGGCGTTCAATCTGACCAGGGTAGTGAAACCCTGGCCAGCCCGCCGTTCACGCTGGTAATGCCGGACGGTCTGGTGGGCGATCTTACGGAGTACATGCTGAACACCGCCCGGCGTCCGCAGCCGCTGCTGTCGCTTGGGGCCAGCCTATGTGCCATCGGCGCGCTGATGGGGCGGCAATACCGCACGACAAGCAACCTGCGCTCAAACCTCTATGTTGTGGGAATCGCCGATAGCGGATCGGGCAAGAACCATGCCCGCGAGATCATCAACGAGACCTTCTTCGAGGCCGGCCTTGCCCACCACCTTGGCGGCAACAAGATCGCATCCGGCGCGGGGCTCTTGACTGCGCTGCACCGCCAGCCCGCGATCCTGTTCCAGATCGACGAGTTCGGCATGTTTCTGGCGGCCGCCGCTGACCGCAAACGCAGCCCGCGTCACATCACCGAAATCCTCGACAACATGACCGAGCTTTACACGGCAGCTGGTGGTATCTTTCTTGGTGCGGAATATGCCAACCGGGACGGGTCGAACGAGCGGCGGGATATCAATCAACCCTGCCTGAGTGTCTATGGCACCACGACGCCTTTGCACTTCTGGGGGGCACTCCAAGGCGCGAACGTCGTCGACGGCTCGCTTGCGCGCTTTCTGATCCTGCCGAGTGATGAGGATTACCCGGACGAGAACATCGCCGTGGGCATGCGCCAGGCCGATCCCGCGCTGATCGCCGGGTTGCAAAGCGTGGCCTCTGGTGGTGGGCTCCAGAAAGGCAATCTTATGGGCAAGACGGCGGATCAGAACACCACCGTGACGCCGATGATCGTGCCCATGACCGATGAAGCCCGGGCACGGTTCAACGCGCTCAGTGTCGAGTTGACGGGGGAGTTGCGGGCGGCCGCTGGTACGGCATGTACGGCGATCCTGGCGCGCATTGGTGAAAACGCGCTGAAGCTGGCATTGATCGTGGCGGTGGGGCGTGATCCTGCAAAGCCTGAAATCGATCTGACGGCCACAGAATGGGCCATTGATTTTGTGCGGTATTACGCGCAGCGGACCATGGCTGCGGTGGAGCGTCATGTGGCTGATACGGAAACCGAGGCCCATCTGAAGCGGCTTAAGGAAATTATCCGCGCAGCTGGATTCAAGGGGATCACCAAATCCGAGGTCACACGAGCATCACAGTGGTTGAAATCCCGCGACCGAAATGAGATTCTGGAAACGCTGATCGAAAGCGGGGATATCACCACCGGCATGCGTGAGACCGGCGGCCGTAGGGCCATGGTTTACCGAATTGTCAGGTGACCGACAGGCTTCTTTCAAAACGAGACTTTCTTCAATTGAAAGAAGTTGAGGTCTAAGTGGTTGTCCAAAAATGAATTTTTGACTTCCTTCACTTCTTTCAATCTTTCAAGAGGACACTTGTATATATGTGTGTGCTCGCGCGCGCGGTTAAAAAAGGAAGAGGTACATATTGAAATAAAAGAAATATTGAAAGAAGGTATATTATACATACTGTTCAACACTTTACGGGCCGACTTCTTTCAAATCTGCCCGTTGAAGGAATTGAAAGAAGTGCTGGACGGCCATCTCGCCCCGCACCTGACGTGACCAGACCACCCTTCGGGGCCTGGCGAGACCGCAGCCTTCACCGGCCAGCCCTCTCGCCTCGCTCGCCAAACCGAAGAGGAGGTCTGCATGACCCAACCCACACAAACCCCGCGCACCATCCTGGCGCTTGATCTGGGCACCACCACCGGCTGGGC
>NZ_JAFMHJ010000100.1 GCF_017854565.1 Yoonia sp.
CGGGTGTCGTTCCAGTCTGCGGTGGACAGATAGGCCGTGGAATACATCTGGTCCTGCACCGGACGACCGCCCCAGTAGGAGGCACAGAAGGGCTGTACGTTCCACACTTCGGACCAGTAGCCATCGTTTGGCTCACGCTTGATTTCCAGCGGGATACCAGCCGCTTGGGCGGACTGCTGGAACAGGGCTGCGGCATCGACCGCACCGGGGAAGGCACCGTCTGCGACGCGCAGGATGATCGGGCTGCCGTCGTGGCCGGATTTCTTGTAGTGCTCTGCGGCCTTGGCAATGTCGAACTCGCGCTGCGGGATCGTGTCGTCAAACAGCGGGTAGGAGGCGTTGATCGGCATATCGTTCCCGATGGAGCCGTAGCCGCGCAGGATCTTGTCGACCATTTCCTGACGGTTGATCGCATATTTCAGCGCCAGACGCAGTTCGTTATTGTCAAAAGGTGCGGTGTCGATGTGCATGATGAACACATAGTGGCCGCGACCGGATGCGGACTGAACGCTAAGGTTCGGGGCGCGGTCCAGCAGGGCGGCAACCTTTGGGTCAACGCGGTTGATGGCGTGTACCTGACCGGACTGCAGTGCCGCGGTACGGGCTGTGGCGTCGTTCAGAACCAGCTGTTCGACTTCGTCGGCCCAGCCGCGGTTTTCGGAATCCCAGTAATCGTCGCGGCGTTTGAACGCGTGGCGCACGCCGGGCTCGTCGATCTCGATTGTGTAGGGGCCCGTGCCGATGCCGGCTGCCGGATCATCCATGCCGCCGTTTGGCTGGATCATCAGGTGATAGTCGCCCAGCAGGAAGGGCAGGTCAGCGTTTGGCGTGTCCAGCTCAACGATGAAGTTGTCGCCGTCGACCTTCATGTTGGCGATGCCTTTCATGATGCCCAGGGCACCGGACTGGCTGTCTTCGTTTGAGTGGCGCTGCATGGTCATCAGCACGTCTTCGGGGGTCATGTCCTTGCCGTTGGAGAAAGGAATGCCCTTGCGGATCTTGAAGGCCCATGTTTGCGCGTCGGCGGATGCTTCGACGCTTTCGGCCATGCGGTATTCGATTTCGCCCGTCGGGCTGACCTCGACCAGGGTTTCGCCCCAGCAGCGCAGGTTGTTGAGCGGGACCTCGGAGGCGGTCAGTGCGGGGTCTTGGGTGTTGGTGGATTCGCCGCCCGATGAGCCGATTTTCAGCATGCCACCGCGCTTGGGAGTGGCGTGGCCGTCTGCGGCGGCGCTGCTGGACAGCATTGAGTTGGCAACGGCGGCCGTGACGCCAAGGGCTGCAGCGCGGCCCACAAATTCGCGGCGTGTCATCAGGCCCTTGGCCACTTTGCCGCTCAGGTGTTTCAGTTCGTCATTCATTTTAGGTTCTCCCCTTTGGAAAATTAGCGCGTTGACGCGCGTTTTATTGATTGCTGAGTCAATGTTTGCGCATTTCATCCCGTGCCGCAAGAGTTAATGGCGGCAATAGGCAATGCCCCCATGATGTGATGGCGGTTGAGTGTAACGATCGGATTACAGGTTTTGCCGAGGGATCGTTTCTGTGAGATCGCGTTCAAATATGAGCTTGTCGTTCTCATAGGCCTCAAGGCGGGCGGTCAGGTGAAACGCCTTTGCGTCTGCGGTCATGGCGCAATGGGCCTCGGTGCGCAGATGGATGTCGTCGCGGCGCAGTTCATCTGTCCAATGGCATGCGCCATGGGCAGAGAGCGGATCATCGGGGTGGATCGTCCAGGATTCGCGGGCGATGGAGCCGTTGATCAGCCCATGGTCGCTGTCGCGGATCAGGCCAAAGTCATCCTCTATCCGCAAGTTCACCATGCCGGTGACCATATCGGTTTGCTGCTGTCGGATGTGATTTTCGGGGCGCAGGGTTTCCACCTGCCAGGGGGCGGCGGCGGTCGGGGGTTCGAACAGATGTTCATCGCCGCCCGCCGTGGGGCGCTGGGGCAGGGCGATCTGGCCTGCAAGAAGGGTCAATCTGGTCTTGTCCGGCGATGGCCAGAGCATCGGCCAATAGGCATCGGAGATCGAGACCCGCAGCCGGTGACCGCGCGGCACGCGGTAGGCGATGTGATCCAGCGCCAGCGTCACCTGCTGGGCCGTGCCGGCGGGCATCGGGACCGGGTCAGAGGCGGAATGACGGTGGCTGAGGTTGAGCACGCCATAGGTGATGCGGGTGGCGGCCCCGTCGGGGTGGATGTGGTTCAGGCGCACGGCGATCTGGGCCTGTGGGCGGTCACTGGTGAGGGTCAGCGTCAGTGTCGGTGCCCCGACGATGTCCATGTCCGCCCCAAGCGGGGCACTGTCGAAGGTTTGCGACAGCGCATCATCGCGACGTTGGTCACCGGGCATTTCGGGGCCCAGCCAGATGGCGCAATATTCGCCCGCATCGGCCCCGCAATGGGCCGGAGAGGACACAAGACGGTTCAATTCGGCGGGTGTGGACGACAGCCCCGTGTCTGTCGGCCCTATCTCTGACAGGCCCATCTCTGTCAGGCCCATCTCTGTCAGGCCCGTGTCCGTCAGGTGCAGCGTTTTGGTCGCCAGATGGGAGGTGGCCCCCGTGTCCTCGGCGATCCAGCGGCCCTTGCGTTCCAGATACCATGCGGCTGGGCGCACGCCGTCCATCAGGTAGGCGCGGTAGTCGGGATCATCCTGAACGCCGGTATCGATCCCCTTGAGCCATTTGTCCCACCAGCGCAGGGCTTCTTGAAGAAAGCCGATGCGCGGTTCGGGGGCGGCGAAATGGGGGTATTTATGGACCCATGGGCCGACGATGCCCTTGGCACCCGGCAGGGCCTCCACCAGCTGCGGCACGGCGTTCTTATAGGCGTCGCCCCAGCCGCCAATGGCCAGCACCTTGGCCTTGATCGCGCTATAATCCTCACTCACCGAGCCGTGCTGCCAATAGGCATCGCGGCTTTGATGGCGCAGCCAGAGTGCTGGCAGAAACGGTTCCGCCTCAAGCCGTTGCAGCCACATCTCACGCCAATCGGCGCGCAGGGCCGGGTCGGGGGCGCGAGAGGAATAGGACCACATGGTCGCCCCCCAGCCAAGGTTTTCATTCAGCAGGCAGCCGCCCTTGTAATGGATGTCATCGGCAAAGCGGTCCACGGTGGAGCATAGGGTGATCACCGCCTTGAGCGGCTCTGGCTGAAGCGCCGCGACCTGCAGGCCGTTGAAGCCGCCCCAGCTGATCCCCATCATGCCCACGGTGCCGCTGCACCATGGCTGGGCGGCCAGCCAGTTGATGACTTCGACCGCGTCGGCCTGTTCTTGCGGGGCATATTCGTCTTCCATCAGCCCGTGGCTGTCGCCATTGCCGCGCATGTCGACGCGCACGCAGGCATAGCCGCGCATGGCGAACCACGGATGGGTCAATGCATCGCGTGCACAGGTGCCGTCGCGTTTGCGATAGGGAAGATATTCGAGAATCACCGGCACCGGGTTTTCGTCGGCATCATCGGGCCGCCAGACCCGGGCAGACAGCCTGCAGCCATCGCTGAGGATGATGCCCATGTCGGGCTCTTCGGTGATCGAACGGAGGGCGTTTGTGATTTGTGTCATGCCACGCAGGCTTGGCAGCACGCGTTTTATTGTCAACTGTTGCTTTACTGCACAACCTAAGGGTTGAGGGCGAAATTTGTCCAAAAAGGGGCGGAAATTAGACAACCCCCGGTAGGGAAACCGCTGGGACCTCAATGTTCATAGGGGTTTGGCGCGTGAACTTTAAGTTGAAATAGTGGCAAGAAACAAAAAGGTTCTGGCCAGAAAGCCGATTACGCAGTAAAAGGAAGGTTA
>NZ_JAFMHJ010000016.1:0-22087 GCF_017854565.1 Yoonia sp.
AAACAGAAAGGGCCAAAGTGGCAAAGTTTTACTCTGCCCGCAGCAAGACAATCTCACCACTTCCGTGGCTCACTTTTGCATTGCCGTTCTCAGGCAACTCTGCCCGGATGCATCCCATCCGCAAACACGCCCGGGTCGGCGTCCGGCAGGATATAAGCGTGAACATGTGGATACTCCTCGTCGTCATGTTCGATGACAGTTTTCAGCTGATTGCCATATTTTTCCTTGAAGTGCCCGACGTTCAACGTGACCCACCGATCGTACATGCGTCGCGTCTCGCCTGTTTTATCGTTGTCCAGATCCGCGACCGGAACAGGGTAGGACGACACGACGGTCATCAACGTGTTGCGGTCTTTTCTGATCGCGCGCTTGAGCTGCTTCCCCTTCACTGTCGCGACTGTCGCGGCCCCTGCGATCATCTGGTCATGCAGAAGTCTCAGCATCGGAATGTCGACACCATAAACAAGGCGCGGCGGCTGGGGATTTGCAATATGTTGAGAGTAGAGAGCATCACGGATAGCTTCACCGAGCACCTGCGCGACACTGTTGCCGGCTTTGTTTTGCTTGACGCTGTAGGTCTCGATATGTGCGAATTGTGGTCCCATGCACGATTGGATAGGGGCATGTCGTGAAAGTACGAAAAGAATGATTCATAATTTTTTGGAGCGAGTTTGGCTAACTTGATAGTGACCGACTATAGAGTTGCGATCCAGGCCCTGAAGGGCACTGATCGGTTTTGCGAGCAAAACTGAACAACTCATCGTCTCTCAGCCCCCTTCGGGGCTTCACCTGCCGCGCTGCGCTTGTCTCACCTCGCCATTGGCTCCACCCCGGACCCCCTTGCCCACAAGCTCGCCCGATCTGAGAAATTGCGGTCCAGCATTCCAGTTTGGATTGCCATATTTCCCCTCGACATCGCTTTTCAAAACTGGTCGCAAGCAACGCTTGCTCCCAGTTTTTTTCGAGCCAACCACATGTTGCATCCCTCAGCGACTGCCTTTATTTTTCTGACTTTCTTTATCCGCGTGGCCGACTCAAGTCACGCATCTCATTGTCCTGAACTTGTGCCAAGTTGTGGACGGCAGCCACCTGCAATCAAATGTGGCCGCTGACGAAGCTTCGGCTCAGCGTTCTCTTGGATTACGCTGCCTCCAAGGCTTCCTGAAGCTTCTAGGCAATCACCCCGCCCTGTGCCTTGACGTAGACAACCGATATCCTGAGTTCACCGATCTTCTTTTCTGAAGGCTTGTCGGGATCAAAATTGCTCCACTGATACAGAACATGGCGATCACCCTTTCCGGTGGTCACCAGGCTCCACCACTGGCTCTCGACGAGTCGGGGATTTGCCGCGTGCGGGGTGGCTGCGATTTCATGGATCAAGATACTTTCGGTCATTAGATCTCCAATGTTTCAACGGCTCTCCTATGCCGGAAACCTGAGAAAGTACAGACGACCTACGTTTGGCCGGGAATCGCGCGAAGCGTCGGACCGCTGATACCATTGACACGACCACCGATATTGGAAAGTAAGATACGCTGTCACTTTTGTCGGTTTCGTTTGTGGGCAGCGTCGCTGAAAAAAAACGATGGAGGGAAGTCGCTGTCAGCACGACGCGACTTCATGTGCTGATCCACCGGATCGACTGCGTGCCACCAGCGCAGTCCAGTGAATGAATATTCGCTGACCGACAACCTCGACGTGACGGTCATTGTGGTGCGAAACCTCATCGCTCCGGCGCGCCGGAGTGTCTCTGATGGGCTCGAAGCTGCCTTGCGGCAGTGCAGCGCCTGACTTTGCCATCTTTGGATACGCTGACGCCGACATAGATGACCGCTCCCAGCCCAAAATGGACATTCATTCTGCACTTGCATCCGATGGCGTCTCCCGCAGACCGGGCGGAAAGTGTGAATTCGCTGCAGCTGCGAAGGCACACTGTCAAACACATTAAAGCGGCCATTCAGGGCTCAGGTTCAACGCCCTGACATGCTGCACCAAACACCAAGGTCAGCAATGCGCAGATAGTGAACTTTGCAAAGTTGCAGGTCATGGTCGCTCTTCAGGACGCGACCGGCCCTTTGCTGCCGTTCATCATCATTTCACGAAGCTGCGATGCGGCCCGTCGAAGCGGCCATTGGTGAATGGCGCAGCATTTTGGTAGGCAGAAAAGTTGGCGAGAGCACTCAAAAAGCACAAAACCTAATTGATCGTGCCGCCGACAAAAACTCAATCCGCATTCCACAATAGGGCCTGATCACCGCCCAGTTTACTGTGACTAAGCGGGCGAAAATCGTCGGCAAAGGCATCTAGTTCGGAATTTGGGGATAAGACCAAATAGGCTTCGATCCAGGCTAGTTCAAAACTGCGCAGGTCTTCGGTGCCGTCAAAATAACTTTGCACTTTTCCTGAGTAAGCTTGGCTGGCAGCGCCTGTCGTCAAATCTTCCATGGCGAATTGCACGATCCTATCAAGCGCGTTGTCGCACACGCCCAGTATGGAAAACCCCTGTTTTTCAAGCAGTAGCGTTGTGACAACCATCGGTGCAATTGCGTGCAGTTGATAATGCAGCGCGTATTTCCCACGACGCATTTCTTGCGGCAGGCTGCCATCCTCAAGGGCTTGGCATTGCAAGTAAGTCGCGGACCAAGCCGACCAACGCAGTGCGACCGGATCACTGCGGATATCACCGACCAAGTTGATCCCAAGGGTCGCCCAAGCGCGCAAATTGCCAGTTTTGGCACCTGCAGTTGCGTCTTCTTCCCAAAACGCCATCTGTTCGTCTATTCGGCGGCCCAACCAGTCTTCTATGCGCTGTCGAGCAGCGACATCACGCGAATAAGGTGCAACTTGGCGATAAACCATTGCAAAACCTGCCAGGCGTGATCCGATCGAAAAGTTGGCTGTGATCGTACCCAGATCAGAAAAGGCATCCGCCTGTGCCCACACATCCATTTGGGCAATAACGCAGTCGGCGCGGTCAACCTGATCATCAGCGCCGCTTATTACGGCGTTGGCATCGCTGGACAGGTCGCGCAAGAAATGTTCAATCGGCGCGAGGGCCGCGTTGACGGCGGCGTTGCTGTCTTCATCTATATCAGACCGTGTCACGCTCTCGTCGGTGTAGCGGCTGCCAAAATTGAGGGACACCACCGGTTCGGGCGGCGCGGCGCAGTTATCAGTGCCAACCTGTGCAGATGCCGGAAGCGCTGTGGTTAAACTGGCAATTGTGACCATGATGCTGAGCGCTTTCATTATGTGTCCTCGTTCAAGTTTAGAAGCGTTGTTATGCTGGCTGCCTTGGCGGACCCCGCATCAGCGGCTTGTTCGAGCCATACAAGAGCTGCGTCAAGGTCGGCGTCCGTGCCAATCCCGAACGCAAGCGCGTAACCGTATTCAGCCATCGCCGTTACGTCCCCGCCCTGAGCAGCGCGTTGGAACCACGCGGTAGACGTGCTCAGATCGTCGCCACCCGTGGCCGTCTCACGCAGATGAACCGCATAGGCGCGCATGGAAAACACATCGCCCGATTGCGCTGCTGTGAGATAGATTTCTGGCATATCCAACGCCGTGTCGATCACCGCCTTAGCGGACGGATCCGCACGACGATAGCGACCTAAAAGGACATTCAAGACAGTGGTGTTTTGTTGATCAACCGCTTGGCTGATCATGCCTGCTGCACGGCTAGGATCGTATGTTGGTAGTTCGTTTGCCACCAGTAATTCAAACGATTCACCAATCGCCGTTTCATTGCCCATTGCGGCTGCCGTTTCGAACAACGCCAACGCGTCCGGCGCGGCGCGCGGCCCGACAGCGTCCAAGCGCGAACGCGCCAGATCGGTTATTGCCCAATCATTATTGTCCGTAAGTTGGCCTGCAATTCCAAGCCAATGCAACGCGCCGTCCGTATTACCGATATCATTGAGCAAGCGCGACAAGGCGATGACATTCTTGTAATCACACGGAATGATACCCGCGGCGCGCGATAGGTACTCTACGCGCTGTTCACCATTGACATGAGGGATCGCAAAAAGCAGCGCTTCGAAATCGCCGTTGGCGTTGATTATATCCGCATATTGATCGTGAACAATACGCGCGCCATCGTCGTTGCCTTCGAGAGCGGCGAGCAATGACAGCGCGATGCCTTCGCCGCGACCAGCGGGGCCGCGCAACAAGTCCCGAACTTCCTCTACGTTCAAATCACTGTCTTGGGAGTACGCCAGCAAGGTTTCGGCCAGCAATAGGGCTGCTGATCCGCCTGAGTTGGCGTATTGCTGACGTAACAGATCTATCGCCAAAACACGTTCTTGCGGGCTTTGCGCAAGTTCAAGTTCAAGCTCGGCCGCAGCGGCAAGAACGTCGGAGTATTGGTTAGAATACTCTTGCCAGAAGGCTAGCGTTTCAGGCGGGATGGCGGGGTTGACTTCAAGGTATTTCAGATAGTTTGCCATGGCTTTAGTACGCCCGTACAATGCGTGCGACTGTAAGCGGGCAATCAAAAGAGGATCGGTTTGGGCTGACAGCTCAAAAAGGCCACGTGCGGAGATGTCGACGTTGCGCGTGGCTGTCGCGTTTTCTGCCGCATTCCAGTATTGTGCTTCTTGAACGCGCGGGCTGTCGGGTGCGCCGCACATGAATGCGCCGTACAGTATTTTTGGCGGTGTGACGCCGCCCAAGGTGGTCACTGACCGAGACAAAATATCGACAGCGCGCTCAAAGGTTTCAAGATCGTCGCGCTGTGCGATCAACCCCATTGCCAGTTCTACAGAGCCGTCCAAATCATCAAGTTCAGCCGCGCGTTCCAGAAAGGCCATTGCATCGGCCCGCCCTGCCCAACGCCCTTGGCGTAAATAGCTTTCTTCAGCGAGGCGTGTGAACACCCAGCCTGACACGTCATCCATTTCACTCAGCTGTTGGAGGGCGGCGAAACGTTCGTCTTGCAAATTCGGATAAATGTCCGCGTGGTCTTCCAAAAAGATCACGATCCGCGTCAAGCCGGGGCGCAAACCAGATGTGGCAGCCGCGCGGTAAAGCGACAATGCCGCGTCCAGATCGCGATCCACCAGTGACCCAGCCTCATACAACCGGGCAAGTTCGATCTGGGCATAGGGAAGTTGGGCATCCGCAGCTTGCGTCAGATAGCGCACCAGCAGATCGTTGTCTTTTTCAAATGATTCAGCTTGGGAATGGAACTCCACCACCTTCCATGCAGCATTACTGTCACCCAAATCAGCGGCAAAGCGGAACCAGTCATGAGACAGCTGCGCGTTTTGCACAACGATTTCACCGCTGATATATTCGCGCGCAATGCGTGACGCCCGTTCGCAAATGGTGGGGTCAAGTTCACCGACCAACGCCCCGAACGCCATCGTGATGGCCAGATCAGTAGGGACATCCCACGCATCTAATCCTTCGCCGTTTAATTCCATTTTTGCCAGTGACAACATTGCATCCGCGTTGCCTCCATAGGCCGCATCGATCAGCAGTGAGTTTGCAAACTCGATGTCACGCGAGACACCGACGCCGTCGCGGTAAAACTGTGACAACGTGTTCTTCAGCCGCGGCGACAACGTTTCGATATCTGCGGAAAGTTGTGCCACCAGTTGTTGATTATTCAGGGCCTCAAACTCGCCCGCGGCTTCCATTGCGGAAATACGCGCCATCAAAGCATTGGCCCCTGAAAAGCGCGGCTCTGCTTCCTCAAGCCGCGCGATCATTTGTTCGATTGTAGGCAACCAGCGGGTCACATCAAGTTGTTTCAGCCGATTGATGTCGCGCGTGACGCTCGCCGCTGAAACATCAGGTAACCGCACGCCATCCCAGCTCTCCCAAAGCGCAATAGTCTGCGGATCCGGCGGACGCCGCACGCAAATACGAGTGGGTTCGATCTGTGGCGGTACGAATTCCAGATCAATCGGGGCAGCATGCACAATGTTTGCGCCGCCCACCACGTGAGCTATGGACAGTCCCAAAACTAAAAGGAGTATTGAAAAATTCGACTTTGGTTGATGGGGGGCATGAAACATAAGTCTGCTCCTGTTTTGGACTATTAGTTCAAGTAAGAATTTGGGATGGCGACGGCGGAATATCCTTCATCCGTAGAAATCAGAACAATCGAAACACCTGCGCCGCGTTCCAATTCAACCTGTGCCACAGACGACAGAACTTCGTCGCCGGACCGCACCTCAAGATCAAGTGTCAGTGGCGCACGCACAGCAATCGTTTGGGACTGTAGTGACGCGAGATCCGCAATAGCGACGGCATTGGCGGCGGGAACGTAAAGATCCACGCCATCCGTCATCGACAAGTTATAAAGCGACACGTCCGCTTTCGCCGGGCTGTTGGCAATATCATCGGTGATGATTGACGTTTCACCGTCTGCCGTCATGATGAGCGTGTAATGTGTGCTGGCGGACACCGCCATTTCGACGTTTCCGTTGGGCAAAACCACATCAATGTCACCGGGCATCACGTTGACGTAACGCGACACGCCACCTTCGATATCGCGCACTGTGTTACCGTCAATGGACACGACAGTCTGGCCCGGTGCAACAACACGAACAAAGCTTGAACTGGGGTCAAACACATCCTCGTAAAGACCATCATCGGCGAACGCTGACGTAACGGGTGCCAAAGCGAAAGCGACTGCCGCAAGTGTTGGGTATTTCATGATTCATCTTTCATTTGAGAGGGACAGACGTAGACAGAAGGTTCGGATAAAAACGGTTGGGTCATCTGGATGCGCATGGCCGCGGCACCCCCATCCCACAACCCGGACAACGGCATGTAAAAACGGCCCGTGCGGCTAAGACGTTCGCCGCGCTCGATTGTTTTTGTGCGTGTAAGCCCTTCATCAGACTGAAAAACAAAGGACGCTTGGGTTTCGACGTTTGCATGGGTGTCGACAAAGATCGTATCGGCGGGGCCCAGATCGTACCCGTCCAGATCAACGGTGATGATCGCTTCTTCAGCGTTGATCTGGGTGGCCAGTGGCATGGTACAGGTTTGGGATGCCGCAGCAGTCAGTTCACGCATCGGCAAATCACCATATTGAGCTAGATTGTTATAGATCGGGTTCTCCCAAATCAGAAAGCGCGGCGGGGCTTCTTCAAATTCTGTTGATGTCAGATAGGACGTGATCGAACCATATTGATTGCCCCCCGTCAGGGCATAATTCACCACCTCCAGCTGCGCGTATTCAGCCAGAAAGCCGGGAAAATTATTGATCAAGCTATCAGAAAACGACGTGCCCAGAAGCACGATCGGCGTCGTATTCGCACTTTCGCCAAACAGATCGAGCCCGCCTGAATCGAGATCGAGCGATTGGACCTGACTTGTGAGGTACGTCATGGTTTCAGCTTCTGGTAATGTGGTCAGGCATCTACTTTGCAAAATACGACGCATCCCTGAAAATGCGACTCCGACTTCAAGCGGGACAGTTTCGAAAAGGGTCGGGTCCAAATCGGCGTATTCAGGCAGACCGCGAATTGTTTCAGCGATGGCAATGGCCGTTTGACGCGCACCTGCTGCAGACCAGTGAAAATCGGCCTTGAAAAACGCAAGTTCGCCGTCGGGCATATCAATCATCGCATCGCGGGCATCAACCGTAACGACCCCCGCCGCGCCCAAACGGCGCAAGATGTCGAGGTGGACTTCCGTTGCGATCTCAAGGTCAAAACCATACCGCTCAACGTCCGTGGGAAGGTATCCGGGCATAGTTACGCTTTTGGTGGGTACGGGTACGAAAATCAGCGTCGTACCATTTGCCGCTAATGCCTGTGACAACTCGGCCATTTGGGCGACCGTCTGGTCGGAAAACGGATGGTTCATCCGCAGGTCCGCATTGATACGGTAAAAGACGCCATCGCGCCCTTCGATTGATGGAAGTTCGTTGTCGATTTCAAGCCCGGTGCAGCCGTAATTTGAATAATCTGCGCTGGATTGAGCGGTGGCGCTGCCCGAAGACAGGACGAGCGTCAGGCCCGCAAGCGCCGCAGTGGACACTGTTAGGGGGGTAAAACGGATCATTGGGTTACCTCGGGTTGGGGGGAAGGCCGCGCCACGGGCGAAATCAGAGTTGTGCCAACTTGATCAGCCGATCGTTCGGCTGTTACCCGCGCAAGATCAGGACGGGATTGTAATTTCGCCTCAATCAGCGGAAGCATGTTTTGCGCGGTCAGTGTCGTTTCAATTGAGGTCGCAGTCGCAGCAAGTTGCAAATATTGCTGGGCACGCAGCAGATCGAGCGTGGTGGCATCGGGATTGCGCAGGATGGTCATGGCGATTTGCAGGCCCATTTTTGCAGCCCCTTCGCCCGTTGCTGTATTGAGGACTACGATCAATTCATCTTCCAGCGGTCCAAAGGGCTGTTGGCGCAACTGATAGCGCAACACAGCATCCACGGCATGACTGTTGCCCGCCAATGCATACGACATCATTATATTTTTCAGAACGAGGGCGCGCGACGCAGAAAGATCAGACGCGCTAAGCTGATCGAGCATCCGGATAAGACCGGTGATGGAACCGCCGCGCCCCGTTGCCGCCGCCATGCCATAATAATGCGCGATGTCGGATTTGGGAACGCCGTTGTTTTGTTGTTCTAGTCGCTGGGCAAATCGCAAAGCTGCAAAGCCGTCGCCAAGATCGGCAAGTTGACGCAACTGAGAAGACCGAACGTCCCCCCCCTGCGACAGCGTTGTGCGTGCGCGGGTCAGGGCCGCGGACGGCAATTGGCGCGATGACGTGATCCCCGCGACGATGCGCACGGTGATACGTTCGGGTGCAACCGTATCGGGTGAGGATTGCGCGATTGCGGTGTGCGGGGCGGCGCAGACCAGCACGAGGGCGGCGATCAGATTACGCATTATCATCTCCGGTCGGATTGGTGATCGGGTCCAGCAGGGTCGGATCGCTGAGGTAACGGATCGGAAATTCCCAGATCACCAAGGGTGGTGCGTCAGTGGCGTCGAGCTGGTCAAGGTAGGTCTGCATCGGGGCGATGGGCCCCTGACCTTCAAGCGCGTAGTTCAAGATGTCTTGTGACAGCGCGAGTTTGAGGGCTTCAACAAAGCTCCAATTCGGGTTGGCGGAATAACTGGTGCCGATCAGGACCATGGAAACAGGGCCATCGGTGCCAAACAAATCAAACCCGCCAAGGCCAGCATCCGCCGCGTCCAGCTCAGCCACGTAGGGCGTGACCTGTTCAGCCGTCAGCCCGATTGATGCGGCAAGCCTGTCGGAGGTCACAAAGGACACCAGATCACCGGTAAAGGTGACGGGCGATTGGGCGATCGTCGTAAAGCTGTCTTCGCCCAGTTCGATCAGGCCAGATCTTGCCACACTTTGCGCAACGGCGGTCGCGCCTTGTGGTGTCCAATGAGTGTCGGTCTGAAAAAACGCGCCGTCAATTTGCGCAAGGTCTGCGCGCGGGTCCGCGACGGTCAGTCCTGCCAGTGCTGCAGCGGTCCTGAATTCATCATAGGTCGCAGCGAGCGCACGCGCCTGTCCTGCATCGCCCCCATGGTCTTGATCCAATTCGAGTTTGGCGGGGATCGGGACAATCACAAGGCGGGTGTTTTGTGCGGCCAGTTCGGTTTGAACCTGCATCATATAGGCCACGGCGTTTGGCAATGACGCAACCGCACCAGACTGGGCGCGGTATTCTTCGTCTGTGAACAGCCAGCCTCTGTTGCCTGCCACAACTCCATCGCGGCCTTCGTTCAACAATAGATAACGCGCAGCACCGACGAGACCGACCGCAGGTTCACGGTGTGGCAGATTGGCGCGATACAGCGTGTCGATTTGTGTGGTGAACCCACCGCGCATGAACCCTTCCGGAGTTGGACGTTCTGCATCACCGGTAAAAAGGGCAAAGTTGGCAAACACTGCATAGCCGAAGAACGCGACTGGCACGGTGAGTTTTATGGCTGTGTGAAAAGGCATTCAAACGCTCCGGATCAAAACTGGAAATACAAGAAGGGTGAAAAGCTTTGTTCAGCGAGTTTGAGGATCGTGACGGCCCCGATCACCAGCACCGAAATCGTCGCGGCCAGCTGCACGCCTGTGTTCAAAACTACGGTGCCATCCGCGCTGATTTGCGCACTGCCGCCCTGTTTGTGGGCCGCAAGATACGCATCAACACGCGGTTCAAGACAAACGACGAAGGCGGCCAGCAGGGCCAATGCAAGGCTTTCACGGGTGACGGATGCCCAGACAGCAGGATCACCGATCAGACCGTTCAGGCCAATCATGCCACCGTAAATCTCAAAGGCTTCGCCAACGTGGGTGGCGCGGAACATCACCCAGCCGATCAGAACGAACGTCAGGGTCAGCGGCAAAGCATACCAATGGGTTCTGGCGTTGCGGTCCCACCCGACAAACCGTTCCGCCGCCAACAACCCGCCGTGCCACAGGCCCCAGAGAATAAAGGTCCAGTTCGCACCGTGCCACAGACCGCCCAGCACCATGACCAACATCAGGTTGGCATAGGTTCGCGCGGCGCCTTTGCGGTTGCCGCCCAGCGAAATGTAGAGGTAATCGCGCAGCCAGTTGGACAACGAGATATGCCAGCGGCGCCAGAATTCGGTGATGGAGCGGCTGATATAGGGAAAGCGGAAGTTTTCCAAAAACCGAAAACCCATCATCTTACCCAGACCAATCGCCATGTCGCTGTAGCCGGAAAAGTCGAAATAAAGCTGAAGCATGTAGGCGGCTGCCCCTGCCCACGCCAAAGCCATACCAGGATTTTCCGTCGCAAACGCAAGGTCAGCCAAAGGCGCGACCGCATCGGCAAGGATCACCTTTTTGCCAAGTCCAATCAGGAAACGCGCAAGCCCGTCGCAGAACAATTCAACCGAATGTTCTCGCTCGCGAAACTGATCCTCAAGGTCTTTGTAGCGCAAAATCGGACCCGCAATAAGCTGTGGGAACAACGCAATAAAGGCAGCGAAGTCGATGAATTTCGCATCCGCCGTGGCGTCTCCGCGATGCACGTCAATCAAATAGCTGAGCGCCTGAAAAATGTAGAACGAAATTCCGATCGGCAGGATTAATTGCCAATGAATGCCAAGGCTCTCGGTGTCTGTGCCCAACAGTGCCGCAAAGCTTTCAATGAAAAAATTGAGGTATTTGAACACGCCGAGCACGCCCAAACAGCCAATCACCCCGATGGCGAGGAATGTTTTACCCAGCGATGTGTCACGGTGTTTGGCAACCTGCTGACCGATCACATAGGCAAAGCACGTGGTGAGGAACAATAGGCCAAGAAAATCGACGCGCCACCACGCATAAAACAGATAGGATCCCACAAGAATTGGGTAAGATCGCAACCGCACCGGCGTCAGGTAATAGATGACCAAGAAGACCGGTAAGAATAGAAACAAGAACGATTCAGATGAGAATACCACTGATCAGCCCTCCATCCGGGGTTGGCAGGTGATGGGGGCGATGTTGAACATTTCAATCCCGCCCGCGGTCAGTTCGATGCGTTCGGTGCCCCGAAGATTGGCGACGATTTGGGGTGATTGCGACGCGAGATCACCCTCAAGAAAACGCGGAAATTGATTGAGAAAATTATTGCCAAACAGCGACAGCTTGTCCGCCGAAGCAGAGGACAGCCCGAAACGGTTACCGATAAAAATGTTATTACGTACTGTCGTGATCGTGCCGACAGGCTGATCGCCAATGAATAAACCCGAGCTTTGATTGCCCAGCAGTTGGTTGGCGATGATTTGTGAATTGCGGCTTGTGCGCAATTCGATCCCCTTACGGCGACTGTCGATCGCAATGTTGTTCGACAGATTGATGCAATCGGACCGGTTAACCGAAATGCCACCCCCCGCGCTTTGCCACAACAGATTTCCAACAATCGCGGTGCCGTGGCTGCCTTGGGTTACGAACAGAGCTGTTCCCGCCGTGTTGAAAGCCAGATTATTGGAGATCTGACTGTCAGTGCTGCCATCCATAACGCGGATCGCGGGGCCTTCGCCCCCGCCAAGAAAGACATTGGATACAATGTCGGCCTGAGATGTTTGACGCATGGACAGGCCGGTCGAGTTCGGCCCCATAAAGACATTTGATGCGATGATGGGTGCCACGCCACCTTCAAAGGTTGTGACACGGATATTGCGCAGCACGCTGTTGGTCAGAAACGATTGACCGATTGGCGGGTATAGGCCGCGATTGACCACAGAAACACCGGAAAAGACGGCCGTGTCACCAAAGCCCAAGCCTTCAAAAACGGCGTTGGACAGATGCGCCTGTCCAGTGCCCGCGGTTACAAGGAAAGGCGCGAAGTCTGGCACATTCAAATTCGGTTGCGGCGTGGCGGACATCCGTGCGCCGTCAACGACCAAGACACCCAAGTTTACGATGAAAGCGCCATGCGCGGTGCTTAGTTCAATGATATCGCCCTGACCCAAATTAAGACGCGCAGATTGCAAAACCAGAAGCGGGATCTTCAGGATATTCCCGTCCATCATGGTGTAAGCCTCAGGCTGGGCAGCGATCCATGTCCGCAAGGTTTCGAGATCCACCGCGCCGCTTTGCACCACGATTATCTTGGGCACAGTGGCGGATTGCGCCCGCACGACCGTCAGCTGATCGTTGCCCCCTGCTGCTAATGCCAATTGTACCAGTCCAAGCCTCAGATCGATCAGTTCGATTTGTATTTCACTCATGGCCGGTTGTGCAGAAATAGCCGCGGCCTTCGGAATCGCGGCGCGTTCAGTCAAGTGGGCAATAGTATCCGTGATGTCGGACGGATGGGCGATTGTGGGCCCGCGTTCAAGCAGATCGGAATACACTTCAGCAATGTCAGATCGCATCGCCTCATAGTCCTGCATGGTTTGCGCGGTTGCTAACCCGATCCCCCCGAGGGACGAGGCAATAACCGCACAGATCATTAAAGAAAAGAAGCGCACACGATCAGCCATTCGACACGCTCTGCAAATGAGTGCTGGAGGACATCGAGGACGTTAGCGTCACGAGGATAACGTCGATTCTATCGGTCGAAGTATTGGTCAATCTGGTTTGATCCAAAACATCAAGCATCACGCGTTCGCCCTTGCCCAGAACACGGCGGCTAAGACCGTCGAATATGACCAAACCAGCACGTCCCGCGATAATCTGACGACCAGGCAGCGGATCGACCGAAATGGCGGCATCGGGATTTATGCGCAACAAACTCATATCGTGATCGGATGATGACATAACATGCTGGCTTTGACCCCATTCATGTTCCCGCGTGAGGTGACGCACGGCTTCGCGGCGCGTCTCCTCTTTCAGGGTTTCGACAATGGCTTTGACGTCCTGGCATTTGCCCCGTGCTGTGACCAAAACCGCGTCGGGTGTGTCGACTACGATGATATCAGACAGGCCAACAACAGCGACCAGACGATCTTCGGATCGCACGTATGTATTTTTGGAGTTGATGGAGATCACATCCCCGGACAGCACATTGCCGTCTTCGTTTGCGTGGCCGATGGCGTGCATTGACGTCCAGCAGCCGACATCGCTCCACTCGACATCAAGAGGAGACATCGCAACGGATTCAGCTTTTTCAAAAATCACACGTTCTGTGGGTTCGTTCGTGGCTTTGCTAAAACTGTCAGGGTCCAAGGTCAGGCATTCGCCCGTCCACTCGCCTTTTTGAATTGCATTGCCAACGGCGCGGTGGGTTGGCGCGTCAAAACGTTTGAATTCTTTGATAATCGTTTTTACAGAGTATAGAGAAATGCCCGATGCCCAATACGCAAGACCAGACGACACAAGGGCCGCTGCCTGCGCGAGGGGTGGCTTTTCGACGAACTCTGCAACGCGATGCAGGCCCGGATAAGAGGCAAAAGACCCACCATCTGTGATGTATCCGTAACCGGTTTCAGGGTAGTCGGGTTTGATCCCAAAGGCGACGATACGACCATCGGATGCGGCCTTTCGCATTTCAAAGATTGGAGTGTTCAAGTTGCCGACAATGACATGGTCAGACGGCAGGATCAGCATCAACGCGTCAGGGGTTTCCTGTGCCAGCATCATCGCCGCGGCAAGAACGGCGGGGCCAGTATTGCGCGCCATCGGTTCACAAATGACGGTCGCTTCGCACTGAATTTCTTTCAGTTGTTGTACTATCGTGCGGTAATTCTGCACGGCCGTGACAACGACAGGTTTCCCAAACCCCTTACAGCGATGGCGTTGGATGGTCGCCTGAAAGAACGTCAGTGAATCCGGCCCTGCAACGGGCTGAAATTGCTTGGGGCTTTGGGTGCGCGACATGGGCCACAACCGCGTACCCGTCCCACCACAAAGAATAATCGGTCTAATATCGTCCATCTTAAAGATCCTGTTTTGCGCGCGGTAAAGAGTGCGGCTTAAGGCAAGGAATGAGGGCCAATTAGGACCCAGAAAGGAAGTTTTTCACATCCACGAAGGCGGCGTTAATGTATGATGAAATTACATCCGGTAGGAATGAGCGGCGAAACCGCAGGCGCGCATTTTCACCGACCGTAATCTGATCGATATCTGCTGGATCAAAACTAAGATCGGCCGCAACCAAATCAGTAGCCTGTCCAACGTCCAGCGTTTCCAGGAGCGTCACAGACACTGGAACAATGGTTCCGTTGGCCATTTCTAGTTCGGCGTTGTCACCGGAAATCAGTCGCGTCGCCCCTTCAGCAGTGATGGCGAGGCTGACTTCAGGAACCGCGTCGGCGTCCACAAGTTTGACCAGTGGCGTGCCTGCTAGAATGGTGGCACCTTCGTAAAATTCCGATAGTGGTTGGATGTCACAATCGCAGGGCATCCGAACGCTAAGGAGGTCGCCAGAATTCGCCCCAATGGAATAGACCACATCGCCAAGACCTGCGGAAACATTGGTATAGGTGATTTGACCCGCAGACGTGGCGCGCAACGTTTCGCCAGATTGGCTGATCACGACAGGTCGCGGTTCATAACTGAACACAATACGATCGTGAACAATGTTAGTCGCCATTGCAATCAAACCGACGCTTAGTGAAAGAATACCAATCTTGCGCACCACGCGCGAGGTGCGCTGCATGGCGTTCGGCGGAACCGTGGGAGTTTTGGATTTGGCACGCGTCGGCCCAGTGTAACCCAAAAAACGGTCCATTGTGATCAGGTCACCGGCAAGGTGGCTGTTTATGATGTGACGTAATGGGGCAAGGTGGCTCGCCGTTGGATTGCGGAAACGCATTTTGTAGTTTGGGCTACTGGTGTCGCCGATCTTTTCGACATCAGCTTCTACAAACAAGCTTATAGTGAAACCCTCAAAATCAAACTGCAAGGCCATCGTCGTACGATCAAGATTGGCGTTCGGCGGCATCAAGCCAGACACAAAGGCTTCGGTGATGGACAGGGTTTTCCCCTCAAGGCGACGCGCCCCAATGCGCGCAGTGAACGGTATCTGCAACTGAGGATGTTCATTTTCATAAATGAAACCACCAGAGACGGTGTCCTCAGGTACATCGGGGATTGGAGTGAGTGTGTCAGTCATGCGAGGTCCTGTTCATCAAATTTGTCAAATGACACCGGTCAAAAAGAGAACGGCTACGGTAAGCCACCCAAGGGTGAGGAGATGGAGGTAAGCCGAGCCCACAGCGCCAACGCGTTGCCCCAAAGACTGGCGGACGGGTGCGCCTGTGGCCGTGACTTGGCGGGTCCATTTCTGGCGATCCAGGCGGAACAAAACGTAAGTTTTGACTGCGGCACCAAACAATTGGCCAAAATACAGCAGGAAGGGATAGATGATTGGAAAGCTGCGACCGCGAAACAAACAAATTCCCGTGCAAAAGACGTAGCGCGTGAACATGACCCAAGCGAGATAGACGGGAATGACCATTGGATCATAAAAAATGGCGGCGATTATCATGCAAATCGGTCCGGCCAGCGTCGTCCACATGGACATGCGTTGGTCAAGGATCGACCACCACGTGAAATACCCGATCTGGGAGGCTGGCAATTCAAGTGCGCGCCCATTTGTACGCAACATATTTCCGAACCAACGCACCATCAACACGGTAGCACTTGCAAAGAAGCCCGGCTTGGGTTGGGTTTCCATAGAGCTGCTGGCGACGTCGGGCAGATAAGCCATTTGATAGCCATTCTTCATCAGCCAAAACCAAGTAGACTTGTCGTCACCCGTCAGGAAATTTACGCGGCCCAGACGCCAATGATCGATGAAATCATGCTGCACACTGTTGATAAAATCGGGGTTAGTTGCCAGATCGGCCCGGAACACTGACATGCGCCCTGTCAGCGTCAGAACACGATTGCTGAGCCCCATGGAACACATCATCAATTGGCGTTGATCAAAGCGCAGTTCGAACCAGTCGCGAAACAAGCCGGGCTGTTCTATTTCGACTTCTTCATCTGTGGTTAGCGCACCAATCGCAGGATTGGTAAAGAACGGCGCGGTCCGCGCGACAATGTCTTCGGGCACGCAACTGTCGCCATCCACGAACAAAACGATGTCATGCCTTGTCGGGCATTGGCGTGCGATAAGGTTTAGGGATTTGGCAAGGGCATCGCGTTTGCCAGTTCCAGGGATGCGATCAACGATCAAGTTCACGCGCGACATATCAATCGGCATTGAATCGAAAATTTGCTGGATCAGCCGCGCGTCCGAGCCGTCAACGACAGACGACACGATCGTCGCCCCGTTTGTTGCGTTTGCCGCAGCGAGAAAGATGCTGCGGTAAACAGGAACAGTCACACTGCTTTCGATCATATAAGATGTGACCAAGAAAAATGCATGGGCATCGACAGATTGTGCATCATACCGCGCCTGCGCTTGCGCCTTACGACGCGGGTAGCGAAAGAACCGGAATATAACCGCGCGGGTAACATTTATGCCCGCCCAACTATAGCGCCACGCCCCAAGAAACCCCAACACCAACACAGCCTCCTGTGCTGGCCCGAGCAAGTCTGTTGGCACAGTCGAGGCCAGCAAAACCGCTACGGACAAAAACGCGAGATGGCTTAAGATGTGGAGGATCATCGGCATCTACCAGCAGATGCCGTGGTAGTCGTCGCCACTGACGCGGGTGCGGCTGATGCGGGTCAAATCGATCATCGGCTTGCCATTTACAGCGACAAGTTCTTCCAACGTATCTTTGTATATGTTGCCAACCACGATTGCGTCCGATCCTTTGATCATCGAAGACAAATCAGGGTTCAAACGATCTTTAAGGTCAGGCACCACGTCATTTCCCCGCCCTGCGGTGGAGTTTACGTTGGCATAGGCTTCGTGAACGAAGGGGTCGTAGATTTCCACGACAACTCCGGTTCTGATCAGACGTGCCGCAAGTTCAGCCAAGGGGCTTTCGCGCATATCATCTGTGCCGGGCTTAAAGCTGATGCCCACAAAGCCGACTTTCTTGGCCTTGGAGGAATTAATCATCGCTTCGGCTTTGCCGATCTGTGCTTCGTTGGCTTCCAAAACAGCGTGCAGCAGGGGCGCTGGTGTATTGTTCACAGCGGCAAGGTGGCGCAAGGCGCGCACATCTTTAGGCAGGCACGATCCACCAAACGCAAAGCCGGGGCGCATGAAGTAAGGCGACATGTTCACCTTGTGATCCGAACACAGGATTTCCATGACCGACTGGCCGTCCAATCCGCAGGATTTGGCAATATTTCCAATCTCGTTTGCGAAGGTCACTTTCACCGCACGCCAGATGTTGGATGTGTATTTCACCATTTCAGCGGTGCGAAGATCGACCGTGTGGATTTCGCAGTTCAGGTCTTTGTTCAGGTCCGTCAGGATGTCACGTGTGGTATCATCGAGCGCTCCGAACGCGATAAGACCAGGATCGTAGTAGTCTTCGATCGCGGTGCTTTCACGCAGAAATTCCGGATAGTATCCAACGCCGAATTCAGAACCTGCCTTTTTGCCAGATGCTGCTTCCAGAACTGGAATGCAGGTACCTTCACAGCTGCCGGGAACGATAGTGGACCGGATAATTACCGAATGGAAATCGTCCTTCTTGGCGATTGCAGCGCCCATGTTTTGGCAAACCAGTTCAACGTATTTTAGGCCCACCGACCCGTCTGGCGCGCTTGGCGTTCCGACACAAACAAACGACGCGCTTGTATTGTTGATGGCGTATTCGACATCATCGGTCGCGCTAAGCTTTCCCGCGGCGACGACTTCTTTCACAAGGTCGTCCAGACCGTTTTCGACGATGGGCGACAGGCCTGCGTTGATGGCATCAATCTTGCCTGCATCTACGTCGACCGCAATGACATCGTGACCGTCTTTAGCCAAACATGCAGCAGCGACCACCCCGACATATCCGATTCCAAAAATACTGATTCTAGCCATGCGAGCCTCTCAAAAAATGTTGCATGATCAGAATGCCGCACTGCAACATTTTCACCAGTCAGCAAAGTTCCCTACAGCGTAAGGATTCCTTAACCTTTTTGTGAATTGCTCAGTAAGTATTGGCTTTTGTTTGATAAATTATATCCTCACTAGGAGCGGGGTGTCTCTAGTTTCGAACCAACAGTAATGCTGCGCCTGCACAATAAGTATATTTGGAAACAGTATCGACGGCGATTCGTTAGACCTATGTGATCCAACCCCGATCGTGAACATAGCTCACCAGATCGGCCTTACCTGACAGGTTCAACTTCTTGCCCGCGCGGGCCTTGTATGTGTCGACAGTCTTGCTGCTGATATCGAGATCATGGGCAATTTGCTTTGAGCTTAACCCGCGGGCAAGCCCGACCAGAACAGCCTTTTCACGCTCACTTAGAATCTCTTCATCGGGTGCATCTGAAATCATCGGGCGTAAATGCGATCCAAAACTTCTGTCGAAATACATGCCACCATCCAGAACTGCGGCAAGGGCAATTTCAACATGGCGCAGTCGTGCGTTTTTGGACACGCAACCGCGAAACCCGGCGTCAAGCACCGCCCGCAGAACCGCGTCATTGACCTTAAAGCTGTAGCCCAGAAGAAGTGTAGTTTCGCTCGCATCACGAATGTCGCGACCAAAATCCATAAGATCATAATCGCGGTTCAAATCCAGATGTGTAGGGTCAAGGCACAAGACGTCTGGACGGTTCTCCTGAACCTCTGACACCAGATCAACGTCGGGCTGTACAAACCGACAATCTAAAATTCCATCTACTTTCATGTGCTGTGCAAGCGCTTGCGACAAAACGGGGTTCCGGTCCACAAACAGAACCGTTCGCGTGCTATGTTTGCCCTCCTGTAGCGGGAGGTTAAAAACTCTTGGTATTTCAGTCATCTATTTCCCCAAAAAAAAGTCTCGCAATAAACACTCACCTTAACACGGCCAAGGCTCTGCCCGGCCACTGTTCATGTGCCGGGACACAAACGGCCTGTACAAATTAAAACAGGCGCGCCGTGGGATTGCGGCGCGCCAAAACTCGTTAATCGCTTGTGCGTTTTAGCTCCGCGATGGGAAAATACCCTGCAATGCGATGATGTAGTTGATGCAAAGCGTGGGCTGCATGTTTTCGTGCTGCTGGCCGCCACCTGCGTTCGAAACCGTACGGCTGTTCAGCGCTATTGACGGCTGTGTCGCCGGATCAGATGGATTATTGTCGATAAAGATACTGGCCGATGCGATTGCGTCGCCGCTCGGGCGGCTTCCGGCAGCAGCACCAGAGGCGACCAGCATTTCATGGTTGTGGTTGGGCATCTGGGATTCGACCAGAGTCACGTGTTCTAAGCCGACGCGCTGACCGATCTGACGTGGCGTCAGGCCGGGGCCGGAGCCGGCATGCATGGGCACGCGACCGCGCAGATCAGGCAGCGCAAAGGTTGTGCGTCCGTCGCCGCCGTATACCGTGCCGATGATCGAAAATAGTGCGGAGTTGCTTGAGATCGGCAGCAATTGCCCATCACAGAAAGCCCAGCCGCGCGGCGCGAAATTGCCGCCAAAAAGCATAATTTGAGCGATAAAAGGTTCCATTATTCCTCCGGATTCCAAGTGGTTTCGATGCACTAAGCCGTGAGGCGAAGCATGCTGCAACCAGCGTACCGTTCGGCTTGACTGCGGGTCTGTGCCAAAGCGCACAGTCACTAAGGACTTTTTTACGTATGGTCAGTCGGGAATATCGACCCTGTGGTCCGCCACAAGTGCCTGGATTGGCTTATGTTTTTTGCGAGGAAATTGACGATGAAACGTATTTTAGCACAAGCCTTACGGGCCAGTGGCCTGATAATTTCCCTAGCTGCGCCGGTATCGGTGCAGGCCTTTGGCGCGCCCGCGTTCGATGCTGGCGGCACCCGTCCGGTTGGCATCACAACCGGGTGCAACTTCAACCCCTTCAATAGCCCGAATGGCGAAGGCGGCGGGCAGCCCCCCGAAGCGGATGTGCGGTTTTTTGTAGCCAGCGTTGTGTCACCCACATATGTAACTGCCGGCGGCAGCGCTTGGCAAAATGGAAATGTGGTCACAAGCGGACGCATTGCAATCACCCCGGCCCACATTCAGGAAGAATGCGCGTTTGAGCCGGGTTCGGTGACAATCGTTTCGCAGAACGGCGCTGACAACGGGACATATGCGGCAGATGACTTCATGGGGATCACCTTTATTGCCACCCCGGCGGGTGACACGCAGGCCTATACCTACACAATCGGCATGCAGGGTGCGACTAGTCCTGTCGTCGTGACTTCCAGGGTAGCCTACACCCCGCCCTCTGACACAACAGCGCCGACCGCATTGTCGCTGGTGCGCACAACCCCGACCGCCACGTTTACCAACGCTGACAGTCTGACATGGACCATCACATTTGACGAGGATGTGACGAACGTAGATCCTACCGATTTTACTGTATCGGGCACCTCCGCGACACTGGCCGTGACCGGCTCCGGCGCAATCTATAGCCTGACCCTGAGCGGTGGCGATCTGGCCAGCTTGAACGGGGTCGTGACCATCGGATTGGCAGGGTCGCCGTCGATTCAAGACGTTGCTACCAATCCCCTCTCGGGTGGTATTTCGGGCACTAACGAATCCACCTATTCGGTGGACAACGGTCAGGACAGCCTTTTGCTGACGACACCGTCAAGCACCGTTAGCGGTGAATTCCAGGTCACGGGTGTCTTCACGGCTGTCGGCCCTGCGCCTGCGCCGAATGCGGTCAGCCCGGGGGTTGCCGTGCTGTCGAATGTTCAGATCATGAACGGCACCGTCACCGGCTCAAGCGGATTTAGCGGGAACACGCTGACCTTTAACGTAACGCCCAGCGGGCCCGGCGCAGTGAACGTCGTGTTCCCTGCGGCTGCTGCAATGGATGGCGCCGGCAACCCGACGCAGGCGTCAAATACGCTTTCTGTGACGGACCAGGACAACACACCGCCGGTCGTGACAGTCCCGGATGATATCAGCGTGTTTGCGGATGCGGGTCTGTCCTCTGCCACCGTGACCTATGCCGCACCAACTGCGACTGACAATGTCGGCGTGACCTCCGGGCCGTCGCTGACGGCGGGGCTTGCCTCTGGCGGGGCGTTCCCGATTGGCGTGACAACGGTGACCTACGATGCAACAGATGCACAGGGTAATATCGGCAGCGCCAGCTTTACCGTGACGGTCACCGATGGTGAAAACCCGGTGGTCGGCGTTCCTGCGAATATCGCGGTCGGGACGGATGCCGGTCAGTCAACTGCTATTGTGACCTATGCCGCACCAACAGCGACCGACAACGTGTCTGTCACCTCTGGCCCGACGCTGATGGCTGGCCTTGCCTCTGGCGCGGCGTTCCCGATTGGTATGACAACGGTGACCTACGATGCATCAGATGCACAGGGTAATACCGGCAGCGCCAGCTTTACCGTGACGGTCACCGATGGTGAAAACCCGGTGGTCGGCGTTCCTGCGAATATCGCGGTCGGGACGGATGCCGGTCAGTCAACTGCTATTGTGACCTATGCCGCACCAACAGCGACCGACAACGTGTCTGTCACCTCTGGCCCGACGCTGATGGCTGGCCTTGCCTCTGGCGCGGCGTTCCCGATTGGTATGACAACGGTGACCTACGATGCATCAGATGCACAGGGTAATACCGGCAGCGCCAGCTTTACCGTGACGGTCACCGATGGTGAAAACCCGGT
>NZ_JAFMHJ010000016.1:22187-67263 GCF_017854565.1 Yoonia sp.
GTAATACCGGCAGCGCCAGCTTTACCGTGACGGTCACCGATGGTGAAAACCCGGTCGTGACAGTCCCGGATGATATCAGCGTGTTTGCGGATGCGGGTCTGTCCTCTGCCACCGTGACCTATGCCGCACCAACTGCGACTGACAATGTCGGCGTGACCTCCGGGCCGTCGCTGACGGCTGGGCTTGCCTCTGGCGGGGCGTTCCCGATGGGCATAACCACAGTGACCTATCAGGCGCTGGACGCGGAAAACAACACCGGCAGCGCCAGCTTTACGGTCACCGTGACCGATGGCGAAGCGCCGGTCGTGACGGTGCCTGCGGATATCATCGTTTCGACCGATCCCGGATTGGCGACGGCTGTTGTCACCTATCCCGCCGTCACGGCGACCGACAACGTCGCTGTTACCGCCGGGCCTGATCTGACGGTCGGTCTACTATCTGGTGCGACCTTCCCGCTGGGCACGACCGTCGTGACCTATCAGGCGACAGACGGCGACACCAACATCGGCACCGCCAGCTTTAACGTCACCGTCGAGGATAACGAAGCACCGGTGATCCGTCCGATTGGCGCTGTTTCGTTCGAGGCGGACCCAAGTGGCACGCGGGAGATCACGTTCAGCGCGATCGTCGATGACAACGTCGATACGGGGATTGCGCCTGTCTTCCGGCTGGATGGCAATGTGATCACCCCCCCCTATGATTTCCCGGTCGGGCTGAACGCCATCACGATCAACGCAACCGATACAGAAGGCAATGCGGCGGTCGAAGTGATCTTCAATCTGACAATCGTCGCGGGTCAGGCCCCGGATGTGCCTGACATCACGACGTCGGTCATCAACGCCGACCGGTCCATGACTATTGGCGGCACGGCTGAAACCGACTCGACCGTGCGTGTCACCTTCCCGGACACGACTTTCCAAGAGGTCACGGCGACAGGTGGTGCGTTCATCGTCACTTCCGCGGCGCTCATGACCGGCGGTACAGTCACGGTCACGTCCACCGACGATCGCGGCTACACATCGCTGGCGGCAACGGTTGACCTGTTCCCTGACTACGACCAGCCGACAGTCGCAATCACCGGCGCACCTACGCGCGTTATTGATGAATCGCCGTTTACCGTGACGATCACCTTCTCGGAAAATGTGACCGGCTTTGTGTTGGGCGATATTGGTGTGACGGGGGCAAATGTGGCTGCCTTTGCGGGCACCGGCGCTGTCTACACCGCTGAGATCACGCCAATTGCAGGCGAGGCCGTCGTGCTGAGCGTTGCGGGCGGTGTGGCGCAGGATGACTTTGCCAACCTGAACGTAGCGTCCGATGTGATCAGTATAGAAAACGCTGCATTGACCGAAACCGAAGAGATGATCACCCAGGTCATGCAGTCGCGCAACGCCGCATTGATCGCGACACAGCCGCGCATCGGCAGGTTCTTGTTGGGTGGCCAGTTTGGTTCGTTCAATCTGAATGTCACGCAGGGCGTTGGCAACTTTGACCTCACCACCTCGTCCGAGCGGCCAGTCTGGCTTGCCGGTCAGGGCCGCTGGTCTACCGAAGGGGCGCTGGAAACATCGTACTTCAACCTGGCCGTCGGTGGGCATATCGCCATGACCGAGAATGTGTTGCTGGGTGCCATGGCACAGTTTGACAGCACTGTCAGCGATGAGGCGGTGATGACATTCGAAAGCACGGGTTGGCTGGTTGGTCCTTATGCCGTGCTGCGGATGGCGGATCAGCCGCTGGTGTTCTCTGCGTCCTATCTGATGGGTCAGACGACGAACACCTTGTCGCCCTTTGGGACCTACGAGGACGAATTCAGCAGTGATCGCAGCATTCTGACCCTAGGTGTCACCGGCAAGATGGAACTGACGTCGGTCACGCTGATCCCTCGGCTGGATCTGGCGCATGTCACCGACGAAAGCGAAGCCTATACCGATGGCGACAGCAATCTGGTGCGGGCGCAGACCGTGACGATGACGGATGCGACGATCGGTCTGGACTTTGTCATGCCGATTGACGTGGCCAATGGCGCGCTGGAGCTGATCGGCGGGATCGGCGCGACCTCGTCGCGGTTCGACAACGGCGTGGAAGAAACCGACGACACGCGCGGCCAGACCGAACTTGGCTTCCGGTACACGATGGAAAGCGGCGGTCTGGTAACGGCACGCGCAACCTATGACGGTCTGGGTCAGGACGACTACGAGGCGGTCGGTGCAGAGGTGTCGTTCGAAATCAGCTTCTGATCCACACACGACAAAGACAGGACCGACGTTGCAGTGATATGCAGCGTCGGTCTTTTTGTATCCGCAGCGCCGATGATCGGGCCATGCTGGCTGTGTTAATCGCTGGGGTCCGCAGCGGCGCGGCGGCGCAGGTCGGCGCGGATGATCTTGCCGGTTGTGGTCATCGGCATCGCGTCGATAAAGCGCACGACCCGCGGGTATTCATAGGCAGCGAGCCGGGTTTTGACGTGGTGCGCAATGTCGCGGGCCAGCGTATCCGAGGGCGCGTAGCCGCTGGCCAGCTGGATATAGGCGGCCACCACGGCACCCCGGATCGGATCAGGTTTGCCCACGACACCCGCCAGTTGCACAGCCGGATGACTGAGCAGGCAATCCTCTATCTCGGCGGGGCCGATACGGTAGCCGCCAGAGCTGATGATATCGTCATCGCGCCCGACGAATTGCAAACGTCCCGTCGGCGTTTCGCGGCCCTTGTCCCCGGTCAGCAGCCATTTTTCACCGTCTATGGCGATGAATTTGGCAGCGGTCGCCGCAGGGTCTTGCCAGTATTCAAGAAACATCACGGGGTCGGGCGCGCGCACGGCGATGCTGCCCTCGGTTCCGGTCGGGCAAAGCTGACCTGTGTCTTCGTTGATCAGGCCGACCACATGGCCGGGCACGGCAAAGCCCATGACGCCCGGCTCTGCCGGTTCCAGCGCGGCGCAGGAGGACACGATCATATTGCATTCGGTCTGGCCGTAGAATTCGTTGATCGTGGTGCCGAAAACCTGCCGGCCCCATGCGATCAGTTCCTTGCCCAGTGTCTCGCCCCCGCTGGCGACAGAGCGCATGGGCACGGCAATGTCAGGCGTATGAAGGCGCATCAGTTTCAGCGCGGTCGGCGGCAGAAATGCGTTGCGGATGTCGTGCGTGCGGATCAGGTCAAAGGCCGCCTGCGCGGTGAACTTGCGAAACCGGCAGGCCACCACCGGCACACCGTGGTGCAGCGCGGGCATCAGCACATCCAGCAGGCCGCCGATCCAGGCCCAGTCGGCGGGGGTCCATATCCGGTCGCCGGGTTGGGGAAAGAAATCATGGCTCATCTCTACGCCCGGCAGATGGCCCAACAGCACGCGGTGCGCGTGCAGCGCCCCCTTTGGCGCGCCCGTGGTCCCCGAGGTGTAGATCAGGATCGCGGGGTCATCGGCGCCGGTCTTGGCGGCGGTGAATGTGGTCGGCTGATCGGCGCGCAGGGCATGCAGGTCGCGGGCGTCTGCGCCGGGGCCGTCGATGCTGTAGATCATCTGCAAGTCAGGCAGGCCGTCTTGCAGGGTCGCCAGCGTTGCGGCCCCTTGGGCGTTTGTGATGACGGCACGCGCACCGGAATCGTGCAGCCGGTGGCGCAGGGCATCTGGCCCGAACAACGTGAACAGCGGCAGTGATATGCAGCCCATTTTAGTGATCGCGATATGGGCGGCCGCGGTTTCCATACATTGCGGCAGCAGGACCGCGATTCGGTCGCGCGGGGCCATGTCGTGCGACAGTAGATTGGCGATTTGGTTCGCGGCGTCGCGCAATTGCGCATAGCTGTGCTCTGTGACGTGGCCTGCCTGATCCACATCAATAATCGCCAGGTCGTTGGGGGTCTTGGCGGCAATACGATCGCTGATATCCACCCCGATATTATAGTCATCGGGGATGTTCCAAACAAAGGCGTCGCGGGTTGCCCCGATGGTGTGATGTGGCTGAAGCATGGCGCAGTGTCCTGTGCGGCGCAAAAATGCGCAACCGCTCAAATCACATCGCGCGAGCCACGATGATATGTCGATGATTCTAAACACGATTCGGTTTTTTGGGGCCGATCCTTCTGTCTTGGGGTTATGTCATCGGGCGGTAACCTGTCCTTTTCGCATGGCGGGCCATTGTGTGACGTTACGTCAGTTTCGTAGGTTTGCCATGCGTCAAGGGCTATGCGGACGGCTAAACCTAAGAATTATAAGTTGTTTTTGCGCTTTTTTGCGCCAGGCCAGCGTTCCTGCGGGACCCCTCTCCCGAAGGTGAACGCAAAATGAACGGGCTGTTTTTTGGCGGTTCATCGCTGCTGCCGGATGATAAGTTCACAGTTAGTTGAATTGAACCGCACCACCATCAATCTCGCATCAATCTGGCCAAGCGACCTGACAAGGATAGTAGGACATGTACGACATACAGTTTCAATCTGATGATCGCTCTGCTTCGGAAACGTGCGGGCGCATGTCACGGTATTGGGACGCAGGTACGTCTGTCGATGTCTTGGCTACGATGCGTACGGATGATAAAACAAACAAATCTACAGACCGGTTTCCGAAGATTGATGAAATTTTGGACCGGGTGAGCAGACAGACCAAGTTGGGTCACGCATGACGAAAGGAAAGCGGCGATCTGGTGATGACAATGCGACGTGCATGTCAAAGTCGGGGATGTGGCAAAAAATCATGAAATTCACTCCTCACATCATAGCAGCGCTCGTGTGCTTGACGCCCGCAATGGCGACGTCGGAAATCACAGAGCTTTCGCAGTCTGAGCTTCGCGCGGCAGTTTCGGCGCGCACGGCGATTCCAACACGCACACTGATTGCCGGTGTTGAAAGCTTTACCGGCGGTAGCGTTGTCGATATCCGCGCCTTCCTGGTTGACGGGAGCGTGACATACCGGATTTTGGTCCAGCAATCTGACGGGCAAATTGGGTCGATCATGGTAGACGCCGCTACGGGTCAGGCCGTCAGCGCATCGTCGGAAACGGGTGAGCAAGTTGTCTCGGCAGCTGCGTCCACCAATGGCAATACGCAGTCGCGCAATAACCTGAGCAGCCCTGGCCGAAGCCTTAACAACGGCGATGGCAATGGTAGCAATGGCGGCAACAACGGTGGCGGCAACAGCGGTGGCAACGGTGGCGGCAACGGTGGCGGCAACGGTGGCGGCAACGGTGGCGGCAACGGTGGCGGACGAAATAAGTAAAGACTAAGATTTGCCAAACTTATGCCACGACTGTGGCCTATAGAATCTCACATGCGTATTCTGATTGCCGAAGACGAGCAGGTGCTCGCGCAACAAATAAAGACTGTCTTGAAGGCTGAAGGTCGTGTCGTTGACATGGCCCATGACGGTAGTGAGGCCGAGTTTTTAGGTAGCACAGAGCCCTATGACCTTATTATCCTGGATATCGGTCTTCCGATCCGCGACGGGCTGACTGTCCTCAAGACATGGCGTGCGACCGGTATCGACACGCCTGTCCTGATTCTGACCGCCCGCGACGGTTGGTCTGACCGGGTTGACGGGTTGGACGCAGGGGCAGATGATTATCTGACAAAACCATTTCACATGGCAGAACTATCCGCGCGAATCCGCGCGATGATCCGGCGGAAAACAGGTCAGAGCAATCCGGTTTTTTCAAAAGATGACATCAGCTTTGATACCCGCAATAATCAGGTCACGGTGGCTGGCATTCCTAAAAGTTTGACAGCGCAAGAAAGCGCTGTCCTGTCGTATCTTTTTCACAATTGCAATCGGCTCGTGTCGCGGTCGGAACTGTCGGATCACATCTATCAATACGATGGCGACCGCGATTCAAATACGATTGCGGTATTTGTGAACCGACTGCGCAAAAAGCTTGGTGATGATTTGATCCAAACCGTTCGCGGTCGGGGCTATGTTATCAAAGCCATTGCATGAAATCGCTGCGCGCGCGTGCACTGACCGGCGGTATCATTTGGGCGACCTTGGCAATTTTGATCGGTGTTTTCGGTATGGCCTCCTTTTTGGATACGCAGACCCAGACCCGGTTTGATCAGCTTTTGCGCAACCGGCACACGCAGGCATTGGTTGCGGTCGCCAATAACTATGATTCTCCCGATAGCATTGCCCAGGGAATCGGGGACCCGGTCTATGGGAAGCCGTTTTCGGGCGAATACTGGCAGGTCCAAAAAGCGGACGGCGCGTTATTTGTGTCAAAATCGCTGGTCGATTCGCTGTTGCCACAGCCCGACGGCACGGTGGCGGGGATCACGTTGCGCAACTATGTCGATCAGACGGGCGAGCAGTTGCGCAGCATTGCGCAATGGCTGACGTTGGACGACGGCTCTCAATGGCACGTACAGGTCGCGTCATCTGTTCAAACACTCTTGGATGAACGCCGGCTTCAACGCAGTAATCTTATGCTGGCGTTCGGCATGATCGCCATTGTCGGCGTTGTCGGTACATTCTTTCAGGTTACCGCCACGTTCAAGCCACTGAACAAGTTACGCCACGATGTGCTGACGCGCTGGGATAGCGAAGATGGGTTACGGCCCGACGCCTACCCGACCGAGGTTGCCCCGTTGGTCAAAGACATCAACACCTTGCTCGAGCGGAACCGTGATATCGTGAGCAGGTCACGCAGGCAGGCTGCTGATCTGGCCCATGCGATCAAGACCCCATCCGCGATTGTCCGCAATGAGCTGGAACAGCTGCGGCACAGTAACTTTCCGGTCGCAGAATCCCTTGCGGCGCTGGACCGGTTGGATGCGCAGCTTAACCGGTCATTCGCCCGGATGCGTGCAGATCGGGGCAGTGCCGGGATGCGGACCTTTACCGATGTCGAGGAATCGCTGGGCCGGATGATCCGCGCATTCAAGGCGCTTGCGGCCAACCAAGACAAGACGCTGACTTTTGATGTCGGTGCTGACCTGCGCATTCGGATTGATCAGCAAGATTTTGAAGAAGTGATGGGTAATCTGCTGGATAACGCGCTGAAATGGTCCGGCAGCAAGATATATATTTCAGCAACCCGCATCGGTGACCTGATCAAGGTATGTATCGAAGACGACGGTCCGGGTATTCCAGAAGACGATTACGGCACCGCCACGCTGAGCGGTCAGCGGCTTGATACGGCCAAGCCGGGAACCGGTCTTGGTCTGGCGATTGCCGCCGATCTGGCCCACGCCTATGGCGGTAAGGTGACTCTGGGTGAATCGGCTGTGCTGGGCGGGCTTCAGGTGCGCGTGTTGCTGCCGATGTCCGGGATCTAGTCAGCCGTTCGCCATGTCTTCGGGAAAGAAGCAGGCGGCGGGGTGATCGGACGTATCCAGTGCGGGCCGAGTCGTGCGGCATTTGTCCTGCACCTTCCAGCAACGCGGCGCAAAGGCGCAGCCCGGCGGCACATTCAGTGGCGACGGTAATTCACCCTCGAGCTTGATCCGGGTCTTTTTCGCGGTCGGGTCCGCCTTGGGCGTCGCCGAAAGCAGCGCGCGCGTATAGGGGTGGCGCGGATTGGAAAGCACATCGTCAATCGTGCCCATTTCGACGGGTCGCCCCAGATACATCACGATGATGTCGTCGGCCATATGTTTGACCACCGACAGATCGTGGCTGATGAACAGATAGGCTAGCCCCAGCCGGTCCTGCAGATCGACAAGCAGGTTCAGGATCTGGCTTTGGATCGACAAATCCAGCGCACTGACGGGTTCGTCCAGCACCAGCACCTTGGGTTCCAGCATCAATGCACGGGCAACCGCGATCCGCTGGCGCTGTCCGCCGGAAAACATATGCGGGTAGCGGTCAAAGTGTTCCGTGCGCAGGCCCACCATTTCCAACATTTTGCGCGCTTTTGCGGTGCGTTCGGCGGCTGACATATCGGGGCGGTTGATCTTCAGCGGTTCCTCAAGGATGGCGCCGATGCGCTGGCGCGGGTTGAGCGAACCATATGGATCTTGAAAGATGATCTGCACGGATGACCGCAGTTGCGCCCAGTTGTCCGGCGTGGCGGGGGTGCCGTTGATGCTGAACGCACCTTCTGTGGGTTCTTCGATCAGCGAAATCAGGCGGGCCAGCGTTGATTTACCGCAACCCGATTCCCCTACAACGGCAAGGGTACGACCGGGATGCAGGTCAAACGTCGCCTCTGACAGGGCGCGCACGACTTGGGCTTTGCTGAACATCCCGCCCTTGACGTCATAATGGCGCGACAGGCCGCGGGCGGTGACGATGGGTTGGGTCATGCGGCGGTCCCCTTGGAAAGCGGATAGTGGCAGCGCGCCAGCCCCAGCGATGGCGATTGCGGGGCTGGTGGGATGTCACGGCATTTGGCATCGGCGAATGCGCAGCGCGGCGAAAACAGGCACCCGGCGGGCCGGTCAAACTGGCCCGGTACGACGCCTTTGATTGTGGGCAGGTGACGCCCGGTGGCCCTTTCGGGCAACGCATCCAGCAGGGCGGATGTGTAGGGGTGATGCGGGGTTTGAAACAGGCCGACGACAGGCTGTTCTTCGACCTTTTGACCGGCGTATTGCACGCTGACACGTTCGGCGGTTTCGGCCACAACGCCCATGTCATGGGTGATCAGGATAAGCCCCATGCCGGTTTCGGCCTGAAGCCCGGTAAGCAGGTCCAGTATCTGCGCCTGAATGGTCACGTCCAGCGCGGTCGTGGGTTCATCTGCGATCAACAGGCGCGGTTTGCACGCGATGGCCATGGCGATCATCACCCGCTGGTTCATGCCGCCCGACAACTGATGCGGATAGACGCCCAACCGGCGTTCCGCGTCTGGGATGCCCACCTGATCAAGCAGATCAATCGCGCGTATATGGCGTTCTTTGCGGCTTAGCTTCAGGTGTTGGCGCAGCGCCTCCTTGATCTGGAAACCCACGGTGAAACAGGGATTGAGCGACGACATCGGTTCTTGAAAGATCATCGCCATGTCTTTGCCGATCAGGCTGCGGCGTTTGCGGCCCGATACGTCTTTCAGGTCGTTGCCGTCAAAGTTCAGCACGTCGGCAGTGACGGTCGCGGTCCATGGCAACAGGCCCATCATTGCCAGCATCGACACTGATTTGCCCGACCCGCTTTCGCCGACGATGGCCAGAATTTCGGCATTATCGACCGTTACATCAACCCCGTCCACAGCCCGGAATTGCCCGGATGCGGTCGAGAAATCGACACAGAGGTTGCGTATTTCCAGAAGCGGCATATCAGCTTCTCTTCAGTTTGGGGTCAAGGGCGTCGCGCAGGCCGTCACCCATCAGGTTGATGGCCAGAACCGTGATCAGGATGGCAAGGCCGGGAAAGGTCACGACCCACCACGCGCGCAAGATAAATTCGCGCGAATCGGCAAGCATCGTGCCCCATTCAGGCGTGGGTGGCTGCGCGCCCATCCCCAGAAAACCAAGCGCGGCAGCGTCCAGAATGGCCGATGAAAACGACAGCGCCGCCTGCACGATGATCGGCGCAAGGCAGTTGGGCAGGACCGTGATGAACATCCGCCGGAATATCCCCGCGCCGGCCACGCGGGCCGAGGTGACGTAGTCTTTGGACAGCTCACCCAAGACCGACGCGCGCGCCAGCCGGACATAGTGTGGTTGCTGCACAATCGCGATGGCGATCATCGCATTGATCAGCGAAGGACCCAGGATCGCGACCAGCACCAGCGCCAGCAGAAGCGATGGAAACGCAAGGATGATATCCATGATCCGCATGATGATCGTATCAAGCCATTTCGGCGCAAAGCCCGCCACAAGCCCCAGCAAGATACCGACAGAGGCGGCAATCCCCACGACAACGACACCGACGAACAGCGAATAGCGCGCGCCATGCAGCAGACGGGACAGCATGTCGCGGCCAACCGCATCGGTGCCCAGCAGAAACTGGGTGGTGCCACCTTCCTGCCAGAACGGCGGGACCAGCGTGTTTTGCCGGAACTGTTCGGTCGGCCCGTAGGGGGCAAGGATCGGCGCGCCCAATGCCATGACGACGATCGCGGCAAAGACATACAGCCCGATCACAGCCCCGCGGTTTTCCCGGAAATAGTACCAGAATTCTGCAAGGCGACCGGGCCGGTCGGTGGGATTTACGGCAGTGGTCATCAGCGTTTCCGAATTTTGGGGTTAATGAAGCCATACAGCACGTCAACGATCAGGTTCACGATCATCACCATGACGGCGATCAGCAGCAGACCACCCTGCACCACGGGATAGTCGCGGCGCGAAATGCTATCGACCATCCACTTGCCGATGCCCGGCCAGCTAAAGATCGTTTCGGTCAGGATAGCACCGGCAAGCAGGGTGCCGATGGACAGACCGATCACCGTGATCACCGGGATCAGGGCATTGCGCAGCGCATGCACCCCGTTGATCCGGGCGGGCGACAGACCCTTGGCGCGGGCGGTACGGATGTAATCCTCGCTCAGTACTTCGAGCATGGCAGACCGGGTTTGCCGCGCGATGACGGCCAGCGGGATCGTTCCCAGCACAATGGTCGGCAAAATCAGGTGCCGCACGGCAGAGCCGAACGCACCTTTTTGCCCTGACAGGATACTGTCGATCAGCATAAAGCCGGTCGTGTTGTCAAAGTAATACAACAGGTCGATCCGCCCCGATACCGGCGTCCAGGCAAGGTTGCCGCTGAATACGATGATCAGCAGCAGCGCCCACCAGAAGATCGGCATCGAATACCCCACCAATGCGGTAGACATCAGCGCCCGGTCAAAGAACTTGCCCCGGTTCACCGCCGCGATCACCCCCGCAGGCAGGCCAAGGGCGATGGCAAGGATCATCGCGCAGATCGACAGTTCCAGCGTGGCGGGGAACAGCGCGAAAAATTCGTCCCAAACCGGGCGCTTGGTGACAAAGCTTTGGCCCAGATCACCCTGCACAATGCCGCCCAGATAGTGCCAGTATTGTTCCAATACCGGGCGGTCGAAACCCAGCTCTTCGACCAGCGATTGATAGCGTTCCTCGGTCATGCCGCGTTCGCCAGCCATGACGATGATCGGATCACCCGGCAGAACGCGGATGAAGGCGAATGAAATCAGGGTCACGCCGATGAATGTCGGGACGAACGTCACCAGACGGGCAAGAATGTAGCGCAGCATCAGGCGGCCCCCACGATCATCAGGTCTTTTGGGAACGACGTGAGTGAACGGCAGCCGGCATCCGTGATCAGCACGTCATCTTCGATCCGCACGCCAAAATTGCCGATATCGTAAAGGCCGGGTTCGTTGGTCCAGACCATGCCGGTTTGCATCACCTCGGGATTGCCGCGCATGATATAAGGCGCCTCGTGAACCTCGCGGCCAAGGCCGTGTCCGGTTTTCGTGCGAATCCGCGCGGCAAAGGGTGACGCCTCGAGCACGCGGGTCACTGCGTCGTCAATGTCGTGTGCGGTGACACCGGGCCGCGCGATGGCATGACCGGCCAGATTGGCGCGCAGCACGGTATCATAGACGGCGCGGCCTTCGTCGGTCGCATGTCCGATAAACACGGTGCGGGTGATATCGGCGGCAAACCCATGTTTGCGCGCGCCGAAGTCCAAAAGCAGCGCATCGCCTTCTTTTACCGCATAATCAGCGCGGGCGTGGGCGTGGGGCATGGCGGAATTATCGCCAGCGGCGACAATGGGCGGAAATGACAGCGCGTCGGCACCATGCGCAAACAGCGCCTGCACCAGCATCTGTTCGATTTGGGTTTCAGATTGGCCGACGCGGACCTGATCAAGGGTCTGTCGCAGCGCCGCCTCAGAAATATCAATGGCGGCTTGCAAGGCGCGGATGTCGGCATCTGTCTTGATCGCACGCAGGCCAGAAATGGCCTTTTCGCCGTCGATGATCTTCAAATCGGGCATGGCGGCCAGCAGGGCATGATGTGTAAAGACGCGCATTACCTGACCTTCGACCGCAAGCGACGTCAGTTTCAGATGATCCCCCAGCGCATCGAACGCGGGCTGATAGCCGTCCTGATCGCGCCAGTCGAACACGCGGCCTTCAAAGCCAACCTGCGCCCATGATCCCAGTTCGAGATTGGGGACGAGGGCGGCATCGGGGCCTTGGGCGCCGATGATGAGAACAAACGGGCGTTCGTGGCTGCCAAAGGCCTGACCAACTGCGCGCGTGAAATTTGGGCCGGGGACCAGTGCAACGGCGTCAACACCAAGGGCGGACGCGACAAGGCGCAGGTCTGAAAAACGATCTGTCATGGAAAACTCCGGCGGGGGGTGTCCGGGGCCAGACATGTGGCCCCGGACGTTTGGACTTATTCAGTCAGGCTTACACCGTAGAAGATGTGACCACCCAGCGGATGCACGATATAGCCTTCGACTTCGGGGCGCATCGGCATGTAAACAACCGAGTGGGCGATGGTGGCCCAAGGTGCCTGATCCTTGAAGACGACCTGCGCCTCTTCGTACAGACGGGTCCGTTCAGCCTGATCGGTTTCGATCTTGGCGGCTTGGATCAGATCCTCGAACGGCTGATGGCACCATTGCGCCCGGTTCGAGTTGGTTACACCGTCACAACCCAGCAGCACGGCCAGGAAGTTGTCTGGATCACCGTTGTCACCCGTCCAACCCAGCAGAACGGCGCCGTCGCGGTCAATATCGGACGACCGGGACAGATACTCGCCCCATTCGTAGGACACAATTTCAACCGTGACGCCGATCTTGGCAAAGTCTTCCTGCATCAGCTCGGCCATGCGGCGGGCGTTGGGGTTATAGGGGCGCTGAACCGGCATTGCCCAGATTTTCAACGTCAGGTCCGTCACGCCAGCCGCTTCCAATGCGGCTTTGGCGGCTTCTGGATCATAGGGGTCGTCAACGACAGCGTCGTTGTAGGACCACATGGTTGGCGGGATCGGGTTCTTGGCGATCTGACCGGAGCCCTGAAATACCACGTCGATGATCGCTTGCTTGTCGATGGCCATGTTCAGGGCCTTGCGCACATCGGGGTTGTCAAATGGCGCCATCTGCGTGTTGTAGGCCAGATAGCCCACGTTCAGACCTTCCTGTTCCAACACGTTGACACCGTCATCGGCCTTCATCGCTTCGACATCGGCGGGGTTGGGGTATGGCATGACGTGGCATTCACCCGCCTGCAGCTTTTGATAACGCACGGATGCGTCGGGCGTGATCGCAAAGATCAGGTTTTCCAGCTCGGACGCGCCGTTCCAGTAATCGGGGTTGGTGGTATAGCGGATTACCGCGTCTTTTTGATAGGCGACAAAGCTGAACGGGCCAGTGCCGATAGGGGCCTGATTCAGCATCTCCGGCGTGCCGGCGGCCATCATCGCATCGGCATATTCAGCCGACAGGATAGACGCGAAATCCATCGCCATATTGGCGATAAACGGAGCCTCGCGGCGGGTCAGCACGAATTTAACGGTATAATCGTCGATTTTTTCAACAGAGGCGACCAGATCGGGCATCGACATGCCTTCAAAGTATTCCCATGTGCCGCCCGACACGCCGTTGTACGGGTGGTCAGCAAGCCGCTGACGCTCAAAGCTGAAGATCACGTCGTCGGCGTTGAAGTCGCGCGTCGGTGTGAACATTTCGTTGGCGTGGAATGCCACGCCCTGACGCAGTTTGAAGGTGTATTCCAGACCGTCTGCGGATGCTTCCCAGCTTTCGGCCAGACCCGGGATGACGTTCGTGGTCCCGGTGTCAAACTCGGTCAAGCGGTTGTAGATCGGGTGCGACGACGCATCGAACGTGGTGCCCGAGGTATAAAGCGCGGGGTCAAAGCCTTCGGGTGAGCCTTCGGAGCAATACACCAGCGTCTGTGCCGCCAGTGTTGTCGCACTGAGCGCGCTGAGCAGCAGGCCAGAGGCGATATTTCGTTTCAGTGACATGTCAATTTTCTCCTGTTGAAGATCATGTTCTTGGATTGTCGGATGGCCGGGCGACCCGGCCACGACTTTTACGCTGTTCTTGCGACAGCACTTTGGGCTGCAAACTTTTTTCCTACCCCCGGATTTGCCGGGATTGCCTGCAACGCAATCGCTTCTACCTGATCTCGCATAGGCACAGTCCTTACGTCGGGGCATCGTCGGCTGGCCCAAAACGCGTTCACCACTATCGGCATGACAATGGTGCTGCGCAATGAAGCAAACATAAACCTCATGCTGAGACAAAAACAAATTTTGATCAACTGGAAAATTTTTTCTTTGACTGGCACAGGTTATCACGGGACTGGCGATGCGGCCCGGCAGTCGCTAAACCAGCGCCGTGGTCTGGTGCAGGAGAACCAAATGCGGCGGCTGACATTTCTGGTGGGATTGCTTGCCGCGCTTTACAGCGGGTATTGGGTTCTGGGCGCTTTCGCGGTCAAGCAGGGTGCCGCGACGCAGATCAGCGCGGCGCAGCGGGACGGCTGGGGGGTCGCGTATCGCGATTTGCAACTGCGCGGCTTTCCGTCGCGCTTTGACACAACGGCCAGTGATCTGGTGCTGACATCCCCTGACGGGCTGTGGTCATGGGCGGCCCCGTTCGTACAGGTCTTCGCGCTGAGCTATCGGCCCAACCGGGTCATCGTGGCCTTTCCCAACGACCAGACACTGCGGTTTGGTGACCAGAATATGCGCATCACCGGCGACAGGTTGCGCGCCAGCGCAGGTGTTGCGGCGAACACCGATCTTTCGTTTGATGCCGTCACGTTGGATGCCGCCGCGACGACGGTCGTTTCCGATTTCGGTTGGACGGCTGGTCTGGACCGCGCGATTGCCGCGATGCGTGCCAAGCCGGGTGCGGGCAACAGCTATGACATCTACGTTGATGCGGACCAACTGACATTGCCCGCGACCGCACTGCACCGGATCGACCCACAGGCGCGGTTGCCGCAGACGATTACGCGGATTGCCTTGGACAGCACCGTCACGCTGGATCGTGCGCTTGACCGGCATGCCTTTGACGGCCAAAATTCACTGCCGGTGGCGCAGCGGGTCGTGCTGAATAGCTTTGTTCTTGATTGGGGGGATCTCGGGGTGCGCGCGGATGGCGCTGTGGATATTGACGCGCTGGGCGTCTTGAACGGGCGCGTCACCGTTCGAACGGCGCAGTGGCGCGAAATCATTGCGCTGTTGGTCAGTGCAGGCGCCATTGATCCCGGTGTTGCGCCGACTGTGGTGAATGTGGTGGCCACAATGGCGCCGGATGGCCAGATGCTTGAGTTGCCGATCATGTTCCGCGACGGCTTTGTCTGGGTTGGCCCGCTGCCCGTCGGTCCCGCGCCGCGCCTGCGCTAAGCATCGCAAGATCAAATGCCCGGAAATTCGGTCGGCACCCCGGACGGTGGTTTTCCGGCGTTCGAAATGCGTTACGCCCGCCCAAAAAGCCCGGTCAGCGCCCGCCGGACAAGGGCTGTCACAGAGGGCCGTCTTGCGGCATGAAATGGCAGGGGCCGGCAGACCTCTATCGCGGCGACGCCAACGCGCGCGGTCAGTGCGCCGTTGATCACACCCTCGCCAAAGCGCCGCGAAACTTTGGACAACACCCCACCGCCCGCGATTGATCCGATCAGATCATCGCCCACGGCCACCGCACCGGTTGCGACCAGATGGGTCAGCACGGTCCGGGTCAGCCGCCAACTGCCGAATGTGCCCGCCCGCCCGCCGTAGACTTCGGCGATCCGGCGGATCATCCGCAGGTTCGCGGTCAGGGCTGTGAACAGGTCGGCCAGCGCGATGGGAACAATCGCCGTGACGGTGGCGACTTGTCGTGCGGCTGCTTCGACCTCGCGGGTGGCGCGGGCATCAAGCGGGGCAAGCAGGGTGGTTTCGGCAAGGCCCAGCAGGCCATCGGCGTCCAACACATCGCTGTGCCGTTCCTGCATCTCGGCCCGGCCCCACGCGGTGTCAGCGCGGTTTGCATATAGCCGGTCCAATGCCCCCACCACATCACGCGCCGCCATCAAATCATGGCTATCGAGCGCGTCGCGCGCCATGCGCTGAATCTGATCCAGACGGCGCAACCGGCCAAAGGCCGCAAGTTCACGCAGCGCCATGACCCCTAAAACCACCACCAGAAGGCTGATCAGGATCGTTGCAATACCGCCAAGCAACGGGGACCGGTCCAGCAATGTGTTCACGTAATCCCAAGCCGCCAATGACACGATAAAGCCGGTCAGGGAAAACGCCAGTGACCAAAACCACCGCGCCAGACGCGACGGGCGGCGGGCGGCCAATGCGGCCACCTGCTGCATCGCAGCGCGCTGCGGGTCGTCCACGCCGTCGGGCACTGCAGGGGCCGCATCGGGCTGCGCCACATTTGCATCGTCCAGATCAATCAGAACCGGGCCTGTCTTCATAACTTGTCTCCGATCAGGAACTGCGCGGCCTTGTCCAACCGGATGTGCGGGGGCCCATCGCCGGGGCGCAGTGTCAGCCGGGCGGGCGCAAAGTTCATCACGCTATAGTCAGCATCAAGCCAGTGCGCGGCGCCTTCACGGGCCGGGGCAAGCAGATGCGCGGGGTCCGTGGGCAGTTTGCCGGGATAGAACGCCGCCTGTTTCCCACTGTCGAGCAGTCGCCCCCGCACCACATCCAGTGGGCCGTCCTTATGGTCAATCGTTTCCTCGACCGTTGTGCGCAGGGCCGCAATGGACATGGCGGCGGTCTTGGCGCCTGCGAAATCGGCGCGGTCGCGCGCCTCGCGCAGCAGCGCCTCGGTGATGGCGCTCAGCTGGGGGTGCTGGCTGTGATGCAGGTGGTCGGCCTTGGTCGCCGCGAACAGGATTTTTTCCACCCGGCGCCCGTTGAAAATCCGGGTCAGGAACGCATTGCGCCCGGGCTTGAATGCCCCGAGGATACGGGCCATCGCGCTGCGCAGATCATCAAGTGCCGCCGGCCCGGCGTGGATCGCGCCCAGCACATCCACCAGCACGATCTGGCGGTCGATCTTGGCAAAGTGATCGCGAAAGAACGGCCGCACGATATTGCGCTTGTAGCTTTCAAACCGCCGCTCGAACTCGCGGCCAAGCGAGTGGCGCGCGAACGGCCCGCCGGGCAGTGGGGCAAAGGTCAGTACGGGCGACCCGGCAAGGTCACCGGGCAGCAAGAAACGCCCGGGCGTGCAGTCGGAAAAACCCGCCGCACGGCTTTGGTTCAGATGCGCGGTAAAACAGGCGGCAAGCCCCAGCGCTTGTGGTTCATCCAGCGCGACGTTTGCATCGCAGCCGTTCAGCATCTGCAAATAGGCATCGCCGCCGGGCCGCCCTGTGGCGCGGACAAGCGCGGCCTTGGACCATGCGGCATAGGTCTGATCCAGCAGCCCTAGGTCCAGTAGCCATTCGCCGGGATAATCGACGATATCAATGTGGACGGTGCGGGGGCCAGAAAACCCCGACAGCAAGCCGCTGGGCTGCACCCGCAATGACAGGCGCAGTTCACTGATCCGCAGCGTCCCATCGGGCCAGCTGGGGTCCGGGGCCGTGAGCCGGGCCAGATGCGCCTCGTAGGCAAAGCGGGGGATGGTATCATCGGGCTGCGGCTGCAAATACGCGGCGCGGATCGCGCCATTGGTCGCCGCGGTTAGCTGCGGCATCCGGCCCCGGTCCATCAGATTGGCCACAAGGGACGTGATAAACACCGTCTTGCCCGCCCGCGACAGGCCGGTGACGCCAAGCCGGATCACCTGATCGGAAAAGGGTGCCGTCAGTGTATCCGTGACGCCTTCAATGCCGCGTGCGACATGATCGGCGAGTGCTGCGATGACCAATGACTGCCCTTTCACTACTTGGCATACAGATAGGTGAGGGCCGGGCAGATGTGTAGGGATTGATTTTGTGCAGCCGTGCGCCTACTCCGACCGGATGCCACGTTATGCCCTTCTTGTTGAATATCACGGCGCGCCCTTTTCCGGGTGGCAGCGCCAGAACGATCACCCGTCGGTGCAAGCCGCGATCGAAGCCGCGCTGGCCAAGCTGGAGCCCGGCGCGCATACGATTGCCGCCGCAGGCCGCACTGATGCCGGGGTGCATGCCACGGGGCAGGTGGCGCATTGCGATCTGGCCCGTGACTGGGACCCGTTTCGTCTGTCAGAGGCGCTCAATTTCCATCTCAAGCCCGCGCCGGTCGCCATTGTGGCCTGTGCGCAGGTCGCACAGGATTGGCACGCGCGGTTTGATGCGGTCGAGCGGCAGTATCTTTTTCGCCTGATCGCACGCCGTGCGCCGCTGACGTCAGAGGCGGGCCAGATATGGCGGGTAAACCATGAACTGGACGCGGATGCGATGCAGGCGGGCGCGGATCGGTTGATTGGGCACCATGATTTCACGACGTTCCGGTCGTCGATCTGTCAGGCCAAAAGCCCGGTGAAGACGCTGGACGAACTGCGGGTCACGGCAATTCCGCGCCGCATCGGCACCGAGTACCAGTTTTACGTGCGCGCCCGTTCGTTCCTGCACAATCAGTTGCGCAGCTTTGTCGGCACCCTCGAACGGGTCGGCGCCGGCGCTTGGACCCCTGATGATGTGACACGGGCGCTTGTGGCCAGAAACCGCGCCGCTTGCGGCCCGGTCTGCCCACCGCAGGGGCTTTATCTGGCCGGGGTGCGCTATCCGGTCGATCCCTTCGCCTAATCGTTATCGCACCGGCCCCGCACCGGCCCCGCACCGGCCCCGCACCGGCCCCGCACCGGCATCGCGCGACGTGGCGGTTCGTGTCGTGGAACATCGGCGACAATGCGCGCAATATCGTCCGCGTCGCGAAACTGGCCCCCATATGCCACAGCCGCATCGCCAAGCAGGGCGCGCGCAAGGGTGTTGGGGGGTGGGTTTGCGATGTCCTTCGTGTTAAATATGTCAGTGTGGTGTCCTGCGTCGGTCTGGCGAAAAACGACGCATAGCGGCATCGCACGGCGCACTGACCCGGAAGTGAATGGCCTTGGGTCTTCCTTGTCTGTCGGGCGTTGGACACTAGATGGCTGCACTGATTTGCTGATGGCCAAGGGGGCCTTTATCGTTGAAGAAAATTTGGTTCATCATGGCCTTTATTCTGGGCGCAAGTGGTGCGGCGGCACAAGATGTCCAGCTGGTCAGCGATACCGCGCGGGGCGCGCTGGACGAAGCATCGCTGCTGCGCGACCTTGCGGACAAGCCGGACGCGGTGCCGCAAGACTATATCGCGGCAGCCCGTGCCGATTACCGGCGCTTGCTGACGGCGCTTTACGCGGCGGGTTATTATGCGGGGACGGTGTCGATCACAATTGATGGGGTCGAAGCGGCAGCGCTTGATCCGCTGTCGGCGCCGTCGGCGATCAACGAAATCGCGATCCGTGTCATCGCGGGGCCGCGTTTCACCTTTGGTGCGGTGCGCATCGCGCCGCTGCCGCCGCAGGCCGTCTTGCCAGATGAATTTGCAACCGGCGAGATCGCGCAATCTGGCCGGATCGAGGGCGCTGTGGCGGCTGGTCTGACAAGCTGGCGCGCGCAGGGGCATGCCAAGGCGCGCGCCGCCAATCAGCAAATCATCGCCCGCCATGCCGACAATCAGCTTGATGTGGATGTTGTGCTCGCGCCCGGTCCACGGCTGCGCTTTGGTGCGCTGCAGGTGACGGGCAACAAAGCCGTCAGCACAGACCGTATTCGTCAGATCGCCGGTCTGCCCAGCGGTGCGGTATATACGCCCGACGCGATTGCAGACGCCTTGCAGCGTTTGCGCCGGACCGGCACATTTGACAGCGTGGCCCTGACCGAAGCCGACACCGTTGGGCCGGGTGACACGCTGGATATCAACGCGCAATTGGCCGAAGGCAAGCCGCGCCGGATCGGTTTCGGCATTGAACTGTCGTCGATCGAAGGGGTGACGGTGTCGTCGTTCTGGCTGCACCGCAATCTGCTGGGCGGGGCCGAACGGCTGCGCATTGACGGTGAAATCGCCGGAATCGAAGGGGAAACCGGCGGCGTCGACTATGCACTGCGCGGCAATTTCGTGCGGCCAGCGACCTTTGGCCCCGATACCGAGCTTTTCATCCGTGGTGAAATATCGCGCGAGGATGAGCCGGATTACCTGATCGACAAGATCGCAACCGAGGTCGGCTTTTCGCGCATCTTGGGCGATGGTCTGACGGTCGAAGTGGGTGTTGGCCTGCTGACCGCACGCGAGGAAACGGCGCTCAGCACCCGCGAATACACGCTGCTGACGCTGCCGTTGAAAGCCACGCTTGATCGCCGGGATAGTCCGACAAATGCAAGCACGGGGTACTACATTGATGTCCACAGCACGCCCTTTGTCGGCCTGCGGGGCGATGTGAGCGGCGCCCGCTTTTTCGCGGACGCGCGTGCCTACTACAGCTTTGGTGTAACGCGCCGCCTGACGTTCGCCGCCCGTGGCCAGCTGGGCAGCCTTGCCGGTGCCGGGATTGACGAGGCGCCTGCGGACTATCTGTTCTATTCCGGCGGTGGCGGTACCGTGCGGGGGCAACCTTACAAGTCGTTGGGTATAGACCGGATCATAGGCACCGAAACGGTGACGACCGGCGGCACGTCGTTTGCCGGTGCCCAGCTTGAGGCGCGATTTGCCCTACGCGACAAGATCGCGCTGGTTGGGTTCTATGACATCGGACATGTGGGCGATACGGCGGTGCCGCTGGAAGATGGTGATTGGCATGCAGGCGCGGGGATCGGGCTGCGCTATGACACCGGGATCGGGCCGATCCGGCTGGATATCGCGACACCGGCAAGTGGCGACAACGCAGGCGAAAGCGTGCAGGTTTATATCGGGATTGGGCAAGCGTTTTGAGACATTTCTTACTGATCTTCGCACTGCTGATCGCACCCGTCGCCGCCTTGGCCCAAAGCCAGGAGGAGCAGGACAAGGGCTATCTGGCGCAGTTGATCGAAGACAACCTGTCGGGTGCGGGCCGCCAGGTGAACATCATCGGCTTTGCGGGCGCGCTTAGCTCTGAAGCGACGATTGATAGGCTGACGATCGCCGATACGGATGGGGTTTGGCTGACGCTGGAAGGTATCGTGCTGACCTGGAGCAGGGCAGCGCTGTTGCGTGGGCAGATCGACGTGCAGGAACTCAGCGCGGCGCGCATCGTCGTGGCGCGTGCCCCGGTCACCCAAGCCAGTGCAGGGCCCGCGCCCGAGGCGCAGCCGTTTTCGCTGCCGGAACTGCCAGTGGGCATTTCGATTGATAAGCTGAACATCGACCGGATCGAATTGAGCGATGTATTTCTGGGGGAACCCATCGCGATCCGCCTGTCCGGCAGTGCCCAGCTGGCCGATGGCCAAGGCGCGGCAAATGTGCTGGCCCAGCGTTTGGATGGCAAGGCGGGTGCGTTCGAACTGATCGGTAGCTATGCCAATGAAACGCAACTTCTGGGCCTGTCGCTCAAGCTCGAGGAGGGGCCGGATGGAATCGCGGCGCGTCTGCTGGACCTGCCCGGCAGGCCAGCGGTTCGGCTTGAAATCGCAGGCACCGCGCCGACCGACAGCTATGCGGCCACTCTGGCCGTGGCGACCGACGGTCAGGACCGCCTGAATGGCACCTTCGGCATTACCACCACGGACGCCGGGCGCCGGATACAGCTTGATTTGGGCGGTGATGTGTCGCCGCTTTTTGCGCCTGAATATCAGGCCTTCTTTGGCACCAGCGCCAGCCTGACCGCCGAGGCACTGCTGGCGGACGATGGCCGGATTGATATCTCGGAACTCGAACTGCAGGCACAGCGGCTGAACCTGTCGGGCGCCATTCGTGTGGGCGCGCAGGGGTGGCCCACGCTGATCCGCCTGACCGGCGGGATCAATGCGGCCGACGGCGTATCGGTCTTGTTGCCGCTGACGGGACCCAAGACATTTGTGGATGGGGCATCGCTTGCCATCAACTACGACACCAGCCAGTCGGACGATTGGCAGGCCGATATCACGGTGCGCGGGCTGCAGCGTCCGGGCCTTGGGATTGGCACGATTACGGCCCAGGGCGGCGGTATCCTGCAACCGGGCGAAGGCGATCTGATCGGTCAGGTCACGGCCAACCTGCGCTATGGCGCCACCGGTGTGCAGCTTGATGATGCTGCCGTGTCGCGGGCCTTTGGCAATGCGGTCACAGGCGAATTCGTTGCCCGCCGCGTCGAAGGTGCCCCGATCCGGATTTCGCGGTTTACGCTGAACGGTGCTGGCCTGAACGCCCGTGCCGAGGCGACGATAGACGGGCCAAAATCCGGGCTGCGCACGCAGGCCACGGCCAATGTCACGGTCGCCGGGCTGGACCGCTTTTCGACGCTGGTCGGTCAGGATTTGGGCGGCGCGGCAGAGATCGCGATCCGCGCCGATCTGACCCCGCTGGACGGGCTGTTCAATATCGTTCTGAACGGCACGACCCGTGATTTGTCCGTCGGCATGGCGCAGGCGGATGCGGTGCTGGCGGGCGCGGGCAGGGTCACGGCCAATGCCGTGCGCGACACCGACGGCACAAGGTTGGAAACCCTGCGTATACAAACGCCAGCGGCATTGATCACCGCAACGGCGGCATTGACCAGTGCAGGCAGCGAGGCCGATTTTGACGCGCGCCTCGACGACATCGCGCTGGTGGCGCCCGGTATCACAGGCCCCGCCACGGCACGCGGTACGGTGACCCGCGACGCGACCGGCGTGATGGACTTCAAGATCGCCGGCACCGGCCCTGCCGCGACCGTTGACGCGGCCGGCACCGTCAATCCCGCAGAGGTTGGGCAGACGATCACCGCGGCAGCGACGGTCGATGTCACCGATCTCGCACGCTACGCGACGATTGCGGGCAGGCCGCTGAGTGGCGCCGCGAAACTGTATCTGCGCGGCGCGTTGGTGACCGACGGTCTGCGCTTTGATGTGAATGTCGACGCACAAACGACGGACCTGACGACGGGCGTCGCCCGGGTTGATCCGCTGCTGGCCGGGCAGGGCCGCCTGTCCGCCGCTGTCGCCGGGTCGGCTGCGAATAGTCTCAGCGTTTCGGCGCTGCGCGTGACCACCCCGGCGCTTACGTTGTCCGGCGATGCCAGCGTGCAGCCGGGGGGCCCGACATCGGCTGATATCGCGCTGAAAATCAACGATGCAGCCGTGTTTGACCCCAGCCTGAGCGGCCCATTGACGGTATCTATCAACGCGGAACCTGCCCCCGATGATGCGGTGCTGGTCGCGATCAGTGCGGTCGGCCCCGGCGCAACGGTACGGCTGGATGCAACCGTCGCGTCGCCTGCTGATGACTACGCTGTGACGGGCGACCTCAGCGGGCAAATCGCCGATCTTGCGGCCTATCGCGCGCTGGTCGGGCAGCCTGTCGCGGGGCAAGTCGATGTTGCGGTGTCCGGCACCGTTCTGCCGGACCTTAGCGGGTTCGACGCCAAGATCACCCTGCGCAGCGAGGATTTGGCGATCGGCAACCCATCGGTCGATGTCTTGTTGCGCGGCACGGGCCGGGTCAATGCGACCGTGGGGCTGGCCGATGACATTCTGTCTGTCCGCACGCTCGAGGTGACGACGCCGCAGGTTTCGGTCGTGGGCGCCTTGAACGGCAACGCGGGCATCGGGCAGGGGCGGTTCAACGCCAGTTTGCGCGATGTCGGCGTTTTGACGGACCAGATCAGTGGCCCTGTCCGCGCCACCGGGATGGCGTCGCTGGACCAGAATGGCAATTGGGGGATCGACGCCAAGGGCACCGGCCCCGGCGGCCTGCAGGCGCAGATCACCGGCCAAATCAGCCAAACGGGTCAGCTGAACATCACTATCGACGGCAGTGCGCCGCTGGCTCTGGCCAATACCGCCATTGACCCCCGGCGGCTAAGCGGGACCGCGAATTTCGACCTTGCCGTGAATGGCCCGCCGCAGCTTTCATCGCTGAGCGGTCAGGTGACCTTTGCCAATGGGCGGCTGGCGGCCCCGACGCTGGCGCAAGCGCTTGAAGACATCGGCGGCGCGATCCGCCTGAGCGGCGGCGCGGCGCAGCTTGACCTGCGCGCGAATGTCGAAAGCGGCGGCGACATCGCGATCACCGGCCCCATCGCGTTCAACGCGCCGAACACGGCGGATGTGACATTGCGGCTGGGCGATGTGGTTTTGAAAGACCCGTCCTTGTACACCACAACGGTATCCGGCGCGATCACACTGACCGGACCGCTGCAGGGTGGCGCGCGTGTGGCGGGGCGGCTGGCGCTTGGGCAGACCGATATACAGGTGCCGTCGTCAAGCATCAGCACATTGGGTGCATTGCCCGATGTGTTGCACATTGGCGCCGATGCCGCCGTGCGGCGTACCCTGCAACGGGCCGGTGTGGTCAATGGTGGCGGTGGCGGCGCTGGCGCTGCGGCACGCCCCGGCCGGGCCTATCCGCTGGATATCGTAATTGATGCACCGTCACGCATATTCATCCGGGGGCGCGGTCTTGACGCGGAACTGGGCGGGCGCCTGACCATTGGCGGGACCACGGCCAGTGTCATTCCTGTTGGCCGATTCGACCTGTTGCGCGGGCGCATTGATATCCTGCAACAGCGCTTCAATCTGACCGAAGGCAGCGCATCGCTGCAGGGCGACTTCGTGCCCTACATCCGGTTGGTCGCGGCGACGGAAACACCGACCGGAACCACGATCAACATCGTCGTCGAAGGACCGGCCAGCGAACCTGAGGTCAGCTTTGTCTCGACGCCGGAACTGCCGCAGGACGAGGTCCTGTCGCAGCTGATCTTCGGGCGAAATCTGGACAGTATCAGCCCGTTTCAGGCGATCCAGCTTGCGTCGGCGATCAGCACGCTTGCCGGACGGGGCGGTGGTGCTTTGGACCGGTTGCGGCGCAACATCGGGCTGGATGATTTTGATGTGACCACCGACGACGAAGGTGCCACCGCAGTGCGGGTCGGAAAATACCTGTCCGAAAATATCTATACCGACGTAACGATCACCAGCGAAGGCGACACCGAGATCAACCTGAACCTGGACCTGACCGATGAAATCACCGCCAAAGGCAGCGTTGATCAAGACGGTCAAACCAGCGTGGGCGTATTTTTTGAAAGGGATTACTGACGCCGCGCCGCCCCCTTGGTGGGCAACGCGGCATCATGACTCGCGGCGGTCAGCGTGCTACCGCAGCCACAGCTCTACCCGGCGGTTGCGGCGGCGGCCGTCTTCGTCGTCATTGCATGCGACCGGCGCCAGTTCGCCAAACCCAGCCGCGCGAAAACGTGTCCTGTCCATCTGCCGGGCATCGGGGTGCGACAGCACGGCGCGCAATGTTGTGTCCGCACGGCTGCTGGACAGCGCACCGTTCAACTCGAACGCTCCGACGTCATCGCTGTAGCCTACGAAAACCACCTCGCGGGCGGCATTTTCGGGGCGTTTGAGGTATTCAACAACGCGTACAATGTCGCGCTGCGCCTTGTTGTCCAAAACGGCCGAACCAATTTCAAACCGGAATGTTGTGGAAAGCCGCTCTGCGTTCGACAAGGTCGACACCATTTCGCTCAGGTATGACAGCGCGGCAGGTTCGTCTATGAATTCCTGCGCATTCAGATCCATCGTGGTTTGGTAATTTTCCCGCACAGACACGCCCAGATCAATGAACCCGGCTTCGCGGACCAATATGTCGGCAGAGGGCGATATGGAAAAATCGAGAAGATTTTGCGTTCTGGGTTTTGGATTGTTGTCCGTGAAAAGCCGCAGGCGGCGTTCAAGTGGATATTCTTCCGTCTTTGCCGCAAATTCGGTTGCGACCATTTTGATCCCGCAGCTTGCAATCAGGTTCACGCTTTTGGCGTCGCCCAAACTGGCAAAGCCGACATAGCCAATGCCACCAATATCCGCAACGACCTGCTGGGCCATTTGCTCGTTCCCGCCGACAACAACTGCGGTGGCGGACATGTCAACGCCTGCGGGCGCGAGAATCTGCGAGGTAAAGACGCCACGTGTGCCCGATTCCGCATCGCGGGTGTAGACCGTTATCGGCAAATCAGGTCCACCAACATCGGCCCAGTTCCGAACGCGGCCCGAAAAGATGTCGGACATTTGGCCGACTGTCAGGTCTGAAACCGGGTTGTTTGGCGATACGATTGCCAGAATACTGTCAACGGCCACGATATATTCTTGCGACAAATCCAACAGGTCCCCACGCCCCTGCTGTGCGATTGCGGCAATCTCTTCGGGGGTCACGGGGCGCGACGACATGCCGATATCGGCGGTGCCATCAATCAGCGACCGCAACCCGGTGGACGAACCCGCCGCCTGAACCTCAACCGTGAGAACCCGGTTGCCGAACCCGCCTGCGTCATAGACCTGCAGCTCTGTGCGGGTGTCGCCAAGGTCTTCTGTATTGGTGACGGTCGCATTCAGGGCCTCGGCATAGCCTTGGACCAGAAGCGGAAACAGCTTATCGCCGATGGTATCAGAGCCATGCACAATCACATCTGCGGGCTGTCGCACAATCACGGGACAGGCCGCACCCAGACATTCGACGTCGCTTTTGCTGATCCGCATGATGCCAACGGCTGTCTCGATCACAAACACGTCCGCTTCGCCCGGCAACAACACGCCTTGCATGCTGGATTGGCCATCGACCGTCCGCAGGGTCACTTGCTGTGCAAACGCCATCTGGGTGGTGTTCATCATCAATGCGCTTACTAGAAAAGCGCCGGTTAGTTTCTTGTTCACGGACCCACCAGTCATTACATATTACAACACCTACCTGTTAGGCGTTCCCGGCAAATTTATGAAGGGACAATGTCATTATTATGTTTCGACTATGGGTGCTGTCGCCAAAGGTGGCGCGAATCATCCGCGCTATCCGGTGACCGCCAAAACCTGTTGCGCGGCATGGAACGGACAGGCGACCTGATGCCCCTGCGCAATATCTTGCAGCGCGGGCCGGGTCCCTGCACATGATGGCTGGACCTTTGGACAGCGGGTGCGAAAGACACAGCCTGACGGTGGCGCCAGCGGCGATGGCAGCTCGCCCTCCAAGATCGGACGCGGGCGCGCACGTTCCAGCACCGGGTCGGGGATCGGCACCGACGCGATCAGTGCTTGACTATAGGGGTGTTCGGGCGCGGTGGTCAGGATGTCACTGGCGGCCGTTTCCATCACGCGGCCCAGATACATCACCACGATGCGGTCGCTGATATGCCGCACCACGCTAAGGTCATGCGCGATAAAGATCATCGACAGGCCCATGTCGCGCTGCAATTCCATCAAAAGGTTGACCACCTGCGCCTGCACGGACACATCCAACGCCGAAACGGGTTCGTCGCAGATGATCAATTTCGGTTTGAGGATCAGCGCACGCGCAATCCCGATCCGTTGGCATTGTCCGCCGGAAAATTCGTGCGGATAACGGTTTACCAGATTGGGCAACAAACCGACCCGCTCCATCAATGCGCGTACGCGGGACGTGACCTGTTTGCGGGGCGTCTTGGGTTCATGAGTGATCAGCGGCTCTGCGATGATTTCGCCCACGGTCATGCGTGGGTTCAGCGCCGCCAGCGGATCTTGAAAGATCATCTGCACATCGCGCCGATGCACCCGGCGCTGGCGTGCATCCATATTGGCCAGATCGGCGCCCTCAAAAAAGATGTTGCCGCCCGACGATGGCACGGTGCCGACAATCGCGCGCGCAAGCGTGGACTTGCCGGACCCGCTTTCGCCGACGACGCCCAGACATTCGCCGGGGGCCAGATCGAACGACACCTCGGATACGGCATGCAGTTTGCGCGCGGGCGTCCATGGCCAGGAACCGGGGCGGCGGACATCAAACGTGACCGACAGATCGCGCACAGACAGGATCGGGGACATCACGCGACCTCCTTGATGGGCAGATGGCAGGCCCGGCGGCGGTTGCCCCGCGTCGCAAGCACGGGGCGTTCCGCGCGGCAGTTGTCCAGCACCTGCGCGCAGCGGGGCGAAAAGGGGCAACCGGCAGGCAGGCGCGACATATCCGGCGGTTCGCCCGCAATGGTGGCCAGCGTGGCATCGGCCCGGTCAAGGCGCGGTACAGCCTTCAAAAGGCCGCTGGTATAAGGATGCACCGGGCTGGCAAAGACATCATCGGTCGGGCCTTCTTCCATGATTTGCCCGCCATACATCACCAGCGTCCGGTCGCAAAACCCCGCTACCACGCCAAGATCATGCGTGATCAAGATCACGGCGGTGCCAAAATCGCGGCGAATATCGCCCAGCACCTGCATGATCTGGGCCTGCACAGTCACATCAAGCGCGGTCGTCGGCTCGTCTGCGATCAGCAGTCTGGGTTGGCACAGCAGGGCCATCGCAATCATGATCCGCTGGCGCATGCCGCCCGAAAATTCATGCGGGAACATCGTGATCCGGGCGCGGGCGTCGGGAATGCGGACCGCGTCCAGCATCTTGGTCGCCTCGTTTATGGCCGCCGCCTTGCCCATCCCTTTGTGCAGCATCAGCACCTCGGCCATCTGGTCGCTGATCCGCATATAGGGGTTCAGGGATGTCATTGGGTCCTGAAAGATCATCGCCATTTCGCGGGCTCGGATTTGGTTCAGGTCACGGTTGCTCATGGTTAGCAGGTCTTTGCCATCAAACCGCGCCGCCCCCGCCGCCCGCCCGTTCTTGGCCAAAAGCCCCATCATGGCAAAGGCGGTCTGGCTTTTGCCCGACCCGCTTTCACCGACGATGGCCAGCGTCTCGCCTTGGTTGATGTCAAAGCTGACACCGTTGACGGCGTTCACATCACCGTCTGCGGTGCTGAATGTGACACGCAGGTTGTCGATTTCCAAAAGAGGCATGTTCAGCGGTCCTTGGGGTCAAGCGCATCACGCAAACCGTCGCCAACGAAGAACAAGGCAAAGATCGTCATGACAAAGAAAAAGAGAGGAAAGAAAAGCTGCCATAAAACGCCATTGCCCATGTTGCGCGCGCCTTCCCCGATCAGCGCGCCAAGCGATGTGTCCGGCTCTTGCACGCCAAGGCCAAGATAACTGATGAAGCTTTCGAAAATGATCATGTTGGGGATCAGCAGCGTCGCATAGACAATCACGATCCCCAGCAGGTTCGGCACGATATGGCGCAGGATAATCTTGGCCGGATGCACGCCAATCGCATGGGCGGCTTCGACAAATTCCTTGTTCTTGATGGTCATCGTCTGCCCGCGCGCGATCCGGGCCATATCCAGCCACGAAATCAGACCGATTCCCAGAAACAGCATAAAGATAGAGCGGCCAAAGATGACCAGCATCAAGATCAGCACGAACATGAATGGAATCGACATCAAGATATCGACGATCCGCATCATCGCGCCATCAATCCGGCCACCAAAGTATCCCGCCGTCGCGCCATAAAGCGTGCCCACCGTGACCGCGACCAATGCCCCAACGGCCCCGACCATCAGCGATATGCCGGTCCCCTGAACCGTGCGTGCATAAAGGTCGCGACCGTCCGCGTCCGTGCCGAAATAATGCCCGGTCTCAAACGATGGCACGCCCAGATAGGCGTATCGCCCGGTCAGGCTGAAATCAATAAAGTCGCGCTCATGTGTCGTCAGGTACGATCCGAAAACCGCGAATGCGCCAATCAGGATCAGCAGGACCAATGAAACGACCGCAGCCTTATTGCGCGAAAACCGCGTCCGGGCATCAGCCCAAAGCGACCTGCCGCGTAACTCGGCCATGTCCATGGCCGCCGCGACGGATTCAACTGTTGATGGATTTGGCAACATGGCCTTGGTTCCCTAATACCTGATCTTCGGGTCGATCCACGCGTACAGGATATCGACCGCAAGGTTGAACAGGATTGTCAGGGTGCCCACCAGAATGGTGATCCCCATGATAACGGAATAGTCCCGGTTAAACGCCGAATTCACAAAAAACTGCCCGATCCCGCCGGTCGAAAAGATCACGTCGATCACGACGGACCCGGTGATCATCCCCACAAACGCAGGTCCCAGATATGACAGCACCGGCAGCATCGCGGGCTTCATCGCGTGGTGCCAGATGACCCGGCGCATCGGCAGCCCCTTGGCCTGTGCCGTGCGGATGAAATTGGTGTTCAGCACCTCCAGCATGGACGACCGGGTGATCCGCGCAATCGACGCCATATAGGACGTAGAAAGCGCCAAGACCGGCATGATCAGATATTCCCACTGACCGCCGTTCCAGCCGCCACCGGGCAGCCACCCCAGCCACAGCGTGAACACCAGCAGCAGAATTGGCGCCATCACAAAATTCGGCAGCACCTGTGCGCCGATCGAGATGCCGACGGCCAGATAATCCAGCCAGGTGTTCTGCTTGATCGCGGCAGCAACCCCCAGCGACACACCGACGGTCACAGCCACGACAAATGACCAGAAGCCATAGGTCAGCGTGACGGGAAAACCTTGGGCAATGACGTCGTTGACGGTGCGGTCCTTGTACTGAAATGACGGGCCGAAATCGAATTGGGTCACGACCCCGACGACATAGTTGACGATTTGCTTCCAGAACGGCTGATCCAGCCCGTATTTCGCCTCGATATTGCGCAGCACTTCGGGCGGCAGGGGGCGTTCGGAATTGAACGGGCCGCCCGGTGCCGCGTACATCAACACAAATGACAAGACGACCAGTATCAATAGGGTCGGGATGGCCACGGCAAGGCGGCGGGCAACAAAGATGAACATATGTCAGGGATCCACAAGTTTCTGGAATTGTGAAGAAAAAAGCGCCGCGCCCACCCCAATCGGGCGGCGCGGCTGATCACGTTGCGTGATTATTTGGCGATTTTGTACAGATCGCGCGAGTACCAGTTTTGCTGGAAGTTCTCGAACGGCCAGCCTTCCAGATTTTCGGCAAACATCTTGACCGACGCATAGTGGTAGATCGGCATGATCGGCGTATCGACGGCGATAATCTGCTCGACCGCAGTATAATCCGCCTGCGGATTGTCCGCCGTCTTGGCATCCGCCAGCAGGGCATCGACTTCTGGATTGACGTATTTACTGTCGTTGTAGCCGCTTGCGGACTGCATCAGATCAAGGAACGTCGATGCCTCGTTATAGTCGGCACACCAGCCGCCACGAGCCACGTCGAAATCTCCGTTGCTGCGCGCCTCAAGAAAGGTCTGCCATTCTTGGTTTGCCAGCGTGGTTTCAACGCCCAATGTCTGCTTCCACATCTGGCTGATCGCCACGGCGACAGATTTGTGGGCTTCGTCAGTGTTATAGACCAGATCAATGGTCAGCGGGTTATCAGCGCCATAACCGGCCTGCGCCAGCAGGTCCTTGGCCATTTCATTGCGCGCGGCCTGCGTCATGGATGCCATCGGAATATCCGGCGTTTCAAAGCCCGCAGTCGCCCAATGCGTGAAGGTGTAGGCCGACTTTTGACCACCTGCCAGCACGTTTTCCGTGATGATATCACGGTCAATGGCAAGGCTCAGCGCTTTGCGCACGTCGGGATCTTTCAGCTCTTCGGGGCCATTGTCGCGCAGGTTGAACATGTAATAATAGGAACATGCATAGGGCACCGACATCGCCTGCGCGGGATATTCAGCAGACAGGCGCGGGAATTGTCCGGCGGGTACGTCGGTCCGGTCCAGCTCTCCGGCCAGATACCGCGTCAGAGCCACGTTTTCATCGTTGATTACCAGCGATGTGACCTTTTCGATGATGGTGTTTTCATTGTCCCAATACATCGGGTTGCGTTCACGCACCAATTTTTCCTGCGGGACATGCTGGGTCAGGACATAGGCGCCGTTGGACACCATATTGCCCGGCTTGGTCCAGTCGCTGCCAAACGCATCGACGGTCGCCTGATGGACAGGGAACGTGGTGTAATGGGTCAGCATCTGCGTAAAATACGGCAGCGGCTGGCTCAGCCGGACTTCCAGCGTGGTGTCATCAGTCGCAGAAATGCCCAGTGCCGATGGCTCCATATCGCCTGCAATCACCGCAGATGCGTTTTCGACGGACATCAATTCGATGAACCACGAATAGGGCGATGCAAGAGCGGGCGATGCGGCGCGCTTCCAGGCGTATTCAAAATCGCCGGCGGTGACCGGATCACCGTTCGACCATTTCGCATTATCGCGCAGGGTGAACGTATAGACCAGATTGTCACCGCTCACCACATATCCGGTGGCGACGCCCGGCTCCAGGTTGCCGGCGGCATCTTGGTTGAACAGGCCCTCGAACAGGTCGCGAACGATATCGCCGCCCGCGCTGTCTTCGGCCATGCCCGGATCAATCGACGGGCTTTCGTCAAGATCGCGGTAGGTGAATGTCTGATCCGAGGCGAGCGTTTCGCCCGTGACGGGGTGGGTGGCATGGCCATCCGCATAGACCGCGCCAGTGGTGGCGATCATAATTGCGGCGCTGGTTGCCAGCAGCCTTGTTTTCAATGTCATGAAAATCTCCCTGTTTTATGCACCGTTGGTCGGCGCAAGTTACGGTTGTGTCACGCGCTTTTTGCGCTGATGACGACATCCTTTGGTGAGACGGTGGAAATGGCAAGCGTAATCACCGCGTAACCCTACGGCAGGTCGCGGCAGCGTGTGCATCACACGAAAGCCGCCCTGCCGTGGCTGTCATCACTTCGGTGTGGTGATCATGGTGGGCTAGCGGATGCGGAAGGACGCGGAATTGCCAGCACCCCGGTCAACGGTAAACCGTATCCGGTCGTCGCCCCGCACCTCGACCAATTGACAATTATAACCCAAAGGATCACCGCCCCATATCAGATCACGGCAAAAATACCCGTCCTGCCAGACCCAGTTGCCCGTGATCTCCCAGCCGATCGCCGCGCCTTTGATCTGGCCATTTTCCAGCACGTTCAGCGTGATCCCGTAAAACCCGTGCCGCAGTTCTTTGCCGTTCAGCAATGACACGAACGTATCCTGATCGACTACGGGGATATAGCTTTCGGCAAAGGCAGGCGTGGCGGCAAGGCCAAGCAGCAGGGCAAGACGTTTCATAAGACACCTCTTTATCGCGCATGTGCCATTATTACGAAACAGGTCGCCGTTTGGTTCACTTTGGCGGCGGTCAAAGGCCCAGAACGTCGACCATGTCATATTCACCGGGCGATTTGTCCTGCCCCCACAAGGCAGCTTTCAGCGCGCCGCGCGCGAAAATCGCGCGGTCTGTGGCGATGTGGCGCAGCACGATCCGTTCGCCCGCTGCGGCAAACATCACGTCATGTTCCCCGACAATATCGCCGCCACGGATGGCGCTGAACCCGATATCGCCACGCTTGCGCGCGCCGGTGATCCCGTCACGCCCGCTGTCGCTGACATCGGCCAGCACGACGCCACGCCCCTCGGCGGCAGCTTCGCCCAGCATCAGCGCGGTGCCCGATGGCGCATCGACCTTTTGATTGTGGTGCGCCTCGATGATTTCGATGTCGAAATCCGCATCCAATGCGGCGGCAACCTTTTTGGTCAGTTGCACCAGCAGGTTCACACCCAGCGACATATTGCCCGCCCGCACGATCACCGCATGATGTGACGCGGCATTGATCGCCTTCAGGTCCGTGTCGGATAATCCGGTCGTGCCGATCACATGAACGGCGCGGGCCTGCGCGGCAAGGCCTGCAAAACCAACGGTCGCGGCGGGGGCGGTGAAATCAATCACCGCCTGCGCCTTGGCAAAGACCTCAAGCGCATCGTCCGTGACCATGACACCGACAGCGGTGCCCCCCATCGCCGTTCCGATATCCTGCCCGACCCAATCATGACCGGCCCGTTCCAGCACGCCCACAAGGCGGCATTTGTCCGAGGCCAGCACCGATTTGATCAGCATCTGACCCATTTTCCCCGATCCGCCGGTAATCACGATGCCTGGAGTGTTGGTCATGGGGTCTGTCCTTGTCTGTTTGTCCCGTCTTAGCGCCGGTTTGCCCGTAGCGCAAAGCCTTGCTTGGCATTGCCCGCGACAACGCTTAAATGGGGGATATGGCAAAGAACACAAATCGCGAAGGCAAGGCCCCAACGCAGCGCATGCTGCGGGTGGGCGAGCAAATCCGCCGGACCCTGTCCGAAATTCTGCAACGTGGTGACGTGCATGACCCCGATCTGGGGCGCATGTCCATCACCGTGGGCGAAGTGCGCATGTCGCCCGACCTTCGGGTCGCGACGGCGTTCATCCTGCCGCTGGGGGGGCATGGCAAGCAAGAGGCGCTTGCCGCATTGCGCCGCAACCGCCACGAAGTGCGGCATCTGGTGGTCAAAGGCGGCACCCAGAAGTTTGCACCCGAACTGCGGTTCGAAATCGACGGCACCTTTGACCAGATGGACGCCACCCGCGCCCTGCTGGCCGAGGATCATGTACGACAGGATCTTGACGACTGATGCGATGGCTGGTCGTTGCCTTCATCTGGCTTGCATCGCCGCTGCCGGCCGTGACCTGCGACAACGTCGATTACCTTGAACGTCGCTATACCACCTGCACCGTCGATGCCGCCCACGAGGCGCTGCGTCTGTTTCATAGCGACCGGAATGGCGCCGTGCTGGGCAGTTTCAGCGCGATTGATGCGACGCTGGAGACCGGAAATCTGGTCTTTGCGATGAACGCGGGGATGTATCACCCGGACCGTGCGCCGGTTGGATACTATCTGGAAAACGGCGTTCAAAAGATGCGCGTCGTGCCAAATGCCGGGCCGGGGAACTTTGGCCTGCTGCCCAACGGTGTGTTCTGCGTGACTGACAAAAACGCCCGCGTCTACGAGACATTGCAGTTCGTCGCAGCAAAACCACGCTGCCGGGATGCGACGCAATCGGGTCCGATGCTGGTGATCGGGGGGCAACTGCACCCGCGGTTCTTGCCGGGCAGCACGTCGCGCTTTATCCGCAATGGAGTCGGGACGACGGCGGACGGCAAGACCGCCGTTTTCGTGATCTCGAATAACCCGGTGTCATTCCATGAATTCGGCAGCTTTTTCCGCGACTATCTGCAGTTGCCCGATGCGTTGTATTTTGACGGCAAAGTATCGCGCCTTTATGCGCCTGCGCTGCGCCGGTCGGATCTGGGGTTTCAATTGGGGCCGATTGTCGGCGTGGTCGAATAACGGGCAGGTGGGTTAAAACCCACCTTACGACATGGCAAACGCGATCACTGACTGGACATTGGCGCTGGTTTCCAGCGTCGGGACCGTTGCGACAGGGAACCAGCGCGCATCGCTGACATCATCGGCGGCTTGCGGTGTTCCGCGTTGGTAGTGGCACAGAACCGCGGCCAGCAAAAAGTGAAATCGCAGCGCGCCGGCATCATCATGTATGATGATGTCAAGGTTCGTCAGATACCGCATGGGTGTTGCAACCACCGATGTCTCCTCGGCCAGTTCGCGTGCGGCGGCGGCAAGGGCCGTTTCGCCCGGCTCTACATGGCCACCGGGAAACCCCCACAGCCCCGCATCAGGGTCTTTCTTGCGGCGCACCAACAGGACCTGACCGTCGTGAATGACCACCGCAAGGGCCGCAAGTCTGGGCCGCATCACAGCACTGCCATTCTGGCCGCGACCGCCTGTCCAAGGGCCCGGTGGCTGTCAGCCGTAAAATGAACGCCGTCGCTGGGGCAGGGCGCAATATGCGCGCCCGCATCAAGAAACGCGACACCCCAATGCGCCGCCAAAGCCCGGTAAAGCGCGGGCAGGGCTTGTGATTTGGCTGCCGCCCCGAAAAACACATCCGAAATCGGCCCCTGTTCGATGACCGCTGGCGGGCAGATCAGCATCACGTCAAACCCGCCGTGCCGGATTTGGTAAAGGTCGGATTTCGCAATCGCCAACAGCCCGGCAACCCCCGCCACGATTCCGTCGGGGGTCAGGCCAAAGTGGGTTTTCAGGTCGTTCGTGCCCAGCATGATCGTCAGCAGGTCAATCGGTCCGTGGCTTTCCAGTGCCATCGCCAGACCTGTCTGGCCATTCATATGCGCCCCCATCACCGGATCGGGATGCGCGGTCGTGCGTCCGGGCAGCCCTTCCTCGACCAAGGTCCAGTCCGCGCCCATGGCCGCACGTGCCACCGTCGGCCACCGGCTGTCGGGGCCAAATCGAAAATACGGCCCGCGTGCCACGATGGGCGGGGTGCCATGGGTGTTGCTATCGCCGAAGGTGAGCAGTGTTTTTGTCATTTTCGCACGCTATGCACCCTTTGCGGGATCGTAAAGTGCCATTGCCCCTTGGACTTGGTCCGCGTTACCCACATATATGGGCCAAACCGCGACTGAGGAGACAGAACATGCTCGAACTGAATGCGACCCCGAAAGCAGGCGACGACCTGATCAAAGACGGCACCGACGGCACCTTTGGACCCGATGTGATCGAAGCGTCGCAGACCGTCCCGGTGATTGTTGATTTCTGGGCGAAATGGTGTGGTCCCTGCAAAACGCTTGGCCCCGCGATCGAGGCGGCGGTGACCAAGGCGGGTGGCCGGGTCAAGCTGGTCAAGATCGACGTTGATGCCAACCAGATTTACGCGGGCCAACTACAGGTGCAGTCGATCCCCACCGTCTATGCGTTTTACAAAGGGCAGCCCGTGGATGGGTTCCAAGGCGCGCTGCCGCCATCGGAAATCAATGCATTTGTTGAAAAGATCGCCGCCCTCGCTGGCGACCCCGAGGCCGAAGGTCTGACCGCCGCGATTGAGGCCGCAAATCAGATGCTGGCCGAAGGTGCCGCCAGCGATGCGGCTGAAACATTTGCCGCCATCCTGCAAGAAGAACCCAACAACGCCGCCGCTTATGCGGGTTTGGTGCGGTCTTATCTGGCGCTGGACGATGTCGATCAGGCCGAGGCGATCCTGAACGGTGCCCCCGCCGAGATTTCGACAGACCCCCTGCTCGAGGCGGTACATGCCCAGATCACCCTGCTCCGCGAGGCCGCAAATGCAGGTCCCGTTGCCGAATTGCAGGCCACCGTTGATGCCGAACCCGATAACCATCAGGCGCGTTTCGATCTGTCGGTCGCACTGCACGCCAACGGCAAGGTCGAAGAGGCGGTGAACGAACTGCTGGAACTGTTCCGCCGTGACCGGGAATGGAATGATGGTGCCGCCAAAACCCAGCTTTTCAAGATTTTCGATGCCCGCGATGCCAAGGACCCGATTGTTCTGAACGGGCGCCGCAAACTATCGTCGATGATATTTGCCTGACCTCAACTTCGGCCTAGATTGCAGCTTATGATATCAAAAACTGACCTGCCCGACACCATCCCGGTGTTCCCTCTGCCCGGTGCGCTGCTTTTGCCGCGCTCCCGGCTGCCGTTGCACCTGTTCGAACCGCGCTATCTGGCGATGCTGGACGATGTGCTGAAAACGTCGTCGCGGCTGATCGGGATGGTGCAGCCCTATGATGCCCCCGGCGCTGCGGGCAAGCTGCACAGCATCGGCTGCGCGGGCAAGGTCACCGCGTTTTCCGAAACCGAAGACGGGCGGTATATGATCACCATGTCCGGTGCGTCCCGGTTCCGTATCGTGCAAGAAGTGGAAGGGTTCACGCCCTACCGGCGCTGCAAGGTCAACTGGCAAGGTTTCGAGCGTGATCTGGGACCGGTCGAAAAAGACCCCGGCTTTGATCGTCCGAAATTCATGGATTCGCTTGGCCGGTTTTTGGTCGATCAGGGCCTTTCGACTGACTGGGAAAGCCTGGGCGATGCCGAGGACGAGCTGCTGATCAACTCCCTGTCGATGCTTTGCCCGTTCGAACCCGAAGACAAACAGGCCCTGCTCGAGGCACCGTCGCTGTCGACCCGCCGCGAAACCCTGTTGACGCTGATTGAATACGCCCTGCGCGGCGGCAATAGCGAAGAGACCATGCAATGACCGAAACCACCTTTGACCCCAAGATGCTCGAGGCGCTGGTCTGTCCCGTGACGCAGGCGACCCTGACCTACGACGCCGACAAACACGAACTGGTATCAAAATCCGCACATCTGGCCTTCCCGATCCGCAACGGCATCCCCGTGATGCTGGTCGATGAAGCGCGCAAGCTGGACTAGCCGCGGCGGGATCAACGTCCTGCGCGTTCATGGCAGCGGCCCGACCAAGCGCACCACTTGGCTGGCCGACAAAGTCCTGTAGAAAAGCTTTGGCCTTCGTCGTATGCTTCGCAGCGAAGGACCGTAATACTTTCCAAGGCTCCAATACTCAAAGGGCAATACCATAATGCCAGTCGAAACGATTTATACTCTTGCTGAGTCCAATATCTCAATTTCTGGTGGCGGCCAATTGTCAGGCATCACTCAGGGTGATGGATCGCATCTGGATGGATTGACCATTACGCTGAACAACAACGATTGGACCGCCGTCAATGTCTTTGACAGCGATGCCAATTTTCAGGACAGCGACAATTCGCAGACACTTGAAGGAGCCCAAGTATATGACGGCGTATCTTATGCGGCTGGTTTGCGGGTCGAAGCAGAGTATTCGCTGACCCTCGAAGACCCGGATGGCAACACATATACTGTTCTGGCATTCAACATCAACGAACCGGGCGTGACCTCTTACGCCACGGTCGAGGGTCTGGCATTTATCGGCGGTGTCGGAGGGTTCCCACCAATCGGCGTACCGTTGACCGTCGTAGCTTCGAGCGAGGGACCGTCAAACCCCTTTGTGGATCTTGCATCGCCGCCCTGTTTTACCCGCGGCACCAAAATCGAGACATCTTGCGGCCTGCGTCCCGTTGAGGAATTATCTTTGGGCGATTTGGTCAAGACACGATCAAATGGCTATCAAACCGTCCGGTGGATTGGATCGCAGAAATATTCGCAGATTGCGTTTCGGGCCAATCCTAAATTGATGCCCGTCCGCATTGTCGCTGGCGCGCTTGGCCACGGCCTGCCCAAGCGCGATTTGCTTGTCTCGCGCCAGCATCGTCTGATGGCATCTTCTCGTATCGTCGAACGAATGTTCAAAGTAAGAGATGTGTTGATACCCGCACATAAAATGACCGCACTTCCAGGCATATACTTGGACGACAGCATGGCAGAGGTGGAGTTTTTTCACTTCTTGTTCGATGATCACCAGATCGTTTATGCCGAAGGCGCACCAACCGAAAGTCTCTACACCGGACCGGAGGCAATGAAGGCCATTTCGACCGAAGCCCGCGATGAAATTTTCACCTTGTTTCCTCAGCTGAAGAATATGACCTATGCACATGCCCCCGCCTTGCCGATTGCCGCTGGCAAAAAGCTGACATTGTTGGTGGCCCGCCACCTCAAACACGACAAGCCGGTTCTCGAAACGTACAAGACTGCTCTATAGATATCTGCGACCTACTCCCGCATCAGCTTGGGCAGATCACCCGTCAGGCCTGCCGCCTCTCGGATAAAGTTGCGGCGCAGGCCAGGGGCTGCGTTGATCAGGCCCATCCCGATGTCGCGTGCCGCGCGCAGCAGCGGGTTGTCGTTGGAAAACAGCCGATTAAACGTATCCGTCGCAATCGCCAGCGTTGCCGTGTCAAACCGGCGCCATTGCTGATAGCGCGCCAGCGTCTGTGCCGTGCCGATGTCTTCGCCGCGTGCGCGCGCGTCGCCGAACACCTCGGCCAGGGCCGCCACATCGCGCAGCCCCGCATTCAACCCCTGTCCCGCAATCGGATGTACCCCATGCGCGGCATCCCCGATCAGCGCGATGCGATCGGCGATCAGGCTATTGGCCAGCGTCAGCCCCAGCGGATAGGCGAACCGCGCGCCGGTCAGGCTGATCTGCCCCAGAAAACTGCCGAATGCCGGGCGCAGCGCATCCAGAAAATCGGCGTCATTCATGGCCATCAGGGCGGTAGCGCGGGTTTCATCCTCGCTCCAGACAATCGAACTGCGGTTGCCCGTCAGCGGCAAGATCGCCAGCGGCCCGCCGGGCATAAAGAACTGATGTGCAATCCCGCCATGCGGCTTTTCATGCGCCACAGCACAGACCACCGCCGTTTGCCCATAGCCCCAGCCGGTGCGTTTGATCCCCGCACGTGCCGCTGTGCCGCTTTGCCGTCCGTCCGATCCGACCAGAACCTGCCCGGTGATCGCCGCGCCAGAGGCCAGTGTGACCGCCACGCGCGGTCCATGCATGTCCTGCGCCACAACGGTTTCACCTGCCAGCTGCGTGATCCGGTTGTCCGCCGCCATCGCGTCCAGAAAGGCGCGGCGCAGGTGCCGGTCTTCCACCAGATAGCCCATCGGCCCTTCTTCGATCTCGGCATGATCGAAATGCATCATCCACGGGCCGGGGCCTTCGCCCGCACGTCCGTCGGTCACCTTGATTTCCAGCATCGGCTGGGCGTCTTTCTTGATCGCGTCCCATATCCCGATCCCGCGCAACAGCCGGGTCGACGCCAGCGCCAGCGCATAACTGCGCCCGTCAAAGTCGGGCCTTTTGCGCTGGTCCACCGGCAAGCTGTCGATGATCGTGACCGCAAATCCCGCCTGTGCGGCAGCAAGGGCAAGAGCGGGTCCATTCAGGCCACCGCCAACGATGATGATATCCGTATCCATATGTCGCAATATGCCGCCCCATGCGGGATTGTCCATGCGCTGCTTGGCCGCTACCGTCGCGCAAAACAGGAGAATGACGATGCAAGACTGGCGATGGATGACTGCGGCGGATCTGGGACGTGCGATTGCCGCAGGTACAATCGACCCTATTGCCCTGACAAACGTGTATCTGGATGCGATCGACGCCCACCAGTACCGTGACCGGATCTATGCCCGCGTCACCCATGCCCGCGCCATGGCCGAGGCCACAGCCGCCGCCGCGCGGGCCAAATCAGGCATGCGGCGCGGCCCGCTGGATGGCGTGCCGGTGTCATGGAAAGACCTGTTCGACACCGCAGGCATCGGCACCGAGGCCGGAACCGCCCTGATGGCAGGCCGCGTGCCTGATCGCGACGCCGCCGTGCTGGAAACCGCAACCGCAGGCGGCTTGGTCTGCCTTGGCAAGACCCATATGTCCGAAATCGCCTTTTCCGGGCTGGGCCTGAACCCGATCACCGCGACACCCCCCTGCATCCACGACCCAGACGCCGTGCCGGGTGGGTCATCGTCGGGGGCTGCCGCGTCGGTTGCGTTCGGGCTGGCTGCGGCTGGTATCGGGTCTGACACCGGCGGATCGGTGCGTATCCCGTCAGCGTGGAACGATCTTGTCGGTTTGAAAACCACCCATGGGCGGCTGTCGTTGGACGGCACTGTGCCGCTGTGCATGACGTTCGACACCGTCGGCCCGCTGTGCCGATCTGTCGAAGACGCCAACCTGCTGCTGGCCGTTCTCGAAGGGGGCAAGGCCGCTGATCTTGGCGGCAGTACCCTGAACGGGGTCCGGCTGATGGTGCTGGATACCATCGTGCCCGACGACGTCCGCGATGCCCCCCGTGCCGGGTTCCAGAGCGCGGTCGCGCGTCTGCAAGACGCCGGTGCCACCATCGAACACCGCTATTTCGCGCAGCTTTTTGATGCGTTCAACGTGGCAGGGAACCTTTACGCCGCCGACAGCTACGGCTGGTGGCGCGATCTCGTCGAGGCGCATCCGGAAAAAATGTTCCCGCAAATCCTTGAGCGCGTGCGCGGCGGGCAGACGGTCAGCGGGCCGGACTATGTGGCGGGCTGGAACACGCTGCGCGACATCCGCAAACAATATGCCGCAGAAACCGCCCAATTTGATGCCGTGATCATGCCGACCGCGCCAATTCTGCCGCCGAACGCCGAACGGCTGCTGACCGATGACGCCTACTACAAGGCCGAAAACCTGCTCGCTCTGCGCAACACACGGGTGGCGAACCTGCTCGACGTTGCCGCGATCACGCTGCCTACGGGCGTGCCGTCCTGCGGGATCATGTTCAACGGGCGCCACGGCGGCGAGGCGGCGCTGCTGCGCCTGTGTGCTGCGGCAGAACGGGCGCTGGCCTAAAAGCCACAATATCGCAGTCTTGCGCGCCTTATTGTGGACAGGACCCGCCCGCTCGCGCTAGTTTAGTACAAAGCGGGGCGAAATGATCCCGCAAAATGAGGCAGTTATGGTATTCCCCGAGCGGTTTTCGAACCTACCGGTTGCGACTTGGCCACGTTTGCGCGCGTTACTTGACGTGCCCACACAGGCTGACGAAGTGATCAATATGACGATTGGCGAGCCGCGCCATGCGTTCCCTGCTTTTGTGGGTGACATCCTTGCGGCCAACCTGCAAGGCTTTGCAAAATATCCTGATAACAACGGCTTGCCTGATCTTTTGGCGGCGATTGGCGGGTTTCTGCATCGACGCTACGACCTGAAAATCGCACCCGATCAGATCCTTGCCCTGAACGGCACCCGCGAGGGGCTGTATAACGCCGCCATGGCGCTGTCGGCGGAAACCAAGCACGGCAAACCGCCGGTGATCCTGACGCCGAACCCTTTCTATCAGGTCTACGCCGTTGCCGCGCTTTCTGTCGGGGCCGACCCGGTTTACGTGCCTGCGACCCAAGCGACCGGACATTTGCCCGATTTTCACGCAGTGCCGGACGATATCCTTGATCGCACGACAATCGCCTATGTCTGCTCGCCCGCGAACCCGCAGGGTGCTGTGGCCGATGCCGCCTATTGGCGCGCCCTGATCACGCTGGCCGAAAAGCATGATTTCATCATCTTCGCCGATGAATGCTATTCCGAGATTTACCGCGACACGCCGCCGCCCGGCGCGCTGCAAATCGCCACCGAAATGGGCGCCCACCCAGAACGTGTCGTGATCTTTCATTCGTTGTCCAAACGTTCGAACTTGCCGGGTCTGCGGTCGGGCTTTTGCGCGGGTGGGCCGCAATCCATCGCCCGGATCAGGGCCTTGCGCGCCTATGCCGGGGCGCCGCTGCCCGAACCCCTGCAGGCGGTCGCGGCGGCGGTATGGAACGACGAAGCGCATGTGGTCGAAAACCGCGCGCTGTATCACCGCAAATACGGCATGGCCGATGATATTCTGGGCCATGTGCCCGGCTACCAGTCGCCACAGGCGGGGTTCTTTTTGTGGCTGCCTGTCGCCGACGGCGAACCGGCAGCGGTGAAACTGTGGCAAGAGACAGGCGTGCGGGTTCTGCCCGGTGCCTATCTCAGCCGCGATGTGGCCGGTGAAAACCCCGGCAAAGGTTTTATTCGGGTCGCCATGGTGGCCCCAACGCAAGAAATGCAGCGCGGTCTGACCCTGATCCGCGACTGCTTGTATGGTTGAGGAACGATCAGATGGCATCTTACCAGACACGTCAGCGCGATCCGCTTTTGGACAGCACCACCCAAGCCGCGATTGAAAAACGCAGCAAGGAACTGTTGGGTCTGGCATTGGCCTTCGTGGGTCTTGTGATTGCCGCCATGGTGGGCAGCTACACGCCCGACGATCCCAGCTGGATTTCGGCCACCGATGCGCCGGTACAAAACTGGCTGGGCCATTTCGGTGCCTCTGTTGCGGCACCGCTGATGATGATCGTGGGGCTTGGCATCTGGACGCTACCGCTGGTTCTGGTGGGCTGGGGCGCACGGTTCGTGACCCATCGCGGGGCAGAGCATGCGCTGGGCCGGGTCATCTTTGCGCCTATCGCCGTTGCCGTGGCCTCGGTCTATGCGGCGACGCTGACACCGGGCGCGGATTGGCCTGCGAATTTTGGTCTGGGCGGCCTGTTCGGGGATACTGTTCTGGGGGTGATCCTGACGATCATACCTTTCGGAACCATCCTTGGCGTCAAATTGTTTTCGCTGCTGTCGGGCATTGCCGTTTTGGCGCTGCTGGCATTCGTTCTGGGCTTTACCCGGCCCGAAGTGCGGGCGTTCGCCCGGTTTGTGCTGCTTGGTACGGTGATGCTTTATACGCTGATCCTGCGGGTGCTGGACGGTGGTGCTGCGCTGTCGGTGCAGGCGGCGCAGGGCGTGACAAATACGCTGCAAGACCGGCGCGCAATGGCTAGTCAGGCCCGTGCGGCGCGCGCGTCCGATATCGTGCCGGACGATGACCGTGGCCCGATGCCAGACTTCAAGTCCCGTGGTGCCGCTGTCGTGCGCGCAAACGCGACGATGCCGTCGGTCCAGCCGCCGATGGGCAGCCGCATGATGCCACCAGCCCCGCCGCTGTCCGCACCGCTGCGCGCGCCAGAACCCAAAAGCACCGGTCTGCTGGCAGGTCTGCTCAAGCGTGGCGACCCGATGCCGGAACCGGAACTGGTGACCCCCACGCCGCTTGACTATGCCGATCAGCCCGCCGGTGATCCCGACCGGGTCAGCGCACGTATCGCGGACGCGATCAAGAACCGCAAAATCCCGCCCGCGCCTATCGGTATCCGCATCGAACCCGCGCTGACGGCGGGACGCGGGCCAAAGCCGCTGGCATTTCAGCCGGTCGATGATATGGCCGCCGACCTTGACACAGTCCTGGAAGAGCCGGACGCGGTCACCCCGCATATTGATGAGCCCGCACCCCGGATGGCGGCCCCCGCCGTGCCTGCCCCAGAGCCACGCAAGGTCGTGCAGCACATTCTCAAACGTGCGCCGCAGCCATCCCGGCAAGCCCGGGCCGAGGCACAGCCCGATCTGGTGTTTGATGAAAAATACGCCGACTACACCCGTCCGCCGCTCAACCTGCTGACCAGCCCTGTCGAAATCCAGCGCCACCACCTCAGCGATGAGGCGCTCGAAGAAAATGCCCGCATGTTGGAAAGCGTGCTGGACGACTACGGCGTCAAAGGTGAAATTGTCGCCGTGCGCCCCGGACCCGTCGTGACCATGTACGAACTTGAACCCGCGCCGGGTTTGAAAGCGTCGCGCGTCATCGGCCTGTCCGATGATATCGCCCGGTCCATGTCGGCGTTGTCGGCGCGTGTGTCCACCGTGCCGGGCCGGTCCGTGATCGGCATTGAATTGCCAAATGAAAACCGCGAAAAAGTTGTCCTGCGCGAAATCCTGTCGCACCGCGATTTCGGCGATGGCAACCACAAGCTGCCGCTGGCGCTTGGCAAGGACATCGGGGGCGAGCCGATCATCGCCAACCTTGCCAAAATGCCCCACCTGTTGATTGCGGGTACGACCGGCTCGGGCAAATCCGTGGCCATCAACACGATGATCCTGTCGCTGCTTTACAAACTGACGCCCGAAGAATGCCGGATGATCATGATCGACCCCAAGATGCTGGAACTGTCGGTCTACGACGGCATCCCGCACCTGCTGTCCCCCGTTGTGACCGACCCGAAAAAGGC
>NZ_JAFMHJ010000055.1 GCF_017854565.1 Yoonia sp.
CAGCACCGATACCGCCGTTGGCGCCGGTAACGACCGCAATTTTACCTGTCAAATCCGTTGGTGCCGGGTTCATTTTACCGCTCCGAATGTGAGGCCTTGAACGAGCTGCTTTTGACACAGCCACCCGAAGACGACGATAGGTGCGCAGGCCAATGTTGAAACTGCCGACAGCTTGGCCCAGAAAAGCCCTTCGGGCGAAGAGAACGATGCGACAAGCGCAGGCAACGTACCCGCATCTGAGGCCGTGAGGTTGATGGACCAGAAGGCCTCGTTCCAGCAAAGCACGATGGACAGAAGCGCTGTGGATGCAATGCCACCCCATGCAAGTGGCATCACGATCTGGGTGATTTCGTTATAGGTTGACGTGCCATCCATGCGGCTTGCTTCCAATATCTCTTTGGGGATTTCACGGAAATAGTTGAACAGGATCAGCATGATGATCGGTAGGTTGATCAATGCATAGATAATAACCAGCACACCTTTGGTATCCAGCAGACCCAGCTTTTGCGACAAGATGTAGATTGGCATCAGCACCCCGACGGCAGGCAGCATCTTGGTGGACAGCATCCACATCAGGATATCCTTGGTCCAACGGCCGGGATTAAAGGCCATCGCATAGGCCGACGGTATCGCAATCAGCATCGCGAGCAAGGTGCCACCCACCGATGTCACAATCGAATTCCATGCAAATTTGGTGTAGTCTGTGCGATCTTGGATCAGAGTGAAGTTTTCCAACGTCGGTTCAAAGAACAGCTTTGGCGGCACTGCGATGGCCTGTAATTCCGTCTTGAAGCTGGTCAGGACCATCCAGAAGATCGGAAAAAAGAACAGGCAGGCGACGATCCATGCGGCAACAACGGCTACCCTATTCTTGAATTGTGCGATTTGTTTATCAGTCATCTGTTTACACCGTCAGGGTTTTGCCAACGGCGCGGACCAGAAAGATCGCGACGATATTGGCAAGAATGATTGCAAATACACCTCCGGCCGAGGCGACACCAATGTCGAACCCCTGAAGTGCTTGGGTGAAGATCAGGTAGGTCAGGTTTGTGGACTGCACGCCCGGCCCGCCACCGGTGGTCACGTAGATTTCAGCAAAGATCGAAAGGTGAAAAATCATCTGAATAAGCAAAACAATCGAAATCGGGCGCGCCAGATGCGGAAGGGTCAGATTCCAGAACTGCGCCCAGAACCCCGCGCCGTCCAAAGTGGCGGCTTCTTTCTGTTCTTGATCCTGCGATTGCAGCGACGTCATAAAGATCAGGATGGCAAAGGGCGTCCACTGCCAGCTGACAATGATGATGACCGACAGCAGTGGAAACTGCGACAGCCAGTCAATCGGTTCGGCCCCGAAAAGATGTGAAACGACTGCAAATAAACCGTAAATCGGGTTCATCATCATGTTCTTCCAGATCAGCGCACTGACGGTTGGCATAATGAAGAAGGGCGAAATCAGCATGACCCGGACAAGGCCCCGCCCCTTGAACGGCCGATCAATCAGAATTGACACGGCAAGTCCCAGAACGACCGATATAGCAAGGACCGAGCCGACCAAGATCAGCGTATTGAGAAGCGCCGGAAGAAAAGACGGGTCCGTCCAGAAGTATTCATAGTTGGACAGGCCAATGAATCCCGACCGCTCTGGATATAGAAGGTTATAGCGGATGGTTGAAAAATAGACCGTCATGCTCAGCGGCACGATCATCCAAAGGAAAAGGACGATAATACTGGGGGCCTGTAGCCATCTGACTAGTGTCGGGTTCATGGGACTGTCCGTAAGCTGGGGGATGTAGGGTGGGGGTGACCCCACCCTACCAAGGGGCCGATTAGTAGTAGCCGGCTTTGCGCATCTCGCGATCAGCCGCTTCTTGCGCATTGGCAAGAGCTTCTTCAACAGTGATGTCACCAGCAAGCGCTGCCGTCATCTGCTGACCTACAGCCGTGCCAATCGCCTGAAACTCAGGGATCGCTGCGAACTGCACGCCGACGTACGGCGACGGGTTCTGGGTCGAGTTTTCAGGATCAGCCGACAGGATCGCCTTCAGCTCTGCTTGTGCAAACACAGCGGCGTCAGTGAAGTTGGGGTTGTCGTAGGTTGACTGACGCGTGCCTGTCGGAACCGCACCCCAGCCATTCGTCGCAGCGACCAACTCGATATACTCCTTCGAGGTTGCCCATTCGATGAATGTTTTGGCTTCATCCGCATTGTTCGTCCCTGCGGGGATCGCCAGCGACCATGCCCACAACCAGTTTGCACCGCGTGTGGTGACCGCCTGTGGCGACTGCGCGAATGCAATCACGTCCGCAACCTGCGACTGCTCGGGGTTTGACACAAAGGATGCCGCGATCGTCGCGTCAATCCACATCCCGCATTTGCCTTCGTTGATCAGCGCGAGAATCTCGTTGAACGAGTTCCCGGATGAGCCCGGAGGGCCGTAGTTGGTCAGCAGGTCGACGTAAAAGCTTACAGCGTGGTTCCAGGCCGGGCTGTCAAGTGCAGGTGTCCAGTCCATGTTGAACCATTGCGCGCCAAAGCTGTTTGCCATCGTGGACAAGAACGCCATGTTGTCGCCCCAGCCCGGCTTGCCGCGCAGACAAATGCCGTAAACGCCGTTTTCCTTGTCTGTCATGGCAGCGGCAGCATCTTGAATGTGGCCCCAGCTTGGGTTGTCAGGCATGGTCATGCCAGCAGCGTCCAGCAGGTCCTTGCGGTACATGATCATCGAGCTTTCGCCATAGAACGGTGCGGCATATAGGTTGCCATCATAGCTTAGACCGTTACGCATGGCGGGCAGAATGTCTTCCACGTCATAGGCATCGCTGAACTCCAGCGCTTCAAGCCAGCCGCGCTCGCCCCAGATGGGTGCTTCGTACATGCCGATGGTCATGATATCGAACTGACCGCCCTTGGTTGTGATGTCGGTTGTCACGCGGCTGCGCAGCGTGCCTTCATCTAACGTCACCCAATTCACGGTGATGCCGGGGTTTGCGGCCTCAAATGCAGGGGTCAGTTTTTGCATTTCGATCATGTGGCCGTTGTTCACCGTGGCGATCGTCAGCTCACCGGCGAACGCGACGGATGCGCTGACGACCCCAAGGGTCACGCCAAGCGCGGTATTAAGAAGAGATTTCATGTTTTCCTCCCAGAAATCGCTGTTGATTTTGCAACGCGTGTCACACACTGACTCCGATAATATTTTGCGGCCTATATGATTTCGTCAAGTTCTGATATATTTTCGACATGCTTCGAGAAAAATGTGAGAAATACTGCCATAATAGTATAAGCATTTGAGTCAGGAAGAGCTATGCCCGAAAGTTGGTGACGGCGTGATCAGGCGGCGGTTTGAAGTTGCTTGATCCCGTCCTTGAACGCAATTCCTTCGATTATCTCGGGGATAGGGTTGGTGCCATCGAGTTTGCGCCATTTGGTTTGCGGTGACATCATCAGCTTGAAGGCCATGGTGAGGCCAGTTTTGCGGCTGAGGCAGCCCTTGGTTTTGCCCGTGCGGTGTCGGACGGTGGCAAAGGTGCTTTCTATGAGGTTGGTCGTTCGGATGTGTTTCCAGTGCTCAGCTGGAAAATCATAGAATGCCAGGAGCACGTCGCAGTCTTTGGTCAGTTTGGTGACGGCCTTGCGGTATTTCACGCCATAGGTTGTAACGAAGAAATCGAAAGCGGCCTCGGCGTCCATGCGGGTTTCAGCTTACCAGCCTCTCGGGACATTGCTTCGCAATGCCCTGTCGGCCAGTGGATGTCGTGCAGATGGCCCTTCGCTTTGGCCTGAACCGATTTTGGCATCGCATTCAGCGCATTGCCGGTTTTGTGGAACCAGCAGCGCTGCTCTTTCGTGGCCCCAAAGACCTCGCGCAGAGCATTCCAGAACCCGAGCGCCCCATCGCCAATGGCCAGATCAGGCGCATGGGTGAGACCGCGTCGCTGCAGATCAAGCAACAACTCTCGCCAGCTTTGGGTGCTTTCGCGGTAGCCGTCGGCGAGGCCGATAATCTCTTTGCGGCCCCACTCATCAGCCCCGATCAGCACCAGAACACATTGTTTTTCTTCCGCCATTCGGGGCCGGAAATAGACGCCATCCGCCCGGATGTAGACAAACCGCCGCGCGCTCAGGTCGCGCCGCTGCCAGCGATCATACGCGTCCCACCAATCAGCCTTGAGCCGTGAAATCGTGCTTAAGGACAGTCCCGCCGCATTGGGTCCGAGCAGAGCAGCAAGCGCTTCGTGAAAGTCGCCGGTAGAAATACCTTTGAGGTAAAGCCAGAGCAGCAACTCTTCGATGGATTTGGCTTTCCGCAGATAGGGCGGCAGAATCGTTGACGTGGACCGAACTTTCTCGGCGGCGTCGCCCCGGTCCCTCACACGGGGCACCTTGACCGGCACCGCGCCGATCCCGGTAATCACCTCGCGCTCAGGCAGGTGACCATGGCGCACCAGCCGCGCGCGACCATCGTCCGTTTTGTCGGGAGCATAGGCCTCCAGCAGAACAGCGAGCTCGGCCTCGACGGCTTGCTCAATCAACCGCTGCACGCCGGATCGTAAAAGTTCTGCCAGAGGGTCGGGCGGAAATCCCTGTGGATCGGGCAGTTGGGTAATGGTATTTGTCATCATGTGGCATATCCTTTCTCAGATGAGAATTGCGGCGCGTGAACAACGCCATGATATGCCGCCCCTCAGGGGTCATCACCAACTTTTAGCATCTCCATGATGATGGCCGCCTGCACAACAGACGGATCATCCAGCACAGGTTGCACGTCTTCCCCCGCCCCCGCCTGACTGCCAGCAAGCGCGCGCATGGCGTCGCAGATAGGGTGGAAAATGGGCCACGCCCCCAGAGACAGTCCCGGCGTCACATCATAGAGAAAACAATTCTACAAAACCTAAACATGACTTACTAAAATTAATACAGCCTTGTGGCGTTTAGTGAATATACCGCTTAAGCTGTTTTCTACAAAAGTGAGTATCGTCAATGGTGCGGCAAACACATAACTCTCAGGTCGAGCGTGACATCGACGAAAACCTCAGGCGGGTATACCGTACGATCGTAGAACAAGAAGTGCCCGACCGTTTCATGCAGCTGCTTGAGAAATTGCGTCGGCACGGTCACGGGACCGGCACGTGAACATGCTGCGCGGCGCGCCTGATCCGCGCGACGAAATACTCTCTGTGCTACCTGCGATGCGCGCTTTCGCGCTCAGCCTCGCACGCAATGCCAGTGTCGCGGATGATCTGGTGCAGGATACCATCGTCAAAGCCTGGAAAAGTTTCGACAGCTATGAAGCCGGAACGAATTTGCAGGCGTGGCTGTTCACGATTCTGCGAAATACCTATTATTCGGATTTGCGCAAATCGGTCCGCGAACGCAGCCATGCCGAAGCATATATCGCCCGTGCGGACACTGACGGGCCCGGGAACGACGGGCACATCGCCGTTTTGGATTTTGAAAAAGCATTCGCCAGCCTACCTGACGAACAGCGCGAGGCGCTTGTTCTGGTCGGTGCCAGCGGCATGTCTTACCAAGATGCCGCAATCACGTGCGGCGTGGCCGTTGGAACGATCAAAAGCCGGATCAACCGAGGTCGGAAACGACTGGCCGATCAGTTGGGGCGGACGGGCGACGGTAATCCCGCCTAACGCGGACCGCACGAGGCGAAGATGGGTCGGAATTTCCGGCAGATGAACATTAACTTGGGTAAGCGTATTCGCGAATAAGACCCCAGATAGTGTGATTGATATCCCGCAGTTCCGCTATCGCACCATCAATCCCCGCGACGGCGGCCACATCGACGGCCTGTGTCTGGCCCATCTTGATCGCGTCCTTTCGGTCTGCGATCCGCATCAGGATCGTATGCGATACCTCGGCATTTGAATCGAACGCATAGATGCAGTGGTTATAGCGATTGCGCAGTTGCCCGGCCTTTTGCACCCGCTCAGTCACACCAAGTATCGCCTTGCGCTCGGCTGCTGCGACCCGGCCCAGCTTGGCCATGCGCTGGACCAGATCAATCCGCGCACGCGATGTGTTCAGCGTCAGGAAAATGACCGTCGCCGTCTCCATGTCGACACGGGCCAGACCGCTGATCAAATGGATCAGAAGGCTTTCGGTATTCGTCCACGCATAGTTCAGCTTGCCCACCAACAGCAAGAAGGCGTCAAAGCTGTTGGTTTGTTCCGCACTCACCGCAGCGTATCTCCCTGTCTGACGGCGTTGGCCCCAAGATATGTCACAGCCGCCTCGGTCCGGTTCCGCACGCCCAGCTTTGCAATGATATGGTGGATGTGCAGCTTCACTGTGCTTTGGGACAAGGTAAGCCGCTCTGCGATGATCTTGTTCGGCGCACCTTTGGAAAGCAGCGCCAGCACCTGCGTTTCGCGCGCGGTCAGGCCCTGCATATCGTCGCTGCACATATTTGGATCGGTCGTCGCACCTGCCTCAGTGCTACCAGCCAACGACCCATTCCCGCGACTTTTCGTGCGGCCGCTTTGCTGGTCAAGCAAGATTTGCATTACATCGCCCGACACGTATTGCTCACCTGAAATCAACAGCTGAAGGATTGAGATGGTCGCGTCGACCTTCGTTCGCATCGGCAAAAAGCTAAGCTCCTCCAGATGGCGGAACCCGTCATCCGACGTCAAAACCCGGCGCAACTCGGCCAGGTTTTCATAGGCCAAGACAGCGCGCACTTTTGGCGCGCGGTCTTTGACTTGGCTCAGGCTGACCAATGCGCGTGCGCCAAAACCGCTGCCCATGATAATAAATGCAATGCGCTGCGGGTCTTCTGCGACGACCCGCTCGGCCTCTTCGATATGACGTGCGCACACGACGTCAAAATGCGCGACCTCGTCTCGAACCAGTCGCAGGTAAATATCGGAAAAGCAGGCGTGATCACCGACAAACAGAATAACAGGCAGATCATTTCCCATGTCACGCGGGCTAAAATTCTCAGTTCGCATCGATACCTCGCTTCCAATTTAATATTCACAAACAATGCCATCACCCAAAGGCGACTTGCCTGAGTTCAACATCAAAAAAACGGCTTTTGACGACGCCACCAAAATAAAGGCGCCATGATTAGGGTGCAGAATACGGCCAAAATAAGCCTGAACCGACCGCAATGTTAACACATTCACATTGAGCAGCCTAGAGAATCACAAAGAAAACAGGAAATCCGTTGGTTCATAACGGTTTGGACACCATCCAACGGTCTGTTTTTTGGCGGCGCGACCTAAGGGTGTAAACCTTTCGATCTATCAAACCGGCGAAACCTGACCCTTTGCGCCGACGACACCGCGAATCTGCCCTGCCCGTTCTGCCAGCTAGTCGATCACCCCGCGATGGTGCGAGGATGATCAGGTCACAGGCTTCGTGACGTTGCTGAAAAACAAGTGATCCGAAGCTCCAACAGATGTCACTGCGCCAGTCCTGAACTGGAAGTCGCGATATCCTTACGCCGCAACACGCGGTCTGTCTTGGTTCGGATCAGAAAGGGGGGCGAAACGTATCTAACCGTCTAAGCCAGATACACCCCGGTCCGCGCCTCATGGCGCACCGGATTTCAATGCAAACCTGCGTCTTGTCCAATGGCCACTTTATAGATGAGCAGTGGTCCGGCTGGCGCATCAGTGAAAGTCGAAAAAATGTCCACAAGAAACCACTACTACATGCCCTGGAACAACCAGGAACAGGACCAGCACCAAGGTCAGGCCGAAGCGCAGCTGCAAGGTCAGTTGCAAGGTCAGGGCCAGCATCAGAGCCAAAGCAGTGAAAACGAAAATGGCAATGAAAACGGCAATTTGAATGGTTCGCTGAACCTCAATGGCAATGCCAACGGCAACCTGAACTTCAACGAAAACGATGCCGCGAACAGTGCGAGCAACAGCGCGACCAACGCTGCGAACAACACAACCGACGTTCACACCGTCGTTGATACAGACGTCAGCGTCAGCGCAAACGTCGACCTGTCAGGCTATGCGCCAACGGACGATGATTTCGCAGACATCGACATGTCACACATGTCCGTTAATGACATTATCATGGCCAAGGGCGACGTGAACTACGATCCCGGCAACGAGTTGAACATGAAGGATATCCTGACGGATGCCCTGAATGGCGAAGGCAATGATTCCGGCACGATCAACGGTCAGTTCAATAACTTGGTCGACAATGACTCGCTGCACAATGCGACTGTCGGCGGCAGTCTGACACAGACCAACACGTCGTCTGGCGGCACTGCAACATCCGATGATGGCATCGACGCCGGGTCCGAGGATGGCGAAGGCGGCTTTGGTGGCTTCCCACACATGCAAAGTGGATTTGATGGCGGCCATGGCGGCTACGGAGACGATGACGATAACGGTCTGGACTCAGGCAACTGGGGCAGTTCCAACGGCGACGACGGCTATGTCTCTGGGCAGTCCATGTCTTCGGCAGCGTCCGCAATCGACACAACGGCGTTCAACCAGAGCATCGTGATGGGTGCAAACGTGTTGGGCAACACCGTTGATATGACCATCGTCGGTGGCAACATGACATCGACCTACGTCGGCGACGACAGCTCTGACGGAGCATAAGAAATTGCTCCCCGCCACGGCTGACCGTGGCGGGGACACTTCGCCTTAGGCATATGACCCAAACCAAGGGCCCCTGCCCCCCGAAACATCGTTGAACACATTGGTGATTCAGATGCCAATCGACAAAATTTCAGAGATCATTTCACATTTCATCGGCACCTTCGCAATCACCGACGGCGAAGGTCGGCTGCGCGAACAAACCGACGGGTTTCGTCACACCGCCGACGGCGACATCCCGTTTGAAGGCCACGACACCGCCACTCTCTTATTGCGTGCCGCTTATGAGGCTGTGGGACATGATCCCGGTCTCACTCCCTTTATGTTTTCCGCCCTTGCGCCGGGTTGGTTGCAAGATGCGGGCATGTCAGCCATCAGTAACTTGCCCACCGTTGTTTTCCGCCTGGCAGCACCTGACCCCGTGCATGCCGGACTGCTGCGCATACATGCGCCGCACGCGGATTCAGCCTTTAGTTTGGTACCGCCCCCACCGTCTGCGATTGCGGTCGTAAGCCACCAGATCAATATCATGTCCGACAATGATATTATGTTGTCGGGTGGCAATGCGGACTTCGTTGACCTTGCTGCATTTGATGCAAAACTCGGGGAACTTGTCTCGGTGGCTGACACGCTGACCCCGGCGGCAATGGGCAATCCCCTTACCGCGCTGCTTGATGCACCGGCCTATTTCGCGACGATAGCTGCCGATTATGCGGGCCGTGGTGAAACCGCCCCGCAGGATGCGACCGCTACAACGCTGTCGGGCAATGCGGTGCTGGGTACGACGATCAATGGCGTGGCCGCCGATGCGGCCCCCGATTTCATCGCATTGCTTCCACAGTATTTCCAAGACGACGATACCCAGTCCGACCCGGACGACGCGCCCCCGCCATTCACGGACATTGATGGCTCGGCTCACACCGCTGCGGCACTTTTTGACGTAGAGGATGGCCATTTCGTGAATGCGGGGGGCAACCTGATTGCGAACGAAGTTGCGATTGTCTCGCAGCCGGTCGATGCAGCAGTTATTGCGGTTATGGGCGACGTCGTATCGCTTGCGGCAATTTCACAGGTGAACGTCCAGCGCGACGTTGACAGCGGCCATAATGCGCCGGTTTCGCCAACGCAGGCCATCAACGCCGCAACCGTCGCATTACGCTCCAGCGTGAACGACGCGGCAATGGCAGAGCCCACCGACGTCCTGCCTGAAATCTGGGGTGTTACCCGCATCGAGGCCGATCTGATCACCGTGAATTGGCTCCACCAGTATAATTTCGTCACCGACAACGACTGCGCCCAGATTACGTTTTCGGGCGAAGACAGCTATCTCGACTTTGGTGGGAACACCGCCCTCAATCAAGTCAGCCTGCTTGAGTTCTGTCAGGGCTACGACCTGATTATCGTGGGCGGTCAGATGATCAACATGGCCTTGATCACGCAGACCAACGTATTGCTGGACGACGATCACGTCACCTATGATGGCGATTGGCCTGCAACCGTTTCGATTGGCGACAACCTGATTTTCAACAACGCCAATATCGACTTCACGGGCGTCGATACCTATACTGCGATGACCGACGCCTTTGCCAATGCGGGCAATGCCCTTGCCAATGGCGGCACGACGCTAGACGCGGCGGTCGCCCAAGACGCACTGTTCGCCGGGCATGAATACCTTAGCGTGCTCTACATTGCAGGTGACCTGATCAATGTCACATCAATCGAGCAAACCAATATCCTTGGCGATGCAGATCAGATCGGCGTCGAATTAGCCGCGCTGGAGGACCGCCCAGACGAACCGGACGGCCCACTGACCATCACCACAGGATCAAACGCGGTCGTGAACCTTGCCACGATTATGGAATACGGCATGGATTCAACCGTTCTGGTCGGCGGCGAGGTATACGATGACCTGCTGCTCTATCAGGCGTCCTTTATTGATCCCGATGCCGATCCGATTGGCGTGGCCACCGTGCCGCTAGCCAATGAAGCCGTCGCTTTTCTTGCAGACGATATGATGACCGATAGCGGTACTGCGGACACAACCTTTATTGCGCCGACCGATGACGCAGGCGCATCACCTGATGTGATGCAAACCGTCTTGGCGTGACCCCCCCAATAGATTTGCCGGAGGCACGACTTTGAAAGATCATGTTTTTACCAGTCAGCGCAACGCGGACGCCGATGGTGATGAGGCCAAGAGCCCGTTCACCCTGCAGCCACATATGCGGATTGACAAGACCGCCACTGACGGCCCTCAAAGCGGGGATATCATCGACCAGCCCGCCAATAATGCCGCGCCGCCCGCAGCGACTGGCAGCGGTGGCGGCAAGAACGGTGGCCCGACAACCCCGTTTCACAAACGTATCGGTCCTGATGGCTTTGCGGATGCGCTGAACATGGGCGTGCGCGCCGTGCGGCGTAACATCGCCTTTGTGATGCTGCTGACGCTGGGCACCAACGTCCTGATCCTGGCGATCCCGATCTATCTTTTCCAGATTTCGGACCGCGTGCTGACCAGCCGGTCGGTTGATACGCTGATCATGCTGACCGTTGTGATCGTCGGCGCGGTATTGGTGCAGACCATTCTGGATGCGTTGCGTCGCTTTATCTTGATGCGAAGCGCCGTAGAAGTCGCGGCAAGGCTTGGCGCCCCAATCCTAAGCGCAGCGGCGCATGCGTCGCTGCACGGCAATGGTCGCGAATATCAAACACTGGCCGACTTGCAGCAGATGCGCGGTTTCTTGGTGTCCGGCACGCTGATTTCGTTTCTCGACGTTCCGTTCGCACCGCTTTTCGTGATCGTCATCTTTATGGTTCACCCCCATCTGGGCAGTATCGTCATCATCACGTCGCTGGTGCTTTTGGTGATCGCCGTGATCAACCAAAAGATGACCGCCCGCCCCTTCGCCGAAGCAAATTCAGCCCAAAGCCGCGCGAACATGCATCTGGATTCCATGGCGCGCAATAGCCAGATCATCAACGCATTGGCCATGGTTCCAGAGGCCGTACGCATCTGGGGTAAAGACACGGCGACATCGCTGACCGCACAGGTTCATGCGCAGGATCGCAACATCATTTTCGCTTCGATGTCGCGGGCGGCGCGCCTGCTGACCCAGATCGGGATGCTGGGATGGGGGGCCAACCTTGCCATCCAAGGCGAGATCACAGGCGGTATGGTCATCGCTGCGTCAATCATCGCGGGCCGCGCACTTGCCCCCATTGAGGGGTCAATCGAAGGCTGGAATTCGTTTCTACTTTCGCGCGCCGCCTATGGCCGAATTGCCGATCTTATGCGCCGTTCGCGCAGCCGGTTCGAACGGCTGGTGCTACCCCACCCCGAGGGCCGGCTGGACGTCGAACGGCTGCTCTACGTACCCGGCGGCACCAAGCAGGTCGTCCTGAACGGGCTAAGCTTTCACCTGAACCCGGGCGAGACGTTGGGCGTGATCGGCAACTCTGGCGCTGGCAAGACGACGCTGGGCAAAATGTTGGTTGGGTCGATCCTGCCGACGTCGGGCAGTGTGCGACTTGACCTGATGGATCTGCGCAACTGGGACCCGCGCCAACTGGGCGAGTGTATCGGTTACGTCCCACAGGACGTACAGTTGTTCCCCGGGTCTATCAAAGACAACATTGGCCGTATGCGCGACGACGCCACCGATGCCGACATTCACCGCGCTGCTGTGCTGGCCGATGTCCACGAAATGATCGCCGCCCTGCCCCACGGGTATGAAACCGTTGTAGCCGCAGATGGGTCGCCCTTGTCTGGTGGACAAAAACAGCGGGTCGCACTGGCGCGCGCGTTCTTTGGCGATACCCGCCTTCTGGTATTGGACGAGCCGAATGCGAACCTTGATGCCGCCGGTGACCGCGCACTGGCCCGCGCGATCGAGCACGCCAAGCAAAGCAAGATCACCGTCGTGGTCATCACGCAGAAACCGTCACTGCTCAAGGTCGTGGATAAAATCATGATGATCGCTGACGGGAATGTCGCCCTGTTTGGTGTGCGTGATCAGGTTCTGCAAAAACTTGCCGAACGCAGCACGAATAATCAGGAGATTACAAAATGACCGTCCACTCTACTGCTGTGGTTCCTGCGAATTGGTATGACGAAGTGCCCCGCTCTGTCAGACGCCATGTTATGTTCGGGATCGCCCTGATCATCGCCGCCTTCGGGGGCTTTGGCGTATGGGCCACAACGGCCCCTTTGGCCGCCGCCGTCATTTCACAGGGCAGCTTTATCGCCACAGGCCGCAACAAGATCGTCCAACACCTTGAGGGTGGCATCATCCAGGAGATCTATGTCAGCGAGGGCGACGCCGTCGCCGCAGGGCAAGTGCTTGTCCGGCTGGACGAAACTGCGGCGCTGGGACACGAGCGGGAACTGTTCCTGCGCCAGATCAGGCTCGAGGTCGCGCGCACCCGCTTTCAGGCGGAATACGAACAGTTGGACGCGTTGGTCTATCCCCCACATCTGGCCGCCCTGCGCGCCGACCTGGAAGTTGCGATGATGATGGACAGCCAAACCCTGGCTTTTCAGGTATCCATGCAGGGTCTGCAAAATGATGTGGCGTTGCTGAACCGCAGCATTGATGCGCTGACTATCCGCTCCAGCGGCTATGCCAGTCAACTATCTGCAACCCAGCTACAAATGTCTTTGATGGCCGAGGAATTGGCAGACAAGACCACCCTCCTCGACAAGGGCCTGATCCGGCGTACCGACGTAAACGTGATCCGCCGCGCCATGGCCGAAGCCGACGGTCAGATCGGACGCCTTGCCGCAGAGATCGACGAAATCGAAGAAGTTCGGGGGCGCTATGCCGCGCAGATTGAACAAACGTTGGGTGAACGCCGGGATGCGGCTCTGGACGAGTTGCAGAAAGTTGACGCTGAACTGGACGGCATCCGCGAACAAGTACGCACCGCTCAGGCCATCCTGAACCGGGTCGAAATCACGGCCCCCGTGTCGGGCACAATCGTCAGGCTCTATTATCACACAGCCGGTGGCGTCGTCGAAAGCGGCAAGGCTATCGCCGAAATCCTGCCTGCAGACGAGCCTTTGATCATTGAAACGCAAATTCCGCGCACCGATATCGACAGCGTCCAAATTGGGTACCCTGCCACAATCCGGCTCTCAGCCTTAAATCAAAGGACAACGCCGGTTTTAGCCGGTACGGTCTACTACGTTTCCGCCGATACGGTATCGAACGCTGGCGATAGCACGGCGCAAGAAGTCTATGTTGCACGCATTTCCATCGCATCGGACGAGCTGTTGCGCGTACCCGGCTTTTCGCCCACACCCGGCATGCCCGCTGAAGTCATGATACAAACGGCAGAGCGGACTTTTGTGCAATATCTTGCCAAACCGATCGTCGATAGCATGTCCCGCGCCTTTCGCGAGCAGTGACGGCCTGTCACGGCTTTGTCGCGCAAATCGGGTAAGGGGATTCATCTCGCGAAACCAGCGTGATAGCTGGAGGGCATGAGCAACTGACCGCCAACAAAGGACAAGACCACGAATTGGCCTTCGTCCCCCGGCGGCACATACAGCAGGTCTATGACCAGCGTCATCAACGATATGTCGTACCGCCCTGCCCCACCTCCCTGCGCGCAAAACCCCCCTCCAGGCCTTTCAAGCGCGGCCTGACGGAGCCGGTCGTTGCCAAATGGGTAGAGAGGCGGTGATGTGATGTAGCCGTCACTGCATTCAGACTGTCAGCGGCATGATTGATCGGGTTATAACGGTGCTTGTGCGCGATCAAATTGGCCATAGTCACGACGTATCTTGTAAATTGCAGCCTGCTCCAGCCCCGGTGTGCTGATCTGCGCCTTGAGCAGTTTCAGGGCTGCAACCGATCCCCTCACGCTCGCCAAAGCAACAAATTGTTTGTCATGGTTCATACTCTTGAAACCGGCAAACGCAGGGATGGCGGGTGGTTGCGTACCATAAAGCGCCACAACATGGGCCGTGTCAGATGCAGGTAAGGCCGGATCAATTGAACGGGGCGCGTTGTGTTGCCAATGCAGAATGCGTTCGCCCACGCGGATCCGGTAGTCGGCAAAATGTACGCGGCGCCCAGCCGATTGTGATTTGCGATGTGTCGCATCAGCGCGCCAGGCGATAATGTCCTCCTCGCTTTCCCAAAGTTGGTGCGACAGCAACAAACCGTCGTCGTCGAGCGCGGCATAGCGATCAAGAAATGCAAGGCCGGTGTGGCGTGCGAGGACCGGACGCAGCAGGGCCACATGTTCAAAATAATGTTCCAGATGACCCGGATGGGGGCGCACCTCGAAAAACAGCGCATGCATGTCGCGTTCCCCTTTTTCAAAATCCAAAATATGCAGGCGACCCAAGAATGCTGCGCGGAACGGGCAGCTAAAGCGCGGGTGCCCCTGAGGCCAGTCATCACTCAGGATATACTCCGGAACGGCGTTTCTCAACGGGCAAGTGCAGGCCCGAAGAGCCCCACCAGACCCGGGGTCTGGCGCAATGCCAAGATCAAACCATCCTCAGCGTCCACACCCGCTGAAACCATCCTACCGCCTTGGCGGACCTGTTGCTCACGATCCCGCATGTGCCGGTATTGCGCGGCGCCGTGGCGCCGTGGCTGTGTCGGCGGCGCTCGGCCACTTCGCCCTGAGCGGCCAATATGCGATACATCGTGCGGATCGAACACAGGTAGGTTCCCTCATCCAGCAAGGAGGCAAAGACTTCGGTGGGTGTTTGATCCGCAAAACGGGGTTCGCGCAGATGGTGCAGCACCTGGTCCCGTTCCCTTTCAGGCAAGGCCCGCGAAGAAGGTGGTCTTGCCTTGCGCAGAGGTGGCGGGGCCGTCAGCGCCGCGCGGTGTCGAAGAACGCTTGCACGGGACAAGGACAGCGCGGAGCAAACGGCAGAGGTCAGACCGCTGCCGGGGGGCAAAGCAATCGCGGTGGCCATCATGATTTGCCGCCGCGCTCTTGCGT
>NZ_JAFMHJ010000017.1 GCF_017854565.1 Yoonia sp.
AGTGGCAACATTTTGCGCTGCCCTTTGGCTCACTTTTACTCTGCCGTTGACACCTGTTATGGCCCAAGGCCAAGAAGGCGGGCAAATTTGACCTGTCGCTGCTGCACGCGGAAGGTGCGCAAACCGGACCCGAAAAATTCAAGGCCCAATATTTCCGGCAGAATTATTATGGCTCGGAACGCTATGTTCTGTCGGTGCCGGGCAGTGTGCAGTATCGGCTGCCACCCGATGGGGCCGGTTTTGAAAACCTGTTTCTGGCGGGCGACTGGACCCGCTGCGGGATCAACGCGGGCTGTGTCGAAGCCGCCACGATTTCCGGGCTTGGCGCGGCCAAGGCGCTGACCGGCGCAAATATTGAAATCGTCGGCGAAGGCGATATCGCGCCCGATGCCGGACCAACAGCCGCCGCCAAGCTCGACAGCCCCTATGCGCAAACGGCACCTTGGCCGCTGACCCCGTTCTATGGCGTTGGTCAGCTTGACGGTTTCTTCAGTTTCCATGCGGTCGATGCAAAAGAGCTGGAAAAATCACTGCCCAAAGGCATGAGCCTGCACCCCCAAGCGCTCACCCCTCAAGGGACCCACCCGGTCGCGATCCTTGCCAATCAGCAGATCGGCGTGCGGGCCGCCACGCTGCCGCGCTTTACCGGCTACCGCAATTATTTCGAAGCGATCACCGCGATCAGCTATGTCCAGATCGAAGGCCAAGAAGGCGCATTTACCTACCTGCCCAATATTTACCTGAACCGCCTGCGCCCGCAACTGGCCGGCGTTTGGTACTATGGCTACAACAAACGCATCGGCCAACTGACAATGTCCAACGACCGCCATACCGTCGCCTCGGCGCAGGGCACGCCGATCTGGTCCGCCAAATATGCGCAACGCGACTTCGCCCGACCGCTAACCCAATATGACACGCTGGGCGCAGTCCACCGTCTGGCCGAACAAGTGGTCGTCAGCAAAAATAAATTCGGCCACTGGCAGTATTCGAACCTCGATTTCAGCCTGACCTCGGCCTATGTCGCTGGTATTGATGTGGAAATAGACGTGCATGACTTTGGCTTGTCCAATCTGCCCGTTGGCAAGATGACCGCCCAGCCGCTGCGCCAAACCACCCATCACGCCGCAGCCGACAACCACCTGCCGGGCGCTTTTCGGATCTGGACCAGTTGGACGCTTTCAAATCCATTTGACAGCGCACGCATTGCGCGCTTGGAAGCCAGCCAAACACGCCTATAGTGCGCCACAGGGACGGGAGTGAACGATGAATACGCCACACATACCCTCTGCCTTAACCGGCAGGGGTGAACGCAAGCAAATTACAGCCGTATTCATTGACCTTGTTGGGTTCAGTGATATCGCCAGCACCGCCGATGCCGAGGACCTGCAACAGTGGCTGGAAGACTACTATACCCAGTCCCGCGACATCATCGAAGCCCATGACGGCGAAGTCACCGAATATTTGGGCGACGGCGTGGTCGCCTTGTTTGGCCTTTCCAAAGCCGATGAACTGGCCGCGGCCAAGGCGGTGAACGCCGCCCTGAAAGCCGTCAATGAAATCAGCGCGGCCTATCGCGGCGGCGTGTCCATCGAAGTGCGCGCAGGTGTTGCCACCGGCGAAGTGGCCGTGCGCGCAAGCAGCGGCAACAACACACTGCCGCGTGCCACGGGCATGGTGACCACCTTGGCCCAGCGTATTCAGGAACGCGCCACCGCCGGCACGGTCATGGTATCCGAAAGGACCCGCATGCTGCTGCGCGACACGATGGTCCTGCAAGAGATGCCAGGTCAACGCCTCAAAGGTTTCGCCGAGGCGCAAACCCTGTATCAACCCATGCCGCAAGCCTTCCCTCTGCAGCGCAAGAAACTTGACTTTTTCGTGGGCCGCAAGACTGAATTACAGCGGATTACGGCAAGCCGCGAACCCTGCTTGCTGATCGGGCAGGCCGGGATCGGCAAAACCACCCTCAGCCGCTTTGTCGCGCAATCCGCCGCAGCCGTGTCCACCTTTGCCGCCGATGGCACCCAGACCCGCGCCAGCTACCAGCCATTCAACGACTGGATCATGCAGCAAACCGGCAGCACCCTGCCGGAGTTCAGCGACATCCAGACCCGGTTCGGCGCCTTGGAGCCCGATGCCCAGCGCGCGCTGGCACTGGCGCTTGGTCTGCCCGAAGGTCAGCGCCTGTTGGCCGAGAGAACCAACCTTGCCCTGAAATCCCTGATCGACAACAGCCTGTGGCAGGCTATTCAAGCGGTGCAACCCGACGGTTTGTTGATTTTCGAAGACCTGCACTGGCTCGACAACGCCAGTTTCAGCGTGTTGGTCAACATCCTGCTCAGCCCGGCTGCCGCCAATTACCAGATCGTGATGACCAGCCGCGAAGACACGAAGATCGGCAAATATCTGGGCAATCTGCCCATCGTGGTGATCCCCTTGGAAACGTTTGACGACGCCGATGCGCAGGGGATGCTGGATGCGCTGTCGGAGGGCAAAGTCACGGCCAATGAACGGGCCGCTCTTGTCGAAAAAGCTGGCGGTGTGCCGCTTTATCTCGAGCAATTGTACAAACGGCGCGCCACGGGCACCCAAGCGACGGATCACATCCCCGGCTCTTTGATGGACCTTCTGGCCGAACAGATCGACGCGACCGGGCCATCCAAGCCGGTGCTGCAATGTGCCGCTGTGATCGGGCGCAGCTTTAGCCTTGATATGTTGCGGGCGATTGCGGCGGATCAGGAACCGCTGGATACGCACCTGCACGCCGCCTGTACGCGCGGTGTCCTGCTCAAGGACGCCGCCGACGCCTGGACCTTTTCCCATGCGCTTTTGCATCAGGCCGCCTATCAGGGAATGTTGCGCAAGACCCGGATCGAATATCACGGCCAGATTGCAGACCACCTGCAAGAACGCCACCCCGACGCCGTGCGGCGCAACCCTGCCCTGCTGACCGACCACCTCAGCCGTGCGCAGCAATATGTCCCTGCGATCCAGAACTATCTGACCGTCAGCCAATGGGCGCTGTTCCAAGGCGCGCTTGAAGACGCCGAAGCGCATATTATCGCAGCACTGACACTTTGCGCCGATGCGCCGGGCGATATCGACGTGACCGATCTGGAAATCGCCTGTCAGACCGCGCTTGGGTCGATCCGGATGCAGACGCAGGGCTTTACCGCCGCCCCGGTCAAAGAAGCCTTTGAAGCCGTGGAGCGGTTGGCCACCGCGCAGCACAAATACTCAAGCGCGAACGGCCCTGCGTTTTACGGCAGCTTCTCGCATGCGATCATTTCGGCGGACAAGGCGGGGTCGGAACGGTTCTGCAACCTTCTGGTCGAAACCGCCGACAATCTGCCCCAAGACGCTGCAAGCCAGCAAATTCGCCTTGCCGCGCTTGGCACCAGTGTCTGCCTGAACTTCTATAGCGGCAATTTCCAAGAGCAGTTCCAAGACTTCGCCGGGCTGCGCGCCATATATGACGTCGGCAAACATGGCGCGATGATTGCGCAGTATGGCATGGATACCTTTGCCGCCGCCCAGATGTTCGAACCGGTCGGGCGGGCGATTTGTGGCGACAGCCATCTGGTGGACGCGCTAAGCGCCGAAACCGACACCCATCAGGACCAGTTGAACATCCCCGTGATGCTGCCCTATGCGCAGGTTTGGGGTGCTGTCCCGCTGTTTTACGCGGGCAAGACCGATCAGGCGATCGCGCGCCTGCAACAGGGCATCGCAACAGCCCACGCGCAGGCCGCATTGTTCTGGCAAATCACCGGCAGCGCATGGCTGCACGTGATGGACCCGACGCAAAGCGATACCCCCGAAGGTTTGGCGCAATTCGAGCAGATACTTTTGACCCACGAAGCTATCGGATCAAACGTCGGCCTACCCTATTTCCGGGCCTACTATGCACAGGCGCTCTGGCGGCACGCAAAACCCGAAATGGCGTATAAATGCGCCCGCCAAGCGACCGGGGACTGCGCGGCATCGGGCCTGCTTTGCTGGTACCCCGAAGTCCTGCGGCTGCACGCTGATATCTGCGACAAGACGCACCGAAGCGACGAAGCGACCAAAGCACTTTCACTGGCCGTCAGCATTGCCGACCAGCAACACGCCAGCCTCTGGCGGCTGCGCGCGCGGCTGGACCAATTCGCAACGGGCCGTGCAAACGGCAGTGACCTTGCCGCGGCGCTGGCCGCCTTTCCGACAGCCGCAACCCCCCCCGAGGTGATCGCAGCACGGGCCCTTTTGGAAACCGCATGAACCCAAACCAGCTACTGCGCTACAAGCTGCCCCTGTTTGATGGCATCACCACGGCAGATCTGGCCCACATTCCCCTTCAGGTCACTGAAATACGCCTGAACGCATGGCAGACGGTGTTTAACCAACAAGAAGATTCGCACGATATCTTCTTTCTGATTTCCGGTGCCCTGCTTGCGGTTTACTGGACCCAAGAAGGCCGCGAGATCGTCTTTTCCCGCTTCCCCGAAGGTGCCTATTTCGGGGAAATGGCCGCATTGGACGGCACGCCACGGTCGCTGGCCGTATTTGCCAAAACCCAGGCACGGGTGCTGTCGATGACGCGCGAAAGCTTTCTGCAGTTGTTCAACACCGTCCCCGTGATCCGCGACCGGATCGTGCGGCATCTTGTGTGTCGGATCCGCTCTCTGACGGAACGCAACATGGAAATGACCACCCTGTCGGTCGAACAGCGGGTCGGCACGTATCTTTTGCGGCTTGCCGCCGAACACGGCAAACTGGCCAAAGGCTCGATCATCGACAACGCGCCGACCCATGCCGAAATTGCAGGCTCTATCGGGGCCAATCGGGAAATGGTCAGCCGCTCGATTAGCAAACTGGCCAAACGCGGGGTGATCCGACCTGCCCGCCAGCGGATCGAGATCCTCGACCCCGAAGCCCTGTCCGAAGGTCTGGCCTAAAACGCACGCGACGTGTCGTAGCGCACACACCGATGCGCCTGCTTTCGCCTAAGTTGCTGCAAAGACGCAACAAGGGTCAGCCGATGCAGCTATTCCAAACACTGGGTCACGGGTTGTCGGCGTTGATCGTCGTCGGGGTTGTCGGGGTGCTGGCCATGCGACCAGCCCTGCCGCTGCACACACCCCCGATCACCACAGCAACGCAGACCGCAACGCCACCAGCCGCCACCCAAGCCGACCAGACGCTGCCCGGCATCGACGTGTCGCATTACCAAGGTGACATCAACTGGACACAAGTGGCCGCAGACGGGCTGATCTTCAGCTATCACAAAGCGACCGACGGGATCACCTACAGCGACCCGCGCTATCATGCGAACCGGGCCGCAGCCACCAGCGCGGGCCTGCTGTTCGGCGCCTATCATTTCTACGAACCCAACGATGCGCCCCTGCCACAGGCCCAGAATTTTGTGACCGTCGCAGGTGTCGGTCCCGGCTCGCTTCCGCCGGTCGTCGATCTGGAACGGGCACCGCCAAAGGGGCAGGAAGCCGCCTTTGCCAAAGATGTGGAAACATGGCTGAACTATGTCGAACAGGCCACGGGCTGCGCGCCCGTCGTCTATGCCAGCCCGTCGTTCTGGAACAGCTACCTTGATACCGCCGGCGCGGACCGGCCCCTGTGGCTGGCGTCTTACGGCACCACACCAAACCTGCCTCGCGGGCTGCAAAAATGGACCTTTTGGCAATACAGCCCCCACGGATCAATCAACGGGATAAAGGGTTTTGTCGATCGCAACACCTTTGCGGGCGGCCATACCGATCTGGCTAACCTGACCTGCCCATAGGATAAAACGATGACACCCATGTTGCGAAACTTCCTGCTTGCCGCCGTGTGCGTCGCTTCTGCCGCCCTGCTGTGGCTGCTGGCCACGACCGGCACCTATGTGCTGGGCCAATCCGGCTCTGCGATCGTGGCGCAAAACACCAGCTACTTGCAGGACGCCAGCCGCGACGGCCTGCAAGACATGCTGCTGATCGCCGAGATCCTCGGCCTGCTCGAAGTCCTGTCCACCACCGAAGTCGGCCTGACCGTCGTGGTATCCGTCAGCGCCGAAGCCGGTCAGGCACTGTCGGCCCTGACACATGTGATGGAACGCGTGCTGGGCGTCGCCACGCTTGCCACCGGCACAGCCGAGGCGATGCTGGGCCTCAACCGCGCCGCAGCCGCCGCATCATTTGGGCTGGCGCAACTGTCACTGGGTCTGGGGGCCGGGTACTTTGTGTTTCGGGGTCTGAACATCCACAACCGGCTGCAACATCTGGCGCATACGCTGGTGCGAATGGCGACCATGCTGTTCCTGATCGCCTATCTGGTGATCCCCTACAGCATCAACGCCAGCGGCTGGCTGGCCAACCAGATTGCGGAACCGGGCGACCCGTCGGCGGTGCAGGTGATGCATGACCGCACGGTCAAGCGCAATCTGTCCAACGACCCCCTGAAATACTGGAGCGACGCAGAGCACCTGACTCGGGGGTTCAAGGACACGATCAACGATCTCCCCCAAAAGCTGAGCCTGATGACCACCCATTACCTTGGTACGTTGATCCACCTGCTGCTGGTCGGGATTGGCTTTCCGTTGCTGGCAGCTGCCCTGATGATCCTTGTGATCAGGCGGATGTTTGACGGGCCGCCGGCAGACGATGGCGCAAACAAGACGCCACGCGCGGTAGGGTAGACGAAAACGTCTTGGTCGATCACGGGATCGGCCCTGATATTTTCCACCTTGCCGATGACAGGCCCGACATGCGGCGCGGGCTGATCCGGGCCCGGCAAAATATGATCCGGCAAAACCGCCCCGGGTGATTGATCTGCGGCGGCTCGTACATAGATTGGTACAACCATAGCCAAAGGATGCCCGATGTTTCTGCGCTGCGCCATCGCCACCGTTCTTAGCCTGCTTGGCCTGCCTGCGGCGGCGCAATGCACCGGTGACAGCTATCTGGATCAGCTAAGCGACCGCGATCAGGCCGCCCTGACCGCGACCGTCGCCGCAATGCCCTATGCCGAGGGGATCATCTGGACCGCGCAGAAGGACGACCGGCACATCACGGTCGTCGGCACCATGCACATCTACGATCCACGGCTCGAACCGATCCATGACGGCCTGCGCGATACCATCGCGGGCGCCGACCTTGTGCTTGTCGAAGCCACCCCCGAGGACGAGATAAAACTACAGAACATGGTGGCAGCCGATCCCAGTCGCATCTTCATCATCGAAGGCCCGTCGTTGCGGGACCTGCTGGACGATGACACATGGGACCTGGTCGTGCAGGCTGCCCAAGCCCGCAATATTCCCGGCTTCATGGCCGCCAAGATGCAGCCATGGTATTTGTCGATGATGCTGTCGATCCCGGTTTGCGCCTCAGCTGAGCTGATGGAGGGTGCGCGCGGTCTCGATCATATGATCATGGCAGATGCCATCGCCGCCCGCGTCCCATTGCAGGGGCTGGAACCCTTCACGACCCTGTTCGACATCTTTCAAAACGACCCGATCGAAGACCAGATCGACATGCTGATGGTCAGTCTTTTGGCACCGGACCAGCAACAACAGATGTTTGTCGCCACGCTTGATCGCTATTTCGCCCAGGACGTCGGCCGGCTGTGGGAACTTTCACGCTTTGCCATGGCCAATATTCCGGGCGTCACACCCGCCGAAGCCGAAGCCCTTTTTGCCGAAACCGAAGCGGCCCTGCTGATCGACCGCAACCGCAACTGGATGCCCGTAATCGCCGATGCCGCCGCCCGGCACGACCAACTGGTCATCGCAGTCGGCGCGGCCCATCTGATTGGCACAGACGGCGTGCTGCAACTGCTGGAAAACGATGGCTGGACCCTGACCCGGTCCGCCGCCTACAGCTCTCCGTAGTCCGCCATGCCTTGGCGGCCTGCATCTGTCAGGTCATACACCCCACGCGAAACCCGGCAAAACCAGCCATAGTGATCATCCGCCATGATGCGCGTCGCTTGCGGCACCTCGGCCCAGGCCTTGACCTGCGCCCCCTTTGACGGACCATGCACCGCCAGAAACCGGGCACAGCGCACGGCGTCCTGGCGATAACCAGTGACGATCCCATGCCGGGTCGCGCCGCCCGCGTTCGGATCGCCCTGCAAACGATCAAAGGCACGCAACAGGCGCGCCGCCTTCTTCTTGGACTTGCGCGGCGCATAAGGCACCGGGTCCGCGTGCACCTCAACATGGCCATCGCGCGCACGCACCGTCAGGACCCCCAAACCGACACGGCGGGCAAGGGCCACATTATCCTTCAACGCCCGCACCGCAGGCTTGCCGGTCTTGTGCGGCACCGCCACATAAACCTGATCCGTCACCACCAGCCGCGCAATGCCCTGATGAAACAACGTCAGCGAAAAACCCAGCTTCAACTCGACGATCAGCGGCGGCTCATCGGCGCGGCGGGCCACGACATCCGCCGCACCCACCTCGCCTTTCACCTCATAGCCTTGGCGCTGCAAATAGGCTTTGACCGGGTGATACAGATCCGCCTCGCGCATCTTTGTCATTTCACGGCCCCCCTCATCACATTCATATTATGCTGCATAGTCGCAACAACCGCGCGCCATGTCACCTCGTGACATCGCCCATTGGCCTGCTATAACCCGGCCCAACCGTACTGCAGATGAAGGCACATACCATGACAACGCTCGTTTTTGGCCACAAAGCCCCCGATACCGACAGCACCGGCTCCCCACTCATCTGGGAATGGTTCCTCGACCACACCGGGATTCCCGCAAAGGCGGCGCTGCTGGGCACCCCCAACACCGAAGCGGCCTTTGTCGCCAAACGCTGGGGCTTTGATCTGCCCGCCGTCATCGCCGATGTTGATACCGACCAGAAATGCGTGGTGGTCGACACCAACAACCCCGCCGAACTGCCCGCGAGCATCAACAACGCCAATGTGATCGCGATCATTGATCACCACCGCCTTGCGGGTGGGCTGGAAACCAAAGGGCCGATCAATATCACAATCCGCCCACTGGCCTGTACCGCCACGATCATGCACCAGATGATGGGCGACCACGCCAGCCATATGCCCGACGGCATCAAAGGCCTGATGTTGTCATGTATCCTGTCCGACACCCTCGCCTTCCGGTCGCCCACGACCACGCCCATGGATCAGGAACTTGCGCAATCACTGGCCAAGGACCTGAAAATCGACATCGACGCGTATGCGACCGAAATGTTCGACGCCAAATCCGACATTTCCGCGTTTTCCGATGCGGAACTATTGCGCATGGACAGCAAAGAATACGAAGTCGGCGGCACGAAATTCCGCGTCTCGGTGCTGGAAACCACATCGCCCAAAATCGTGCTTGATCGCAAGGCATCGCTGATGGCGACCATGCCCACCGTCGCCGCCGAAGATGGCGTCGATCAGGTGCTGCTTTTCGTCGTCGACATCCTGAACGAAGAAGCCACGATGCTGATCCCCAACGACCTGACCAAAGCCGTGGCCGAAGCATCGTTCGCGGTCAAGGTCGCAGGCGACAGCGTGGTCCTGCCCGGCATCATGAGCCGCAAGAAACAGATCATCCCGAACCTGAAGGTCTGATCGGGGTGCCGCACGTCCCGGACCTGTCCGGGACCTCTGCTGCCTTACAGTGTCCGTACGCGATACATACCCAATACGCACGCCGTCTTGCACCATCAAAAAAGGTTAACCCATGACCCAGATCATCACATCTTTTGACCAGATATCGGGCGATTACGACGCGGCGTTCGTCGATCTCTGGGGCTGTATGCACGACGGCGTCACAGCCCTTCCCGATGCGGTTGCAGCCATGCAGAAATACCGCGCGACAGGCGGCGTTGTGGTGCTTGTCACCAACTCTCCCCGCCCGTGGGATTCCGTGGCGCTCCAGATATCTGACATGGGCGTGCCGAACGATGCATGGGATGCAATCGCCACCTCTGGCGACAGTGCCCGTGCCGCGATGTTTCGCGGTATCGTCGGGCAAAAAGTCTGGTTCATGGGTGAAAGCCCCCGTGATGATGAATTCTTCACACCGCCGGAAATCGTCGATAATCCGGTCGATATTCAGCGCGTTACGCTCGATCAGGCCGAAGGCATCGTTTGCTGCGGACCCTTTGATCCATTGGCCGATCTGGACGTGAACCGCCCTGAATTCCTCCATGCCAAGCAAAAGGGCCTCAAGCTGCTATGTGCCAATCCTGATATCATCGTGGACCGGGGCGAGGTGCGCGAATGGTGTGCGGGCGCGCTGGCGCAACTCTATACCCAAATGGGCGGGCAAAGCCTGTATTTCGGCAAGCCGCACCCGCCGATCTACGACCTCGCGCGCCGCAGGCTCGCGGCGTTAAACATTGCCCCATCCGATCCGCGTATCATTGCCATCGGCGACGGGATCAGGACCGATATCCTTGGTGCCCTGCAAGAAGATATCGACGCGCTGTTCATCTCTGGCGGGTTGGCTGCGCAAGAAACCAAAACCAACGGGCAACCCGATCCCGACGCGTTAACGAATTACCTGAATTCCGAACAAATCAGCACGACTTTTGCAATCGGACAGCTGCGCTAACGGAATCACTTGATCTTTCTGCGCTTGCAAAGTAATAAAGTTTCAATATCGTCCGGATATTAGGATTTTTATTACCCAATGGAGCGTGACATGCTAGATAACGTCCCCCGCGGAACGATCTGCATCGAAGATATTGAAATCGGCATGGTGCGGTCCCTGCGCAAGGTGATCACCGACCGTGATATCGAAATGTTTGCCGAAGTCTCCACTGACCGGAACCCGGTACATCTGGACGAAAGCTATGCTCAAGACACCATATTTGGTGGTCGGATCGCGCATGGCATGTTGACGGCGGGCCTGATCAGCGCCGTAATCGGTGAACAGCTTCCCGGTCACGGGACGGTTTATCTGGGTCAAAGCCTCAAGTTTCTTGCGCCCGTCCGCCCCGGTGACATGGTGTTGACAGAGGTCGAAGTGACCGAAATCGACCATTCCCGGCGGCGTGTCACCATGAACACTCGTTGCATGGTGAATGACAAAAAGGTGCTCGTCGGTGATGCAACGGTTCTCGCACCGTCGCGTAAATTCGACTAATCTTGCGCCCCTGCGCTGGCCGGGATACGCAAGGCCATGCGCATTATTCGTGACACCGCTTTCATCGACCCCAAGGACCGAGGCGCCGCCGCTGCCATCGGTAATTTCGATGGCGTCCACATCGGCCATCAGGCCGTGATCGACATCGCGCGCGCGGCTGCAAAGGCCGCAAATGCGCCCTTGGGCATCATGACGTTTGAACCGCACCCACGCAGTTATTTCTCTAACGATCCCACGCCCTTCCGCCTGATGAACGCCGAAGCCAAGGCGAACCGTCTGGCCAAACTTGGCGTTGAAAAGCTTTATGAAATTCCGTTCAATGCCGCCTTGGCCAGCCTGTCACCGCGCGATTTTGCACAGACCATCATCGCCGATCAACTGGGCCTGAAACACGTCATTGTCGGGGCCGATTTCTGCTTTGGAAAAGACCGCGCCGGGACCACGCGGGACCTGCAACAATTTGGCAAGGAAATGGGTTTCGGCGTGACCGTCACCCCCATGATCGCCATCAATACCGCGCGCGTGTCATCCACCGCGATCCGCGCCGCGCTCAGCGATGGGTGCCCACGCGATGCCGCTGCAATGCTGGGTCATTGGCACCGGATCGAGGGCAAGGTGATCCGCGGCGATCAGCGCGGCCGCGAACTGGGCTATCCTACCGCCAATATGGCCATCGCCGGATTGCATCCGCCAAAGTTCGGCGTCTACGCGGTGCAGGTCGATATCCTCGACGGTCCGCACAAGGGCACCTATGACGGCGCCGCATCAATCGGAGTACGTCCGATGTTTGGGGAAAACATGCCCAATTGCGAAACCTATCTGTTTGACTTCAAAGGCGATCTTTACGGCGCAACCCTGTCTGTCGCGCTGGTCGAATATCTGCGCCCCGAGCTGAAGTTCGATGGGCTGGACGCGCTGATCACCCAAATGGACGCCGATTGCGTCCAAGCACGAGAGATTCTGCATCATGTCCAGTGAAATCGACCGCGGCGGATTGGCCGACCGGTTTTGGGAAACCAAACCAATGGCCAAACTGAACCCGCAAGAATGGGAAGCGCTGTGCGACGGCTGCGGCAAATGCTGCCTGAACAAGCTCGAAGATGAAGACACCGGCGAGGTCGTGATGACCCGCGTAGCCTGCCGCCTGCTGGATGACCAAAGCTGTCTGTGCGGCAACTACCCAATCCGCCACCAATTCGTGCCCGAATGCATCGTGCTGAACCCCAAGACCCTTCTCGACAATCTGTATTGGCTACCCCAAACCTGCGGCTATCGTCTTGTCCACGAAGGGCGGCCGCTGTTCCACTGGCACCCGCTGATCTCGGGCGATCCGGAATCGGTGCACCAGGCCGGTGTGTCTGTCCGGGGGTTAACCGTTCCGGAATTTGAAGTGGACGAAGACGACTGGGAAGACCACATCATCGAGGAGCCGACGTAGATGTTTTTTGCCTCTGACAACGCAGGCCCCGCCCACCCCAAAGTGATGGAAGCGCTGATAGCTGCCAACCGCGGCTACGCGAAAAGCTATGGCGCGGATGCGATCATGGATGACGTACGTGAAAAGGTCCGCACGATCTTTGAAGCACCGGACGCCGCCGTTTATCTGGCCGTTTCGGGGACCGCCGCAAATGCGATTCTGCTGGCGACGATGACCCAGCCTTGGCAGACGATTTTCTGCGCCGACATCGCCCATATCCAGGAAGACGAGTGTAATGCGCCCGAATTCTACACCCAGGCCAAGCTGACACTGGTCCCCACGACAAATGGGAAAATGGCGCAGGCAGATTTGCAAAGTAAGATCAGCGGCGAACAAACCCGCGGCGTGCACGGCCCCCAACGCGGGCCGCTGTCACTGACGCAGGTGACCGAAAAAGGCACGATCTATACGCTGGACGAAATCAACGCGCTGACCGATACGGCCAAGGAATATGGGATGAAAGCCCATCTGGACGGGGCGCGTTTTGCAAATGCGCTGACTGCGCTGGGTTGTTCGGCGGCAGAAATGACGTGGAAAGCGGGCGTTGATACCGTCAGCTTTGGTGGCACCAAAAACGGCGTTCTGGGGGTCGAGGCCTGCGTTATTTTCGATCCACAGCTCGCGTGGGAGTTTGAGTTGCGGCGCAAACGCGGCGGGCATTTGATGTCAAAGCACCGTTTTCTGTCTGCCCAGATGCAGGCCTATCTGACCGACGGTCTTTGGCTCGACATGGCACAGGCGGCCAACGCACGTTGCGCACACTTGGCGGACGGCATGCGCGGCCATGATCTGGCGTCGTTTGTGTTCGAACCACAGGCGAATATCATCTTTTTCCAGGCACCCCGCCGTGAACACAAGCGGTTGCTGGACGGCGGCGCAACCTACAATGTGATGAACGGCGATCCGAACGCAGGCACCCCGGATGAACTGCTGATCGGGCGGTTGGTCACGGATTGGTCAATGACCGTTGACGGGATCAACCAGTTTCTTGATCTGCTACACGGATAATCGCGGCGACTGCATCAACATGGGTCATGGGCACCATATGTCCCGCCCCGTCGACCACGTGGTCCGTGGACCGCGGAATACGCGCATGCAACACCGCATGGATCGCAGCAATCACCGGGTGTGACAGCGCCCCCCGGATCAATGTAACAGGAATATTCAATGCGCCCAGTCGGGCCGACGATGTAATTTCCTGCGCGTCTTCCTCAATCGCGGATGCCCCCGCAACAATCAGATGGATGCGGTCGGTCAAATAGGTTTGCCTGCGCAGTGACAGGTTTTGCCACACGACATCGCCCCAAAGGTTATTGAAAACCTCGGCTGCGTGCGATTCATCCCCAGACAGCATTGCACCCACAAACGGGCGAAACGCCTTGGCGTGTGCATGATGCGCGTCGGACCCTTTGGCGGCGGCAAAGTAGACAGGTTCGACCAGGGTCAGGCGGTTCACTAGATCCGGTCGCTCCACTGCGAGACGCAGTGCGGCGGTTGCCCCGAATGAATGGCCGATCAGATGGGTCGGCCCATCACAAAGCCCGGCCGCAGTTGCGGTGATCAAGGACTGATATTCGGTCCGCCCGTCCCAATTGCCGCTGCGCCCATGGCCGGGCATGTCGAAAAACGTCGTGCGGCCTTCCAGCGCCTCGGCGAGTGGCAACAGGGCCTCATGCTTGGCCAAGGCACAGTGGATCGCAACCGCAGGCGCCCCTGCGCCCACGGTGGTGACCCATATATCGCGGCGAGCGGCGCCGTCGTCAGGCATCAGATATTGCCAGACAAATACGCATCCAGATCATCAAGACGGTCCTGGCCCCAGAACCGTTCGTCCGTATCGGTAATAAAGAACGGTGCGCCAAAGACGCCGCGCATCACGGCCTCTTCGAGGTTGCCGGCAAAGGTGTCGGCACTGGTCATCAGCCCCTTGTCGGCCAATGCGGGATCCAAGCCCGCTTGTGTCAAGCAGTCGCGCACCACGTCGTCATCCGCAATATTGCGATCCTCGGCCCAGCAGGCCGCACCGATGGCATTCACCAACTTGCCCACATCACCGCCACCTTCGTTTTGGGCCGCGATAATGGCATATGATGCTGGCGCGGGATTGGTGGGCCAATGTGCCGGCTTAAGGTTCAGCGGCAGATCGGCAAGAGCGGACCGGCGGCGCAATTCCTGCAGGCGATATGCAATCCGGTTTGGGTGGCGATCCTTGGGTGGTGTACCCCCGGTCCGCGCGAACAAAGCCATGATATCCATCGGCTTGTAGGTTAAGGTCGCGCCGTGTTTTTGGGCAATCTCCTCGGGCCGTGTCCCACTAAGGTAGGTAAACGGTGACAGCGTTGCAAAGAAGTAATCTATATGGGGCATTTCAGTCTCCAGAGGTGCGCGAGTTGTTTCCGCGACGGTAACCCTGTGCTAGTCGGTGTCAACGCCACGAATCTGTTACACGCCAGTAACCCAGTTGCCAAAGGACCCCAACATGCCAATCATGAATGAGCCAAAGCTGATTTCCGGCAACGCCAATCAAGCACTGGCCCAGGCCATCGCCCGCCGTATGTCGATGCACAGGGGGATGGATGTCGCCTTGGTTGATGCCCGGGTCGAACGGTTCAATGACGGCGAAATCTTTGTTGAAGTATTCGAGAACGTCCGCGGCGAGGACATGTTCATTGTCCAGCCCACATCGAACCCCGCGAATGACAACCTGATGGAGCTGCTGATCATCGCAGATGCCCTGCGCCGGTCGTCGGCGGCACGGATCACCGCCGTGATCCCATACTTTGGCTATGCCCGGCAGGACCGTCGGTCAAAGGCGCGCACACCAATCACCGCCAAGCTTGTCTCGAACATGATTGTAGAGGCAGGGATTGAACGGGTGCTGACCCTTGATCTGCATGCCACCCAGATCCAGGGTTTCTTCGATATTCCCGTGGATAACCTGTACGCCTCACCGATTTACGCTTTGGATGCGATGCACAACTTCCGCGACCGGATGGATGATGTGATGGTGGTATCGCCTGACGTCGGTGGCGTGGCCCGTGCCCGTGATCTGGCCCAGCGGCTTGGTGCCCCACTGTCCATCGTTGACAAGCGTCGCGGCAAGCCCGGCGAAGTTGCGGAAATGACCGTGATCGGTGACGTCAAGGATCGCGTTTGCATTATCGTTGATGACATTGTCGATACGGCAGGCACATTGTGCAAAGCGGCCGAAGTGCTGATGGAAAACGGTGCAAAGGAAGTGCATTCGTACATTACGCACGGTGTGCTGTCTGGCCCTGCCGTGGAACGCGTTACCAAATCCGTGATGAAAAGCCTCGTTATTACCGACACGATTGCACCGACTACCGCCGTGAAAGCCGCCGCGAATATTCGCATCGTCCCAACGGCGCCCATGTTCGCGCAGGCGATTTTGAACACATGGAATGGTACATCGGTGTCTTCACTTTTCGATCATAAAACGCTCGGGCCGATCTACGAAGGGCTTTATGCCGCCGAGTAAGGTGCAGTATCCCTTGGGGGATATGCCGAGGCAACAAAAGGTCCTGCGCGATGAGCATCTGGTCGCGCAGTCACGCTGACGCTGACAAGCCTGACGACCTAGTCCAAATTCCAACCATCATCATGGGGCAGTTCCCCGATCGCGGTCCACGCCACCCTTGCGCGTGCGACCTGCGTGTCGGCCCAGGTCCGAAAGGCGATCTCAAACCCTGATTTGGTGATGTTTTCGGCCTGCACATCGACCCGCGTATTGGATGAATTCGAGATATCCCACATCGAAATAGAGACCTGCACATGTGGGATGCCTATGTATTGCTGAGAAAAAGTGACGGCAACGCGGTTTTCGCGCGGGCCTGCGCCGCGCCACATCTCGCCGTCATCCTCAAAATCGGAAAACAGGATCACGTCGCCGTCATCAATGCCAACCGTACTACTGTGAAACTTACGCATAGCGCTGGCGGCCCCTATTTTTCGCCTGTGCACCATATTCCAGAAATATTGAGAAAAAACGACCTGAAAATGCAAAAGGCCCCGCAGCGCAGGGCCTTTTTCCTAGATTTGACCAAATTCAGTCGTTTGCCGTCAGCCCGATGTGCCCGCCGATGGCGACCATATCCGCCAACAGTTTGGCTGCATCATCCACGGGTCCATGCTCGTTCTTGAACACTTCCTTTGCTTGGCCGTGCGCCTCTCGGGCGGCGGCCAGCATCCGGCTATAGACCTCTTGGGTGAATTCAGACCGCGGCAATGCCTGTTCAGCCAGGACAGATACACCTGTCGCTGTGATCTCGGCAAATCCGCCGGACACAATGTATTCATCCGTACCGCCGCCGTGCACCACGCGCAGAACGCCGGGGCGCAATGTCGTGATCGTCGGCGCGTGATCAGCCATGGCTGTCATGTCGCCATCCGCACCGGGGATCTGCACCTGAGAAGCCTCGACCGACGCCAAGCGGCGTTCGGGCGAAACGAGATCGAATTGTAGGTTTGCCATGTCGGCTCCTTACGCTGCGTCTGCAGCCATTTTTGCGGCTTTGGCTTTCACGTCTTCGATGCCGCCAACCATGTAGAAGGCACCTTCGGGCAGGTGGTCGTATTCACCAGCAACCACAGCCTTGAACGACGCGATTGTGTCCTCAAGCGGGACCTGCACGCCGGGTGAACCCGTGAACACCTGCGCAACGTCAAACGGCTGCGACAGGAAACGCTCGATCTTGCGGGCGCGCGACACGGTCAGTTTGTCGTCTTCTGACAATTCGTCCATGCCCAAAATGGCGATGATATCCTGCAGCGACTTATAGCGCTGCAGTGTCTGCTGCACCTCGGCGGCCACTGCGTAATGCTCTTCACCCACGATCGCAGGGTCAAGCAGGCGCGATGTTGAATCGAGCGGGTCAACGGCAGGATAGATACCCTTTTCCGAAATCGCACGGTTCAAAACGGTTGTCGCATCAAGGTGCGCAAACGATGTGGCCGGCGCAGGGTCGGTCAAGTCATCCGCAGGCACATAGATCGCCTGAACGGATGTGATCGAACCGTTCTTTGTGGATGTAATGCGTTCCTGCATCTGACCCATGTCGGTAGCCAGCGTTGGCTGGTAGCCCACAGCGGACGGGATACGACCCAGAAGCGCAGACACTTCGGAACCAGCTTGGGTAAAGCGGAAGATGTTGTCGACAAAGAACAACACGTCAGCGCCGGATTGGTCACGGAACGCTTCGGCCATCGTCAGGCCGGACAGGGCAACACGCATACGCGCACCTGGAGGCTCGTTCATCTGGCCATAGACCAGCGCCACTTTTGACTTCGTCATGTCTTCGAGGTCGATAACCTTGGAGTCGATGAATTCGTAGTAAAGGTCGTTTCCTTCGCGGGTCCGTTCGCCCACACCGGCGAAAACCGAGTAGCCCGAGTGCACCTTGGCAATGTTGTTGATCAATTCTTGAATAAGAACTGTCTTGCCAACACCGGCACCACCAAACAGACCAATCTTACCACCCTTCGCATAAGGCGCGAGAAGGTCGATCACCTTGATACCCGTGACCAGCACTTCGGATGCTGTGGATTGTGCCTCAAAGGGCGGCGCATCCGCGTGGATCGAGCGGCGTTCTGTTTCGCCAATCGGACCTCTTTCGTCGATCGGCTCGCCGATCACGTTCATGATGCGGCCCAAAGTCGCGTCGCCCACGGGAACCGTGATGGTGTTGCCCATGTCAGTCACTTCCTGACCACGGACCAGACCTTCGGTACTATCCATGGCGATCGTGCGCACGGTGTTTTCACCAAGGTGCTGCGCCACTTCCAGTGTCAGCATCTTGCCGTTGTTGTCAGTCGTCAGCGCGTTCAGGATCTCTGGCAGGTGATCCCCAAACTGCACGTCTACGACGGCGCCGATCACCTGAGTGATTTTGCCTTTTGCTTGTGCCATAACGTTTCTCCGGTTCCTTAGAGCGCTTCCGCGCCCGAAATAATTTCAATCAGCTCATTGGTGATCACGGCTTGCCGCGAGCGGTTATACTCGATCGTCAGCTTGTCGATCATGTCACCCGCGTTGCGTGTCGCGTTGTCCATGGCGGACATCCGTGCGCCCTGTTCAGACGCAGCATTTTCCAAAAGCGCGCTAAACATTGCTGTGGCCACACCGCGTGGCAGCAGATCGGCAAGGATCTCTTCCTCACCAGGCTCGTAGTCATAAAGCGTGGCCTCGGCATCGTCGGCCATTTTGAACTTGGCTGGGATGATTTGCTGCGCTGTTGGGTGTTGGGTCACAACGTTTTCGAAGCGCGAAAAGAAAATCGTCGCAACATCGAACTCGCCCGCGTCAAAGCGACCAAGCACATCTTTGGCGATGCCCTGCGCATTGGCATAGCCAACGCGTTTCACATCGGTCATGTCAACATGACCGATAAAGTGGCTTGCCAGATCCCGCTTGATGGCATCACGGCCTTTTTTGCCGACAGTGAAGACTTTTACAGTCTTGCCCGCCGCGAGCAGTTTTTGCGCGTGGATTTTGGCCAGTTTGGCAATGTTGCCGTTAAACCCACCACACAAACCGCGCTCTGCCGTCATGACGATCAGCAGTTGCACCTGATCGCTGCCGGTGCCCGACAGCAATTTTGGCGCAGAGTCCGAACCGCCAACCGATGCGGCAAGCCCGGCCATCACAGCGTTAAAACGCTCTGTATAGGGGCGTGACGCTTCGGCAGCGTCCTGGGCGCGGCGCAATTTTGCTGCCGCGACCATTTGCATAGCCTTCGTGATCTTGCGGGTCGATTTGACCGACGCGATCCTGTTTTTCAGGTCCTTAAGATTAGGCACGTTATCGTCTCCTTATCTCAAGATTTACGCGAAATCAGCGGCGAAAGCGTCCAGAGCAGCTTTGATCTTGGCTTCTGCATCGCCTTTGATCTTCGGATCTTCCTTGGTGATCATGTCAAGCACGTCAGACGCCTTGGTCCGCAGATATTTGAGCAGACCAGCCTCGAAACGACCGACAGATTTAACGTCGATCTTGTCCAGATAGCCTTTGGTTCCGGCATAGATGACGCAGACGATTTCGGCGTTTGTCAGCGGCGAATACTGTGGTTGCTTCATCAACTCGGTCAGACGCGCACCACGGTTCAGCAACTGCTGGGTCGAGGCATCAAGGTCGGAACCGAACTGTGCAAAAGCCGCCATTTCGCGGTACTGCGCCAGTTCCAGCTTTACTGGGCCAGCAACCGACTTCATCGCGTTCGTCTGTGCGGACGAACCCACACGGGACACGGACAAGCCTGTGTTCACAGCAGGGCGAATACCCTGATAGAACAGTTCAGTTTCAAGGAAAATCTGACCGTCAGTGATCGAAATCACGTTCGTCGGAATAAACGCGGACACGTCACCACCTTGGGTTTCGATGATCGGCAGCGCCGTCAACGAACCAGAGCCGTTGTCTTCGTTCAGCTTTGCAGAACGCTCCAACAGGCGTGAGTGAAGATAGAAAACGTCGCCAGGATATGCTTCACGCCCCGGTGGGCGACGCAGCAGCAGCGACATCTGGCGATAAGACACGGCCTGCTTGGACAGGTCATCATAGATGATCAGTGCGTGGCGGCCGTTGTCGCGGAAATGCTCGGCCATCGCAGTCGCTGCATAAGGTGCAAGGAACTGCATCGGCGCAGGGTCGGATGCGGTCGCGGCAACAACGATCGAATATTCAATCGCGCCGGATTCCTCGAGCTTCTTCACAAGCTGTGCCACAGTCGACCGCTTTTGGCCGATCGCAACATAAATGCAGTACAGCTTGTCATATTCATTCGTGGCGGCGTCATTGTAGGACTTTTGATTCAGGATCGTGTCCAGAGCCACAGCCGTTTTACCCGTCTGACGGTCACCAATGATCAATTCGCGCTGGCCACGACCAATTGGGATCATGGCGTCAACGGATTTCAGGCCAGTCGCCATCGGTTCGTGCACGGATTTGCGCGGGATAATGCCCGGCGCTTTGCTGTCAGCGACAGCGCGCTTTTTCGCATTGATCGGGCCCTTGCCGTCCAGCGGGTTACCAAGGCCGTCAACAACGCGCCCCAGCAGTTCGTCACCGATGGGAACGTCCACGATAGATTTCGTCCGCTTGACCACATCGCCTTCTTTGATGTCGCGGTCGGAACCAAAGATAACGATACCGACGTTGTCGGCTTCAAGGTTCAGGGCCATTCCGCGGATACCACCGGGGAATTCGACCATCTCGCCGGCCTGCACATTGTCGAGGCCGTAAACGCGGGCGATACCGTCGCCAACACTTAGTACGCGGCCAACTTCGGCCACTTCGGCTTCTTGGCCGAAGTTCTTGATCTGGTCCTTCAGGATCGCAGAGATTTCAGACGCTTGGATCGCCATTATCCGACCTCTTTCATGGTGTTCTGGAGTGCGTTGAGCTTAGAGGCAATCGACGTGTCGATCATCTTGGAGCCCACTTTGACAATAAGACCGCCGATGATGGATTCATCGACGGTTTCTTTGATGATGATAGATTTGCCCACTTGGGCCTTTAGCGTTTTGGCCAGCGCTTCGGTCTGGGCCTTGGTCAGCGCCTTGGCTGTCGTGACGTCAGCGGTCACTTCGCCACGCTCTTCGGCCAGACGGTCCTGAAGAACGCGCACCAGATGCGGCAGCACAAAAAGGCGCCGCTTGGACGCAAGCAATGCCAGCGTGTTGCTGGTCGTTGCAGAAAGCTTCATTTCCTTGGCAACGGCGCTGATCGCAGCGCCCTGCTCTTCACGGCTATAAAGCGGTGATGTCAGCAATGTGCGCAAATCCGCGCTTTGGTTCATTGCAGATTCTAATGCGCCCACGTCAGATTCGAGCGCCTTGATAGTCTTGCCATCCTTGGCAAGATCAAACACGGCTGTCGCATAGCGCGCAGCGATGCCTGTGGAAATACCAGCAGTTTCGGACACGTCCACCCTTCCGATGTCTTTGGCCCGGACCTGCCACCCCAAAGTGAGAGCCGGCAAACGAGCAACTTGTTTGGCCCCCGTTATCACGGAAGCGTCAAAATCTTGGGCGATGTAGCAGACGCGGTATGGTGCCGCAAGCACCCTGCGACAAGAATCCCCGAATGAGCCATGCATGGTGTTTTTACTGCGCAATGAGGTGCCTGTTTATGCAGCGTCACACCCAAAACCGCGCAGCAACAGGTCTCAGGGTGCCAGGTCTGCGTGTCAAACGCATGATGCCGCGCCCGATGATCGGGCGCGGCATCATGATTCTAAGGGAAAGGTGTGGGGCCACGCATGCGACCACCGCGAGTGTTGCGATCAGTACAGATCCTGCCAGACGGTGCCATCGTGACAGCGCAATTTTGATGCTGTGCTATCATAATAGACATCACCGGCCACGGCGCTTGCCGGGGCGGCACCCGGTACAAGGTTGAGCACCGCACCGATCTGCACATGTCCATCTGCCGACGTGACCGTCAACGCGGCAGCCCATGCGGCACCGTCAGCACTGACCTTGATGCTAAAGTCATCATTTCCCGCCAGTCCCATCTCGGCCCGGCCCGAGAACCCATTTTGGTACAGCAGCGACGCGGTGTCGCCCGCCGCCGCTTTGTTGATCTTGACCTGATGCCCGGCACCGTCGTTGTTCAACAGCGTCGCGGCACTTGAAACACTCAAACGGTTCGTCGCGTCAAAGCTCGCGTTGATGCCCACGCCAGACAGATTGCTCAGCACCGGATCACCACCTTTCGTGACCCACGCACCGCTGGTCCAGACCTGTAGCTCTGCAATGTCATTGACCCAAGCCAGCCAGCCGTCACGGGGCGTGACAAACAACCAGCCGCCACCGCGCCAGGTCGCGATCATGTTGTCCTGACCGGCCCAAGCACCGGTGGGCCCAGCGCCCAGCGCCCAGGCTTGCCCTTCATCAGCGACACCCGGTACTGCGGTTGCACCGGTAGCTTCCAGAGTGAGTTGGACAATCATATCCAGCAGTTCAATCGCTTCGTTGTGCGTCACATGCTTTTGCGCCTGCGCGGGCAGGATAAATGGCAAGGACAGGTTGGGGGTTTGATCTGACATTGGTAATCGCGCCTTTCGCAATAATGAAATCACGCGCAGTATCCGTCGGATCAGGTAAACGCGGCCTTGGCCCAACGCACGGCGGGTCGCGCAACGGTGTCAGCTTTGAACCGCCAAGGGTTGTGAAAATGGGCATGCAGGCTTTAAGTGTGAGCGACAACAGACCGCAGGACAAAGACCAGCCATGACAAAACGCGCGCTCATCACCGGGATCACCGGACAAGACGGGTCCTATCTGGCGGAATTGCTGCTGCAAAAAGGCTATGAGGTGCATGGGATCAAACGGCGGGCATCGTTGTTCAACACGGCCCGCGTCGATCACATCTACGAAGATCCGCACACCGATAACGCCCGATTTCGTCTGCACTACGGCGATTTGACCGACAGCTCCAACCTGACCCGGATCATATCGGAAGTGCAGCCCGACGAGGTGTATAACCTTGGCGCACAGTCACACGTCGCCGTCAGCTTTGAAGCGCCCGAATACACTGCGGATGTGGATGCCATGGGCACCCTGCGACTGCTCGAGGCGATCCGGTTTCTGGGACTTGAAAAGAAGACGCGGTTTTATCAGGCCTCCACATCCGAGCTTTATGGGTTGGTGCAAGAAACGCCACAGACGGAAACGACGCCGTTCCACCCGCGCAGCCCCTATGCCGTGGCCAAGTTGTACGCCTACTGGATCTGCGTAAATTACCGCGAAGCCTATGGGCTGTACGCCTGCAACGGCATCTTGTTTAATCACGAAAGCCCGCGACGGGGCGAAACCTTTGTGACGCGCAAGATCACCCGCGGTCTGGCCAATATCGCCATGGGCCTCGAGGACTGTCTGTATATGGGCAACATCGACGCCCTGCGCGACTGGGGCCATGCCAAGGACTATGTGCGGATGCAGTGGCTGATGCTGCAACAAGACACGCCAGAGGATTATGTGATCGCGACCGGCAAGCAGTACTCTGTGCGTGAATTCATTATATGGTCGGCAACAGAGCTGGGCCTGACGCTGGAATTCAGCGGCACCGGCATTGACGAGACCGCGACAGTCAGCGCCGTGAACAGCGACATGGCCTCGCAGGTTAAGGTCGGTGATGTGATCATGCGGATTGATCCGCGCTATTTCCGACCCGCCGAGGTGGAAACCCTGCTGGGCAACCCCGCCAAGGCGAAGGCGCAACTTGGCTGGACCCCGGAAATAACCGCGCAAGAAATGTGCGCCGAAATGGTCGCCGAAGACCTGAAGGCGGCACGGCGGCATGCCCTGCTCAGACAACACGGCCTGAACACGCCGGTATCAGTCGAAGGGTAGCCAAGATGCGGATCTACGTCGCAGGTCATCGGGGTATGGTCGGCAGCGCCATCTTGCGCCAGCTCAACGCGGACGGCGGGCATGAAATTATCACCGCCACCAGAGCAGAGCTGGATCTGATAGATCAGGCCGCCGTGCGTGATTTCATGCAGGCCAAGCGGCCCGAAGCCGTGATCCTTGCCGCAGCGAAGGTCGGCGGGATCGTCGCCAACAACAGCTATCCGGGGCAGTTCATCTATGAAAACCTGATGATACAGGCCAACGTGATCCATCAGGCCTATGCCGCTGGGGTCACGCGCCTGCTGCAATTGGGTTCATCCTGCATCTACCCACGCGCCGCCGCCCAGCCCATGACCGAAGACGCACTGCTGACCGGCACGCTGGAACCCACGAACGAGCCCTACGCCATCGCCAAGATTGCAGGGATCAAACTGTGCGAAAGCTACAATCGGCAGTATGGCACCGACTATCGCTCGGTCATGCCGACAAATTTGTACGGGCCGGGCGACAACTTTCACCCGCAGAATTCCCACGTTCTGCCGGGTCTGATTCAGCGTTTTCACAATGCGGCGCAGGATCGCGCGGACGAGGTCATCATCTGGGGAACCGGCACGCCCCGGCGCGAATTTCTGCATGTTGACGATATGGCTGCGGCATCGCTTTTCGTTATGACACTCGACCGCGAAAAATATGACGCCGAAACCGACCCCATGCTGAGCCACATAAACGTCGGCACGGGCCGCGATATTTCCATCATGGAACTGGCACAAATCGTCGCTGATGTAACGGGATTTCAGGGGCGGATCATCTGCGACACATCAAAACCAGACGGGACCATGCGCAAGCTGATGGATGTCAGCCGCCTTGCCCGGATGGGTTGGTCGGCGCGGATCGACCTGCGCGCTGGAATCGCATCGACCTATGACTGGTATCGCGCACAGATGGACGCAGGCGCACACCTGCGCGCAAAATAAGGGCTTCGACCATGATCACTCCTGTTATTCTTTGCGGCGGATCGGGCACGCGCCTTTGGCCGCTGTCGCGCAAAAGCTATCCCAAGCAATTCGCAAGCCTGCTTGGCGATCAAAGCCTGTTTCAGGCCAGCGCGGCCCGGTTGCGCGGCCCGGCCTATGCCGACCCCGTGATCGTCACCGCAGATGCGTTCCGTTTCATCGTGGTACAGCAACTGGGCGACGTCGGCATCACGCCCAGCGCGGTCCTGATCGAACCCGAGGGGCGCGATACCGGACCGGCCATTCTTGCTGCGGCGATCCATCTGGCACAATCCGATCCTGATGGGCTGATGCTGGTGGCGCCATCTGATCATGTCATCCCGGACCGTGCGCAATTCGATGACAGCGTCACAGCCGCTGTGCCCGCCGCGCTGGCAGGCCAGCTTGTGACGTTTGGGATCACACCCGACCGACCCGAAACCGGCTATGGATATCTCGAGCTGGAAGCGGCACCAGATGGTGCAGCCAAGCCATTGCCGCTGCGCGGCTTTGTGGAAAAGCCAAATGCAGACCGGGCCGCAGCCATGCTGGCCGAAGGGCGATATCTGTGGAATGCAGGCATTTTCCTGTTCACCGCAAACGCCATCCTTGAGGCCTATGAAAATGCGGTGCCCGGCATGGTTGCCGCCGTGCGGGACGCCGTCACGCAGGCAAACGCCGACTTGGGCTTCTTGCGTCTGGAACCGGGCGCATGGGCCAAGGCACCGGCCATATCAATCGACTATGCCGTGATGGAAAACGCCCGCAACCTGAGCGTCGTGCCCTATGCCGGACGTTGGTCCGATCTTGGCGACTGGGCGGCGGTCTGGCGCGAAACCCAAAGCGGCGGCATGGCGCTGTGGGGTCCGGCAACGGCCATCGACTGCACCAACAGCCTGCTGCGGTCGGAAGTCGACGGGCAGACCATTGTGGGCATCGGGCTGGACGACATCATTGCCATCGCCATGCCAGACGCCGTGTTGATCAGCCACAAAAGCCGTGCGCAGTCGGTCAAACAGGCTGTTGACGCACTGAAGGCCACGCATGCCCCGCAAGCCGAAAGCTTTCCCAAAGATCACCGGCCTTGGGGATGGTTCGAAAGTCTGGTGGTCGGGGACCGGTTTCAGGTCAAGCGGATCGTGGTCAATCCCGGCGCAGCCTTGTCGTTGCAATCGCACCACCACCGGGCAGAACACTGGATCGTCGTGCAAGGGATCGCCAAGGTCACCATCGACGAAACGGTGAAACTGGTCAGCGAAAATCAATCCATCTACGTTCCGCTGGGGGCTGTGCATCGCATGGAAAACCCCGGCAAGCTGCCGATGGTTCTGATCGAGGTACAGACCGGCAGCTACCTGGGCGAAGACGACATCGTGCGCTACGAAGACGTCTACGCCCGAACGTAGGCCCCGCGCAAAGCTGCCAAGCCGGGGCACAGGGTATCACAATAATAGCGCATACGGCGCGCAATGAGCCCCATGCACCCGATTTTCGCCACAGTTCCGTTGTCTTTTTCGCAAAGATATGTCGCTAATCATCCAAACCTGACTGCTGCCCTTGTTCAAGAGATATACGCATGCCCGATCTTCCAGCCAATAGCACGACAACCGCCACCCTGACGGTCGGGGGGACATATACCGATATGCTCGAGGTCAACGGCGACCGCGACTGGGTCCGCATTGTTCTTGATCCGGGTGAATATGTCAGCATCTCGCTCAATGGTCAGGGGCTTGTTGATCCGTATCTTCGCGTCTACGACGCAAACGGCGACCTGGTCGTTCAGAACGACGATGGTGGCTCGGGCCTTAATTCCCGGGCTGTGGTCGGCAGTGCGGCAGGCAGTACATACTACATAGAGGCCGCTTCCTTTGATGACATCGGGACAGGCGGTTATCAGCTTTCAGCAGCGGCGGTACCCCCGCCTGTGCCGCTTGACGCGCTTGATAGCGGGTACCAGCGGACTGATACCGCCACCCCGATTACCGTTTACTTTGTGCCTGAAGGACAGTCGCGCGATGGCGTAACATCGGAAGGCTGGACCGCCAATGAAATTCAGCGGTTTGAAGCCGCACTTGCGTCAATCGCCGCTGTCACCAACATCACTTTTCAAACGGTGACAGACCCGACTGCTGACACGACTGCTGATTTTCAAGTGGTGGTTGCGCCGAATCCCACGGGTGACAACAGCACCCTCGCCTACTTCTTTTATCCCTCTGGTAGCGCCTCAAGCGCTGGCGTGTTCAACAGCACCGGGGCGGGCTGGAACAACACCGGGGGGCTGGAGGTTGGCGGGCTGGGTTTTGCCACGATCGTCCACGAGGTGCTGCACGGTCTGGGTCTTGAGCATCCGCATGATGGGACCGTCATGTCAGGTGTCACCAGCGCATTCGGCGACTTTGGGGATTTCGACCTCAATCAGGGCATCTTTACCACGATGTCATATAACGCGGGCTACGCAGGCACGTTGCGCAATCAGGTTTATGGCAACGAAGCAGGGCCGATGGCCCTGGATATCGCCGCCCTGCAAGCGATTTACGGCGCCAATACCAACTACAACACCGGGGCGAATGAATATGCACTGCCTGATGTGAACACGGGTGGAAACGAAACCGCGTGGCAGGCGATCTGGGATGCCGGCGGCACCGACGAGATCAGCTATGGCGGCACGCAGAATGTAACGATTGATCTGCGTGAGGCAACGCTTGGTTACGAAAACGGCGGCGGCGGCTTTGTGTCAAGCGCATCGGGGATAAGCGGTGGCTACACAATCGCCAACGGCGTTGTGATCGAAAACGCAACGGGCGGAAGCGGCAATGACATCCTGATCGGGAATGCAGCTGGCAACGTGCTGACCGGGAACGCGGGCACTGACGATCTCACCGGCGGCGACGGTGGCGATACGCTTTATGGCGGTGCCGATGATGATAATCTTCACGGCGACGGCGGCAATGACAGCGCATTTGGCGGGACGGGCAATGATGACATCAGCGGCGGGGCGGATAATGATACGCTGGGCGGCAATTCCGGGTCGGACGTTGTTTCAGGCGACAGCGGCACCAACACGATCTATGGCAACAGCGGCGCTGACGACCTGCGCGGCGGCACGGGCAGCGACACAATCTATGGCGGCAGTGGGAATGACTTTATTGTCGGTAATGGCTCTGGCGACATATTGTTCGGCGGTCGCGGCGATGACACACTGAACGGCGGCAGCGGCAGCGACAGCCTGAGTGGTGGCATGGGGCAGGATGATCTGACCGGCGGCGCGGGCAGCGACACCTTTGTGTTTGCCTTTGTCAGTGACAGTTGGGCCGGGAACGCCGACACGATCGCCGACTTTGAGATCGGCATTGATTTGATCGACCTGTCGGTCATTGATGCCAATCTGGGGCTGGCGGGAAATCAGGCGTTTTCTGTCGTGGGTGGCTTTAACGGCACTGCGGGCCAGATTGCGCTGGATGTTGCTGGCACCGACACCATCGTGATGATCGACCGCAACGGCGATGGCATTGCCGAGATGGAGATTATCGTCACGGGTGTCACCCTGACGGCAAGCGACTTTGCTCTCTGATGCGCGTTCTGGTCACGGGCGGCGCTGGCTATCTGGGTAGTCACACGCTGCTTGAACTGATGGCCCTCAATTATGAGGTTTGCGTTCTCGACAACTACAGCAATGCCACCCCCGAGGTGCTGTCGCGGGTCCGCAGCCTGTCGAACGGGACGGTGACAGATTATACTGGCGATGTGCGTGACGATGCCATGCTGGACCGTGTCATGGCGGAATTCCGGCCTGATGCTGTTATCCATTTTGCCGGACTTAAGGCCGTCGGAGAAAGCGCGGAAAAGCCACTGTATTACTATGACGTCAATGTCGGCGGTACGCTTGCCGTGGTCCGCGCGATGGAGCGGGCGGGCTGCAATCGGATCATCTTTTCGTCCTCGGCCACTGTCTATGGCGAGCCTACCTACCTGCCTTATGACGAGGCGCACCCGACCACGCCAAAATCCGTCTATGGCCAGTCCAAGCTGATGGCGGAACGTATCTTGACCGATTGGACCGTGGCGAACGGTGCTGCATCCGCCGTGATCTTACGCTATTTTAATCCTGTCGGTGCCCATATTTCAGGTCAAATCGGAGAAGACCCCAGCGACATCCCCAACAACCTGATGCCCTATATCGCGCAGGTCGCTGTCGGCAAACGCGATGTGCTGACGATCTTTGGCGACGATTATGATACGCCCGACGGCACTGGGCTGCGTGACTACATCCATGTGGTTGATCTGGCGCGGGCCCATGTTGCGGCACTGGGTTATGCCGTCCGGCATACCGGTGCGCGCCCATTCAACATCGGCACCGGGCAAAGCTATAGCGTTCGTGATATCGTCGCGGCGTTTGGACGGGCCTGCGGAGCTGAAATTCCTGTCAGGCAAGCCCCCCGTCGCGTGGGCGACATTGCGGCAATGCAAGCGGATGCGGGCCGCGCGATGCGTGAACTCAATTGGAAGGCCACCCACACGCTTGATGATATGACGGTTAGCACATGGAAATGGCAGTCGGGTAATCCCGACGGATACACCCGCTAAAACCACAGCGTCGGTCTGACGCAATGCGCCCCCTGCCCCGCAAAAACAGCGCAGAGGGGCGGCTTTCGGTCCGCCTTAAAGCGGACAAATGTCGCTGACGCACCGAATACGTGTGTTTTCGACACGCATGACATTCAAACCCGCAGTTTCAAGAATGTAGAAACCGCCCTCGAGGGCCATCAATCGCCCTTGGATGGCAACGGTGCCGTCCGGGGCTTCCAGCCTAATCATGATCGACTGGTCTGCCGACAACGATGTCGGCGAAACAAACAAACTGCCTAATGCGACAAAAACTGTCAAACTCAGCAGGGAACGAAGGGTACGTACGGCAACCACGTGATAACCTCATTACAAAATAGAGCCCCCGCCTGGAAACACGCATACATCAACGCGAAAACGATGTCCGTCCGACACCTAACTTTTGGCTACATAAAAGATTCTGACGCCACGTCAAATCGCGCTAAGCGCGAGCGTATCGCGCAACGCCAACAACCCCATAGCGAGAGTTTTCTGCGCCTGTTGCGGCCCTTCGGCTTCTACATAAAGCCGCAGTTCCGGAGCATTTCCCGATGGGCGCAGGTGGACAATCCGGCCATCAACCAATTTCATCCGAAGCCCATCGACGCAATTGATGCGGGCCTCGGCCCCGTCCAGAAGCGTCAGAAATGCGGCGCGCGCTGCAGCGTCATGGGTCAATGCATCGACCAATGCCAGCGACTGGTCGGTTGGCACATCCTGCAGCCGGTCGGCTGCGGTAAAGCGCGGCGGCTCTGCCGCGACGAGGGCACCCAGACCGCAGCGATTGGACCGCGCCAGCACGGAAATGATCGGCAAAAGCGCATCCCGTGTCAGCAATGCCGACAGCACGCCAGTCGGTCCATGGGCATCAAAACCCAATAAAAAACCGCCATTTGCTTCGTATCCGACAACGTGACCGCTGGCCTGCGCCATGCCTGCGATCACAAACGGAGAGCCAATCGCAGTGCGTATCACCTGCGCGAAACGGCCGCCCATCTCGACGCCGGTATTCGATGACACGGGCGTCACAACGACGTCAGCCCCGACGGCCGCCGCCGTGATCTGACCCAGGATATCACCGCCGATAACCGCGCCCGTTTCATCGGTCACCAGCGGCCTGTCACCGTCGCCATCGGTCGATACGATGGCATCAACGGGATATGCCTTGGCCCAATTCACCAGTTGCGCGCGCAGTTGTGGCGCAACGGCTTCGGTATCGACGGGCACAAATGTTTTCGATTGCCCCAGCACGATCACCGCTGCGCCAAGCTGTTCCAGAATGTCGACAAGCAATGCCGCGCCGACAGCGCTATGCGCATAGACGCCGATACGCATGTCGGACAATGCACCCGTATAAGCTGTGGCATAGCGGGCGACATAGGCCGCGCCGGCGGTGGTATTATGGACCATGTCCGGCCCCGGCATCATGGGGCTGTCATGGCCCAGCGCCGCCAGAATGGCCGCTTCCTGAAGCTTGGTGATTTCACCGGCAGGGGTGTAAAATTTCAAACCGTTGCGATCTGCGGGAATATGGCTGCCGGTGATCATGACCGCCGCCGCACCAGCCTGCATCGCAGCAAGCGCCAGCGCCGGGGTTGGGATCGGTCCGCACAGTGTCACCACAACGCCCGCCGCGCGCGCGGCCTGCGCCACCACCTGTGCAATATCCGGTGACGAGGGACGCAAATCATGGGCCACGAAGACCCCGGCACCCACCGGACAGGCGGCCACAAATGCGGCGACATGTGCGCCGACGCAGGCCGGGGTCAGTTCCGTCACAAGCCCGCGTAGTCCGCTGGTGCCAAATTTGGGGGCCATGACGCTCTCCTCAGCCAAGGGCTTTGGCCCTTGTATCCTGCGGGTCCCGCCTGCTTCAACCGCAAAGAAATGCGGGGCTTCGTTTAAAATGCCCGGTGATATTGAGGCAATTGCGCGGCAAGCTCCATGCGGGTGCCGTAATTGCGCCACCGCCCGGCCCGCCCCTGCGTTCAAGACAAGCGATATCGTTGACGACTGTCGCTCCGGGGGGGGCTCAAAGATGTCACTATTTTATTTTGTCACCCACGTCGTGGTGGCTGCTGATCTTGAACGGTCGCGGATCACCGATCTGGCGTTTGTTGATGTGGGCGGTACGGACCTATTGTTGAGCACGACCCGTTTCGATGGCGTGCTCACCGCATGGGATATCACAGGCGGTCTGTTGACACTGTACGATAGTATCGCGTTTGATGGCGGCGATCAGCCGGGCGGGACCAGCAGCCTGACAAGCGTGGCGTTGGCAGGTGAGGCAGGCCTTCTGATCGGCGGCGGTGGCGGCGGCACCCTTCAGACGGTGACGATCGGCGCAGATGGCAGCATTGGTCCCACGACCACACTGCCCGCCGGTATGGCCGGTTTCCAGCACGGCTTGTCGATTACGCTGCCTGACAGCACACAGGCCATCTACGGCGGGCTGGCGGGCCAGAGCGGCATCGGGCGCATTGATTTCACAGCAACAGGCACCCTGATCGGCAGCCAAAACATCAGCGCCCCCGACGGCAGTTTTGCCGATCAGGTCGCGGCAACGGCCACTGCGGCGATATCGGGGCAGACCTATTTTTTTACCGCAAGCAGCACCCAAAACGGCATCACAAGCTGGGCGGTCAATGGCGCGGGCGATCTGAGCGTCATTCAGAACCTCGGCACCGAAGATGGGCTTTGGGTCAGCGTGCCCAGCGCGATGCAGGTCGCGCAGGTCGGCGGCGCGACCTATGTCATTTTGGGTGCTGCAGGCAGCAGCACGTTGAGCGTGATGGAAGTTGGCAGCGATGGTAGCCTCATTATCCGCGATCACCTGCTCGACAGTCTGGAGACCCGTTTTGCCGGCGTCACAAGCATCGAAATCGTAAATCATAATGGCCAGACCTATGTGATCGCAGGCGGCGCTGACGACGGATTGTCGATCTTTGTGCTGCTCGAAGGCGGGTATCTGATGGCCCGCGCACATATGGCAGATACGACTGAAATGGCGCTGGATAATGTCAGCGCCATTGCCGCGCGCGGTGCAGGTGATGGGCTGGATATCTTTGTGGCCAGCAGCAGCGAGGCAGGATTGACCCAACTGCGCTTTGACACGGGCACTGCGGGCGTCGTGGTTACCGCGACGCTGGTGGGTGGCTTGCTGGGCGGCACAGCCGGCAATGATATCTTGCAGGGCCATGACGGGGACGATCTGATCAATGGTGCCGGCGGCGATGACATCATCCGTGATGGTGCCGGCAGTGACACGCTGACGGGCGGGGCCGGAGCTGATGTGTTCATTTTCACGGCGGATGGCGTGACCGATACGATCACGGATTTCACCCTGGGCGAGGACCGCATTGACCTGTCGCTATGGCCGATGCTGCGCGATATCAGCCAATTGACGATCAGCATTCAGCCCTATGGCATGGACATCCGCTATGGAGATGAGCTGTTGATCGTACAGAGCGCGGACGGACAGATGAGTGACTACCGCGACCTGCAAACCAGCGATCTGATCGGCGGCATGCGCCTGTCGCAAGACATCGCGCCCGGTTATCCCGGCCCCGCCACACCGCTGCCCGACCTGAACCCGGACGACACGCCGGCATCGCTACCGGTCGATCACGGTGCGCCTTACACGATGCAGACCGGGCTTGGGGTGATCAGCGATGCCAACCTGAACCATCTGCGCATGGCATTGGGTCAGGCGGGCACCGTTGGGGATCTGATTATCGGACAAGATGGCAATGACAGTCTTTCAGGCGGTGCGACTGCCGATGTGCTGATCGGGGGGGCGGGCAATGACAACCTGAGTGGCGGCACGGGTGATGATCTGATCATCGGGCGCGCGGGTAATGATACGTTGACCGGTGGTGATGGCGCCGATGTCCTGATGGGAGGCGATAACCGTGACACGCTTATCGGCGGAAACGGCCACGACCGTCTGGACGGCGGCTCTGGGAACGATGTGCTGGATGGCGGTGCCGGGGACGATATGCTGATCGGTGGCGCCGGCGTGGATACGTTTATTTTTGCCAGCGGCGCCGATACCATCGCCGATTTCATGCAAGGCAGTGACCGGATTACCCTGGATGTGGCCCTGTGGACCGGGCTGACGTCGGGCAGTGATCTGCTGGCCGTTTATGGCACATTTGATGGAACCCGCGCGACAATCGACTTTGGCGATGGCAATGTCCTGCACATTGATGGGGTCAGCAATTTTGCCGCGCTGGGAGAGAGTATAGATCTGTTTTAAAACGCTAATTTCAAAAGCCTGTTATCGCGGAGGCCACGTTCAGAACGGTCAACGCGGGGCCAAGCGGGCTTTCTGTGGCATAGACCAGATCATTGGGTTGCACGGCAAAGGACCCGGCGGAAAACAACCCGTCGGCGGATGTCAGATCAAGCGTAAAGACCACGCGTTCCTGCGGTGGGCCGGACCCGTCGCTGCGCACTTGGTTCGCGGCATATTCACGCAGGATCAAGATACCCTGCGGGTTGGCGCGCGTATCGCTGACCCCGCCGACGATCGACAGCGCATCAAGCGCCGAGACGGTATCCTTGGGGAATGTGTGCAGTGATTCTGTACCGGTGGCACCAAGCGACAGAAAATACCGTTCGTCCTGCTGGACGATCACGCGGTCGCCGCCGCGCATCGTGGTGTCCAGACCGGGTTCCGACAGCAGGCGGTTCAGCGAAACGCCGAACACTTCGTCGCCACGGATCAACCGCACCTGCGGGTTAATCAGCAGGCCGCTTGCGCCGCCGCCCAGCGACAAAAGGTCCAGCAGTTTGAAATTGCGGTCCGGCAAAGGATAGACCCCCGGCACCGTGACACCCGACACCAGATTGGCTGTATTGGCCCGCCCCGGTTTGATTGCCAACTGCACCTGCGCCGATGGAATCGTCTTGATCATGGCCTCTTCGATCCGGGTCCGCGCCGTGGCGGGCGCCATGCCGGAAACCCGTAACTCCCCGATATAGGGGACAAAAATGGTGCCGTCGGTATCGACCTGAATTTCCTGAAGCGGCGTCGCACGCTGCCCGCTACCCGAGAAAACGGAGTTTTCTTCGGCGTCCCAAATCGTCAGTTGCAGGCGATCACCCGGCGCGATCAAAAGCGATGCGGGCTGGTCGCTGCGGGTCATCCAGCGGTAGGTTTTGGTGCGGTTCGCAGGCCAGCTTTGCAGGGTTGGCAGCACGGTGCGCGTTACCTGAAATACGGCGAAATCATACACGGCTGCGTCGCCGGGGGCGGCCGTCCTAGCGTTGGTGGCTGCGAGCACTTCGGATTGAAAACCCGCGCCGCGTGGCAGGCCGCAACCGGCAAGCGCGACACACAGACAGGTGAGCATCAAACGGTGGAAAGGATAACGCATAATTCCTCCTGCTGGGGCGCGGTCAACTTATAGGGTCATTTGGCAACGCGACAACAACGGATGTTTTGACACGATGCGTATTAACAAAGCAATACCACTGCCCCGGCGCAGATCGGCTGCGCAACGGACGATACATCGTGGCCAGCGGCAATGCCGACGGGCCGCGAACCATATGTAAACGCATGTTTTTTATGGGAAATGCGGCATGCAGACCGCGTACAGGACCCGTACAGATCGCGTACGTACGTTTGTACGGCGTTGGTGTGATAAATACAGCGCACGGCCCAGAGGTAAACGCGGCGTTCACACTTGCGTCCGATCAGAAATCGACCGCCAGACCTTTCTTTTCCCAATCGCCATAGCGCACAGGTTCGGGGCCATTGCGCCCGCCAAGTTCCAGCGGCAGTGCGGGCCCTTTGTCCAGCTTGCGCCGCGCTTCGGCCTCGGCCAAGGCGCGGATTGCGGCGGGCGGCAGGTCTTTGGGCTGATCGGTCACGGGCTACTCTCCTTGTCGACGGTCATTGTTTGATATACGCCGCCTGCACCCAGCTTCAAGAGACATAGCCCATGAACCAAACAGGTCTGCCCGCCCGCCGCACTGCGCATCACTTGCTGATGGAAATCACCACCGATGGTCGTTTGATGCCGGAACTGATTGCCGGGGGCGCGCTTGCCCATTTGGCCAATGATGATCGCGCCCGTGCGCAACGGCTGGCAACGGATACGTTGCGTGGTCTGGACCGTGCGGATCGGATGCTGAAGCCCTACCTGAAGAAGACACCGCCGGAGAGCGTGTTGAACGCGCTGCGTCTTGGCGTGATCGAGCTGTGCGGTGGCGAGGCCGCGCATGGTGTCGTCAACGCCTATGTCGAGATTGTCGGGCGCGACAAGCACACCCAGTCGATGAAGGGTCTGACCAATGCCGTGCTGCGCAAAATCGCCGACGAAGGTCCGGCGGCATGGGCCAAGCGCGCGATCCCGCTGACCCCCGGTTGGTTGCGGCAGCCATTGGTCGCCGCATGGGGCCGCGATGCCGTTGCGGGTATGGAGGCCGCGCATTTTGCAGGCGCACCGTTGGATTTGACGCCCAAAGGCGATGCAGCCGCCGTGGCGCAGGCCGTGGGCGGTATTGTTCTGCCGACCGGGTCCGTCCGTGTGACGGGGGCCGGTCAGGTGTCTGGCCTACCCGGCTATGACAGTGGTGATTGGTGGGTGCAGGATGCCGCTGCGGCGGTGCCGGTCAAGGCGCTGGGCGATGTGACGGGTCTGAAGGTGTTGGATCTTTGCGCGGCACCGGGCGGCAAGGCATTGCAGCTGGCGGCGGCTGGTGCCGATGTAACAGCGCTGGACATGTCGGAAAAGCGGATGGTGCGGGTGGGCGAAAACCTGACCCGTGTCGGGCTGACTGCGACGACGATTGTCAGCGATGCGTTTGACTTTGATCAAGGCGGGTTTGACGCGGTTCTGCTGGACGCGCCTTGTTCCGCGACAGGCACGATCCGCCGCCATCCGGATTTGCCCTATGCCAAAGACGGATCAGAATTTGCCGCATTGATCGCGCAGCAAGAAACGATGATCGACCATGCGCTGACCCTGCTGAAACCCGGCGGACGGTTGGTGTTTTGCACCTGCTCGCTGTTGCCAGACGAAGGCGAAGTGCAGGTGGAAGAAGCCTTGGAGCGCCATCCGGGGCTGCGTGTCGACGCGGGCGCGCTGGCCATCGCGGGCATCGACCCCGATTGGATCACCCCCGAGGGCGGTTTGCGTCTGCGCCCGGACTATTGGCCGGAACTGGGCGGTATGGACGGATTTTATGTGGCGGTGCTGATAAAGCCTGCGTGACTTGGGCGTAATCGTTTCCTATGGTTCGGCTAAGAACAAGGCATGACAGCCCAGATCGAGGCCGCAGGGATATGGCACAGACAACGACATGGCGTGCCCGCCGGATCAATTACATACATCGGGTGCACGCCCGCCGTGCGGCGCGTACGCCGATGGCCACGGTGTTCGTATCGCCCCCGGAACCCCGCATGATCGGCATTGTCGCCAAGGGTCGGCAACTGATGACGGGGAATTTCCTGTTTTCGGGGCTGCTGGTCGAAGGACCGCATCTGTCGGTCTGGGATATCGCGCATGCCAATGCGTTGGTGGCCGACGAAATCCACAGATGCGCATGGCTGGATGATCTGGCCGCCGTGGGCGATGAACAGGCCCGTGTGCGGGCGCAAAAGTGGATATTTCAGTGGATCAAGCGCTATGGCGACGGCAAGGGCCCCGGCTGGACGCCGGATGTCGTGGGGCCCCGGCTGATCCGGTGGATCAATCACGGGGTATTCTTGCTGCGCGGGCAGGACCACGACGCGATGGGCAGCTTTTTCCAAAGCGCGGCGCAGCAGGCCCTGTTCTTGTCGCAACGCTGGCATGCGACGCCGCACGGGCTGCCCCGGTTCGAGGCACTGGTGGGGATGATTTATGCGGGGCTATCGCTGGACGGCATGGCGGGTCATGTCGATGCGGCGGTACAGGCGCTGGCCGCTGATTGCGCGACGCAAATTGATGCGGACGGCGGTATTGCCACGCGCAACCCCGACGAATTGCTGGAGATCCTGACCCTGCTGAACGCGACGGTGCAGGCGCTGACCGACACGGGCGGTCAGGTGCCGCAGCGGATCGACGCGGCCATCACGCGGATTGTGCCGACGTTGCGTGCGCTGCGCCATGCCGATGGGGCCTTGGCGCGGTTTCATGGCGGTGGACGCGGCATCATGGGGCGGCTGGATCAGGCGCTGGCGGCGTCGGGCGTCAAGGCGCTGCCGGAGGCGGGTTTGCACATGGGTTTTGCCCGGCTGACGGGGGGGCGCACATCGGTCATTGTCGATGCCGCAGCCCCGCCAACGGGCGAAGCATCGGACAATGCCCATGCCAGCACATTGGCGTTCGAGCTGACATCGGGACGGCGGCCCCTGATCGTGAATTGCGGATCGGGTGCGCGGTTTGGCGATGAATGGCACCGCGCCAGCCGCGCGACGCCCAGCCATACGACGCTGGGGATCGCGGGTGTTTCTTCGTCACGTCTGGCGTCGCCGGCCCGGCTGCTGGCGCAGCAGGAATGGCTGCTGGACGTCCCCGATGTGGTCTATGGCCATATGTCCGACGCCGATGGCGACCGCAAGCTGGAGCTGTCACACAACGGCTACCGCGCGCGCCACGGCCTGACCCATGCGCGTATCCTGCAATTATCGGTGGATGGGCGCAGGTTGCTGGGCGAGGATCTGCTGGCGACGCTGAACCCCGACGACGAGGCGCGGTTTGACAAAGTCCGGGACCGGACCACCCCGCCGGGCATCCCGTTTGCGATCCGATTTCATCTGCATCCAGATGTGGAAGCCATGCTGGACGATGCAGACGGCGCGGTTTTTCTGACGCTGAAATCAGGCGAAGTCTGGGTATTTCGCGACGATGGCGCCGCAGAACTGACGCTGGCGCCGTCGGTTTATCTGCAAAATGGCCGTTTAAGGCCGCATGGGGCACAACAGGTGGTTTTATCCGGTCGCACAATGGCCTATGCGACACGCGTCCGCTGGTCATTGGCCAAGGCACTCGACACGCCCCAAGCGGTGCGTGATCTGGTCCGAGGCGATCCGCTGGACAGTGATATAGACTGACCTTTGGGGATATTGATGACCGACCTTGCACCACTGCGCCGCGCGCTGCTTTCTGTTTCCGACAAAACCGGCCTGGTCGATCTGGCCCGTGCATTGACGCAGCGCGGTGTCGCGCTGCTGTCGACCGGCGGATCGGCCAAGGCGCTACGCGATGCCGGGCTTGAGGTGCGCGATGTGGCCGACGTGACCGGTTTTCCGGAAATGATGGATGGCCGGGTCAAGACGCTGCACCCGGCGGTGCATGGCGGCCTGCTGGCGCTGCGGGACAATGACGCACACAAGGATGCGATGATCACGCATGGGATCGGCCCGATCGACCTGCTGGTCGTGAACCTTTATCCGTTCGAGCAAACCGTCGCCAAGGGCGCCGATTATGACACCTGCATCGAAAATATCGACATCGGCGGCCCGGCCATGATCCGTGCGGCGGCCAAGAACCATGCGTTTGTCACCACGGTTGTGGACGTCGAAGATTACGCCGCCCTGCTGGCGGAACTGGATGCCAACGACGGGCAGACCACCTATGCGTTCCGGCAAGGGCTGGCCCAGACGGCGTACGCACGCACGGCGGCATATGACACGGCTGTCAGCACATGGATGGCGGGTGCGATCGGTGTCGATACGCCACGCCGCCGGTCGTTTACGGGGACCTTCAAGCAGGTGATGCGTTACGGTGAGAACAGCCATCAAAAGGCCGCGTTCTATGTCGATGGCACAGGTCGCCCCGGTGTGGCGACGGCGGTGCAGCATCAAGGCAAGGAGCTGTCTTACAACAATATCAACGACACCGATGCCGCGTTCGAATTGGTGGCAGAGTTTGATCCCGCTGACGGCCCCGCCGTGGCGATCATCAAACATGCGAACCCTTCTGGTGTGGCGCGTGGCGCAACCCTGATCGCGGCGTATCGCAAGGCGTTTGACTGTGACCGGACGTCTGCGTTTGGCGGGATCGTCGCGCTGAACCAACCGCTGGATGAAGAAACGGCGCGCGCGATTGTCGAGATTTTCACCGAAGTCGTGATTGCGCCGGGTGCGTCTGACGCGGCCAAGGCCGTATTTGCCGCCAAAAAGAACCTGCGTCTGCTGACCACCGATGATTTGCCTGATCCCAAGGCCAAGATCACGACCTACCGCCAAGTCGCGGGCGGCATGTTGGTGCAGGACAAGGATACGGGTTATGTCGGCATGGATGATCTGAAGGTCGTGACCAAGGTGGCACCGACGGATGCGCAGATGGCCGATCTGCTGTTTGCATGGAAAGTCGCCAAACATGTCAAATCCAACGCGATTATCTACGCAAAGGACAGGGCGACGGTAGGTGTCGGCGCGGGCCAGATGTCACGGCTGGACAGTGCGCTGATCGCCGCCCAAAAGGCCGGACGTATGGCCGATGCGATGGGTCTTGCGCAGCCGCTGACCATTGGGTCGGCTGCGGCGTCGGATGCGTTTTTCCCCTTTGCGGATGGTTTGCTTGAGGTCGCCGCCGCCGGCGCGACTTGCGTGATCCAACCCGGCGGGTCGATGCGCGATGATGAGGTGATCGCGGCGGCGGATGCTGCGGGAATCGCCATGGTCTTTACCGGCATGCGCCATTTCCGGCACTAGGAGCACTACAATGCGGCTGATATTCTGGACCGGGTTTTGGGTATTCCTGTTGGATCAGGCCAGCAAATATTACGTGGTGCATTGGCTGGGCCTGATCAATGAGCAAGACGGGCGGATCACCGTATGGCCGCCGTTTCTGGAATTCCGCATGGCATGGAATCGCGGTGTGAATTTCGGGCTGTTTGCGGATTTCGATATGCGCTGGGTGCTGGTGGGTGTCGCGGTTGCGATATCTGCCGCGGTGCTGATCTGGCTGCGCAAGGCGGGCGGATCGAAGTGGGTTTACGTCGCCGCCGGATTGCTGATCGGTGGTGCCCTGGGCAACGTCGTGGACCGTGTATTTTATGGTGCCGTGGCGGATTTCATCAATATGTCGTGCTGTGGGATCAATAACCCCTACGCGTTCAACGTCGCTGATATTGCGATTTTTGCTGGGGCCATCGGGCTGGCGTTTCTGGCTGACGACGGCAAGACCAAGAAGACCAAGAAGAGCGCGTGACGTCGCCGGGCGCATGGGCTAAACAAGCGTCATGATTTTTGAAGGAACCGGCATGCGCGCGATCACACTCTCTGTTCTGGCTTTGGCTTTGATGGCGGCCTGTGGCAACACAGATCGCCCGCTGCGTGATATGTCGTCCGCCGACGCCGGACCAGATCCGTTTGCCGTGATCCCGCTGGGCCCGCTGGAAATCCCTGACACGCTGACATTGCCCGCGCCGACACCGGGCGGGGCGAACCGGACTGACCCGTCGCCAAAGGCCGATGCGATTGCGGCGCTTGGCGGGTCTGCCGCAGAACAGGTCGCGGGGGGTGTGCCCGCCAATGACGCGGCCCTTGTGGCGCAGGTCGGCCGCTATGGCGTCGATCCTGCGATCCGCGCCGCGCTTGCTGCAACCGATGCCGCATTGCTGCAACGCAAACGGCGGTCCAACGTGTTCAACCCGCTGAACCGCGACCGCTATTTCCCGGCCTATGCCGGTCAGGCGTTGGATGCCTATGCCGAGCTGGCGCGGCTGCGTGCGCTTGGCATTGCCGTGCCGACTGCACCTGTCGCACCGTAAAACCCACCTCACATCCGCGTATGGCACCTTGAACATGCGCCCGACCGGCGTAGGTTGAAGCGTGACAGAACCGGAAGGGTGCCCATGACACGATTGTTTGCTGCGTTAGCCTTGATCACTGCGGGCCTTGCCGCACAAGCCGAGGAGGCGACGACATTCACCCTGGATAACGGGATGGAGGTTGTCGTGATCGAGGACCACCGTGCGCCGGTTGTCGTGCATATGGTCTGGTACAAGATCGGATCGGCGGATGAACCCGTTGGTGCATCGGGCGTCGCGCATTTTCTGGAGCATCTGTTGTTCAAGCAGACCGATGTGCTGGAGGCGGGCGAGTTTTCGGCGATTGTTTCGGCCAATGGCGGCAGCGACAACGCCTTTACCAGCTACGACTATACCGCCTATTTTCAGCGCATTGCGGCCGACCGGCTGGAGCTGATGATGCAGATGGAAAGCAACCGGATGAACAATCTGGCCATCACCGCCGACGATATCGAGACAGAGCGCAATGTGATCCTTGAGGAACGCAACCAGCGGACCGAAAACAATCCCGGCGCTTTGGCGCGCGAACAGTTTCAGGCCGCCCTTTACCAGAACCACCGCTACGGCGTGCCCATCATTGGCTGGAAGCACGAGATGGAGCAGTTGGAGCTGGAAGATACAAAAGCATTTTATGACCTGTACTATTCCCCCAACAATGCCGTGCTTGTCGTGGCGGGCGATGTGCAGCCCGACGCCGTCAAGGCCCTGGCCGAGACGTATTACGGCGTCATCCCCGCCGAGGCGCAACTGCCCGAGCGTATCCGCCCGCAAGAGCCGCCACAGCGTGCCGAGCGTCGGGTTACCTATGTCGATCCGCGCGTCAGCCAGCCCTATCTGATCCGCAGCTATCTGGCCCCCGAACGTGACCCCGGCGCCCAGTCAGAGGCGGCAGCGCTGGTATATCTGGCCGATTTGCTGGGTGGATCGTCGTTTACATCCGCACTGGGGCAGGCGTTGCAGTTTGACCGGCAAATCGCGCTTTATACCAATGCGTCGTATGATGGCAGTTCGTTGGATACCGACATGTTCAGTGTCGCGGTTGCGCCCGCGGATGGGGTGACCTTGTCGCAGGCAGAGGCCGCGATGGACGAGGTGATCAATGCCTTCATGGAAGCCGATATCGACCCCGCCCGCATGGACAGCATCCGCACGCAACTGCGCGCGTCCGAGGTATATGCGAAGGACGATGTGCAGCAATTGGCCCGCCGGTATGGCGCAGCTTTGACGCAAAGTCTGACGGTGCAGGACGTGCAGGCATGGCCCGATGTCCTGCAATCCGTGACCGAGGCCGATATCAAAGCGGTCGCGGCCAAAGTGTTCAACCGCGACCAATCGGTGACCGGTTGGGTGGTATCCAGCCAAGAGGAGGCACGCTGATGTTTCGGACCCTGATCGCCCTGTGCCTGAGCATTGTCGCAAGTACCGCCTGGGCTGAGATTGACATCAAACAGGTCACATCGGCGAACGGAATAAACGCCTGGGTCGTCGAAGAGCCGAGCATCCCGTTCATTGCGATTGAGATCCGGTTTCGGGGCGGTGCGTCGCTGGACCGGTCCGGCAAACGCGGGGCCGTCAACCTGATGACGGGGTTGATCGAGGAAGGATCCGGCGCGATGACCGCGCAGGAATTCCAAACGGCCCGCGAAGCGCTTGCCGCGCGGTTCAGTTTTCAGGCGACTGATGACACGATTACCATTTCGACACGGTTCCTGACGGAAAACAGCGATGCCGCGCTGGCGTTGTTGCGGCAGGCGATTATCGACCCGACGTTTGATCAGGACGCGCTGGACCGGGTGCGTGCGCAGGTGCTGTCGAGCATCGCAAGCGATGCCAAGGACCCCAACAGCATTGCGTCGGCCGCGTTTGATGCCGCAGCTTTTGGCGGCCATCCCTATGGGACGTCGATGGATGGCACGGTGGAAAGTGTGAATGCCCTGACCCGTGACGATATGCGCGATGCGCATGCCGATGCGCTGGCGCGTGACCGGCTTTATGTGGCGGTGGTGGGTGACATCACGGCAGAGGCGGTCGGGCCGATGCTGGACGCATTGCTGGGTGACTTGCCTGCGGTGGGGGTGCCGATGCCGACGGATGTGGATTTCGGACTGGCCGGTGGCGTGACCGTGATCGACTATGACACGCCGCAAGCGGTGGCGTTGTTTGGACATAACGGCATGACGCGCGATGACCCGGATTTCTTTGCGGCCTACATCATGAATCAGGTGCTGGGTGCCGGTGGTTTCGAATCGCGGCTGATGACCGAAGTGCGCGAAAAGCGCGGGCTGACCTATGGGATCAGCACGTTTCTTGTGCCAAAATTCCATGCCGAGATGATTTTGGGGACTGTGGCGTCGGCCAATGCCACGATTGCCCAAGCCATTGATGTGACCCGCGCCGAATGGGCCCGGATGGCCGATGACGGCATGACGGCAGACGAATTGGCCGCCGCGAAAACCTATCTGACCGGCGAATACCCGCTGCGTTTCGACGGAAATAGCGATATTGCGCAGATCATGGTGGGGATGCAGATGATTGACTTGCCGCCTGCGTATGTGACCAACCGCAATGCATACATCGAAGCGGTCACGCTGGACGATGTGAACCGGGTGGCTGCGGCATTATTGCAGCCCGATGATCTGCATTTCGTGGTGGTGGGTCAGCCGACCGATTTGGAAGCCACGAAATAGGACGGCCATATTTTCGGGAAAATTTGGGACCAGAGGGATTTTCCTGAAAATTCCTCGCCCTTCCGATCAGGACTGAAATACGGCTTTTCCTGCTCGCAGAATCGCGGGGGGATATGCTAGTGCTTGTGGCATGGCCATTGCAGACCCCCAGATACAGCCACGTCCGGTGATCCGACAGCTGGATGACGCCGCGATCAACAGGATTGCGGCGGGTGAGGTGCTGGAGCGTCCGGCCTCGGCGGTCAAGGAACTGGTCGAGAATGCCATTGATGCCGGTGCAACCCGGATCGAGGTGGTGATTGCCGATGGTGGCAAGACATTGATCCGCGTCACCGATGATGGTTGCGGCATTGCCCCAAGCGATCTGCCGCTGGCCCTGTCACGTCATGCAACCTCCAAGATTGACGGGTCTGACCTTTTGAACATCACGTCGTTCGGGTTTCGCGGCGAGGCGCTGCCGTCGCTGGGCGCTGTGGGTCGTCTGACCATCACATCCCGCGTACCCGGACAGGATGCCGCCAGCATTGCCGTATCGGGGGGCCGCACCAGCGACGTGCGCCCCGCCGCCCTGTCCGGCGGCACCGCAGTCGCGTTGCGCGATATGTTCTTTGCCACCCCTGCCCGGCTGAAATTTCTGCGCACTGACCGGGCCGAGGCACAGGCCGTCGCCGATGTGGTCAAGCGGCTAGCAATGGCCGAACCCTTTGTGACCTTTGTGCTGCGCGATGCGTCGGGTGGCGACAACCGCACCACATTCCGCGCCGATGCCGAAACCGGCGATCTGTTTGACGCGCTGCACGGGCGACTGCGCACCGTGCTGGGCCGCGACTTTGCCGAGAACGCCCTGCCGATTGATGCCCAACGCGACGGGTTTCACCTGACCGGCTATGCCGCCCTGCCGACGTATTCACGCGGGGCTGCGGTGGCGCAGTTTCTGTTCGTGAACGGCAGGCCCGTCCGCGACAAGATGCTGCTGGGTGCCTTACGTGCCGCCTATATGGATGTGCTGTCGCGCGACCGGCATCCGGCGGCAGCCCTTTTCGTCGATTGCGCCCCGACTTTGGTTGATGTCAACGTGCATCCGGCCAAATCCGAGGTTCGGTTTCGTGAGCCGGCCACGGTGCGGGGGCTGATCATTTCGGGTCTGCGGCATGCGTTGGCGGGTGCGGGGCACCGGGCATCGACCACGGTCGCCGATGCCACATTGGGCGCGATCACGCCGCAGCCAAGCCAGCCGCGCGTCTATCAAATGGATCGCCCCAGCTTTAGCGCGCGGTCAATGACGTTTCAGGCACAGGCCCCCGGATTTGCCGAAGCGCCGTCGGCCCGGATTGAACCCGTTCTTGCGGATGACCCTGATCATCTGCCGTTGGGTGCGGCCCGCGCGCAGGTGCATGAGAATTACATTATCGCACAGACCGAAACCGGTATCGTGATCGTGGATCAACACGCGGCGCATGAACGGCTGGTGTATGAAAAGCTCAAACGTCAGATGGCGGAAAATGGTGTCGCCGCGCAGGCGTTGCTGATCCCCGAGATCGTCGAGATGACGACCGGTGAAGCGGAGCAACTGCTTGAGATCGCGGCGGATCTTTCGCGGCTTGGTCTGACACTGGAGCCGTTTGGCGGCGGGGCGATTGCGGTGCGCGAAACGCCTGCGATCCTGGGCGAGGTCAATGCCGCCGCGATGCTGCGCGACATTCTGGATGAGCTGGCCGATCAAAACGACAGCGCCAGCGTGCAGGCCAAGATCGAGGCGATCCTGAGCCGGGTGGCCTGTCACGGCTCTGTCCGGTCGGGGCGCCGGATGCAGGGCGCCGAGATGAACGCGCTTTTGCGCGAGATGGAGGCGACGCCGATGTCGGGTCAATGCAACCATGGGCGCCCAACCTACGTCGAATTGAAGCTGGCCGATATTGAGCGTCTGTTCGGGCGCACATGATCCAGATCGGTGACCAAGTTTTCGCATTCGGCGATCCGCTGGTGATTACGGCCCTTGTCGGGGCCGGCGTTGTCTTGCTGATCGTTGTCTTGCTGATCACGACTGTCCGCCGTGCGGGCACCTCTGCCGCAGCCGTGCAATACGTGGCCAGTCAGCTGGGGCGGTTGTCGATGGATGTGAATGTCCTTGGACAGGGGCAGAACCAGTTGGCGGGCAACATTCAGACCGTCAGCGACGCACAGGCCAACGCACAGGTGCGCGTGATCCAGACGATGGAGGCCCGGCTGGCGCAGGTGCAGGCACAGGTGGCCGAACGGCTGGCGGATAATGCCCTGAAATCCGCGCGCTCGATGTCAGACCTGCAGGAGCGGATGAAAGAAACCCTGTCGGGCAACAGTGAAAAGACGACGAAAAGCCTGACACAGTTGCAGGAACGGCTGGCCACGATCGACCGGGCGCAGACGAACATTGAAAAGCTGTCGGGCGATGTACTGTCGTTGCAGGACATTTTGTCGAACAAGCAACGGCGCGGTATGTTCGGGGAAATCCAGCTGACCGATATTGTGTCCAAGGCGCTGCCTGCGGAAAGCTATACGTTGCAAGCGACGCTTTCCAATGGGAAGCGGGCCGATTGTCTGGTGCATTTGCCCAACCCCCCCGGCCCCATCGTGATCGACGCAAAATTCCCGTTTGAAGCATACGAAGCCTATGCCGCCGCTGAATCCAAGGACGATCAGGCAGTGGCCCTGCGTGCGCTTGGTGCAGCGGTGCGGGTGCATATCAAAGCGATCTCCGAGAAATACCTGATTGAGGGCGAAACCGCCGATGGCGCGCTGATGTTCCTGCCCTCGGAGGCGGTTTATGCCGAGTTGCACGCCCGCCTGCCCGAGGTCGTGCGCGCGGGGTTCGATGCCCGCGTCTGGATCGTATCGCCGACGACCTGTATGGCGACGCTGAACACGATGCGCGCAATTTTGAAAGACGCGCGGATGCGCGAGCAAGCCGGTGAAATCCGCAAGGCGCTGCGGCTGTTGCACCGCGACGTCGAGATTATCACCGAAAAAGCGGGCAAGCTGGAAACGCATCTGCGGCAAGCAGGCGAGGATGTGTCGGGCGTGCTGACAGCGGCGACGCGCGCAGGCAAACGGGCCGACCGGCTGGACAACTTTGACTTTGAAGAGCTGGCGCCGGATGCTGATCCGAAGGTCGTACCGATCGCGCCACCCGGCGGATGACCCGCAAAAACACCACACGGCGAGGCTGAGAGGCCGAAAAGACCCCGGCTTGCGTCGGGGTCTGTCGAAGAATTTGATTAGATACCGACGAAGCGCTGCGCGAAGCGCGGCAATATCCCGGTGAACCGCAGCGGCGCGTCGGTGGCCGCAAGGCAGATGCAATCCATCCCGGCCTCGGCGACGGGCGTATGGTTCATGTCTTCGTTCGCCACCTCGACATCGCCCGTGCCAAAGCGGTCGGTTTCATCAACGAACGCGCCCTGCAGCACCAGCGTCAGTTCCATGCCACCGTGGCCGTGATCCGGCACGGCGGTCCCGGCAGGGATGCGCAACAGGCGCACGCTGGCGTCATTTGACGTCTGCAGGATCATCTGGCTGACACCGCCGCCCACCCTGCGCCATTTGACGGAAACAAGGTCACCATCGACATAGTCGTGCAACGGGGCCGGGAAGATACCGTTGCGCAACGGCGGCTTTGGCATCGCGTCCACCGATGGCGCGTTTGCGATCAGCGCCATTGTCGCGGCAAGCGCATCTTCGGCCATCGCGATCGGTTCCGCGTCCAACATCACCTCACCGCCGACGGCGTCATAGGCGGATAGCGCCGCGCGGCAACTGTCGCACATGGAGATATGCGTAGCGACCACAAGGTTGAACGCCTCTGGCAAGGTCCCAGCGGCATAGCCCATCAAAAGCGGCTCTGTCAGGTGATGTTTGATCGTGTTCATCATTACATTTTCACTTCATTGCATGGCGCAGGCGATCCAGCGCGAGTCTAATTCTTGATTTGATCGTTCCAAGCGGAAGACCGGTTTCCGCGGCAATTTCGCTATGGCTCAACTCGCCGTAGTAGGCGCGTTCAATCAGTTTTCTTTGTTCAGACGGCAACGCGGCAAGCGCCTGCCCCAGCTTTTCTGTCTCTTGCTGCAGAACGATGGCTTCGGACTGGTCGGGCTCTGCTTCGGGGCCCCATGGCAGGTCTTCGGGTTCGGGCCGGCGCTGTTTGCGCAAAATGTCGATCTTGCGGTTCCGGGCGATGGTAAATATCCATGTCGACACGCTCGCCTTGGTCGGGTCGAACATTTTGGCCTTGTTCCAAAGGGTCGCCATCACCTCTTGGGTGCATTCTTCGGCCATATCGGGGCTCGCGCCGGATTTCATCAGAAACGATTTCACGCGCGGCGCGAAATAGGCAAAGAGTTCGGCAAATGCCGCCTTGTCCTGATGGTCGCGTACGGCTGTCACCTGCACCACCCAAGCCATGCGTTTCGTCGATTGTTCGCCTGTCACCCGTCGCGCCCCTGTCTTGTAAAACGCCCTAACGTCCTGCCCCTTATACGGGGGAACGGCAGGCGGCGCATCCGCTTTCGGGGGGGTAGGGGTTTCCAACAACATGTGCTTTGTACGGGGCATCTTTGCCACTGGATCAGTGCATCGGCTTTTTTTCTCTTTGATCCATCCCGCAGTAGGCTACGTAAGATATAACGAAGAAACGACGAGGCAACGGAGCACTGATGTATGCCAACTAAGACAGTGACAGCCGCCCCCAGACGTGTGGCGGTGATTGGGGCAGGTATTTCCGGAATGGGTGCTGCCCATGCATTGGCAACGGATCATCAGGTGGTTCTGTTCGAGGCGGAAAAGCGGCTGGGCGGGCATGCGCGCACCCGGATGGCGGGCCCCAATCGGGATCAGCCCGTGGATACCGGGTTTATTGTGTTCAATTATGCAAACTACCCACATCTGACGGAACTGTTTGACCGGCTTGAGGTGCCCGTTGTCAAAAGCAACATGAGCTTTGGTGCATCGTTTTCGGGTGGCAGGTTTGAATACGGATTGGGCAGCATGAATGCGTTGTTTGCCCAGCGCAGCAATATTGCCAGCCCCCGGTTTCTGCGCATGGTGCGGGATATCCTGCATTTTAACGCCAACGGGTTAGAGGCCAGCCGCGATGAGACGCTGACCATCGGTGCCTTGCTGAAAAAGCTGAACCTCAGCGATTTTTTCCGCGATCATTATCTGCTGCCGTTTTCGGGGGCGATCTGGTCAACGCCCAAGGAAAAGATCCTTGATTTCCCAGCTTATGCGATGATGAAATTCTTTGACAATCACGCCCTGCTGTCGGCCAACGGGCAGCACCAGTGGTACACGGTCGATGGCGGCAGCCAGCAATATGTGACTCGGCTGGGCGAGGATATGGTCCGGCGCGGTGTCACGATCCGGCTGGATGCGCCGATTGATGCGGTGCGTCGGGGGCCCGCCGGGGTCGAGGTGAAAGCCAAGGGTGGCGATTGGGAGATGTTTGACGAGGTGATTTTCGCCACCCATTCCGACGATACGCTAGCGCTGCTGTCCGATGCGACGGCGGTCGAAAAATCCGTTTTGGGCGCCCTGCGCTATCAGCCCAACAAGATCGTGCTGCATTCCGACACGGCTGTGATGCCGAAGCGGCGGTCAGTCTGGTCGTCGTGGGTATATTCCGAGGATGCCGGCAATGACAAAGAGCAGATTGACCTGACTTATTGGATGAATTCGCTGCAGCCGTGGCTGAAGGCGGATGAGATGATGGTGACGCTGAATTCCAATCGTCCGATCCGCGAGGATCTGATCTGGGACGAGGTGACCCTGCGCCACCCCGTCTATGACCTTGCCGCGCTGGCAGCCCAAGACGCCGCAGCGGCGATGAACGGGTCAAACCGGACGTGGTTTTGTGGTGCATGGATGAAGAACGGGTTCCACGAAGACGGGTTAGCCAGCGCGATGGACGTGGTGCATGCGTTGAACGCGGTCGAACGCATGGAACTGGCGGCAGAGTGACCGCAACGGTTCATCATATCGCCGGGCAGACGTATCACGCACGGCGCGGTGCCACCAAAAATGCGTTTCGCTATTCGATTGATTACGTGCTGCTGGATGCCGAGGCAGATTTGCTGACGCCCGGTCTTTTTGGCCGCAATGCTGGCAACCTGATGTCGGTGCATGACGCGGACCACGGCGGCGCACCCAAGGCAGGGCGCGGTGGCGCCTGGGTCCGGCAGGTGCTGGCTGCGCATGACATTGATCTGCCGGGCCGGATTGATCTGCTGGCGCAGCCGCGCGTGCTGGGGCATGTGTTCAACCCGGTGTCATTCTGGCTTTGCCATGATGCAGGTGGGGTGCTGCGTTGTGTGATTGCCGAAGTCAGCAATACATTTGGTGATCGACATTCATATCTGTGCCGCCATGACGATGACCGCGAGATAACCAAAGCGGATACGATGTCCGCCCAGAAGATATTTCATGTCTCCCCGTTCCAGCCGATTGAGGGTGGATATGTGTTTCGATTTGATATTCAACCAGACAGCATCGGCATCTGGATCGACTATTCGCGCGGCAACGGCGGGCTGATTGCGACCCTGACGGGCCAGCGCAGGGCGCTGACCAATCTGTCGATCCTATGGGCCGCGCTGCGCCGCCCGTTGGGGTCGCGCCGGGTGCTGGCGTTGATCCATTGGCAGGCGGCAAAGCTGTGGTGGAAAGGTGCTAAATACCGCCCCCGCCCAGAACCGCCCATGGATGAGGTCAGCAGATGACCGCCATGTCAGAGAGGTTGCCGGCATTCACAGGTTTCGCAGCCGTGCTGTCGGGTGCCGGGTTGCCCATCTATATCTATGCGCCGAAATATTACGCCGATACGTTCGGGGTCAGTCTGGCCGCGTTGGGGGCCGTACTGTTTGGCCTGCGGATGTTCGATGTCATTCAGGACCCCGTGCTGGGCTGGATCAGCGAACGCATGGGCGACACCAAGAAACTGATCGTGACGCTGACCGCTGCCGTGCTCGCCCTGTCCATGATCGGGCTGTTTGCCGTGGCCCCGCCCATCGCCCCAATCTGGTGGTTTGGGCTGACGATTACCGGCCTGTTCACGGCCTTCAGTTTTCTGACGATCAACTTCTATGCCCAAGGGATCAGCAAGGCGGGGGATGGCCACGAAGGGCATGTGCGTCTTGCCGCATGGCGTGAAAGCGGTGCGCTGCTTGGGGTCTGTATCGCGGCCGTGATCCCCACGCTGCTGATCGGCGTCGTGCCTGACCCGTTTGCCAGTTTTGCCTATGGATTTGCTGCGGCCACGATGATCGCGGCGTTCTTTATGTGGCCCGAATGGAAAGGCCGCACGACGACCGAGCCGTCCCGGATAGGCGAGATTACCGCAGATCCCATCGCGCGACGGCTGCTGATCCTTGCCCTGGTCAATGCCACGCCGCTGGCGGTGTCATCGACATTGTTCCTGTTCTACGTCGAAAGCCGCCTTGGCGCGCCCGGCTGGGAAGGCGGGCTGCTGGTGCTGTTCTTTCTTGCGGCTGCGGTATCATCGCCGGTTTGGTCCGCACTGGCCGGGCGGTATGGTGGAAAGCCGGTTCTGCTGACGGCGATGGTGCTGGCGATCGCGTCATTCGGCTATACCCTGACATTGACGACCGGCGATGTGATCCCATTTGCGGTGGTGTGCGTATTAAGTGGTGCAACGATCGGCGCAGACCTGACGTTACTGCCCGCGATGTTCGCGAAACGCATGGCGGTGATCTCTCCCAATGGGGGGCAGGGGTTTGGGTTGTGGACATTGGTGAACAAGTTCACGCTTGCCTTCGCTGCGGTGGTTTTGCTGCCGCTTCTGGAACGATCAGGGTTTCAGGCCGGGGCCGCAACGCCCCCCGCCGCCGCCCTGACAATGCTGACGGTGCTTTACGCATTAGTGCCGTCGCTTTTGAAACTGGTGGCCATCGGATTATTGGCCGCCACAAAACTGGAGGATTAGACGATGTCAGTTCTGATCTATGTTCTGATAGGTGTAGCCCTGACATACGTCGCGCTGGTCCTGAAATGGCGGTTCATGTCGTTTGGATCGCAACAGCCTGCCGACTATGCAGCCGGCCCGATTTTCAATATCCGCGAACGGTTCAACGGGCCGATCATCTGCGAGGGTGTGATTTATGGGCCGACCGGCCGTGTCACATCACGCTTTGTCGCAGACTTTGACGCATCGTGGGATGGCAACGTGGGCACCATGACGGAATCGTTCCAGTACGACAGCGGTACCACGCAGGAACGGGTCTGGACACTGACGCTGGGCAATGAAGGCGCGATCAAGGCCGACGCCCCCGATCTTGTCGGGTCCGGCGTTGGTCGGCAAGAGGGGTCAGCCGTACTGCTGAATTACCGGATCAAATTACCACCAGAGGCCGGAGGCCATGTGCTGGACACCACGGACTGGATGTATTTGATGGCCAACGGGTCGATCATGAACCGCAGCCAATTCCGTAAATTCGGGATCAAAGTAGCCGAGCTGGTCGCGACCATGCGCCCGCGCACTGACGTTTACGCAGGAGAATGATGTGAGGGAATGGCAGGGAAAACGGTACTGGCTGGTCGGTGCAAGCGAAGGTTTGGGCCGCGAGGTCGCATTCTGTCTGAGCCGCGCCGGGGCCGAGGTTATCGTTTCTGCCCGGTCCGAGGAACGTTTGAAAGAACTGGTTGCGGCACTGCCTGGAAAGGCGTCGTATATTGCCGTTGATGTGACGGACCGCGCGGCGGTCGAGGCCGCCGCGAAACAGGCAGGTGCGCTGGACGGGGTCGTCTATCTGGCGGGCGTGTACTGGCCCATGGCCGCGACGGAATGGGACAACGAAAAAGCCGACATGATGGGCGAGGTGAATTTTCTAGGTGGATCGCGTGTTGTCGGGGCCGTGATTGGCGATATGGTCGCACGCGGCGAAGGGCACATCGTGCTGACCGGGTCGCTGTCGGGATTTCGCGGACTGCCGGGGGCGATTGGCTATTCGGCATCCAAGGCAGGATTGATGGCGCTGGCAGAATCGATGCAGGCCGACTTGCACAAATCCAACATTCAGGTGCAGGTGATCAACCCGGGTTTCATTAAAACGCGCCTGACGGAAAAGAATAATTTCAACATGCCGTTCATTATGGAACCAGAAGCCGCAGCCCGCGTATTCTTTGAACACATGAATGACAGCGCCTTCAAGAAAAGCTTTCCCATGGTGTTTTCATGGGTATTTCGCGTGTCGCAATTCATGCCCGACTGGATGTATTATCGGCTGTTCGGCGCCAAGTGATTGCGCCAGATCAATGTCTTTGAGCGTCACCTGCCCCAAGGTAACCACAGGAGGGCCACATGATGCTACCCATTTCCCCTGAAAAAGTCGCCGAGGTTATCATCCTTGCCCGCGAGCTGGACCGCGCCGAGAACGAATTTGATGGCTTCGTGGACCGGCTGGCCGAGGATGAACAGGCCGGCCTTGTTGCCATTTTCTGGATCGGGCGCGGGACGTTCGATGCCGATGATCTGGAAACCGCCATCAAGGTCGCCACCGAGGAAGCGACCCTGCCAACGGCGAAATACCTCAAAGGTTCACCGCATCTGGCGGATCATCTGGAAAGCGGGCTCGAAGCCTTGGGGGTCGATTCCAGCGATGTTGAAAACGATCTGTACCGCCCGACATAGGTGCGCGACACGGGCCAGACCGTAGGGTGGATTTTAATCCACCGCCCTATCAAAACAATCCCGCGCCCTGCCCCAGACCCCATCACCCGACACGCCAAGCGTCATAAGATGCGGCAGCAACTGCCCGGCGAAATCCGCGCTGCTTTCGGCTGGCAACATTGAGGGCAGGTTATCGATGGCCGTCACATCCAGCACCGGATCGTCAAAAACCCGCAGTGCGGGCGCGTCCCATGTCGTGGTCCTGTCATAGACCTTGATGGGGGAAAGGTCGCTATCGGGATCGCAGGCAATATCGCCAATGACCGACAGATGACGCGCGGCAGTCTTGGCGCTGGCTGGCACAAAGACGGGCGTGCCGGGCCGCGCAAGGATGCAGTTGAGAAAGATATCATGCGCCAGGACCTGCGCGAAAGGCCCACCCGATGCGGTTTCGGCCATGTCCCAATTGGTCGTCGCCACCCCCATCGCGGCACACAGATCCGCCGCCCCGGTCCCGACGCGCCCGAGCGCGCCGATGATCAGCGCCGTTGGCCGTTTGGCCCCCGATGCCGCCAGCGACTGCTGCAGTGCCGCACGCATATCGGTCGCACTTGGGTAGGCTTGCACCGGTCCGGCCAGCGCGCCACGTTGCTGCGCGATCCAGCACATCAGCGCCACAGCGGCCCCGGCGTAGCCTGCCCAATACCCAAAGGCGGCAACCCGGCGCCCATCGGCCTGCGTCAGATATTCCAGATCATACAGCGCCCCACCCCCGGCCTTGAACCGGTCCAGCAGCACCCGGCCCGCAGGTTGCCCCTTGTAGGCGTGCCCGAACATGATGTGACGGTGCGGCAGCGGCGTGCCGTCTTCGGGCAATTCCTTCAGGCCAAAGATGATCGCATCGCGGGGTGCCTCGGGCCAGGTGAATTCCGGCGCGATCGCGGCACCCTGGGCCGCATAATCGGTGATCGGGATGATCCGCTGGCGGCTTTCTTCGACAGTGACGGCAAAGCCTTGGTTGATCAGCTGTGCGACACCTTGCGGGGTGATGCCCACGCGTTCTTCGTGTGCGCGGCTTTCAGCGCGGACCCAAAGATGCACCATCACAGCATCCCCATATCGCGGACGGTGCGGATGGATTGCCGGGCGTCCATTTTCTGCTGAAAAGCCGAGAGGTTGGGATAGTCGTCGATATCAACCCCATCACCCGGCAGCCACGTCAGGACCACGTAAAGGCAAGCCTCTGCCAGCGTGATTTTCCCGTCGGCAGAGGCTGCCAAAAGTGGCAGCGCCTGCGCCACATAGGCGCAGGAGGCGGCCATGGTTTCGGGCATTTTGCGCTTCATCTCGGCGATGGCTTGCGGGTCGTCCGCCCAGCGCCCGCCGCGATACCCATGGGCGTGGTTTATATGCATCGTGCTGGACAGATAGCACATCAGTTCGCGCATTTTCGCGGCTTCGAATGGGTCTGCGGGCACCAGATCCGGCGCGATATATTCGAGAATGGCACCTGTTTCAGTCAAGACGCCCTTGGGTGTTTCAAGCGCGGGCACCCGCCCTTTTGGATTTACCGCCCGGTAGGTGTCACCCGTCTGTTCTGACTTGGAAAAGTCAACTAAAACAGGGGTATAGTCCAGACCGAGTTCTTCAAGAACAATGGCGACAGCGACAGAAATCGTGCGCGGGGCGTAATGGAGTCTGAGCATGGTTGCGCTTTCAATAATGGGTCACCGCATAGGTGCGGTCAGCGTAGTCAAGATGCGGGGTCGCGTTGAAGCTGGCAAGGATGGGACCCTGTGGGATTACCTGCACCCGGTGCAACGATGTGTTCATGATCGGTAGCAAAATATGCGCCATCCGCGTCGGATCAAGGTTGAGCAGGTGCCGGATGATCATGCCGATAACGCCGCCTGACGTGACGCACAGGATGCGGACACCGGGTTTGGCGGCCTCTTGCAGCACGGTCGTGACGCGGTCTTCGAAGGCGGCGAATGTTTCGTTACCCATGATTTCGGCCCTGTGCCATGCCTCCATCACCTGCGGAACGTGGGCGGCAAAGTCATCGGGGCCGGGAAACGGGATGCCGTGCATATCTTCGAGCGCGCGGCCAAGGTTGAAATAGTCCATCTCGTTCAGGCGCGGATCAATGATGGCGTCAGCGTGACCGATACCTGCGGCTGTTTCGCGGTGCCGCCGCAAGCTGCCGCTGATCACCTTGTCGAAGGGGCGTTCCCGATCACCCAGATAGTCGCCAAGCCAGCGCGCCTGCTGGTGGCCCAGATCCGACAATTTGTCGTAATTCTCCTCGTCACGGGCACCCGAATTGGCCTGCCCGTGCCGCACCAGAATAATTTCACCCATTTGGCCCCTCCTGTCCGGCTAGGCTTAAGAGGTCCAAAGAACCTTGGCAACGGTGGTCGCGACGTGGCGCGTCAGCCGCGCTTGGGTGCGGACTGACCGCTGGCAGGTCAGGTTTCAGCGCAGATCAATCACGCGGGCGTGAACTTTTGAAATATTTTGTCGTTCACATCATTTGGCGATGTTGAAATCTGTGATCGGACAGCTGCGCGCCCTGCGCAAAAAGCCGGTTGAGGGGTATTCCACGCACAGATCGGGCACTGTTTCCGTGCGGTTCCGCACGGAAACCCGCCGAATCGGCAAAAACCGCTGCGTCAAGTGCCCGGCGCGATCACGGGCCTTACTAATTTCGTGATCGCGGGAACCCTTTTCCGACGCGGTCCAAAGGCGGATGATCATCACATGATTTGGCATATCCGCCAAAAATCAACATCGAAAGGTACATATTATGTCCATGAAAACACTGATCTTCGTTGCCGCTGCGATTGCTGCAACAGGTTCCTTCGCAACAGCCGACACCTATTTTGAATTCGGGCCACAGTTGGCCCCCAGTGACACATTGGAACTGGGTCTGATCACCGCAGATGGTGACGGCGTCGTCGAAATCTATGAGTATCACACGGGTGTCATGGGTGCGTTGCTTGGGTCTGAGCGTCTGCATGCAGGCGCAAATCCCGACGTCCGCATCAATACCGGCGTGCCCGTCAGGCAAGATGTCATTGCCGTGGTAAAAATCGGCGGGCAGGTTGTTGCCACCAAGCAGTTCGACATCGACAGCTAAACCGACATTATTCGGTCATTGACACGCCAGCCCCATCAAATGGGGCTGGCTTTTTTAATGCCGACGCTGCGGGGTTACTTGTACACGGAATCGTGGCGTGGGACTGTGCCGCGCAAGAGCATCAATCAACAAACCAACAGGTCCCCCCATATGTCCGCTGCTGCGCTTCTACGTGACGTTTTTGGCTTTGACGCCTTTCGCCCCGGCCAGCAAGAGATTGTAGAGGCGGTCGTGGATGGCCATAATACGCTGGCGATCATGCCGACGGGGGGCGGTAAATCGCTTTGCTTCCAGCTTCCGGCGCTGGTGCGCGACGGGGTAACTGTGGTGATATCGCCGTTGATCGCCCTGATGCGCGATCAGGTCCGCGGGCTGCGCGAGGCGGGGGTCGAGGCGGGTGCGCTGACATCGGGCAATACGCCCGAGGAAACCGATGCGGTCTGGGCCGCGTTGGAGGCCGGCACGCTGAAGCTTTTGTATATGGCGCCGGAACGGTTGGCCGCAGGCGGAACAATGCAGATGCTGCGCCGGGCGGGTGTCGGCCTGATTGCCGTGGACGAGGCGCATTGCGTCAGCCAATGGGGCCATGATTTTCGCCCCGATTACCTGCGCATTGGCGAATTGCGGCAAATGCTGAACGTGCCGCTGGCCGCGTTTACGGCCACCGCAGATGCGGAAACCCGCGCCGAGATCGTGCAAAAGCTGTTTGACGGGCAGCCGCCAACAACCTTTTTGCACGGCTTTGACCGGCCCAATATCCACCTTGCCTTTGCGGTCAAGGATGGTCCCCGCGCGCAGATCCTGAACTTTGCCGGCACCCGCAAGGGGCAGTCCGGCATTGTCTATTGCGGGACCCGCGCCAAGACAGAAACGCTGTCCAAGGCGCTGTCGGACGCGGGCCATCTGTCGTGTCACTACCATGGTGGGATGCAGGCCGAGGACCGGCGCATTGTTGAGCGGCGTTTCCAGCAAGAGGATGGGTTGATCGTCTGCGCGACCGTGGCCTTTGGCATGGGCATCGACAAACCCGATATTCGCTGGGTTGCGCATGCGGATTTGCCCAAGAGCATTGAATCATATTATCAGGAAATTGGCCGTGCGGGCCGCGATGGCGCCCCGGCGGAAACGCTGACGCTGTTTGGGCCAGATGACATTCGCTATCGCCGGCAACAGATCGACGAAGGGCTGGCCCCGCCCGAACGCCGTGCGGCGGATCATGGGCGGCTGAATGCGCTGCTGGGCTTGGCCGAGGCGTTGCGCTGTCGCCGGCAGAACCTGCTTGATTATTTCGGTGAGGCGTCCGGGCCCTGTGGGAACTGTGACCTGTGCGACAAACCCGCCGAGATCTTTGATGGCACGACTGCCGTGCGCATGGCGTTGTCCGCCGCGCTGCGGACCGAGGAGTGGTTTGGCGCGGGGCATTTGATTGATATTCTGCGCGGCGACCTGACCGATAAGGTGAAACAGCGCGGCCACGACAGCCTGCCCACGTTTGGCGTCGGCAATGACTATGATAAACGCCAGTGGCAGGCGATTTTCCGGCAGATGATGGGGCACGACCTGATGCGTCCTGACCCGGACCGGCATGGGGCGTTGCGTATGACCGACCACGCCCGCCCTATCCTGCGCGGTGAAGCAACGATTGAGCTGCGCCGCGATACCATTCGCGCGGCCAAGGGTACGGGGCCAAAGGTGCGGATGCTGGTCAGTGAAGAAGACGCGCCGCTGCTGTCGGCGCTCAAGGCCAAGCGCCGCTATCTGGCCGAACAGGCCAATGTGCCCGCCTATATCATTTTCAACGACCGCAGCCTGATTGAAATGGCCGAGCGCAAGCCGAATACGCTGGATCAGATGGCAGGCATTGGGGGCGTGGGCGCCAAGAAGCTGGAAAGCTATGGGCGTGCGTTTCTCGAGGTGATCGCGGGGGCGGTGGATGACGTGCATCCGATGCGCCGCAAGCTGGCGGGCCGGGACGAGGGCGTTATCTACGACCGGCTGCTAGAGGTACAGGCCGCGCTATCGCGTGGCCCGCACGGTGCCGACAAACCGATGAGCTGTTCGGCGTCGATGCTGGCCAAAGTCGCGCAGATGCGATCCGCCGATGCCGATCAGCTGGCACGTGTGATGGGAGAGAAGTACGCAGAGCGGTTCGGTGATGCGTTTCTGGAGGTATTGGAGGCGGGATGATGTCCGGTTTCAATCTGCGTCATCTTCTACTGGCGACGACTTTGAGCCGGTACATTCTCGGGTGTTATGACCTGAACGTTGGAAATAGCAGCTATCAAAGGGTCTGACGTCAGCTTGTGGTGATACAGGAAAGCGTGAAAGACATTTTCCAAATCAATGCGCAGGTCATGGTGCAAGACAAAACTGAGGTGACCTGTGTCGATCAGGGCCCTGTTGTCATTGTCGAGATCGTGGGCCACGTAGATACCGGGCTGCAACCTGTTCTGTTCAAGGATACGCAGGATAGTATGGTTCCCGCCGCCCATGGAATAGACCGCGCACACATGATCCAGATTTTCCAAGACCCGTTGCATAAGCTGGGTTTTTTCGAAGTGGGCCCCGCCTCCCCCGCTTGCATCGACCATGCGCAACCTTGGGCACAGCCGTTTCAGGGTCGTCGTGAATGCGGTTTCCCGCGCTTCTTCTCCCAGGAATTGGTCATTGCTTCTTGAGGTCAGGACAGTTCCAGAGACATTGCCGACGGTTTTTGCGATCAGATAGGCGGCTGTCCTGCCGGCGCTGTGGTTATCAAGTCCGACATAGGCGATGCGCCGGGGTGTTGTCAGGTCGGTGACAAGGGTGACGACGGGGATGCCCGATGCGGTCAATTTATCGACAGCTGCGCGCACCGCAGGGACATCGCGCAACTTGAGGCACACGCCTTGGCTTCCACGCTTGGCGATACGCGCGAGGGTTTGCACGACTTCCGCCTCGCTCATGTTTTCGTGCATCACGAAACGCGGGCGGCAAACGGCAACCCCGATCCGCGGCACCACCCATTCGGCAGCCTGCCTGACCTCTGCGCTGAAACGCGCGGGTGCCTCTACCACGAAATCAAAGAACATGCGCCGCCCACGCGCAGCAAGCTGGGCCTCCTGTCCTGCAAGTTCAGAAACCGCAGCCGCGATCCTGGCCTTGGTTTGGGGGCTGACATGGGGACGATTGTTGATCGCACGGTCAACAGTTGCGGTGCTGAGACCCGATTGCCGGGCGATTTCTTTGAGTGGGAAACGATGTGTCATTGATGTGTTTTTGATGTATTTTGGTGATCCGATCAAGCCAGAATTGCAGCAGGGTATGGGCAACAACAGGAGATCGGCCATGAAAGACCACATCGAAACCAAAGTCGGATATTTTCACCCCGACGCCTGCGACCTGAGCGCATTTGCAAAGTTGATTGCGCAAACGGTCGATCCTGCCACGGTCCCGCACGCCAGTGACATTCAAAAGAACACACCGATTTACGACATGTCGCTGCTGCGGGCGTCGCTGGACGACACAACGATGCGGCGTGAAATCATGGCCGAATGGGCAGGTGTGCTGATGAACGGTGCAGGTGTTCTGGTCCTGCGTGGGGCCTATGCGGACACCCGCGTACTGGACGAGGCGACATCGGTTTACGAGACCATCATCGCCACCGAGAAGAAACTGGCAAGCGGCGGCGGCGGTGACCATTTCGCGGCGTCAGGTTCCAACGACCGGATTTGGAATTCACTGCAAAAACTTTGCGAGGCAGCGCCAGATGTGTTCCTGCGATATTTCGCGAATACGTCCATCGCAGCAGCGTGCGAAGCATGGTTGGGGCCCAACTATCAAATGACGGCGCAGATCAATCTGGTTCATCCGGGCGGTGCGGCGCAACAAGCGCACAGGGATTACCATCTTGGTTTTCAAACGGCAAAGGTCAGTGCCGACTATCCGGCACATGTACATGACCTGTCCCCGGCCCTGACGCTGCAGGGTGCCGTCGCACATTGCGATATGCCGATCGAGAGCGGGCCGACCAAGCTGCTGCCTTTCTCGCAGCAGTACCGTGCGGGGTATGCCGCGTGGCGACGTGACGATTTTCGCGCCCTGTTCGAAGAGCGTCATATCCAGCTGCCGCTGGCCAAAGGGGACGCTCTTTTCTTCAATCCGGGGCTGTTTCATGCTGCGGGCGCAAACACGAGCGGCGATATTCATCGCATGGCAAATTTGTTGCAGGTGTCTTCGGCAATCGGACGCGCGATGGAGACGGTAGATCGACAGAAGATGTGCAAGCTTTTGTACCCGCATGCCGTGCGATCCCATCAGAGCAGCACGTTGAGCGGGGCTGAGTTGACCGCGTCGATTGCGGCGACGGCAGAGGGGTATTCCTTTCCAACCAATCTGGACCGTGACCCACCCAAAGCAGGTCTCGCGCCGGAAACCCAGCAAGCGTTCTTTGCGCGGGCAATTGCGGCGGGTATGACGGACCAAGCCTTCGTAGATCAGCTTGATCAGATGGCTGCAAATCAAAGAGCGTGAGTAGCAGTTCATCGGCGCAATCAGCGTGATTGCCCAGGGCGTCGAAAGTCGCAAAGCGGGCATTGGCCGCTGCGGGGTCCTGCGTGGCAATGGGCGTCAGGCGGTTGTGCGGGCCTGACCGGGTGCGACCGTCGAGGCCCAAGTTTTTGCGCACGCTTGACCCCCCGCCCACATGCCACTAGCAAGCGGCAATTCTGACAAGGGGCAAGGCAATGGCACGCACACGCAAAGGGCGCGATATTTCGGGGTGGCTGGTGGTGGACAAACCCGCCGGGTTGACGTCGACCGCTGTTGTCAACAAGGTCAAATGGGCGCTGGATGCCAAAAAAGCCGGCCATGCGGGGACATTGGACCCGGAGGCGACGGGTGTTCTGGCCATCGCGCTGGGCGAAGCGACCAAGACCGTTCCGTATATCACTGATGCGCTGAAGGCCTATGTCTTTACCATGCGTCTGGGTCAGGCGACCAATACCGACGATGCCGAGGGCGAGGTGATTGCGCAAAGCGATCTGCGCCCCGATGACGCGGAGATCAAGGACGCGCTGGGTGCCTTTATCGGGGACATCATGCAGGTCCCGCCGCAATTTTCCGCCGTAAAGGTGGACGGTCAGCGCGCCTATAAAAAGGCCCGCGACGGCGAAGAAATGGAGCTTGCCGCGCGCCCTCTTTGGGTTGACGAACTGGTTTTGGTCGACCGGCCCGATGCGGATCATGTGGTGCTGGAAATGACCTGTGGCAAAGGTGGTTATGTCCGGTCGATCGCCCGTGATCTGGGTGCCGTATTGGGCTGTTTCGGGCATGTCGTATCGTTGCGCCGGATTTGGTCTGGCCCGTTTCAGGCCGAGGATGGCGTGACACTGGAGCAAGTCGTAGCACTGGCCAGGACACCGGAATTGGATGCGTATATCCAGCCGCTTGAAGTGGGGCTTGCCGATCTGCCGCAGGTGCGTTGTCTTGCGGAAAGCGTCGCCCGGCTGCGCAACGGCAATCCCGCGTCGGTGATTGCGTCAGATGTCGAGTATGGCGAAGAGGTTTGGGCGTCTTACGATGGCAAGGCAATTGCCGTCGGAAGTTATCGCGGCGGTGAATTGCACCCGACGCGGGTGTTTGTCGCCGCGAAGGTGGATTGAAATCCACCTTACGTTCTGGCTACCGTCACACGATGATCACGCGGACACATATCAAGGACGATGCGCCTTCGACGGCGGTTTATTCAGATTGCGAACGCTACCGCTATGCGTTGACACGGACTTGGGACACGGCTGGCACGCGTGTGTTATTCGTGATGCTGAACCCATCCAAGGCCACAGAAGTGCAGAACGACCCGACGGTTGAGCGTTGCGAGCGGCGCGCACGTGCGTTGGGATTTGGGGCATTTCAGGTCACCAATATTTTTGCATGGCGCGACACCGATCCGCAGATGATGCGCAAGGCTGTCGATCCGATCGGACCGGATAACGACGAGATGATCCGCGATGGCGCCGCATGGGCGGACCAGATCATTGCCGCATGGGGCACCCATGGCGCGCATCTTGATCGGGGTGTCACCATGGCCCGGCTTCTGGGTGGCATCGGTAAACCCCTGTTGACGCTTGGCCTGACCAAAGACGGCCACCCCACGCACCCGCTTTACATCAGTTATGCCCGGAAACCGACCCTTTGGAGCATGCCATGATCCCCCGCTTTACCCAATCATACGTGCAATGCGGCGACGTGCGCCTTTCGGTGCATCGCACGGGTCAGGGGACACCGTTGATCCTGCTGCACGGTACCCGCAAAACCATCATTGCTGGGAACAGGTTGCCCCGATCTGCGCGGCTATGGCGACAGCGACGCACCTGCCGATAACGCAGATCACACCACCTATTCCAAACGCCAGATGGCGGCCGATATCGTGGCGCTGATGGATGCACTTGGCATCGCGCAAGCCCATGTTCTGGGCCATGATCGCGGCGGGCGGGTGGCCTATCGGGCGGCGCTTTACCACCCTGATCGTGTGGTAAAGCGTGGGATTATCGAGATCGTACCAACCGGCGATTTCTGGGCCGTTTGGGACGCCAACCTAGCCATGAAGGCGTATCACTGGACCTTTTTAGCCCAACCGGCCCCCTTGCCGGAACGGATGATCGGGGCGGACCCGGCCGGGTATATTGATTGGACGTTGACCGCATGGACTCTGGGCAAATCGCTGAGCGTCTTTTCAGATGCCGCGCTTGCCAGTTACCGGGCGCAGGCGGCTGATCCGGCGCATCTGCATGCCATGTGCGCCGATTACCGCGCCGGGGCCACGTTTGACAAAGCACTAGATGAAGCCGACCGTGCGGCGCGGCGCACGATCAGCGCACCGTTGCATTTCCTATGGGCCAAAAGCGGTTTTCCGGCACAAACCGGTGATCCTGCCGCGATGTGGCAACCACGGGCAGATCATATGACCGATAGCGCCTGCGCATCGGGTCACTTTACCATGGAAGAAAACCCACAGTCAGTCTGCGACACCTTCGTGCCGTTCTTTCGAGAGCGTTAACCATTGGGTCACTTTGCGGCCCGGATGCGACGCCTTTTGTGTTAGTCAGATACCTTGGAAGGTCGGGGGCGGCTTTTGTTGCGGCGGGTGTCTGTCATGTTGGCGATTCTAGGACTTATGGGCATCGCGTTATCCGCGATCGTGTTGACCGGCACCGAATTCGGGGAAACCCAGGACAGTGAGGCAGACGCCCTGAGAGATGAGCCGGAAACCTCCGGGGTCGAAGTGATGCCACTGGATGAGCTGCTTGACCTGAGCGACGATGATACTGTGATCTTTGCGGGCGGGGCCGATGATGTGGTCCAGACTGGCGCGGGCAACGACCATATTGACGGCGAAGACGGGAATGACCACCTTGTCGGCGGCGCGGGCAATGATGAATTGCACGGTGGGCGCGGTGATGACGTTCTTGACGGCGGTGCAGGCGATGACGCGCTGAACGGGCATGTTGGCGACGACATTATTACCGGGGGCGACGGGAATGATATGTTGAACGGCGGCAGCGGGAATGATGTGCTGATGGGCGGGGCGGGTGACGATGCCCTGCTGGGATCGCTGGGCGATGATGTGCTGGTGGGTGGTCCGGGCGCTGATGTGCTGCATGGGGGCGCGGGGAACGACGCGCTGTATGACCGGGGCGACAGCATCCGTGATTTTCTGAATGGTGGGGCTGGGGATGACGTGCTGATGGGCGGCGCAGGCGACTATCTGCATGGCGGAACCGGCGCGGATACCTTTGCGCTGGAAACTGGCATTGGCGTCATTGTCGCGGATTTTGACCCAACGGCTGATATTATCGAAATCGCCTATGAAGGGACCGCGCCGGTCCTGTCAACGGCGCTTTCTGACGGGGGGCTGGTGTTGCTGGCGGATGGAGAAGCGGTGGCGACCTTTGTGAACCTGACCGACCTCGACATGGCCGCGGTGGCGCTGATCGCGGCATAAAAGGCTTTCCTTTTTGCGCAATTCCTCTTAGATGCAGCCATCCGAACGGGATTCCACCGTGCGGACCCTCCACGGGCCTTGCTGGACGACATCCCGGCCTGCGCCATTCACCCCTTAGATAAGGAGACCCCGATGTCGATTACTGCTGAAGAAAAAGCACGCGTGATGAAAGAGTTTGCAACCAAAGAAGGCGACACCGGTTCGCCCGAAGTGCAGGTTGCAATCCTGTCATCCCGGATCGCGACCCTGACAGAGCATTTCAAGACCCACAAAAAAGACAACCACGGTCGCCGTGGCCTTTTGAAAATGGTCGCCCTGCGCCGGAAATTGCTGGACTATACCCGCGCCAAGGAAGAGGCCCGTTATCAGAGCCTGATCCAACGCCTGGGTCTGCGCCGCTAATCCAAGTTGCGGCGGTGTTGCATCGCCCGGCAGCTTGCGAACGTAAAGAACGCCTGCCAGTTTGGTGGGCGTTCTTGGTAGTGGCAGGTCGGCGCGATCCCGGCTTGCACTGCACCCCATGACCGATTAAACGGTCGCCCACAGGCCCCAATAGCTCAGATGGTAGAGCAACTGTTTCGTAAATAGTAGGTCGGCGGTTCGAGTCCGTCTTGGGGCACCATTTAAATCTGCTAAATTATTGATTAAAACAGTTTTATGCCTAATTGTAGCAATCATAACCCCCAGTTATCCCCCTTGAGGATCGAGCTAGGTGGGGTCTTGGAAGAGTCTGGCGTAACGCGTGTCCATAACGTTTTCGCGATTTCATCTGCCCCATGTGTGAAGCGCTCACCATCTTGAACAATCGCCCGCACTGGTTCGCCCGTCGCAAAATCACATATAAAATTTACGGCATGGCTTTCGCTGGCGCCGCCCAGATTGCCTGCGAGGGATAGGGCGGCCTTTATGTATACCCTCATCGTCACGGCAAAGACGAACGATATTGACCCGCAGGCGTGGACGGCCGATGTTTTGGCGCGGCTGCCGGACATGCCGGTGTCACGCGTTCAGGAATTGCTGCCCTGGAACTGGAAGACAGCAACAGAAATGGGGAGGATTGCCGCATGACACTGGCCGCACGCCTCAAGATCACATTGTCGAGCTATGCGGGAATTTGGGTGATGGCGTGATTTGAAGGGCGGCGTATCGTGGCG
>NZ_JAFMHJ010000101.1 GCF_017854565.1 Yoonia sp.
TGTTAGCTGATAGTAGACGGATAGGGTAGGACCTGAACTCCCTGTCTCTCCGCCACAATACCGTACCCATACCGGGTCAAGAACGGTATAAGTATCAGATTACACTCAGGATTTTAACGGGACGCCTACGCTCTAGACCTATAAATTTGTCTTTGCGCCAACGGCAGCTTCTACCGTGAGTGGAGCCTGCCGAAAAACGGGGCCATGAGCGCGATGCGGATAAAGGGACCGTTGAGACGGTATCCGGGCAAGTTCTTCGTTCGGTTTTTTCGGATATGAGGCCGAAACATCTGGCCGGACGCTGTCGGCAGGTGTCAGTATGTGTCGTTCCAGATCTTCGTGACATGCCCAATCTTATCCCCCTCAAACTCCATCGAGTAGACATAGTTGGTGGAAACGCTCTTCTGCTCTCCTTCACCAATTGGCGTCCCCATGAATACGCCATAGGCCATGACAACGCTCCGAGGCTTATCCAGGGCAAACCCTTTTAACTCGTATGAAACGTCTGACATACGGTCGTAAACAGCTGCCATCCAATCGCAATAGCCTCCGAGGGTCGTAATATTCTCCAAGGCTACGGCCTCGGCGGCAAAACTGGCGTCGTCGGTGCAATACTGCTCGCAGCCATCCCAACCTTTGCCCGTCTCACATGCCTCAAAGAATTTCTCGGCAGTTTCAAACATTCCCATGACCAAACCTTTCCGTTCTCATCGAGACTCCGCAACCAGACCCTAATTTGGCTACTCTGTCTACTAGCTTGCCGATTTCATTCATCCTGGCATCATGTTTCAAAGGTGACAGGAGGACTGTCCATGGTAACCGCCCCATTGGCACCGCCTGCCTAACGGCAGGGCGGTGATCTAAGGTACGTGTTTAACGACGTCGTTAACGACGTGTCTTATTCGGGGTCTGCGATGCGTGGCGAAATTCTTGGTTTGGAGCGGCGGCGCTTCTGGCGTGATGAGGACAAGCTTGAGATTGTCATGTCGGTCGGGATCGACGGGGCCACGGTGACACAGGTGGCGCAGCGCCATGAGGTGACCCGGCAACAGATTTATGCTTGGCGGCATGACCTCAAGAAGAAGGGTCTGTGGTCGCCCGATGCCGGGGCGCTGTTTTTTCCGTTGCACATGCCAGTTGCGGCTGGAGTGCCTGTGGCGCAGGCACCGGTTGCTGAGGCACCGCCGCCGGTTGCTGTTGAGTTGCGTCTGCGTGGCGGGCGCAGCTTGCATTTTGAAAGCACAATCGACCCGGCCAGGCTGACAGCCCTAATCCGAGCGGTGGACGCCGCATGATCGGTCCCGGCACTGGCGTTCGTGTGTATCTGGCCTGTGGTGTGACTGATATGCGCAAGGGGATCGCAGGGCTGGCGGCGCTGGCCCAAGACGTGCTGCGGCAAAAGCCTGCCAGTGGTGCGGTGTTTGCGTTTCGGGGCCGTCGGGGTGACCGGCTGAAGTTGCTTTATTGGGATGGGCAGGGATTTTGCCTCTATTATAAGGTTCTTGAGCGAGGCCGTTTCCCTTGGCCGAATGCCCAGAATGGCGCAGCGCGACTGACCTCGGCGCAACTGGCGATGCTGTGGGAAGGGATCGACTGGCGGCGTCCGGATTGGGGTGCTCCGCCTGCCCGGGTGGGGTGATTTTATTGCTGTTATGGCGTTATTTATATGGCCCTTCGACCTGATTTTTGGTAGTCAGGCGCATGTCAAAGCCTGCTGAAATCCTGCCTGATGATCCCGCTGAATTGCGCGCGATGATCGCCGCTTTGCAGGCCGAGAACGCGCGGATCGCGGCAGAAAACGCCAAGATATCGGCCACGTTGCGCGTCCATGATCAGTTGGTTCAGGCGCTTCGTTTGCGGATCGCCAAGTTACAGAAACTGGCTTTCGGCAAGTCCTCGGAGAAGATCGAGCGCGAGATCGAGCAGCTGGAACTTGCGCTGGAAGACCTATTGGTCGCGGTGGCCGAGGAAGATGACGCGCCCATCAACGAAGGGCAGGATGAGCCGTCATCAGAGGCTGCCGATGCGCCCGCGTTGCGTCGCCGGCCTCGTGTATCGGATAGCACCCCGCGCGAGCGCCGTGAACTGGACCCCGGTGCCTGCTGCTCTGATTGTGGCGGTGATCTGCGCGTGGTGGGCGAAGATGTCAGCGAATTGCTGGACATGATCGCCGCCCAGATGAAGGTGATCCAGATCGCCCGGATCAAGAAATCCTGCCGCCGCTGCGAGCGGATGGTGCAGGAACCGGCCCCCAGCCGCCCGATCCCGGGCAGTATGGCAGGGCCGAACCTGCTGGCCCACGTTCTGGTCTCGAAGTTCGACGACCACCTGCCTTTGTATCGCCAGCATGAGATCTTCGCCCGCATGGGGGCGGACATCCCCGAAAGCACGCTGGTCGGCTGGTGCGGGCGGGCCATGAAGACCCTGCAGCCGCTGATCGCACGGATCGAGGCGGACATCATGGCCAGCGATCTGCTGCATGCGGACGACACACCCATCCGGGTGCTGGATCGCAGCATGCGCGACAAGGGGCTTGGCAAGGGTGTCAAGCAAGGCCGGATCTGGGCCTATGTGCGCGACCAGCGACCCTGGGCGGGGGCATCGCCACCGGGTGCTGTCTATCGCTTTGCGCCAGACTGGAAAGAAAAGCACGTTCTTAGCCACCTGGCCGATGCGCGCGGCATCCTGCAAGCGGATGGTTACAAAGGCTATGCCAAGCTTTACGCGCCAGAGCCTGATGGCACAGCCCGTTTGCAGGAGGCCGCCTGTTGGGCGCATTTGCGGCGCGACTTCCACGACTTCTGGACCTCGACCAAATCCGAGATCGCCCGCGAGGCGCTTGACCGGATCGGCAAGTTCTACGACATCGAGCGCGATATAAACGGCCAGTCCGCTGACGTGCGTCATGCGACGCGTCAAAAGCTTACCCAGCCCAAGGTGACAGCCTTCTTCGCCTGGTCCGAAGAGCAGCTTCTGCGCATCCCCGGCAAAAGCGATCTGGCCAAGGCGTTCCGTTACGGCCTCGCGCGGCGGGAGGCCTTCAGTCTGTTTCTATCCGACGGTCGTGTGGCCATCGACAACAATCCAGCTGAACGGGCCCTGCGCCCGATTGGAATAGGACGGAAAAACTGGCTCTTCGCGGGCGCCGATACCGGCGCGGAAACCCTCGCACGCGCGATGACTGTCATTGAAACGGCCAAGCTGAACGGTCTCGACCCGCTGGCCTATCTGGCTGACATTCTCGACCGCATCCACGATCACAAGATCAACAGGCTGGATGAGTTGCTGCCGTGGAACTGGTCGCCGGTGACATCCGCAATGAGCAATCAAGCCGCGTAGGCCGCGGTATCAACGAGGCGGTTACTGTCCATGCCACATCTTTACTGGCTTCACGAAGCACACGTGAAACGCATTCAACAGAGGCCCCCTAGAACTCTGTCTCGAACGACGGTCACACACAGAGGTCGTTCACTAAATTTGCGGTCATCTTATGTGGTCTCAGCCCCAGTGGCCTGCACCATCCATTCATACATGACATCTAACGGATATCCTGAGCC
>NZ_JAFMHJ010000102.1 GCF_017854565.1 Yoonia sp.
AGAGGTTCGAGCGCAGGTTGCTTGTCGTGCGGTATTGCCGCCCCATCAGCGCGCCAATGGCACAGAGGCTTGCGCCGAGCGACAGCAGCGGCTGCGGACGCCGGGCAGTGGCCAGCATGTAATCCGTCAGATCGCCCACCAGACCGTCTGGGATGACCAGCGTGAACGGTGGGCTGGCCGGGGTGTCGCCGTCTTGGTCGGATTGAACGCCCAACCTGGACAGCAGCCCCGCCGCAGGATGCTCCCCATCACAGGCTGCAGAGCCGTCCAGACATAGAGAGGCATCAGGCTGCCAGCCACGCTCCATGGCGAGATGGTAGATCGTGCCCGCTCCAATACGATCGGGCTTGAAGCTGGCCCAGGCCTTGGCAGTGGCCTCTGGTACATCCTTTGCTGCTTGTGCTGACCAGTCAGCGAAGAGATCGGCGCCAGCATCACCAAGCGCGCCTTTCAGCGCCATGCCGATCCGCATCCAGCTGTCATAATCCAGCTCGGCATTGGGCAGCCATGCGAGGGCTGATGCGATGGCTGGCAACGTGCCAATCTGACTATGGCTGCGCAAATGCTCGGCTGTTGAGGACGCAGTTGTCAGGCCACGCTGGCGCAGGGCTTCAGGCAATAACCCATAGGCCTCATCCAGAAACGAAGCCGCTGCATCAGCGGTGATTTCCGGCAGATCGCTGATATCGAGATCGGCCAGCCCCTCATCGGGCCAGGCATAGGGCGCGCCAGTGTCGGGATGGGTGGCATAAGCCAGAAACTGCTGGCCAAGGCAGAGTACTTCCAGCGGATGACGCTTGATCCCCCGGAATGGCTCAGCCGTGCGGTAGATCAACATGCGCTTCGGGGCCTTTCCGATCCGCAGCGCCGGGGTATCGCCAAGCCTGTCACGTGCCAGCTGCTCGATCTGGAGCGCAAGATCAGGACTGTCCACGATATCGATATCGACCGCAGCCACTGCACCGCCAACAATGCCAATGCCGCAATCGGGCCATGCGGACCAGGTCGCGATCTCCACCTCTGTCGTGGCCCGCTCAGCATGCCGGTTCCATTCCGGGTAATCGGCCCAGGCACCGCGTTTGAACTGCCCGGGCTTTTTGGTGCCCGGACCGATCGGCAGGATGGCATAGCCATTGGTGACCAGCCGCGCGCCGAAACGCGCCATGTAGGATGTCTCTGCCATCAGAAGGGCACCTCCGGGGTCATCCCGTCGAGCCGCGTGCGGTCCTTGGCCGCAAGCTCGCGCAGGTGGTCGCAATATCCGGTGACGACCGCGTCAATGAAGCGGTCCCACTCGGTCTCGGTCAGCGTCGTTAAATCGGATCTACCGATGCTCTCGAGGTATTCACCGCCTTGTTGGCCGCCGACGCTCATGGCCTCGCTCTCGTTCGGAGTGGGGTCGATCATGCCCTTCCTCCCATGGCAGATGTCCTGGCAGACGCGAGAGCAGAGGTGCTTGCGGCTTGCGTCCCGCCGCCGGTCGGAGATGCGGAAGACCGGGTTGAACCAACCAAAGCCGCGAGGTTCCCGGTGGCAGACGGCGCAGAGGCCTGGGTGGGTTTGGCGCATGGATCGAACCTGTAGCCGGAGATTTCAAAATAGCGGCCCGATGGACGGACCGAGATTTCGCTTGGGCGCATGAGACGGCTTTCCTGCGCAATGGCCTCATTCACGCCGAGCGGAACGGGCAGACCGGGTGCACGTTTGCGCCACCAATCCGCGGCCTTCTGGCGCGCATAGCCCTGATGCTCGAAACAGACCCATTCGCTGTAAGTGGCGAGACCGCAGCTGTAAGTGACCTTGAGCGAGGGCCGCCCGCCGCGTTTGTCGTGACGGGTGTAAGATACGCCGCTCACCAGCAGCCATTGAGGCGCTTTTTGCGACAGGACCGGCAGCGTGGCTGCGGTCGGCGCAATCTTCACCTCACGGGCCGGGAATTCGTATCCGCAGTCCGGACATTCGGTGGCCGAGAGCGCCACGATGCTCTCACACATGGGGCAGACCTTTGTGGGTGCCTCGCCCCCGCCATTCTCACCAGGACGCTTCGGACGCACGAGATCGATCGGCCCGTGGCGTCGAACATTGCCCGCGAAATCCAGAACGAGGCAGTTCTCCTTGCCCGGTGCCAGGCGCGTGCCACGACCAACCATCTGCACATAGAGTCCGGCTGACTGTGTCGGACGCAGGAGCGCAATGAGATCGACGGCTGGGGCGTTAAAGCCGGTAGTCAGCACGCCCATCGACGCCAACGCGCGGATTTCGCCCCGCTTGAACGCGGCGATGATGGCATCGCGCTCGTCCTTGGGTGTATCGCCGAAGATCGTCTGACAGGTGATGCCCCTGCGTCCAAATTCCTCGGCAACGTGGCGGGCGTGATCGACACCCGAACAGAAGGCCAACCAGGATTTCCGATCCTTGCCATAGTCGATGATCTCGGTGACAGCCGCCCGGGTGGTCGCCTCCTGGTCGACCGCCGCCGCCAGGTCGCGGGCAATGAAATCACCAGCGCGGGTGCCGACCTTCGACACATCAAGCCGGGTGGCGGGCAGTTTTGAGACAAGCGGGCTCAGAAATCCCTGATCGATCAGGTCTCGGACCGGCGCCTCATAGGCGATATCGGTGAAGAGCGCGTTCTTGCCCTCATGCAGCATGCCGCTGTCGAGCCGGAACGGCGTGGCCGTGAGCCCGATCACCTTCAGCGCCGGGTTGATCTCGCTCAGCGCATCGAGGAAACGCCGATACATCGTGCTCGATTTGCCTGGGATCAGATGGGCCTCGTCGATCAGCACCAGATCGGTGTGGCCGATTTCGCGGGCCCGGTGATGGATCGACTGGATGCCTGCGAACAAGACGCGCGCCTGCGCCTCGCGCTTGCCCAGACCCGCCGAATAGATGCCCGCTGGCGCGTCAGGCCAAAGGCCGATCATCTCGGCATGGTTCTGCGCGATCAACTCACGCACATGGGTCACGATCAGAATGCGCTGGTCAGGCCAGGCTTTCAGCACGCCTTCGATGAAGGCAGCCATAACCAGAGACTTGCCTCCAGCTGTTGGGATCACAATGCAACAATTGCCAGATTTGTTCTCGTAGTATTCGTAGATCGAAGCGATCGCGGCCTGTTGATATGGGCGCAGGGTCAGCATGGTGCGGCCTCCGTGGTACGGGCGTCGTTTTCCCAAGTGGAGCCATCGGCCATGCGGTAAGTGACGATGTCGTCCCCCGCATCGATGACCTCACCCGGCACAAGATCGGGGATGAAGAGATGTTTGCTGCAGGCCGCACGCTGCTCGATCGGAGCCAGCATCCGGTCGTGCCGGGCGCAATGCCACCCGCCATCGACCGCGGTGGAATGCAGGCAGGACCGACAGGTCACGGCGGCACCGCCACTGTCGTGGCAGGCAGCATGGTGATCGCAGAACCGACACTCAAACCATGCGGGGTCCTCGCTGATCCGCGCGGGCGGATGCTGGGCGAAGATGATCCGGCCAGCCTTGTCCAGCAGACG
>NZ_JAFMHJ010000018.1 GCF_017854565.1 Yoonia sp.
GCGCTCGGCATACCCGTCACAGAGACCGTGGGATAAGTCTGTCCAGGGAAAGGGGTACCTCGGCCATCAGCCGATTTGTGCAACAGAGTCCCTGCCCGCAAGCTGTGCGATGACGGGCAGATGTTCGGCCTGCATCAGCGTCACCGCCTTTTTGCCCGCCGAGGCGTGGTCACCAGCCAAGCCTGCATCGGTCACAATGGCCGCGTTAACGACGCGCATCACCCCATAGCGTTCACCGCGCAGCCCGATCCAGTCCAGCCGGCCCGGCTGTGCGTGACGCGCCATCATCTCGGCAAGATGGCCTTTCAAGCGATCTCTTCGACGATGGACAGTTCGCGCTGTGATGCGCCTTTGGCAAAGCCTAGTGCCTCTTGGTAGGCATCCGAATAGTAGCAGTCATGCGCGGCTTGCAGGCTGGGAAAACGGGCGACGACGTTGCGGGGCCGGTCGGGGCCTTCGAGTTGTTCATGCTTGCCACCACGGGCAAGAAATACGCCGCCGTGATCGGCAATGGCACCTGTCGCGCGCTTGGCGTATTCACCATAGGCGGCTTCGTCTGTGACGGTCACGTGGGCAATCCAAAGGGCTGTCATTTCAGGTTCTCCAATAGCGTTTTCGCGGCCGCAATCGCCGCATCTGCGTTGGCGGTGGACGCACCGCCGCCCTGTGCCATGTCAGCGCGACCACCGCCGCCCTTGCCGCCCAGTTCCGGCGTGACGGCGCGCAGGATATCCACGGCCGACACGCGGTCGGTCATGTCGCTGGTCACGCCAACGGCCACGGCGGCCTTGTCGCCCGTATCGGCGATCAGCACGACAACGCCGCTGCCCATGGCCGATTTCATTTCGTCAATCAGCGCGGGCAGGTCTTTGCCTGTGACCCCGGCCAACACCTGCGCCTGAAAGGCAACGCCGTTGATGACCGCAGCTGGTCCGGCTGTCTTGGCGCCGCCACCCATGGCCAGTTCGCGGCGCAGCTGTGCGACCTCGTTGGCCAGCGCCTTGCGTTCGTCCAGCAAGGTCTTGACCCGGTCCACGACTTCGGCTGCGGGCGCTTTGAGCGTCGCTGCGGTTTGGGTCAGCCGCGCATCCTGGGCGCGCAGATGGTCAAGTGCGGCCTGCCCGGTCAGCGCCTCGATCCGGCGGACGCCCGCGCTTGACGCGCTATCGCCCAAGACCACAAAGGTCCCGATTTCGCCCAACTGGCGCACATGGGTGCCGCCGCACAGTTCGAGCGAATAGGTGTTGCCAGCGGCACCCTTGCCCGAGCCCGGTTGCAGGCCCATCGACACAACGCGGACTTCGTCGCCGTATTTTTCGCCAAAAAGCGCTTGCGCACCCATCGCGCGGGCATCATCCGGCGTCATGATCCGGGTTTCGACGCGTGCGTTTTGGCGGATCACGGCGTTCACGTCCTGTTCAATCCGGGCCAATTCATCCGGCGACAGGGGTTTGCCATGGCTGAAGTCAAAGCGCAGCCTGTCGGGCGCATTCAGCGACCCACGCTGCGCGATATGATCGCCCAATGTTTCGCGCAGGGCTTCGTTCAGCAGGTGCGTGGCCGAGTGGTTGGCCTGAATGTGCGCCCGCCGGATCGGATCGACCGACAGCTCGGCACCTTGGCCGGTGCGGATCGTGCCGTGGGTGACTTTGGCAACATGCACGAAAAGACCGACCACTTTTTTGGTGTCCATGATCCGGGCTGTGCCGGTTTCCGTTTTCAGCAGGCCCGCATCGCCGACCTGACCACCGGATTCGGCGTAAAACGGCGTTTGGTTCAGCACGATTTGCACGGTATCATCCGCTTCGGCCACGGTGGCGCCATCGACGACGAGCGCGGCAATCTGCCCTTCGGCGTTCAGTGTATCATAGCCTAGAAAATCGGTGGTGCCGCTGGCGTCAGCGATATCGAACCAGACCGCCGCATCCGCCGCAGCACCGATCCCGGACCACGCCGCACGCGCCTTGGCTTTTTGTTCGGCCATTGCGGCATCAAAGCCTGCGGTATCGACGCTGCGCCCCTGTTCGCGCAGGGCGTCCTGGGTCAGATCAAGTGGGAAACCGAAGGTGTCGTATAGTTTGAACGCAGCCGCGCCCGGCAATTCGGCCCCTTCGGGCAGGCGGATCAATTCGTCATCAAGCAGCTTGAGGCCGCGATCAAGGGTCTGCTTGAACCGCACCTCTTCGTTGCGCAGCGTTTCTTCGATCAGGCGCTGGCCCTGGCCCAATTCAGGATAGGCCGCGCCCATTTGCTGCACCAACGCGGGAACCAGACGGTGCATGACCGGATCCTTGGCGCCCAGCAGATGGGCGTGGCGCATCGCGCGCCGCATGATCCGCCGCAGGACATAACCGCGCCCTTCATTGGACGGTAGCACGCCTTCGGCAATCAGAAATGACGTCGAACGCAGGTGGTCGGCAATGACCCGGTGATGGGTATTTCCGTCGCCGTCCGGGTCGGTCGCGGTGACCTGCGCGGAGGCTTCGATCAGGGCGCGCATCACGTCGGTGTCATAGTTGTCATGCTTGCCCTGCAACAGCGCGCCGATCCGTTCCAAACCCATACCGGTATCAATCGACTGCATGCCAAGCGGTTTCATCGTGCCATCGGCGTACTGTTCGTTCTGCATGAACACGATGTTCCAAATCTCGATAAAGCGGTCGCCATCTTCTTGGGCGGAGCCCGGAGGGCCGCCCCAGATGTGATCGCCGTGATCGTAGAAAATCTCGGTGCAGGGGCCGCAGGGGCCGGTTGGGCCCATCCGCCAAAAGTTGTCATCGGTCGGGATGCGGATGATTTTGTCATCGCTGAAGCCCGCGACGTTCTTCCATATCGCTGCCGCCTCGTCATCGGTGTGGTAGACGGTGACCAGCAAGCGGTTCTTGTCGATCCCGAACTCTTTGGTCAGCAGGTCCCATGCATATTGGATCGCTTCGGCCTTGAAATAGTTGCCGAAACTGAAGTTGCCCAGCATTTCGAAAAACGTGTGATGCCGCGCGGTATAGCCGACGTTATCAAGGTCGTTATGCTTGCCACCCGCGCGCACGCATTTCTGGCTGGACGTCGCGCGGGCGTAATCGCGCGTTTCAATCCCCGTGAAAAGATTTTTGAACTGCACCATGCCAGAGTTGGTAAACATCAACGTGGGGTCGTTGCGCGGCACCAATGGGCCGGACGGCACCACCTCGTGCCCATTTTTGGCGTAAAAGTTCAGAAAAGTTGAACGGATATCAGCAAGGCTGGTCATGGCGGGCTTTCATAGATGCGGTCAGTCGTGCGAAGAAATAGCCCCGCACCCCGTCACTGTCCACTCTGCAACGCAAAAGGGCGCTGCAATTGCAGCGCCCTTTGTTGTTCGGCAGGTTTATCGGTGATCACATATCGACTAGATCGCCACCGTCATCATCAGGACCGCCAGTTACCAGATCGAAATCCAGCCCATGCGCCGCCCTGATCTTATCCTCGATCTCGAGCGCGATCTTTGGGTTTTCCTTGAGGAATGTCTTGGAGTTTTCACGCCCCTGGCCCATCCGCTCGTCTCCGTAGCTGAACCAGGCGCCCGATTTTTCAACGATGCCAGCTTTCACGCCAAGGTCCAACATTTCGCCGGTCTTTGAAATACCTTCGCCATACATGATGTCAAATTCCACCTGCTTGAATGGCGGCGCCACCTTGTTTTTCACGACTTTGACGCGTGTTGCATTGCCGACGACCTCGTCGCGGTCCTTGATCGCACCGATGCGGCGGATATCCAGCCGCACGGAAGCGTAGAATTTCAAGGCGTTACCGCCGGTGGTCGTTTCTGGCGAGCCGAACATGACGCCGATCTTCATCCGAATTTGGTTGATGAAAATCACCATACAGCCCGAACGGTTGATCGAGCCGGTCAATTTGCGCATGGCCTGCGACATCAGGCGCGCATGCACGCCAACGCTGCTGTCGCCCATATCGCCTTCGAGTTCGGACTTGGGGGTCAGGGCCGCAACCGAGTCGACCACGACAAGCGCCACAGCACCCGAGCGCACCAAAGTATCAACGATTTCCAACGCCTGTTCGCCGGTGTCGGGCTGCGAAATCAGCAGTTCGTCCAGATTCACGCCAAGTTTCTTGGCATATTGCGGGTCCAAGGCATGTTCGGCGTCAACAAAGGCGCAAACGCCGCCTTTTTTCTGTTCTTCGGCAATCACATGCAGGGTCAGCGTGGTTTTGCCGGACGATTCGGGGCCATAAATCTCGACGACGCGGCCTTTGGGCAGGCCACCGATGCCCAGTGCAATGTCCAGACCAAGGGAGCCGGTCGATGTCGCCTCGATGGCGGGCATCTGATTCTGACCGCCGAGCTTCATGATTGACCCCTTGCCGAACTGACGTTCGATCTGGGCCAGCGCGCTTTCCAGCGCCTTTTCTTTGTCCGCGGTTTTTTTGTCAGTCATTTTGAGGAGATCTGCCGTTGCCATGTTTCGCGTCCTTATTTCACACGCCCGCACGGGCGGCAATTACTGCTTTGTTCTTATTGTGTTCTCATCGTTAATGAGATCAAAACCAGAACATTGCAACTAAAATTTTATGTACTCACCATGACGCAGCAGTGGTTAAAGTTTCGTTTATGGCCTAGAGACTGGGGATGGCAGACGAAAGGCATCCACCAAATGCTTGTTTTCTGGAAAGAAAATCTGGTTTTACTTGCGGTTCCCAAAACCGGATCGACCGCGTTGGAGGGGGCGTTGGCGCCGCGCGCGTCGATCGTGCTGCGCGATCCGCCACAACTGAAACATGCGCCGTGCTATCGCTACAAGCGATTCCTGCGACCGTTCTTTGTGCAGGCCGGTGGGCAAACCCCAGAGTTGATGGCGGTCGTGCGTCATCCGATTGACTGGCTGGGCAGTTGGTACCGATACCGCACGCGCCCCGATCTGGACGGCCATGAACACAGCACGCGCAGCGTCAGTTTTGATGATTTCGTGCTGGAATATTGCAAGGGTCAGCCCGCGCCGTTTGCCGCCGTTGGGTCACAGGCGAAATTTCTGCTGATCGGTGAGGACGAGCTGGGTGTGGAGCATTTGTTCCAATACGAGGCCCAGCCCGCGATCATCGGCTATCTTGAAACCCGTCTGGATATGTCCATCAGCCTGAAACAAAAGAATGTTTCGCCAGCGATGGACCTGACGCTGTCGCCAGACGTCGCCCAAAGATTGCGCCAGAAACGCGCCCGTGAGTTCGCGGTCTGGGAGATGGGTCAGCGATAGCCGCGCCAGTTATCGCGTGCTGAGGGTGCGGGCGACCGCGTCTTTCCAACCGGCATAGCGGCGGTCACGGGTAGCACTTTCCATGTGCGGCTCAAACCGCCGGTCCAGCGCCCAACGCGCGGCAAACCCGGCCTGATCGGGATAAACCCCGGATTTCATCCCTGCCAGCCATGCCACACCAAGCGCTGTGGTCTCAAGGAGATGTGGCCGGTCCACGGGCGCGCCTATAATATCGGACAGGAATTGCATCGACCAGTCTGACGCGCTCATCCCGCCATCAACCCGCAAAACATCATTTGCATCAGAGGCTTGCCAGTCATTTTTCATAGCCTCCAGCAGATCGCGGGTCTGAAAGCCGACGCTTTCCAATGCGGCGCGGGCGAACTCTGCGGGGCCGGAATTACGGGTCAGGCCGTAGATGGCGCCGCGCGCGCCAGGGTCCCAATACGGCGCGCCAAGGCCCGTGAAGGCGGGCACCATATACAGCTCCTGGCCCGGATCGGCGGCCTGCGCGAGCGGTTGGGTTTCCTTGGCGTCACCGATGATACCAAGCCCGTCACGCAGCCATTGTACCACGGCGCCCGCGACAAAGATCGACCCTTCCAGCGCGTAGGTCGGTTTGCCGTCGAACTGATACGCGATGGTCCCGAGCAGTCGGTTCCGGCTTTCGACGAGCGTGTCGCCGGTATTGAGGAGGGCAAAGCAGCCTGTGCCATAGGTCGATTTCAGCATGCCAGGCGCAAAACAGGCCTGTCCGATGGTCGCGGCCTGCTGGTCGCCCGCGACGCCGAGAATTGGCAGTGGGGCGCCGAACAGATCGGGGTGCGTCGTGCCATAATCGGCGGCGCAGTCGCGCACGTCGGGCAGCATCGACAATGGGATACCAAGCCGCTGGCAGATTGTCGTGCTCCACCGGCCTTTGCGGATGTCGTAAAGCATCGTGCGTGCGGCATTGGTCGCATCGGTCGCGTGAACCTTGCCGCCGGTCAGGTGCCAGATCAGGTAGCTGTCGACGGTGCCGAACAACAGCTCGCCCGCGGCGGCACGGGCCTGCGCGCCGGGCACGGCGTTGAGGATGTAATGCACCTTGGTGCCCGAAAAGTAGGGATCGGCCAGCAGACCTGTCCGATAGGTAATCTCGGGGGCAAAGCCATCGCGGCGCAGGTCTTCGCAGAAACGGGCGGTGCGCCGGTCCTGCCAGACGATGGCGTTATGGATCGGTGCGCCGGTCTTGCGGTCCCACACCAGTGTCGTTTCGCGCTGATTGGTGATGCCGATGGCGGCCACGTCGCCGGCGGTGATGCCCGCCTTTTCAATGGCGGCACGGCAGGTGGACACGACCGATGACCAGATATCGCCGGGGTCATGTTCGACCCAGCCGGACTGTGGAAAATGTTGTAGGAATTCCTTTTGGGCGGTCGCCTTGATGCGCATATCCGCGTCAAAGATGATCGCACGGCTGGATGTGGTGCCTTGGTCGATGGCAAGGATATAGGTCATGGGCCCCCCGGTTTTTTGTCAGACTACTTGTGTTTGCGCACCACGCTCAACCCGCCATATAGGTATCAAGCGCGGCAATCTGCGCAGGGGTCAGGCGCAGCGCCCACGCCTGTGTCAGGAACGGGCAGGACGTTTGCAGATTCATGACCAGCTTGTCGCTGTCAGCGACCTTGGAATCACCACCGGGGTCAGTTTTTCCAAGGCGTTTTCAGCCAATTTGCGGCAGGTCGTGATGCCGCCGCCAATTATGAAAATGTCAAAGTCCGTTTGCATCATTACACCGTATCTGGCCCGTGGCAGAAGCGTCGCGTCATCGGGACAAGCCCTGCCCCTGTTGATGTTCGTGGCGTCTGGGGCGCACATAAAGCGAATGTATATTCATCCATATATTGAGATATTAAATCTTGCTGATGGTTCGTTATTAACGCGCGCCACACCCTGTTGACCGATGATCTGGGTGTGACGGTGCAGACGATCCGCCGTGATCTGCGGCGGTTATTTGCTTGCCATCGCACGGTTCAAGGTCGATTTCGCGGTCATCGGTAAATCGGTGATTGATCTTGGTGGGGATCTTTTGGATTTCGACGCCGCGCGGGTTCTGGTCGCGGACGGCACGCAATTCACCCGAACGACGCCTGTCAGGATCGCTTCATTGGCGCAGGTTGATGATTTTGTGATGGATCGCATCCCGTCAGAGAAGCTGATCGACAGATGCGCCGATTGGGGAACGCAGCTATACTGGGTTTGATCCCTTGAACCCAGTTGCCACGACGAATTTTTCCGAACTGTCCGAGCGCGACGCAGGTGGTTTGACGTTCGCCACCTTGGTGAACCGGGATTTGAGCAGTTTCTGCAAATCACCCTCGGCGCCACCAGCCAGCACTTTGGCGACAAATGTGCCGCCTTCTTCCAAGACGTCAAAGGCAAAATACGCTGCGGCCTCGCACAGGGCGATGATGCGCATGTGATCGGTCTGTTTGTGGCCAGACGCAGAGGCGGCCATGTCCGACATCACCACATCAGCCTTGCCGTTCAGCCAGGCAACCACCTGTTTGTCGGCGTCGTCTTCCATAAAGTCGAGCTGGTGAATTTCAGCGCCTGCGATCGGTTCCACCTCTTGCAGGTCAACCCCCAGAATGTAGCCCTGCGGCTTGCCGCGCCGTTCACCAAGCGCGTTCACGCGCGGGACCGCGACCTGACACCAGCCACCCGGCGCGCAACCAAGGTCAACCACACGGGCGCCGGGCACCAGAAAGCGATACTTTTCATCGAGTTCCAGAATTTTATACGCGGCCCGGCCACGGTATCCGTCGGCCTTGGCGCGTTTTACATAGGGGTCGTTCAACTGCCGCTGCAACCACATGGTCGAGCTGAGCTTGCGACCGCGGGCGGTCTTGACCTTGACGGTCAGATCACGTTGTCCACGTCCGGATGTGTTTTTTGTCGGTTTATTAGCCATACCTATGCCTTACAGCTAAAACGGCGTGTCTTCCAAGACCCCATCAGCCGACATCTGTGCATAAAGCAAGCCTTCGCGCAGGCCACGGTCCGCCACAGACAGACGATCCGTGGGCCACAGCCGCATCAGCGCCTGCAAAATCGCCGAGCCCGACATGATCAACGCCTGCCGATCCTTGCCAATGCGCGGATCGGCGCGCCTGCCTGCGGGACCAAGTGACAGGTAGTCGCGAATGACGGCATCAATCTGATCGGTGGTCATGCGCAGCCCGTCAACTTTGGTCCGGTCATAGCGTTTGAGGCCCAGATAACTGGCCGCGACGGTGGTCACGGTGCCGCTGGTGCCGATGATCTGGAACCCTTCGCGCGCCTGAGCTGCGGCATAGGGGGAAAACTCCGCGAGGTTTTCTTCGAAAAACCAGCTCATCAAGGCAAAGCGTGCGGCGTCGTCTTCGACGTCCATAAACTGATCCCGCAGCGTGGCCACGCCAAGCGGGACCGATATCCAGTCCACGACCTTGGCTGCGGCAAAGGGACCGGGATCGGCGCGGAAGCCCGCGTGCAGGCGCATGATCGCACGGGGCCGTTCGCGCTTGGGCACATGTGTCAGGTCAATCCAGACCAATTCGGTCGAGCCACCGCCGATATCAACCACCAGCAGCTGTTCGGTGTTCATGCTGACCAATGGCGCACAGGAAATCACCGCAAGGCGTGCTTCTTCTTCGGGCTTGATGATTTCCAGATCCAGCCCGGTTTCGCGCCGGACCTGTGCAATAAAATTGTCGCCATTCAGCGCGCGGCGGCACGCCTCGGTTGCGACAAGGCGCATCCGCTGCACACCATGGCGTTTCAGCTTTTCGCGGCAAATCCGCATGGCCGAAATCGTCCGGTTCATCGACGCGCGCGAAAGCCTGCCCGTGCTTTCGAGGCCTTGCCCCAATTGCACAGATTTCGAGAAACTGTCGACCACATGAAACTGGCTGCCCTTGGGTTGGGCAATCAGCATCCGGCAGCTATTTGTACCCAAATCCAACGCTGCATAAAGCGTCGCCGGATCAGGCCGTGTTGGCGCGGGGCTATCGACCGCTTTGGGGAACGCGCCCGCACCGTTGGGACGCTTGGGCGCCATTTGTTACGCCCTCCATTTCGAGTTATCCCCAAGCTAGGCTGGGACGGGCCGCCACGCAAGCCCAGTGATTGGCTTCGTGAATATGCCGCATCTTGGACATGAGGATTATGAGGGCTGTCGGCACTGGTCGGCGCCGGCTTGTCGGGTTAGGCCGACACCGTCGCTCTGGGCGTCCGTCATGTCGAAAATCGACATTGGGCGCGCGATCCGAGTGGTAGAACCGATGCAACATCAGTCGAGGGGGAATCATATGCCCGACGTCACCATCGTTTACTGGCGCGATATCCCCGCGCAGATCATTGTCGGCCGCGGTCGCAAAGGCACCAAGCTGCCGTTGCCCGAACGGTTCGAGCAAGCGATTGACCGCGCCGCGATGAAATCCGGTGCGGCGGAATCAGATGATTACATGTCCGGGTTTCGCAAGGCGGCCCCCTACCCCGCTGACGGAACCGATGCCGAGGCTGCCGCGACCGCCGCTGCCCGGATTGATGCCGAATACGACCAAGACCGTATCAAGACCCTTATCGCAAACGACGGCTGGAATTGAAAAAACCTGCCCTCATTCCCAATCGCATCTCGGAGGTCGTTATGTCCCTGCTCCCGTTTCTGAAGCGCAAAGAGGCCGAAACTCCGGGTGTGAACCCCGATGTCGAGGCATTTTTGCAGGATTATTCCATCGAGGTGATGCCGCGTACCGCAGAGAAGGTCGAAAATTTTCGTGACCTGCTGCCTGCGGGCACCCGTGTCTATATCGCCCATATCGAGGGCACACTGATCGAAGACATGATGGCAACCGCCAAGCGGCTTGCGACCGATGGTTACAAGGTGATGCCGCATTTCCCCGCGCGGATCATTCAAGACAAGGCAATGCTGGCCGATTGGATCGCCCGCTATCAAGGCGAAGCAGGCGTCGATCAGGGGCTGCTGCTGGCCGGTGGCGTTGCCAAGCCGCATGGCGATTTTCACAGTTCCATGCAGTTGATGGAGACCGGGCTTTTTCGTGATTTCAAGCGCCTTCATGTGGCGGGCCACCCCGAAGGCAACCGCGACATCGACACCGATGGCACGGACAAGATAGTCATGGATGCACTGCGTTGGAAGCAGACATTCAGCGAAACGAGCGACGCGCAGATGGCGCTTGCCACGCAGTTCGCATTCGAGGCGGGACCGATCATCGCGTGGGCCGACCGTCTGCGCGATGCCGGTATCACGATCCCGATCCATATCGGCATTGCCGGGCCTGCCAAGCTACAGACCCTGATCAAATTCGCCATCGCATGTGGGGTTGGGCCATCGCTGAAAGTGCTGCAGAAGCGGGCGATGGACGTGACCAAGCTGCTGCTGCCGTACGAGCCGACCGAGGTGCTGGCCGAACTGGCGGCGCACAAGGCGGCAAATCCCGACTTCAATATCACCCATGTGCATTTCTTCCCGCTGGGCGGAATCAAAGCGAATGCCAATTGGGCCATCGCGCAGGGCGGTGCTTCTGCTGTTCCTGCCTCTCAAGTTTAAGGACTTTTTATGACCCGCACGATTGTCGAATCCAAAACCAAAACAGCGATCATCGGCTTTGACCAGCCGTTTTGTGTGATCGGAGAGCGGATCAACCCGACCGGCCGCAAGATTTTGGCCGCCGAGCTGGAGCGCGGCGATTTCAGCCGTGTCGAGGCGGATGCCATCGCCCAGGCCGCCGCCGGGGCCAATATTCTGGATATCAACTCTGGCGCCGTTTTCACCAATATGATGGCCCAAGATCCGCGCTATGCCGATAACAACTTTGTCGAGCCGCCGTTGATGAAGGCGCTGATCGAACGGGTGCAGGCCGTTGTCGATACCCCGCTTTGCATCGACAGTTCGGTTCCCGGCGCGCTTGAGGCCGGACTGGCCGCGTGCGAGGGCCGCCCGCTGCTGAATTCCGTCACCGGCGAGGAAGAGCGGCTGGAACTGGTGCTCCCGCTGGTCAAGAAATACAACGTGCCTGTCGTCGCAATTTCAAACGATGACACGGGGATTTCCGAGGACCCCGACGTGCGCTTTGCCGTGGCCAAAAAGATCGTCGAACGGGCCGCCGATTTTGGCATTCCGGCCCATGATATCGTGGTTGACCCGCTGGTGATGCCAATCGGAGCGATGGGGACTGCGGGGTTGCAGGTTTTCACTCTGGTGCGGCGTCTGCGCGAAGAGCTGGGTGTGAACACGACCTGCGGCGCGTCAAACATCAGCTTTGGCCTGCCCAATCGCCATGGGATCAACAACGCCTTTTTGCCCATGGCAATGACGGCAGGCATGACATCGGCGATCATGAACCCGATCGCCCTGCCCGTCGCCGCCAAGAAGATCGAAGAAAGAATGGCCGAACTGGCCGCTGCCGGGATCATCATACCCGAGGGCATGGATCTGGAGCTTTTCTGCCATCTGACCGGTTTAGGGTCGACCAAAGCACGGGCCGGGTCAGAAATGGAGGCCATTCGCGCGGCCAACTTTTTGACGAACAATGACCCGTCGGGGGGCGAGTGGATTAAATTCAACCGCGCGCCCGTCAAAGAAGGCGAAGGCCGCGCCCGTACCGGGCGCCGCCGGCGGGATTAGGTTTTGACGCGCCGCGCCAGACCGCGCAGCGCGCTGCCCAAGACCGTGACGTCACCGCCGACACCCAAAAACGTCACGCCTTGGGTGGCGTAGCGGGCAAAGCGGGTTTCATCGAAGGTAATGATGCCCGCGATTTTACCCGCAGCCAATGTGCGCGCGATCAGGTGATCAATGGCCTTGTCCACCTCTGGGTGGTCGGGCTGGCCGGGGTAGCCCATGTCCGCCGACAGATCAGCCGGACCGACAAACACGCCGTCCACGCCTTTGGTTGCGGCAATGGCGTCGATGTTTGTGACGGCGGCAGCACTTTCGGCCTGCACCAGAAAACACATCTGCGCGTTGGCGGTGTGGGGGTAATCTGCAATCGCGCCATAACCAGAGGCCCGCGCAAGTGCCGCCCCCATCCCGCGTATTCCATCGGGCGGATAGCGCATGGCGCGTGCCATTTCGGCGGCTTTGGCGGCATTGTCCACCATCGGCACCAGAACGGTCTGTACACCGAGATCAAGCGCTTGTTTGACCATCCAAACCTCGGCGCTGGCGGTGCGGATGACGACAGCTGTGCCGGTCCCCGCAAGGGCCTGCACTTGGGACAGCATTTGCGGCACGGTATTGGGCCCATGTTCGCCGTCGATCAGGCACCAGTCGAACCCGGCACCACCCGCGAGTTCAGCCACGACCGGGGACGCCGTTGCCAGCCACAGCCCATGCTGGAGCTTACCCGCCTGCAGCGCCGTCTTGAGTTTATTTTCAGGGGTTTTCATCGGTAATACAACGACTGGCCGTTGTGAAATACCTGCACCTTGGCCGCGTCCGCCGTGAGCCGCACGGTATTACCACGCAGGCCGGTATGAATACCCGGCAGTTTGCCGATGACCGCATTATGGTCGCCAACGCGTTCAAAATACAGCAGCGTCACTTCACCCAACGCTTCGGTAAAGTTCACCTTGCCTTCGAAAATAAAGCGTTCGCCTGTGGTTTCCACCAGATCCTCGGGGCGGACGCCGATATTGACCTGCAACCCCTTATCGGCGGCATTGGTCCCGACAGCGGACACCGCGATGCCGCCGCCGTCGAGTTTTATCGTCGTTCGTTCGCCGGTTTCGATAATCTTGCCGGGCAGGATATTCATCGCAGGCGAGCCGATGAATTGCGCGACAAATTCATTCTCGGGCCGCTCGTAGAGTTCAAGCGGGGTGCCGACCTGCGCGATGCCCTTGTCGGCCAGCACGACGATGCGGGTCGCCAGTGTCATGGCCTCTACCTGATCGTGGGTCACGTAGATCATCGTGCTGTCGGGCATTGATTCCTTGAGTTGGGCAATCTCGATCCGGGTGGCGACGCGCAGGGCCGCATCAAGGTTCGACAGGGGTTCGTCAAACAAATACACTTTTGGGTCGCGCACGATCGACCGGCCAATCGCGACACGCTGGCGTTGCCCGCCCGACAGGGCCTTGGGCAGCCGGTCAAGGTAATCTTCCAATTGCAGGATCCTGGCCACACGGTCGACGGCCTCTGTGATCTCTGCGGGGGTTTTCTTGGCCAGTTTCAGCGCAAAGCTCATGTTGTCGCGCACGGTCATATGCGGATAAAGCGCGTAGGACTGAAACACCATGGCGATGCCGCGCTGGGCGGGGGGTACGCCGTTGACGACCTGCCCGTCGATTTGCAGCTCGCCGCCTGTGATCTTTTCCAAACCCGCGATCATCCGCAACAGCGTTGATTTCCCGCAGCCCGAGGGACCGACGAAAACGATCAGCTCACCGGTTTTGATGTCCAGATTGATGTTCTTCAGCACATCCACCTTGCCGCCATAGGTTTTGGCAACATTGGTCAGTTTCAGATCAGCCATATCTATCGGTCCCCAATTCGTTTCATGTCTTCAAGGCAAGGCAAACCTGCCAAGGCCCCAGATGCAATCGTCCGTCCGCAGAAACATGCGCACTGCCCAGTCCGGCACCAATCGGTGTCCACGCACCCGCGGGCAGGTCAAAATCAGAGGGTGTTTCACTGACGTTGAACGCGCAGAATATCGTCTGGTCGCCGTCAGTCCGTGTGAAGAACACGACGTCGCCGGTGGCGCGCAGCCCATCATGATCCCCGACGGCAAGGGCGCGGTGGCTGTGGCGAAACGCAATCGCCTTGCGGTAGTGGTGCAGCAGCGCACCCGGTTCGTCCTCTTGCGCGGCGACGGCCAGATGCAGATGTTCAGAGGCGACAGGCAGCCATGGTTGCCCATCGGAAAAGCCGCCGTTTTGATTGCTTGGCTCCCAGACCATCGGCGTGCGGCAGCCATCGCGGCCTTTGAATTCGGGCCAGAATTCGATGCCGTAGGGGTCTTGGAGGTCTTCGAAGGCGACGTCTGCTTCGGGCAGGCCCAGCTCTTCGCCTTGATAGATGCAGACAGATCCGCGCAGGCACATGATCAGTGTCGCAAACAACCGCTGGGCTGCGGGGGGCAGGTTCCAGCGCGAGGCGTGGCGCATCACGTCGTGATTGGAAAACGCCCAGCAGGCCCAGCCATCTGCGGCGACGGCATCGACCTTGGTCATCACATCGACGATCCGCTGGGCGGTCGGTTGATCCTTGGCCAGAAACTCGAACGCATAGCACATCTGCATCAGATCGTCGCCCGCAGTGTACTGGCCCATGATTTCCAGCCCGCGTTGCGCATCGCCCACCTCGCCCACGGCGGCGGCGCCGAATGGTTCCATGACGGCACGCAGCCGCGCGAGGAATTTGACATTGTCGGGGTGGTTTTTGTCGTACAAATGTTCCTGATGGTTATACGGGTTCACCGAAGGCGCGATCGTCGCGTTGCGCATTTCGGGCGGCAGCGCGGGATTGTCGCGCAGTTCCGCGTCGTGCATATAAAAGTTGATCGTATCAAGCCGAAACCCGTCGCAGCCCAGGTTCAGCCAGAACCGCGCCACGTCCAGCAAGGCATCCTGCACTGCGGGTTCGTGAAAATTGAGGTCCGGTTGCGAGACAAGGAAGTTGTGCAGATAGTATTGTTCGCGCCGCGCATCCCAATGCCACGCCGACCCGCCGAAGATCGACAGCCAGTTGTTGGGCGGCGTGCCATCAGGTTTCGGGTCCGCCCATACATACCAATTGGCCTTGTCGTTGGTCCGGTCGGCCCGGCTTTGCGCAAACCACGGGTGCGCGTCGCTGGTGTGACTGAGCACCAGATCAATCATCACCCGGATACCCAAGCGGTGCGCTGTTTCGACCACCGCATCAAAGTCGGCCAGTGATCCAAACATCGGGTCAACGTCGCAATAATCCGAGACATCGTAGCCAAAGTCCTTCATCGGCGACGTAAAGAACGGCGAAATCCAGATCGCGTCAACGCCAAGCGACGTGATATAAGGCAGCCGCTGCACGATGCCGCGCAGGTCGCCAATACCGTCACCATTACTGTCCTGATAGCTGCGCGGATAGATCTGATAGATCACCGCACCGCGCCACCAATCATTGTCTATTGCGACATCACGCGCAGGGCTTATCGCCAGATTCATCAATGTTTTCCTTACTTGACAGAGCCGGCCAACAGGCCGCGCACGAGATATTTTTGCATGGCGAAGAACACCACAAGCGGCACCGCGATCGACACGAAGGCCGCCGTGGCCAAAATTTCCCAATTGCCGCCACGGGTGCCCAACAATTCGACGATCTGGTTGGTCATGACCGTGGTGTCGCCGGTGGAATCGATCAAGAACACTTTGGCGACCAGCAGGTCATTCCAGGTCCACAAAAACTGGAAGATCGCGAATGACGCCAATGCGGGAAACGACAGTGGCAGGATGATCTTGGTGAAAATCTGAAAATCCGTGGCGCCATCGACCTTTGCGTTTTCAATAATGTCGCGCGGCAAGCCCACCATGTAGTTGCGCAAAAGATAGATGGCGAGCGGCAGCCCAAAGCCGGTATGGGCCAGCCACACCCCAAGATAGCCCTTGCCGATGCCGATGCCGAGATGCAGGCGCAAGAGCGGGATCAGTGCCAGTTGCAGCGGCACGACGAGCAGGCCAACCACAATCGCGATCAGGATTGCGCGCCCCGGAAAATCCATCCATGCCAGCGCATAGGCCGCAAAAGCCGCAATCACGATGGGGATAATCGTCGCGGGGATTGTCACGGTCATCGTATTGAAGAACGCCTTGGACATGCTGTCGGTTGTGGAGCCGCTGATCAGCACGGTTTCATAGTTTTTCAGGGTGAATTCCGGGGGCGTGGTCGCGGTGACAAACGCACGTTGCCCCCGCCCCGTCAGTTCCGTCGGGCTGGCCCAGATATAATCACCGTTATGCTGCACCGTGAGTGTTTCACCGTCGCCCAGATCGGCGGTGTCACCGGGCTGGTAGGTGGAAATTTCGCGGCTGGACGTGCCCCAGACACTGATCTCTGCTGCACTTTGCGCGGCAGTTTCCGCACTGCCTTCGACGACAAACAGGTTGCCTTGGACGGTGTAGATACCGTTCAGCAACTGTTGGGCGCCAGGATCGGCGGGATCGGCGGTGCGCAGGGTCAGGTTCTGCTCGGTCGGGAACAGTGACTGCCACCAACCGGACGATGAAATCTGGTCTGCCGTGCGAAACGACGACACCAATAGCCCCACGGTCGGGAAGAGCCACAGCGCGACCAACAGCACAACCGATAGGTGCACCGCCCAGGTCAGGGATGATTTACTTCCGGCAATGTTATCCATATCAGCGCATCTCCTTGCGGGCGTTGTAGACGTTCCAGACAAGGATCGGGCTGACCAGCAGCATGATCATCATCGCACTGGCCGAGCCAACGCCCCAGTCACGGGCGACGAACAGCTGGGTGTACATGTAGTTGGCCAGAACCTGCGTGCCCCATTGCCCGTTGGTCATCGCGAAGACGACATCGAACACCTTGAGCACGACCAGCGTGATCGTGGTCCACACCACGACAATGGTCCCCGCAATCTGCGGCATCTTGATCTTGAAAAAGACCTGAAACGGGTTTGCGCCATCGACAATCGCCGCCTCGACGGTTTCTTCGGGGATACCGCGCAGCGCCGCCGACAGGATCACCATGGCGAACCCGGTCTGAATCCAGATCAGCACGACCATCAGGAAGAAAGAGTTCCAGAACGGAATGGTCAGCCAGGTCTGCGCTTCACCATAAGGGAACGCCGCCGTCGTCAGCCCAAGGATCGCGCGGAGCGACAGGAATATCAGATAGGCGCCGCCTGCCCCAACCACCAGCCGCAGCGGCACTGTCCAGCCGCTGATCCGCGTGTCTTCGGGTTTGATCATCGGTTTGACGAACGCCCACGCAACATAGGCCACCATGGCGCCAAAGCACAGCAACAGACAAATCGGCGCCAGCCGCAGGATCAAAAACGACCCTGCCCCGCCATCGAACTGCAACCAGACCGCATTGAGCACGCCGATCTGGTTCTGGTCTACGGGACGCGTGTCATAAATCAGTTTGAAAATTACGGAGGCCCCGACAAAGGAAATGGCCATCGGCATGAAGATCAGGGATTTTGCAAAAGACCCCCATTTGATCCGGTCGGTCAGCTGTGCGGCCAGCAGGCCAAAGGCCGTCGATGCGGCGGGCACCACGATCAGCCAGAGCATATTGTTGCGCATCGCTTCCCAAAATTTGGGCTCATTGAACATTTGCCGGTAATTGGCGAGGCCGACAAAGGCGCCGCCCTGATCACGGTCGGTGACCGAATACCACAATGTCGCGAAAACCGGGTAAGCGAGATAGAGACCAAGCGCGACAATCGCCGGAAACAAGAACAGCCATGGGCGGATCATATTGGCGCGATTGATATTACGACCGGCCTGCGCGCCCTTGGCGGGGTACAGCACCTTGTCGAGAAACTGGTTGGAAAAGTAAAAATACCCGACACATCCGCCAACACCGATGATGATCGTCAGAAGACCCTGTAATGCAGGATGCATCGCCGTCTCCTCCCCCTGAGATGGATTATTTGGCGAAACAGCCCGGCCCGCGCCGGACTGCCCCAATTTTATTCGGCAAACGTCACCGTTTACTTGATCGCGTCCCAGGATGCCTGGATACCGGCCGCTACTTCGGCAGCGTCTTTGCCACCGGCATAGTCAACCATGCCGGTCCAGAATGAACCCGCACCCACGGCACCCGGCATCAGATCGGATGCGTCAAAGCGGAATGTGGTCGCGCCCAGCAGGACCTCGCCCAATGCACGGTTGGTGTCGTTGCTGTACATGGCGGTATTCGCGCCGGCGTATGGCGTCAGAAAACCACCCTGGGCCATCCAGATTTCATGCGCGATGGGGGTTTGCAGGAAATCAATCAGCGCCTGTGCGCCGGGGCTGTCGTTGGTCACGGCCCAAACCGTACCCGCGCCCAAAACCGGCTTGCCCAGATCCTTGTCGGCGTAGGCCGGGAAGTAGAAAAAGTCTGCATCCTCGCCTACAACGGTGCCTTCGGGAAAGAAGGCCGGGATGAACGACGCCTGACGATGCATGTAGCACTGTGGCGGGCTGGCAAAGAGACCCTTTGGGCTGTCGCGGAAATCGGTTGTGGCCACCGCACCGGCACCACCGGCAACATAGGCATCATTGCGTGCGAAATAGCCGAATTCCTCAATTGCGGCCATGACTTCTGGCGCGTTGAATGGCATTTCATTGGTGACCCATTGGTCATAGACCGCAGGTGGCTGCGTGCGCAGCATCATGTCCTCGACCCAATCGGTCGCCGGCCAGCCGGTTGCACCACCCGACCCCAGACCGATGCACCATGGGGTGCCGCCGTCGGCCACGATCTGATCGGTCAGCGCCTTGAGCTCTTCCATGGATGTGGGGATATCATAGCCCGCATCTTCGAAGTTTTCAGGGCTGTACCAGACCAGAGATTTCACATCCACCTTGTAGAAAAACCCATAGAGCGCGTCGGTCCCGTCAGGTCCGGCATAGGTGCCCAGATCAACCCAGGACTGACCCGCAGCATAGTTATCCTGCACCCACTTTGCTGTTTCGTCGCCCAGCGACGCAAGAAAACCACGGCCTGCCATGTCGGCGGCAAGACCCGGCTGCGGGAACACGGCGACATTTGGGGACGATCCGGCCTCTGCGTCGATCACGATCTGCTGTTCAAAGCTGTCCGATCCGGTGTAGCGAATGTCGGCACCGGTTGCGGCGCCAAAATAGGCCAGCACGCTTTCAACAACAGCCTGGTCCGGGCCAAGCCATGGGCCGAACACCGTGACCTGCTCACCGGCGAGATCAACGCTGTCGGCAAATGCATTATAGCTGTCCCAATTGAAGTCGCCTTCGCCGGGAGCAAACGCGAGATGGCCCGCAGCTTGGGCAGCGCCTGCACTCAGGGCCACCGCTGCCACACCGGCATACAGTTTCGTTTTCATTGATAGTCCTCCCAATCGCGCCAGTCGCGCGTGACTTTTGTTACACTTAACGTGCATTCGGCTGTATCGCTTGCGCTGTGGAATCAAATACTCAAAGCGCTTTGGATTGCGGTACAGTTCACCACCTTGCCGCTTGTGTCAATACAACACTGCAAAGCGCAAAAAACGCTTGGAATCTTAACATCACCGCTTTAGTCAAATAGCTGACAACCCATCCGAACTGGCAGCGCAACAGCTTCACCCCGATATTTTGAAAGCGCTTTGGACGATAATCAAGTCTCATGAACCTCAAAGAACTCTCGCAGAATCTGGGCCTTAGCCAAACCACTGTCAGCCGCGCGCTGAACGGTTACCCCGAGGTTAGCGCCGCCACACGCCAGCGCGTGGAACAGGCGGCGCGGCAGCACAACTATCGCCCCAGCACCCGCGCCAAGGGGCTGGCGACAGGTCAGGCGCTGGCCATCGGCCATGTGATTCCGATGTCAACAAAGCATGAAATGGTGAATCCGGTGTTCGGCGACTTTATCGCGGGCGCGGGTGAAACCTATTCCCGGCATGGCTATGAAATGATCCTGTCGATTGTGGATGATGCGAACGAGGAACAAATCTATCGCGGTCTGAAATCGCGCCGCGCCGTTGATGGTGTCATTGTCCACGGCCCCCGGATGAATGATCCGCGGATCGCGCTGCTGCATGAACTTGGCATGCCTTTTGCCGTACATGGGCGCGCCACCGGCAGTGATATCCCCTATGCTTGGCTTGATGTGAATAACCGCAGTGCGTTTCATCGTGCGACCGATTTCTTGTGCGATCTCGGCCATCGGCGCATCGCGCTGATCAACGGTCTTGAAGTGATGGATTTCGCCCATCGCCGCCGCGCAGGCTATGCCGCGTCGCTGGCGGCACACGATACGCCTCTCGACCCCGCCATCATGCGGTCTGACGAGATGACAGAAGTGTTCGGCTATGCGTCGGCACGTGATATGTTGATGCTAGACGATCCGCCGACGGCGGTTTTATGTTCTTCGTTGATCAGCGCCCTTGGCGTCCGGCGAGCAATCGAGGAACGCGGGCTGGTGATGGGACGCGATGTTTCGGTGATCACCCATGATGATGCGTTGTCATATCTGCAAAATGGTGGCGATATTCCGATTTTCACGGCGACCCGGTCTTCTGTGCGCGATGCGGGGCGGCGGCTGGCAGAGATACTGCTGCATGCCATCGCGCACCCTGATGCCGCCCCCCAGAACGTACTTTTGGAAGCTGAATTAATGGTAGGGCGCTCGACTGGCCCGGCACCCCGAAAGGATTAGGATGGATTTCAAACGCACTGACTTTCCCCCGGATTTTTTGTTTGGGGCTGCGACCGCCGCATATCAAATTGAAGGGCACGCCTTTGGCGGTGCTGGATCGACGCATTGGGACACGTTCGCAGCCACCCCCGGCAATGTGATCCGGGCCGAAGACGGGGCGCGTGCCTGTGACCATTATCATCGGTTTGAAGAAGATCTTGACCTGCTCAAAGACGCAGGCATGGACGCCTATCGGTTTTCGACGTCCTGGGCGCGGCTGATGCCCGACGGGCGCACGCCGAATGCACAAGGTCTTGATTTCTATGACCGGCTTGTCGATGCGATGCTTGAACGGGGGTTGAAGCCCTTTCAGACGCTCTATCATTGGGACCTGCCGTCGACGTTGGCCGACAAGGGGGGGTGGGCAAATCGTGACACGGCACTGTATTTCGGCGACTTTGTTGATGTGATCACTGACCGGATTGGCGACAGGATGCATGCGATTGCAACGATCAACGAACCCTGGTGCGTGGCCTACCTGTCGCATTTTCTGGGCCATCATGCCCCCGGCCTGCGCGATATCCGCGCGACCGCGCGTGCGATGCACCATATTACGCTGGCCCATGGCATCGGCGTGTCGCGGCTGCGTGAAAAGGACATGACGCACTGCGGTATTGTGCTTAATTTCGATGCTACCGAACCGCTTGATGCCAGCCCTGCGGCCACCGTCGCCGCACAGCGGCAGGATGCGATCTTTAACCGTTGGTTCATCGAGGCGATCACCAAAGGCACCTACCCCGCCGAAGCCCTTGCGGGATTTGGCGCGCACATGCCCGACAACTGGCAAGACGATATGGCCCAGATCAGCCAACCGATGGATTTTCTGGGCGTGAACTACTACACCCGACATCAGGTCGCGGCGGCACCAGACGCGCCTTGGCCGCACACGGCCAGTCACGAGGGACCCGGATCAAAGACCCAGATGGGGTGGGAAATTTTTCCCGCCGGGTTGCATCATTTCCTGACCCGCATGGCGCGCGATTATGTTGGCGATCTGCCGCTTTTCGTGACGGAAAACGGGATGGCATGGGACGACAAGATCACAGGTGGAGTGGTAAATGACCCTGCGCGGGCGCAATTCATCTCTGACCATGTCCTTGCGACAAAGCAAGCCATCGCGGATGGTGCAAACGTGCAGGGCTTTTTCTATTGGTCACTGTTGGACAATTACGAATGGGCCTTTGGCTATGAAAAACGCTTTGGGATGATCCATGTGGATTTCGATACCTTGAAACGGACGCCCAAAGCGTCCTATCACGCCTTTAAATCCGCCATCGCGCGCTAAGGAACACCGTATCCATGGGTCATCCCGCAAATACCTATTCGCTGGTCGCCGATATTGGCGGCACCAACACCCGTGTTGCCCTGGCCGAGGGGCGCCGGATCGTGCAGGGTACCATCAGGCGGTACAGCAACAACGCCTTTCCCGGCCTCGAATCGGTGCTGCGCCGCTATATTGACGATGAAGGTGGCGTCGATCCGAAGGCAGCCTGTGTCGCGGTGGCCGGTCCGGTGCGTGACGGGCGCGCGACGATGACCAATCTGGACTGGACGATCGACAAAGAAACGCTGGCCCGCGCGACCAAGGCTGAAACCGTGGCGATCCTGAATGACCTGCAAGCGCAGGGTCACGCGCTGGGGCATCTGGACCCCGCCAATATTCGCACGATTATGCCGGGACCTGAGGTGCAACCAAACGCGGCCAAACTGGTGATCGGCATCGGCACCGGTTTCAATGCGGCCCCGGTGTTTGATCTGGCCCATGGGCGGATTGTTACGCCATCGGAAAGCGGTCACGCCAATTTACCTATCCGCAACGCGATGGAGCTGCGGTTGTGCCAATTCGTATCGACAGCCCATGGATTTCCCGCCGTTGAAGACGTGCTGTCAGGGCGTGGATTGGAACGCGTCTATGCCTTTTTGGGCCATGAGGCAAACGACCCGCGCGAAGCAGCCGCCAAGGATATCATGACGGCTTGTGCTGACGGCAGCGATCCGCGTGCCGTCGACGCCGCGCGCCTCTTTACGCGTATCCTCGGCACGGTGTGCGGAAATCTGTCCCTGATCCAACTGCCTTTTGGTGGTGTCTATCTTGTTGGGGGGGTTGCCCGTGCGTTTGCCGCGCATTTAACCGCTTTTGGATTTGCAGACGCGTTTCGGGACAAAGGACGATTTGCCGGATTTATGAGCAATTTCGCAGTCCACGTGATCGAAGACGACTACGCCGCGCTAACGGGATCGGCGGCCCATTTAGTGGCCCTGTCAAACGAACCGAACGATCACGCACGCTAAGACATTATGTTACGGCCCGCCGGAAACAGGTGCTAGTGGATAACCGTGCGTGATTGGAGCTGGCCCTGAACTGTCTGGGTCAACGCATTGAGAGAAAACGGTTTTGGCAGAAAAACAGAATTGGGAATACGGGATTGATCGTCGCCGAATGCGTCCTCGGCGTAGCCCGATACAAAGACGACTTTGGTATCAGGCCGATGGATGAGCGCTTCACGTACCCACGTCGGCCCATCCTTGCCGGGCATGATCACATCGGTCACGAATATGTCCACGCTCAGATCAGGGTCCGCCAAGAGATAAAGCGCGGCCTCCGCGCAATCCGCCTCGAGCACTGTATAACCGCGCAACCGCAAGGCCCGCGATGCGAAGGCGCGCACGGGGGCTTCATCCTCGACCAGCAGGACGACACCGTCTGCCTTGCTGCTCATCAGTTCCGGCCCAGCTCTGGAGATTTCCAGCGGTTCTGCCACCGGCAGATCATAGCTAGGAAACAGTAACGAAAACTGGGTCCCTGCGCCCACTTCGCTTTCCGCGAAAATATAGCCGCCCGTCTGTTTCACAATCCCATAGGCGGTCGACAGACCCAATCCGGTGCCTTCGCCGGTACGCTTTGTCGTGTAGAATGGCTCAAAAATCTTGGGTAGTTTTTCTGGCGGAATTCCGTGTCCGGCGTCAATGACTTTGACAACCACATATTCTCCCGGCGGCACCACGGCCCGATCTTTCACCATCTGCGATTTCAGCACCAGATTTTCGGTCACGACTTCAATCTCGCCCCCGGCTGGCATTGCATCGCGTGCATTGACCACCAGATTCATCAGGACCTGCTCAAGCTGCCGCTTATCGGCTTTGATCTGCGCCAGAGCCGGATCGTGGTGCAATGACAGCGTCACCTTTTCGCCGACAAGCCGGTTCAGCAAATGTGTGAGGTCAGATAAGGTATCGCGCAGGTCAATGATCTCGGGCTGGAGGTTTTGCTTGCGTGAAAATGCCAATAGCTGGCCCACAAGGCTTGCCGCGCGATTTGCGTTTTGATGAATCTGGATAAGGTCGCAATAGTTTTGATCACCCTCATCGTGGCGCAGCAGCAGCAGGTCACAATGGCCTGAAATTGCGGTTAACAGGTTGTTGAAATCATGCGCAACGCCACCTGCCAACTGGCCGATCGCCTGCATCTTTTGACTTTGGACGAACTGCGCTTCGAGCGTTTTCAATTCCGTCACATCGTTCAGCACGGCGATCAGATGCGAGTCTGCGGAATCGTCGGAGATATTCAACGTAACTTGCACAAATGTATCCTGATTTTCGCCGCGACCGCGCAGGAACTGCGAGATATGACCACCGCGCCCTTCTGACGCCTCACGGAGCCAGTCGTTGATCGGACGACCTAAACCATCAAGCATGTCGGCCATCCTCTTGCCCTCGGTACATGCGATGTTGAGCAACTGTCGCGCCTCGCGGTTTGAAGCAAGAACGTCACCGGTGCGGGCGACTTTCATCAAGGGCACCGGCAAATCCTCGATCGCATCCCAGCCAGCGCCGTAAGACCGCGGCGTGTTTTGTGCGGCATTGCCGGGCAGAAGAAATATCTCTTTGGTGCCAGTGGGACCGTCGGTTTCAGCGACCACGGCCCGAATCCGGCCAGCGGCGGCGCGCATGGTATGTACATGACCAGACCGCAGCGGCAGGTCGTCAAACACCTCTGACAGGGACGCGGGGCGTCGGCCGAGCATGGTGCGAAAAGCGTCGTTCATACGGAGAACCGCGCCATTTTGATCCGCCGTCAGATGCGGCAGAATATGCGCATCCGATGCCTGTGACGGTTTGGCCCCATCGCCAAGATCGTAAAGCCGCCATAGAAAGTAGCCTTTGTCCACGTTCGAAACGCCCAGCCGAAAGCGCCCGTTGCATGTAATGATGTCTTCTTTGGCACCGCCGTCGGCCATGACGCGCTGTTGCAAACGGAGCAAAACCCCCTCTGGGTTGGCCAGCACCGCATGAAGCACGGTGTTCAGAGGTTGCCCAATGCAGGATCCGAACCGATCGGTCGCCAGCGGATTGGCATAACGCACGAGACCGTCAATCCCGGTCAGAAACGCAGTGTCGGAGTCATGCGCAATCAGTGTCATCGCAACCGCGTCTAACCGGGTGCTGCGCAAATTGGACAGCATCGGCTTTATCAAAATCCCCGCCCCAAAGAGCATCAACGTCGCGCCCCCGACGGTCAGTCCAAGGCGCAGAGGTGCTGACGTTGCGATAGCGGCTGCGCCGATACAGAGCAGGCCAATCAGCAACAGGCGCAGCGACAGCGATGGTCGTCGTTTCGGCATTACGCCACTATCTATCTCAAAAGACTGATCTACGGGCACGACCGAACCTCATTACTCATCCACTCAGCAGTAGCCCACCAAGGATTAACTAACCATTAATCCCTGAATAGCCCAATACCTAATGCAATCATAGATTGATTTCGTCACAGGCCATACAGCACATGAAAAAGCCGTCCCAGTCAGGCCCCGGCAACAGGTGATGCGTGGCAACGACCCGCCAACCGGAGTGTGCCGCACGAAACCGCGCAACGACCGCGTCGTTTTCGTGTTCCAACACCGAGCAGGTGGCATAAACCAACATGCCGGATGCGCCGACCAAACGTGCCGCAGCGCTGATGACCTGATCTTGTGTGTCATGCAGCGCGGCCAGATCATCGACGGTCAGGCGCCATTTTGCGTCCGGTGTGCGGCGCCATGTCCCGCTCCCGCTGCAGGGTGCGTCGCAAAACACCACGTCAAACAGCGGTGCCTGGGGTAAGACTGCGGTTTGCAATTGCGCGACATGCACCTGCGCGCGCGCGGCGCGGACCGGCAAATCCTTCATGCGGCGCGGCGCGATATCGTGGGCAAAAACCTGTGCGCCATGCTGATCAGCAAAGGCCAGCGCCTTTCCGCCGCCACCGGCGCAATAGTCCAGAATGCGGCCACCGGGGGGAACCGGCACTGCCGACACCGCGAATTGCGAGGCGGCGTCCTGTAGTTCGACCAGCCCGTCCACATAGGCGCCTGCGTTTTTGATCCGGCGGGTGTTGCCCGTCACGCGCAGGCAAAAGGGCACCGACGGATGGGCCACGGCGGTGATATCGTCGGCCGCGAGCGTGGCGATCGCGTCCGTGACCGTCCCGCGCGTGCGATTAACCCGCAAATAGACATCCGCGCGGGTTTGCTGTGCAGCCGCCGCCGTTTGGGCATTGTCACCAAGGCTGTCGAGCCACAGCGGCCACAACCATTCGGGTATGTCATGCGCCTCGGCGAGGGTCATGGCGGGGGAGGTGGCAAGGTGATCACGCTCGGCGTCCGACATGGGCTGCGGCGCGTGGCCTTCACCGTGAAATAGCGCCGCAATATCCAGCCCATCGCGCATGGCAAGCGCCAACATCAGCGCCCGCCCCGTCATCGCACCACCGCGCGCGGCAAGTGATCGTTTGGCGCGCAACACGTCGAACACGTGATCGCGAACGGCTGCGCGATCTTTGGAACCGGCAAATCGGCTGCCCCGCGCCCAGCCGGTCAGTGCCCGTTCCGCAGGCGCACCATGCAGAATGTCATCGAGAACGCCAATGGCTGCGGCAACCCGCGCGCCGGGGGTCACAGTGCTACCCGGCGATATGCCACGCCGGCAGACACCGGATGCAATGCCGCGATCCGGCTTGCCGACACCGGGCCGACGCCAGCGGTCAGGCAGACCACCTTGACCGCGCCAGCCCGATCTTGTGCGACGCCGTTCATCAGCCGATCCGGTAGTTGGGGCTTTCGCGGGTGATCTGCACGTCGTGCACATGGCTTTCCTTCAGGCCCGCGCCAGTGATTTTCACAAAGCTGCAATTCTTGCGCATCTCATCAATCGTGGCATTCCCAGTATAGCCCATCGCCGCGCGCAAACCGCCCACCAGCTGGTGGATGACAGCATGAGCCGAACCTTTATAAGGAACCTGCCCCTCGATACCCTCTGGCACCAGCTTGTCACTGGCGGCTTCTTTTTGGAAATACCGATCAGCCGAGCCGCTGGCCATGGCGCCGAGGCTGCCCATTCCGCGATAGGATTTGAAGGACCGGCCCTGATACAAGATCACCTCGCCGGGGCTTTCGTCGGTGCCCGCGATCATCGAGCCGACCATGGCACAGGACGCGCCCGCAGCAATCGCCTTGGCGAAATCGCCAGAGAATTTGATGCCGCCGTCCGCAATCACCGGCACATCGCCCGCACCGGCGGCACAATCCATGATCGCGGTCAGTTGTGGCACGCCGACCCCTGCCACCATGCGCGTCGTGCAGATTGATCCGGGGCCGATGCCGACCTTGACCGCATCCGCACCCGACCCGATCAGCGCGCGCGCCGCCTCGGAAGTTGCGATGTTGCCTGCCATGATCTGCACGTCATTCGACAGCATCTTGGCACGTTCCACGGCGCGGGCCACACCTTCGGAATGACCATGGGCAGTATCAATCACGATCATGTCGACACCCGCTTCGACCAGAGCCGCGCTGCGTTCATAACCTGCATCACCCACGCCGGAGGCCGCAGCAACACGCAGCCTTCCCAAGCCGTCCTTGCACGCCATCGGGTTCAGCACGGCCTGTTCGCTGTCTTTAAGCGTCAGCAGCCCCGTCAGCTTGCCCTTGCCATCCGTGATCAGCAGCTTTTCGATCCGCCGCGCTTGCATCAGCGACCGCGCCTCGTCGAGGTCGGCAGGTTCGTGCAGGATGGCAAGATTATCCGTGGTCATCATCACACTGACAGGCGTCGCGTCATCCTGCGCAAAACGCATATCGCGGTTGGTCACAATGCCAATGACCTTGCCGCCCTCGCCCACGACCGGAAAGCCGGTAATCCGGTAGCGGTCCATCAGCACCTTGGCGTCGGCCAGCGTCTGATCGGGGCGCAGCGTGACAGGACTGTAAACCGTGCCGGACACAAAGCGTTTTACCCGGCGAATTTCCTTGGCCTGTTCGTCGATGCTGAGGTTCTTGTGGACCACACCGATGCCGCCGGCCTGCGCCATCGCAATGGCCATTTTGCTTTCGGTCACGGTGTCCATGGCGCTGGACAAAAGCGGGATGTTCATCCTGATCGCATTGGTCACGCGCGTGCGTGTATCCGCCGTCGATGGCAGGACACTTGACGCCCCCGGCACCAGTAAAACATCATCAAAGGTAAGCGCCTCGCGAATTTCCATCAACCGTCTCCAATGGTAGCTTCGTTGGCACCGCGCTATCGCATGGATATGGCTGCGCTGAAAGACCAAAACGTGTAAAACATCACTTGCGGCGGACGCAGGCAAGCAGCAAGGTGCGCCATGAAACACGATTACACGCCCGATAATGCGCCAAGACGGCACGCCGTGCTGCGGACGGCACTGCGGCTTGCCGTTGTGTTGGCGGTGGCTTTGCTGGTCAAACTGGGGCTGGATGCCCTGACGACGCGCATTGCCCTGCTGGAAGCGAGCGCCGCAGCCCGCGCGATGACGGGGCTGATCGCGACGGTTCTGGTCGGTTACGCGCTGTTGATCGCTATACCATTTGTGCCGGGGGTCGAGATTGGCATCGCAATCTTGGTGATCGAAGGGGCAAGTGCTGCGCCCTTCGTCTATCTGGCAACCCTGTCTGGCATGTCGCTCGCGTTTCTGACGGGGCAATACGTTGCGCTGAACTGGCTGATCAAGACCTGCGAAGACCTGTATTTGTTCCGGCTGTCAGCCGTGCTGCAGCGGATCGAAAACAGACCAAGCGACCAGCGGCTTGCGACATTGAATGACCGTTTGCCCAATTGGCTGGCGCCGTTTCTGGTACGCTACCGCTATGTCACGCTGGCCCTTCTGATCAACATTCCGGGCAATATCGCTATTGGCGGCGGTGGCGGGATCATGATGGCCACGGGGCTAAGCCGGCTGTTTCAGACCGGGCTGACCCTGCTGACGGTTGCGCTGGCCACCCTGCCCGTCCCGCTTGCCGTTTGGCTGCTGGGGACGACCGTTCTGGAATGACCGCGAAAACATGACGTTTCACATAGTCATTATGACGGGTTCGGGTCTTCCCTCTGCCGGCATCCCAGCTATGTTCGGCGCAACAAGCACAGGCACCTGATATGAGCACTGATCCACTCGTTATTTTCACCCCATCCGGCAAGCGTGGCCGGTTCCCCGTCGGGACCCCGGTTTTGACCGCCGCAAGGCAGTTGGGCGTTGATCTTGACAGTGTCTGCGGCGGTCGGGGGATTTGTTCGAAATGCCAAATCACGCCATCTTATGGGGAATTCTCAAAGCATGGCGTGACCGTTGCCGATGACGCATTGTCGCCGTGGAACAGCGTTGAGGCGCGATACGACGACAAGCGGGGGCTGAAAAAAGGCCGCCGTTTGGGATGTCAGGCAACCGTGCAGGGCGATGTGGTGATTGATGTGCCCGCCGAAAGCCAGGTGCATAAACAAGTCGTGCGCAAACGCGCCGAGGCGCGCGACATCGTCATGAATCCATCGACACGGCTGTATTACGTCGAAGTGGCCGAGCCTGACATGCACGACCCGTCTGGCGATCTGGAGCGTTTGATTATCGCGCTGCGCCGGGATTGGGACCTGCCCCCCCTTGAGGCAGATTTGGGTGTGTTGCGGACCCTGCAACCTGCCCTGCGCAAAGGCGGCTGGAAAGTCACCGTTGCCGTGCATCATGGCGATGCGGTGTTTAGTCCCCGGATCATCCATGTCTGGCCCGGTTTTTACGAAGGCACGATCTACGGCCTTGCCGTGGACCTTGGATCGACCACGATTGCGGCCCACCTGTGTGACCTGCAATCAGGCGAAGTCATCGCGTCTTCGGGCATCATGAACCCGCAAATCCGCTTTGGCGAGGATCTGATGAGCCGCGTCAGCTATGGTATGATGAACCCGACAGGTGCGGCCGAAATGACCGCCGCGGTGCGCGAAGGCATGACCGCGCTTTTTGTGCAAATCGCCGAAGAAGCCGGAATTGATGGCAATTTGATCGTTGACGCCGTTTTTGTCTGCAACCCGGTGATGCACCACCTTTTCCTTGGAATTGACGCCTATGAGTTGGGTCAGGCGCCATTCGCGCTGGCCACATCCGAAAGCCTGTCATTGCGCGCAACGGAATTGGATCTGAACCTGCACCCTGCGGCACGTGTGTATCTGCTGCCGTGCATCGCGGGCCACGTCGGCGCAGACGCCGCCGCAGTCGCCCTGTCGGAGGCACCGGACAAATCCGAAGACCTTGTCTTGATCGTCGATGTTGGCACCAATGCCGAGATTTTATTGGGGAACCGCGAAAAGGTGCTTGCCTGTTCATCCCCCACCGGCCCGGCATTTGAGGGCGCGCAGATCAGCAGCGGCCAGCGCGCCGCACCCGGCGCCATCGAACATGTCCGCATTGATTCAGTCACAAAACGCCCCCGATTCCAAGTCATCGGAAGCGATGTGTGGTCGGACGAAGACGGGTTCGACACCGCCATTGCGCAGACGGGCATCACCGGGATCTGCGGGTCCGGCATCATCGAAGTGGTCGCGGAAATGCGCATCGCAGGGATCGTGGATGGTCCCGGCCTGATCGGGTCGGCCGCGCAGACCGGATCGCCCAATTGCTTTGCCGATGGGCGCACCAATTCGTATTTGCTTTATGACGGCACAGCCGACGGTGGGCCCCTGATCACGGTGACAAACACCGACATCCGGCAGATCCAGATGGCCAAGGCGGCACTGTATTCCGGGGCCCGGCTGCTGATGGATAAATTCGGCGTGGATAAGGTGGACCGGGTCGTTCTGGCGGGCGCGTTCGGCGCGCACATCAGCCCGTTGCATGCCATGGTGCTGGGCATGATACCCGACGCGCCTTTGGATAAAGTGACCAGCGCGGGCAATGCTGCCGGCACTGGCGCGCGGATTGCGCTGCTGAACACCGACGCGCGGCGTGAAATCGAAGAAACCGTCCACAGGATCCATAAGATCGAAACCGCGATCGAGCCGCGATTTCAGGAACACTTTGTGAATGCGTCGAACATTCCCAATGCGGTCGAACCGTTCCCGATCCTTAACAGCATCGTGGACCTGCCAAAGGTGAACCACAACACTGCGGGTGACAGAACCGGGCGGCGGCGGCGGCGCACTTAACCGTCGGGCGATCAAGTGCGATATCATGCCCCAAGAGTTATCGGGTTCATGCGCGATATCCAATTGACCGCCCGTCAGACATTCCCTACATCATGACATGCGATGCGGGTATGGTGAAAAGGTATCACGAAAGCTTCCCAAGCTTCAGTTACGGGTTCGATTCCCGTTACCCGCTCCAGCACCTCCTGTCAGTTCAGTGACTACTGAAATCTTGAGGTGTTCTTGAGAAAGGTCTCTCGCGTCCTCTCGAATGCTTTGATTAAACGTGGATCCACCGCGCCAAGCTGCTTGATATGTTCCGCAAAGGCGGCTTCGCTTTGGCCATAAAACGCTTTGGCCGCATCATTTGATGATCTTGCCATTGATTGCTCCGACATGTTTTCTTTCCTTATCAATGCGTCCGTCATCAACACGATTTTGGGCTTATATTAGGCGATTTGGTGATTGTGTACAAAAGGACAGTCAAATGTGAAAAATTTTGATGAATTGTTAGGTTCCTGTCATCTTCTTTCGCTAATGCAGCGCCGGTTGTGGATTGGCAATTGAACATATCACGTTCTTCATCACATATACGCCGTATTTAGCAACAACCGGAGATGACTATGCCTGATATCACCCGCCTTCACACTGGTCCACGGATGAGCCAATGCGTTGTTCACAACAACATCGCCTACCTTGCAGGACAGGTTGGCGTTCCCGGTGCCTCAATTACAGGGCAAACTGCTGATATTTTGTCGAAAATTGATGCTCTTCTGGCCGAATCGGGCACCAATAAGACCCGGCTGTTGACCGCGCAGATTTGGCTGTCCGATATCGGCACCCAATTTGCTGAGATGAACGCAGCATGGGATGCTTGGGTACCTGAGGGGCACGCACCTGCGCGCTGGACCGGAGAGGCCAAGTTGGCCACGCCAGATTACCATGTGGAAATTATCGTTACTGCAGCCATCTAAACCGCAGGGTGGGTTAAAACCCACCTTACGGCTTGGCTGCGGTCACAACCAGAACAGCGCCGCGAGCCCGGCCAGCCCGATTGGGACGCTCATGGGGAGGACATTTTTCGCCAGCACGTTCCAATTGCTGTCGGGTGACCCCACCATTCTGCGCAGATTGATCATCACGAACGTCCCGACAAACAAGGTCGCGCCAAAGACGATCAACGCATAACCGCCTTTGTCCAATGGGACAAAAAGTGCAAGACCCGCCATAAGTTTGACAGCGCCGGCACCAAAACCCCCAAAAACAAAAAGCAAGATACCGACAGCGAAGACGGCAGCGGCCAACCCCAACTGCCAGCCAAGAGCGGCCTTGTCAGGCGTCGTCGCCGCGACACCGATAAACGCGATGAACGGCAACAAGGTCAGCCAGTTCGGAATGCGTCCTGTCCGCAGTTCGATCACGATCGCGGCTATCAAAATTGCACCGATTGCAAAGGGAACATAGTGCGCAATCATCTTGGGTCTTTCCTTTTTGCGGGTCCACACCGTTGCTTATGTCAAACCGACCGCCCGACTACACCCCGGCGCGCTGCAGAAAACCAACAAGTGCGGCAGTTGAGCCATCTTTATCCTGCGTCCCCTGCACGCCCTCGACAACAGGTTGAAGGGCGGTCGCAAGCTCTTTGCCCAGTTCCACACCCCACTGGTCATACGAGTTGATGCCCAGCACCACACCTTCGACAAAAACGCGATGTTCATAAAGGCAGATGATCTGGCCCAGCACAAATGGCGTCAGCTGCGGATACGCGATCGTCACCGAGGGCCGGTTGCCGGGAAAGACGCGGTGCCTGGCCTGGCGGTCCAGTTCGGCACCGGTGAATTTACCCGCCAGTTTGGCGCGCGCCGCATTCAGATCGCGACCGCGCATCAATGCCTCGGACTGGGCCAGACAATTGGCGACCAGCAACTGGTGCTGATGGTGTAAATCATCCTCGTGGCCGCGTGCAGCCACCAGAAACTCGCAAGGGACCACGCGGGTGCCCTGATGGATCAGCTGATAGAACGCATGCTGGCCATTGGTCCCCGGTTCGCCCCAAACGACAGGGCCGGAGGGCACAGTCAGATCGGCGCCGTCCATGTTGACGCCCTTGCCGTTGCTTTCCATCTCCAACTGTTGAAGATAGGCCGGTAAGCGGCTGAGAAGATTGTCATAAGGCAGTACAGCGCGCGTCGCATGTCCACAAACCTGATTGTGCCATATGCCCACCAACGCCAGTAGTGCGGGCAGGTTTTCATGCCACGCCGCGCTCTTGAAATGCACATCCATTGCCTGTGCGCCGCGCAAGAACGCGCGAAACGCATCCGGGCCGATCGCAATCATCAGCGACAGACCAATCGGGCCCCACATCGAATAGCGTCCGCCAACCCAATCCGCGAAACCAAAGACGCGTGATGGATCAATACCGAAATCCGCAGTCTTGTCTGCAGCCGTCGACAGGGCCGCAAACTGCGCCCCGGTATCGCGGACCGTTTGCCCCATCCAAGCCTGCGCCGTGCGCGCATTGGTCATGGTTTCAATGGTGGTGAATGTCTTGGAGGCGACGATCACCAATGTCGTCGTTGGATCACAGCCACGCAACACACCCGCAATATCGGCAGGGTCCACATTGCTGACGAAATGACAGCGCGGCCCGTCGTGATACGGGGCCAATGCAAGCGTGGCCATTGCGGGACCCAGATCAGAGCCGCCAATGCCAATATTGATCACATCCGTAATCTTGCCGCCCTGCCCGGCGAACCGACCATCGCGGACCGCCGCAGCAAAGGCCGCCATCCTGTCCAGTGTCTGCAATACCTCCGGCATCACATCCACGCCGTCCACGACCACCGGACCGCCATCGAGGTTGCGCAACGCCGTGTGAAGCACCGCGCGGCCTTCGGTTTCGTTGATCGGCGCACCGGCGAACATTGCATCACGCTTGGCGGCAACGCCGGTCTGCGCGAGCAGATCAAACAGCAAGGCGCGGCCCGTCGCATCAATATTGGTCTTGGCGTAATCCAGTAGCATATCACCTGCCTGCGCCGAAAAATCAGCCGCACGTGCGCCGTCAAGCAAGGTTTCAAACCTGCGATGCCCCACCTGCGCATGATGTTTTTTCAGGTCATTCCACATCGCTCAACGCTCCGCCCAGTGTACGATTGACCCATTCAAAACAGCCGCCACAGGCGCCTCTTCGGGGGTAAGACTTTGGGCACGTTCAAGCGCCGCGCGCTTTTCACCCCCGACAATTACAATATGACGGCTGATTGCATCGTTCAGCACTGCCGCAGACAGCGTGACGCGCGGCTCTGGTGCGCCCGGCGCGCGCATGGCGACCAGGCGGACATCGCCGTGCAAAGCCAGATCAAGCTGATCGGCGCCCGGAAAAATTGATGCGGTGTGCATATCCGCCCCCATGCCAAGCAAAACCAGCGACAGCGGCAGCTCTGGTGTCAGTGCTGCGGCCAATTCCGGCAACTTTTCTTCGGGTGTGTCCGCGTCGGCATAAAGCGGCACGTAATACGCAGACGCCGCCTTATTGACCAGCAAGCGTTGGCGCAGCAGGCGTGTGTTGGATCGCGCAGAGCTTTCGGGGACCCAGCGTTCATCGGTCAGCATGACGTGGACCCGGCTCCAATCCAGATCAACGCCACACAGGGAATCAAAAATAGGCCCCGGTGTCGTACCGCCCGGCACGGCAAATGAGGCATGATCATGCGTCAGAAGGCAGGTCTTCAATTCTCCGGCCAGCGTATCTGCCAGAATCATCATCATCATTTCTGCATCTGGATATTCGATGACTTTCATCGCCCGTTCCCCCGTAGTGATATGTCAGTGCGCAGTGTCCTGACCGTGGCAAAATCAGCCCCTGATGTCACGCCACTTCCGACCGTCGCGGTGCATCAGCATCATCGCATCTTCAGGCCCATTTGATCCTGAATCATAATGCTTGGGCACATCGCCGCGCGTTTCCCAGCTTTTGATCAGCGGATCGGTCCAGGCCCACGCCGCCTCGACCTCGTCACCGCGCATGAACAGGGTCTGGTTGCCGCGGATCACGTCCATGATCAGCCGCTCGTAGGCGTCGGTGACGTCTTCGACGTCGTCGCCCAACGCATCGGCAAAGGTCATATCGAGCGGCACATCAATCAGACGCATGCCCCCCGGGCCGGGTTCCTTGATCGTCACCTGCAAATCCATGCCTTCGTTTGGCTGCAGGCGGATCGACAGGATATTGCGGTGCCGCGCCTCGTCACCTTCAAAGATCGAATGGCCAAGGTCCTTGAATACCACGGCAATTTCGGATGCGCGCGATTTCATCCGCTTGCCTGTCCGCAAATAAAACGGCACGCCCGCCCACCGCCAGTTGGCGATATGACAGCGCATCGCGATAAAGCTTTCGGTAAAGCTGCGCGGGTCCTCTGCATCATCACGGTAACTTGGGCCGTCGGGGCCTGCATCATATTGGCCACGGATGATGTGGTGATGATCTACGCCTTGCAACGCCCTGATAACTTTTAGCTTTTCGTCGCGCACCTCATCCGCGCCGAACTGGCTGGGGGGCTCCATCGCGATCAGGCACAGCAGTTGCATCAGGTGGTTTTGCACCATATCGCGCATCGCGCCAGATTTGTCATAATAGGCACCCCGCCCCCCGACGCCGACCGTTTCGGCGACTGTGATCTGAATATGATCGACGTAATGGTTGTTCCAAAGCGGCTCGAACAGGACGTTGCCAAACCGCACCGCCATCAGGTTCTGCACCGTTTCCTTGCCCAGGTAATGGTCAATCCGGTAGATTTGGCTTTCGTCAAAATGCGCGGCCAGCGTGGCGTTCAGCGCACGGGCACTTTGCAGATCGCGGCCAAACGGCTTTTCGACCACGATGCGGCTGTGCGGATTCGCGATTGCATGCCTGTGCAACCTTTCAGCCAAGTCGCCAAACAGCGATGGCGCCACCGAAAAGTAGAACGCTTGCACGACGTCTTGCCGCACCAACGCCGCCAGTTCCGACCAGCCACCGTCACCCTTTGCATCAATCGCCACATAGTAAAGACGATCAAGAAAGGCCGACAAACCATTATTATCGTAAGATTCTTCGCCGCCAAATTCGGCGACGGCCTCTGCTATCATCGCGCGATATCCGGCTGTGTCCATATCTGATCGGGCAGCACCGATGATCCGGGCATCCTGGGGCATTTGCCCCGCACGAAACCTGCGAAACAGGCCTGGCAAAATCTTGCGCCGGGCCAGATCGCCCGTCCCACCAAAGATCACAAGATCAAATGTTTCGACCGGAATGACGCGAGAAACCATCGTTTCCTCCGCTTTGCAAATACATAGGTTAGCGCTAACAACGGCTGGCTACTGCATATTTTGCCACATGTCTACAATGTTTGCACTTCATCAAAAGACCGCCACGCGGTAATAGATGTCAAAAAGCGGGCCACAATGAAACAGATCAGACTACACTTTTCCGATTTCTGGCCGGGCTTTGAGCCGAAGCGTAGCGTTTTCTACCGGCTGATCGCCAAAAACTTTGACGTCATTTTGACATCCGACGCCCCTGATTATCTGATTTGCTCGGTTTTTTCGGAATCGGCAGGCAACAAGGATTGCCGCGTCACCGCCGAACATTATCGCCATCCGGACGCTATCAGCATCATGTTTACATCCGAGAACCTGTTGCCGGATCTGAACTTCTGCGACTACGGCATCGGCTTTGACCACTTATCCTTTGGTGATCGCTACCTGCGCGTCCCCTTGTTTGCGTTCTATGACGCATATCATAGCCTGTGGGATGCGCGCGCACCCCTGAGCCATGAAGACCGTGGGAAAAAGCACCGCTTTTGCAATTTCACGGTCTCGAACGCGCGCGCCATGCCCGAAAGAGACGACATGTTTGCGCGGTTGAACGCACGTAAACCCGCCGATTCGACTGGCCGCCACCTGCGCAACAGCACAGCATTGGATGACCTGCAGCGGATCGAGGGATTGACCGGGCCCGCAGCCAAACGAAAACTTCTTGGTCAGTACAAGTTTAATATCGCCTTCGAAAACTCGGGCCATCCCGGCTATACGACCGAAAAATTGATGGAACCATTGGCGGCACGCTGTGTGCCAATCTACTTGGGCAATCCGCGTGCCGCAGAAGATTTCAATCCCGCAGCCTTTATAAATGGCCATGATTTCAGGTCCATGGATGACATTGTAGACGAAGTATTGCGTCTGGATGCTGATGACGACGCATATCTGCAAATGGTAAACGCGCACCCGATGCCGTTGGGCCAGCAGCAGGGCGACATTCATCTGCCAGCCCTTGAGGCATTCTTGTGTGATATCATCAGCAGGCCCAAGGACGGCGCGCGGCGACGTGCGGCGACCGGGCGGATCGGGGATTTCCATCAGCGGCTGAATCGTTTTTCATGGCAAAGCCAGCGATGGTTCAGGTTCTAGGCCTCCAGTTCGGCATCCCAATACAGATAGTCCAGCCAGCTGTCGTGCAGATGGTTAGGCGGGAATTTACGCCCGACGTTATGTAATTGCTCTGATGCCGGGCGACGGGGCGGTTTGGACAACGCCATGCCCGACTGCCGCAAAGACCGCGACCCCTTGCGCAGATTGCATGGCGAGCAGGCTGCGACGACATTTTCCCAGCTTGTCACGCCACCGCTGGCACGCGGCACGACATGATCAAAGGTCAGATCGCCCTTTGCGCCGCAGTACTGGCAGGAGAATTCGTCCCGCAAAAACAGATTGAACCGGGTAAAGGCGACCTGCTTTTGCGGCTTGACGTAATCCTTGAGGACAACAACGGACGGAATACGAATGACCGTGGACGGGCTGCGCACGACCTCTTGGTATTCACTGACAATATCGACACGATCCAGCCAGGCCGCCTTTATCGCCTCTTGCCAGGGCCAGAGTGACAACGGGTAGTACGACAGCGGACGATAGTCCGCATTCAGCACCAGTGCCGGGTAGTGTTTCAGTGCACCCGCTGCGCGCACAAATTCAGTTCTAAAGTCTGCTTGCGTCATATCTTTCATCCCACACGACAGGTCGCGGGAACTGTGCAAACGCGGCGTTCCCGCAGTCGTCTTGATGAACACTATATATCGCGTCAGAAATGTGACAAGCCCCACGATATGCGGCGAAAAAGCCGGGCCACAGATGCCACATCAGGCAGCAATCGGCGTATCTTGCAGGATCATCCGGGCACGGCCCTGCAATTTGGCCCGTTCCAGCATGATGTCTGCATCGCGCAGCGGGGTTCGGCCATCGGCGACCACGGCCCCCACAGAAATTGTCGCCTGTAGCAGGCGGCAGTCCGCGACAATCGACAACCCCTCGCTAAGCCGGTCACCGATGTCGCGGCCAAGCTCGACAGGGGCGCCGGGCAGGTAAATCGCAAACACGGCACCGTCCAAGCGACCGAGAATATCGGTATCGCAGGTCAGTTCACGAAACCGCTGCGCCAATGCCATCAGACACAGGTCGCCTATCTGGTGCCCTCTGCACAAATTCACGGCCTTGAAGTGATCAATATCCAGCATCAAAAGCATACCGCTTTGTGGCAGTGCCCGCAGGGTCCGGTCCAAAAATGTGCGTCGATTATACAACCCTGTCAGGGGATCAGTCTTGCCGATCTGGTCAATGCGGCGTTGCAGCGCATCCAAGCGCCTGACCGCCCACAACAAACCCGTCGCCAAGGGAAGCCCGACAAGCGCGACAGGCTGCATGTCATGCCAGACAGGCCCCACCGGACGCCCCCCCAGCAAAATATCTGCCGTGATGCAAACCGCGACACCAAGCGCAAGTATCACGGCAAGACGCACGGCCCATCCAACGGCACTCTGCGGGGCAATACGTCGAACGAGCGATGAAGGACACAAATGGGGGGGGACTCACAGAAATTACGGGCGGGCTGCATTGCTTTTTATCGCCCGGCAGAAGTGACAATTTCATTAACGCACGAAATACGCCCCTCGATCATCGCCTGCATCACGCGCGTCCAAACCGCTTATTCCTGGCCGAGCCGTTCACGCATGAATGCCAGCGCGACCGATAGGCCATCGGGCGCAATACCGTGACCGGTGCCCTTCATGACATGGCCAAATACCTCTTGCCAACCCGCCGCTTCCAACGCAGTCGCGGCCTCTGGCAGCGATTGGGGCGGCACCACATCATCCTGATCGCCGTGGATCAAAAGAACCGCAGGACGGCTGACCACCTCATCGACCAGTAGTTCGGGCTGCAGCAGGCGCCCTGAAATCGCAACAAGTCCGGCAATCGGGTCTTCGCGGCGGGGCACCACATGCAGCGCCATCATGGTGCCTTGACTAAAGCCCAGCACGATGACCTGTTCTGGCAGCAGGTCTTCGTCGACCATGATGCCATCCAGAAATGCATCCAGATCAGCAGCTGCGCGTTCCAGCCCCGCGCGGCTTTCTTCCTCGCTTGATCCGTCGATCCACGGGATTGGGAACCACTGAAAACCCATTGGCGATCCGGCGCAGTCTTCGGGCGCGTCAGGCGCGATAAACAGCGTATCGGGCAGGTGTTCGGCCAACGGATCTGCCAGTCCGATAAGATCGGCCGCATTGGCCCCATAGCCATGCAAGAACACAACGCAGGACCGAATTTCGCCCGAAACCGGTTCGCGCCGCTGCGCCTGTAATCCTCGTGTCATCTGATGCCTTCCCGTTGTTTGATGTGCTTGTAGTAGGCCCACATGATCCGGGCTGCAACCGACCGCCAAGGCGCCCAGTTCGCCGCCATCGTGCGCAACACGCGGTCCGTGGGCCGCTGCGGCAGATCAAATATCAGCTTTGCCGCCTCCTGCAATGCCAGATCACCGGGCGCAAAGACGTCGGCCCGCCCCAACGCGAACATGGTATAAACTTCAGCCGTCCAACTGCCAATACCGGGCACAGCGATCAACGTCCTGCGCACATCGTCTGTCGGCATTTGCCGCAAGCCGTCATAGTCGATCCCGGCAGCAGCAAGCGCCTGCGCATAGCGCACCTTTTGGCGGCTTAGCCCCAAGGCCTTCAGCTCTTGCTCGGACGCCGCTTTGATCGGCCCCGGTTCGACCATACCCGCCGCAACCATCCGCCGCCAAATCGCATTGGCCGACGCGACGCTGACCTGCTGGCTGACCATTGCGTTCAGCAATTCGGCGAAGCCGTCAGGTTTCAGCCTCAAAGGCAAGACCGGCAAACCGTCCATGGCACGCGCGAAACGCGGCTCGCGCGTGCAAAGCCATTGAGCACCTTCAGCGATACAAGCATCGCCTGTGATCACCCGTTCGATCACAGGGCACGCACCCAATCCAGTGCGGCGTTCACGGTTGCGACCTGCGGCCAATCCCCACACGGCGGTCGGGCCAGCATCAATACCGGTATCTCGAGAATGCGCGCCGCTGTCAGCTTGGACCGACTGGCCGCACCGCCGGCATTCTTGACGATCAGCCAGTCAACGCCCAGCCGATCGAACAACGCGACCTCGTCTTCGACCGAAAAAGGCGGCCGCCCAACAAGAAATTCTCCGCCCGCAAACGGGAACGGGCCGTCGGGCGGGTCAATCTGACGGCAGATGACGCGCCGCCCTTGCAGATTGACAAAGTGTTCGAGCGTTTGCCGCCCCGTGCCCAGAAAAACGGTGGCATCTGGGTCGATCAGGGCTGCGGCGTCCTCCTCCCGCGCGATCTCGGTCCAGCGGTCACCCGGCTCCGGCACCCACACTGGGCGGAGCAGTTGCAAGAACGGCAAGCCCAAATCGCGACATACGGCCGCCGTGCGCGCTGTGATACGCACAGCATAAGGATGGGTGACATCCAGGACTGCGGTGATCCCGGCCTCTGCGACAAACTGCCGAAACCCTGTCTCGCCGCCAAATCCGCCTATGCGGGTCGGCACCGGCAAGGGGTCCGGCGTGCGCGTCGCACCGGCCAGAGACGCGATGATTTCGCACCCAACCAACCCCTGCGCAACCCGGCGGGCATCCCCTGAACCTGCCAGCAGCAGCAATGTCATCCCCCGGCCCTCGCCAATATGTTGCCAGCCCGGTCAATCACGACCACGTCGAATACGACGCCCCCAAAACGCTGTTGCAGTCTGCGCATTGCCGCAGCGACGACCGCCTCTGCCAGCGGGGTTCCGGCAATTTCATAGGCCTCCAGCGCCGTGTTTGCTGCGGCAAGCCGGGGGTTACCCATCATCTCTGCCAAGGCTGCAAAATTCACCTGCGAGCGTCCCGAATGCAAATCCATCGCGCCCTGTGCCAGCTTGGTAATCTTGCCGATCCCACCGCCGATGGTCACGCGGGGCACCGGATGTTTCGCCAGATACTTCAGCATCCCGCCAGCAAAATCGCCCATGTCCAGCATCGCATGATCAGGCAGGGAATACAGCGCCTGCACAACCCGTTCGGACGTGGCACCGGTACAACCCGCCACATGGGTCAGCCCCGCAGCACGCGCCACATCAATGCCGCGATGGATCGACGCGATCCAAGCTGCGCAGCTGAAAGGCCGCACCACCCCTGTCGTGCCAAGGATGGACAGCCCGCCGACAATCCCCAAACGTGGATTCCAGGTCTTGAGCGCGATTTCCTGCCCGCCGGGAATGGATACCTCAATGGTCACGTCGGGTGTTTGACCGAACAGCGCGGCCATATCGGCCACGACGGCCTGCATCATCTGACGCGGCACGGGATTGATTGCCGGTTCGCCGACGCCGATTGGCAACCCCGGCCTTGTCACCGTGCCGACGCCAGCCCCTGCACGAAACACGACCCCGCCCCCTGACGCTGCGGCAACGGTCACGACAATCAGCGCACCATGGGTCACGTCCGGATCATCGCCTGCGTCCTTTGTGATGCCGACCCGCGCCCAGCCATCTCCGGCTTCCGCCAAGGCAAGCGCGAACACCGGCGTCTCGCCCCGGGGCAGAACGATCTCTACCTCAGCGGGAAAGGCATCGCCCCACAGCCGCATCAACGCCGCCTTGGTGGCTGCGGTCGCGCAAGCGCCCGTGGTCCAGCCGCGGCGCAATTCTCCTGTTGGCTTCCTGATCATCGGTCCGACTATAGGCGCGCCCGGCCATGCCGCCAATCCGCATTCTTGGGTCGTTTGTCACCTTTCCAAACAATCGATTCAGCGGCATAAAGAAACGATGAGTCCACAAGTCCCCCTTCCGGTCCACGCATGGCCCCAAATGCAACCCGGCTGGGTTTGGCTGTGCGGTGCCGGCCCGGGCGATCCGGGACTGTTGACGCTGCATGCCGCCAATGCACTGCGACAGGCGGATGTGGTGATTTACGACGCACTTGTGCAAGAAGCGATCCTTGACTGGGCACCACAGGCCGAACGGATCTATGCTGGCAAACGCGGCGGCAAACCCTCAGCCAAACAGCGCGATATCTCGCTCCGGCTGGTGGATTTGGCACGGGCGGGCAAAAAAGTGCTGCGTCTCAAAGGTGGCGACCCGTTCGTCTTTGGGCGCGGCGGCGAAGAGGCGCAGACGCTGGTTCAACATGGCATTCCGATTCGCATTATTCCGGGGATCAGTGCAGGAATTGGCGGACTGGCCTATGCGGGGATTCCGGTCACCCACCGCGACGTCAATCAATCCGTCACCTTTGTGACAGGCCACGACCAATCGGGAAACACCCCCGGATCGCTCGACTGGACCAGCATTTCGCGCGGCAGCCAAGTCATCGTGATCTATATGGGCATGAAGCATATCGCCCAGATTGCAGCCAAACTCATCGCTGCGGGGCGCAGTCTGCATGAACCTGTGGCCGTCGTCACCACCGCGACCACGGCACACCAACAGGTCCTCGAAACCACCCTTGGTACGATCGTCGACGACATTGCCGCTGCGGAATTGGAACCGCCGGCGATCATCTGCGTGGGACAATCGGTGCTGATGCGGCAAGTCCTCGACTGGCAAGGTCAGGCCGCCGGCGAAGCGCCGCGCAACCTCGACCCACTCGGGCGCGGCCGCCCTGCCGAAACTGCCTGATCCGATGCGCGCAACATGCATTTTCTTTTGTCCCAAAATACTCCCGCCGGAGGCATCCGCACTCCGCCACCCCCGATGAGCTTTATCATTGCCGCCCCGGCATCGGGCAGCGGCAAGACCACGGTGACCCTGGGTTTGCTGCGCGCCATCAGCCAGGTGACCCCGGTGCGCGCTGCCAAATCCGGCCCCGACTATATCGACCCGCAATTTCACGCCGCCGCCTGTGGGCAACCCTGTATCAATCTCGACGCATGGGCGATGCACCCCGACCAGATCAAATCACGCGCTGCGGGTGATACTCCGCTGATCATCGAAGGCGCGATGGGGCTGTTCGACGGCGCACCGCCCGATGGCAAAGGTGCCACCGCCGATCTCGCGCGCATACTGAACCTGCCGGTCGTCCTTGTCGTCGATGCAGGCAAGATGGCGGGATCAATTGCGCCCCTTGTCCATGGCTTCATCAATCACGACGCATCGGTCAACATCGCGGGGGTCATCCTTAACAACGTCGGCTCGCCACGGCACGAAGACATGCTGCGCCGCGCGCTTGCGGATGTGACCATATTCGGGGCAATACCGCGCCGGGGCGATCTGCATCATCCATCGCGGCATCTGGGGCTGGTGCAGGCCCAAGAGCGGCCTGATCTGGAAACCTATCTGAACGGGGCCGCGTCATTGGTCCGCGATACCGTCGACGTTGACGCATTGATGGGCCTGCACGGCGGCGCGCTCTCTCATTGCGCGGTAACGCCCCAACCACCGCCCGCGCAGCGGATTGCGGTCGCGCGGGACGCGGCATTCGCCTTTTGCTATCCGCATATCCTACAGGACTGGCGAACGGCCGGCGCCGAGGTTGCGGTCTTTTCGCCCTTGGCAAATGAATCCGCACCGGACGCAGACCTGATTTACCTGCCCGGCGGATATCCCGAACTGCACGCCGCACAGCTGGCCGCAAATGATGTATTTCATGCCAGCCTGCGCCGCAGCACCGCCATGATTTACGGCGAATGTGGCGGCTACATGGTGCTTGGTGACACGTTGACCGATGCATCAGGCACCGTCCACCGTATGGCGGGCCTTCTGGCGCTGGACACGTCGTTTGCAATACGCAAACGCCACTTGGGCTATCGCAGCATCGTCGCAAGCGCGGGACCTTTCGCCGGGCATTGGACAGCACATGAGTTTCACTATGCCACAACCGTCCGGGCCAGCGGCACGCCGCTGTTTCTCGCCAAGGATGCCGCCGGGGCCACCCTGCCCGATATGGGGTTGATCGACGGCCGCGTGTCCGGCTCGTTCGCGCATATCATCGACCGCATGTAAGACCATTGCCAGTGGCCGAAACCGACGCTACCGATGCGACATGACATATACCGATGATACCCGCGCGCGGCGCAATGTAGCTGTTCTGGTCATGGCCCAGGCGATCCTTGGGGCTCAGATGCCGATGATCTTCGTGATCGGCGGGCTGGCGGGCGGCATGTTGGCCAGTAACCCCTGTCTTGCGACATTGCCGATTTCGTTCATCGTCTTCGGTTCGATGACGACCGCACCGTGGCTAAGCCCGTTGATGCAGCGAAACGGCCGTCGCTTTGGCTTTTTTATCGGCGCTATTGCCGGGGCTGTCGGCGCGCTGATTTCGGCCTATGGGCTTTACATCGGCTCATTCGCAGTGCTTTTAGCGGGGTCCTATCTGACTGGCATTTATATGTCGGCGCAAGGTTTCTACCGCTTTGCCGCCACCGATACCGCGTCGGACGCATTCCGCCCCAAGGCGATTTCATATGTCATGGCGGGTGGATTATTATCCGCTATCATCGGACCACAGTTGAACAAGCTGGTTCAAGACGCTTTTGTCGTGCCGTTTTTAGGCACTTACCTTGCCGTAGCGATCCTCAATCTGGTCGGTATGTTGCTGTTTCTCTGGCTGGACTTGCCCAAAGGCACCCGCTCTGAGCCGAAAACAACAGCGGCCAAGATCGCGCGTAGCCGCGCCGAGTTGCTGCGTGATCCACGGATCGTCGTGGCGATCATCTGCGGTATGGTGTCTTATGCGCTGATGAATCTTGTCATGACGTCCACACCGCTGGCCGTCATCGGTTGCGGCTTTACCAAGAACAATGCCAACGACATCGTCTCTGCGCATGTGCTGGCGATGTTTGTGCCGTCGTTTTTCACCGGGCATCTGATTGCGCGGTTTGGCGCGGAACGGATCATCTCGGCGGGGCTGGTGATCCTTGCAACGGCTGGCGCCGTGGCTTTGTCGGGCGTGACAATCACCAACTTCTTCGCGGCACTAATATTACTTGGTTTTGGCTGGAACTTTGGCTTTATCGGCGCCACCACCATGCTTGCAGGCGCGCATCGGCCAGAGGAACGCGGCGTGGTACAGGGCATGAATGACATGATCGTGTTTGGCATGGTCACCGTCGCGTCGCTTGCGTCAGGCGGGCTGATGAACTGCTCAGGCGGGACCCCGGTCGAAGGCTGGAACGCGGTCAACCTTGCGATGGTGCCGTTTCTGGTGCTGGCGGGCGGCGCGTTGATCTGGCTGGTGCGGCAACCGCGCGTCGCGGTCTAAACCCACCAGCCCCGCAACGACACATGTAGCAAGCGGCAACTATCTGCAAAAGGCGACACCGCCACCGCATCCTGTGCGACAACCGCCGGGTCCTTGATCACACGGCGTAACATCGGGCGCGCAGCATAGCCTGCAAACAACGCAGCACCCGCCAATTTCGAAACCGACCGGCGCGCGTTGCGACCCGCATCCAGCCGGGTCTGCGCGGCCCGCGCCAATGCTGCGACACCGGCCAGCGACCCATCCACCAGCGGCTTACGCCCACGACCCTCAAGCAGCGGGATCGCACGGAACAGGTTGCTGACGCCGACCCCATAGGCAAAATCACGCACGACTGCTTCGTCTGCGGAACCCAGCAAACGTGCTGCTGTCCACATCAAATGGCCAGAGGTCGCGTTGATGTAGTCATCAAAATGCGCGGCATTTTCAAACGCATCCTTGTAGACATCCCAACGCCGGGCCGCGACCAGACCATCAAGCAATTTGGCGCCCTCGGCATCCAGCACATCGGTCAAGGCATCGACAACCTCGTGCTTGCGCACCGAACCGCCGGTTGCAACTTCTTCCAGCGCATCACGCCACCACTGCAATCGCATCTCGGCGATCATCGGTTCTTGGGTCACCCACGGGGCGCGCGCCACCTCGATATTGAAGGCATAGAGCGGAAACAAAACGCGCCGCGCAGCAACGGGGGTGGCCATGGTGGCACGAAACCGCTCGGGGTCGGCCTTGTGAACAAGGGTAGCGCAGGCGTCAAAACTCACGCTTTGGCTCCGTCCCGGATAAGTTTCCAATTAATCGCATCGACCAGCGCGTCAAACGACGCATCGACGATGTTGGCGCTGACGCCCACCGTGGCCCAGCGGCGGCCCTGCCCGTCTTCGCTGTCGATAATCACGCGGGTCACAGCTTCGGTGCCGCCATTGGTGATGCGGACCTTGAAATCGACCAGCTGCATATCATCAATGATGTCCTGATAAGGCCCAAGATCTTTGGCCAGCGCACGCGAAAGCGCGTTCACCGGACCCTGATCCTGCCCGTCGGGTCCTTGGCTTTCGCTGACGTTAAGGAACTTTTCGCCGCGCACTTTGGTCACAACGACCGCTTCGGACAGCGATACCATCTTGCCACGCTTGTTGCGGCGACGTTCAACGGTCACCCGGTAGCGTTTCACCTCAAAGAATGCCGGCATCAGGCCTAATTCTTCGCGGGCCAGCAGCTCAAAACTTGCCTGCGCGGTGTCATAGGAATACCCCTGCGCTTCTTTTTCCTTGATCCGCTCTACAATGCGGGCCAGGGCCGGGTCGCCCACTTCGACGTCCAGTCCGGCATCGGCCAGACGCGCCTTGAGGTTCGATTGCCCCGCTTGGTTCGACATTGGCACAATCCGCGTATTGCCCACCGTGGCGGGGTCCACGTGCTCGTACGTGCTGGGGTCTTTTGCAATCGCCGAGGCATGCAAACCCGATTTATGCGCAAAGGCGGATGCACCGACATAGGGTGCCTGTTTGGCGGGTACACGGTTTAGGATGTCATCCAAAAGGCGTGATGCTTTGCGTAGCCCTTTCAATGCTTCAGGCGTGACGCCCGTTTCAAATCGGCTGGCAAACGGCTCCTTCAGCAATAATGTCGGAATAAGCGTTGTCAGATTGGCATTGCCGCAGCGTTCACCCAAGCCGTTCAGCGTCCCTTGTATCTGTCGGGCACCGGCCAAGACCGCCGCCAGTGAATTGGCCACCGCGTTTTCGGTATCGTTGTGGGTGTGGATCGCCAGATGATCGCCGGGAATACCGCTGGCAATCACCTGCGTTACGATCCTGCTTACTTCATGCGGCAAGGTCCCGCCGTTGGTGTCACATAGCACGATCCAACGCGCCCCGGCATTGTAGACGGCATGGATGCATGCCAGCGCATAGTCCGGATTGGCCTTGTAGCCATCAAAGAAATGTTCGGCATCAAACAGCCCCTCGCGGCCCGTTGCGGTAATATGCGCAAAGCTGGCGCGCAGATTTTCAAGGTTTTCGTCCAGCGTGATCCCCAGCGCCGTGGTGACATGAAATTCATGGCTCTTGCCCACAAGACACACCGCAGGCGTGCCCGCATTCATAACCGCGGCAAGCACATCGTCATTTTCCGCAGACCGGCCCAGCCGTTTGGTCATCCCAAAGGCGGTCATCGTCGCACGGGTTTGCGGTTCATCGGCAAAAAACTCAGTATCGGTGGGGTTGGCGCCGGGCCAACCGCCTTCGATATAATCGACCCCCAAACCATCCAGCACTGCCGCGATCTGATGCTTTTCCTTGGCCGAAAACTGGACGCCCTGCGTTTGCGCGCCATCACGCAGCGTCGTGTCGAAAAGATACAGACGTTCTTTTGCCATTACATATCACCCAGCATAGCGGCATCAAAGTCTGGCCCCGGCACCCAAGTCGCCTGTCCGCCCACGTCCGTCACCTGCACCCCTGCCGCCGTCAGAATATCACGCACCCGGTCAGCGGCATCAAAATCACGCGCCGCGCGCGCCGCAGCCCGTTGCGCCAAAAGCGCATCAACCCGTGCCGCGATGGCCGGGGCCACCGACGGTCCGGCCTCTGCGCCATCAAACATCGGGATTGCGGCCCAATCCTTGACAAGTCCGAGCATTTCAAGACCGTGTGCAAATCCCGCCAACGCCCCTGCTGTCTTGCCCTTGGACAAGACATGCAGCCGCGCCAAGGCGCCATAGGTGTTAAGATCATTTGCCAGCACGCCCAGAAATTCTGTGTCTGCCTGCCATTTTCCATCCGCTTTGAGCGCGCGGATCAGATCAGGGCCAAAGCCGTGCCCATGCAAGATCCCGTACCATTTGCGCAGCGTGCCGTCGGCCTCGGCGCGGCGGGCTTCGGTCCAGTCCATCGTCTTGCTGTAATGCGTGCCCAGAATGACAAGGCGGATCACCGCACCCGGGATTCCCTGATCAAGAAGGTCGCGGATCGTAAAGAAGTTGCCCAAGGACTTGGACATCTTCTTGCCCTCGACCTGCAGCATTTCATTGTGAATCCAATAGCGCGCAAATCCGCCATCGGGATGCGCACAGGCGGATTGCGCGATCTCATTTTCATGATGCGGAAACATCAGGTCGTTGCCGCCGCCATGAATGTCAAACGTCGCACCCAGCAGTTCGAACGCCATGGCAGAGCATTCGATATGCCACCCGGGCCGCCCATAACCCCACGGGCTGTCCCAGCCGGGCACGCCGTCACCCGATGGCTTCCACATGACAAAGTCCATCGGATTGCGTTTGTAGGGTGCCACCTCGACCCTGGCGCCAGCGAGCATGTCATCAATCGACCGCCCCGACAGCGCGCCATAGTTTTCATAGCTTTCCACAGCGAAAAGTACGTGACCTTCGGCGTGATAGGCATGCCCCTTGGTGATCAGATCACCAATCATCGCCACCATTTGCGCAATATAGTCGGTCGCGCGCGGCTCGTGCGTTGGGCGCATTGCCCCCAGCGCATCCATGTCGTCATGGTACCACCCGATCGTCTCGGCCGTGATGTCACCGATGGCGCGGCCCGTTTCGGCGGCACGTGCGTTAATCTTGTCATCGACATCGGTGAAATTGCGCACATAGGCCACATGATCCGGCCCATAGACATGGCGCAGCAAACGAAACAGCACGTCAAACACCAAGACATTGCGCGCGTTGCCCAAATGCGCCCGATCATAGACGGTGGGCCCGCACAGATACATCCGCACATTGGTAGAATCGATGGGGAAGAAATCCTCGCGTTTGCGGGTTTTCGTATTCTGGAGCCGGATATTGGTCATAATGCCTCACGCACGGGGTTTCGCCGGCGGGCTTAACAACTTCAGTATCTCATTGAAACGTGAAAGAGTAGCCCGCGACAGTTGTCAGCAGGAAATAATGCAGCAAATAATGATGCGGGTTCTGTTCATGCGCGAAGCTGTAGCAGCCCAATCGCGCAGCGTCCAGCATTTCTGCCCCGACCTCACCCGATGCGATGGCCGCCATGGCACAAGGTGCGACATTGTGGCTTGTCAACGCGCCCGACAACCCAACCGGGGTCGTCTATTCGCAAAAGACACTTCATGACATTGCCCAAGTCTGTCGGGACCATGACCTGTGGCTGATCTCTGACGAAGCTCATGACACATTGGTGTGGGACGGCGTTGGATATCAGGGCGACCGGGATGACCGGCGAAAGCTTTGGACAGGCGGCGGCCGGACAAAACCGGGTGCGCTTTGCACGGTGAGCCGTGTCGGCCAATGGGCACTGCAAAATATTCAGGGCCCGCAAATAAGTTTTGCGAGCCCTTGCTGTGCGTTCAAAGTAACATTTGAACGACATTTTCCACGGTCAGTTGATCAGAACTGGAACGAGACGCGCAACGCAGCCGTTGTCGCATCAATATCGACACCGGTGTCGTTGTAGTCGTTGAACTGGTGCTGCAGCACTTCGCCGCCGACACGCATGCCGCTGTTGACACGGTACTCGACGCCCAGACCAGCGAAACCGCCGGTGTCATCGGTGTCAAACGCCGCAGCGCCGGATGATGTACGTGCCTGCGCAACACCTGCGGTGATGTAAGGCAGCCAATCGCCCGCATCATAGCCCAAACGCAACTTTGCCCGCGTGACGGAATCAAGTTTTACGTCCGCAGTGACGTCTTCGATGTCGGTCCCGTCAATGTCCAATTCGGCACCCAGAACGATATTGCCAAGATCGTACAGGTAACCGGCGTGGACACCGTATGTAACGCCATCGGGGTCTTCGGTCAGGGCGACCGAATCAAGCTGGCCATAGCCAAGCTGCGCACCTGCATAAAAGCCGGTCCAGTCAGAGCCAACGCGCACAGGAACAGGTGCCGGGACCACTTGCACTGGTGCAGGCGTTGCGATCGGCTCGGACAGACCGCCGGCAAAAGCGATGCCACCCATCATAACCAGCGGCAAAGCCAATATGCTTGTACGCGCCATTTTTACTGTCTGCTTCATTACTATTCTCCTTAATAGAATTGTTGTCGTGTGAGCAACAGTTGGTACCGATTGGCCTGCGTTCAATACCCCCCACAAGACCGGGTCAGTGGTCGGCGGATTTAAGCGGAATGCCCGAAAATTATCGGCCAAGTCCCGCGCATGATTGACATATTCCTAATATTTCCTGTGCTGACTGCCCAACAAAACATCGCCACATCACGTCTGGCTTTTGCCGCGATCGGTTGTCAGTCGGTGACCGAAATACGTCCACCGCATATCGGCGCACAAATTCCCGTCGTTGTCGGCGCAGAGGTCGGCAAACCGCGCGCAACGCGGACTGCAAGATACGCAAATGCCTGTGCTTCAAGCATATCCCCATCAAGCCCCACCGCTTCGACCGGCTTCACGTCACAGGGCAAAGTGGCCGCCAGCCCCGCCATGATCGTCCGGTTTTTGCGGCCTCCGCCCGCGACCAGCAAAACGGTCGGTTCCGATGGGCACAGCGCCACGGCCTTGATCACGCCCGTAATTGCAGCCTGCGTCAGCGTCGCAATCGCATCGGCATCGCGCAGACCGGCCACCATGCCCTTGAAATCCGCAAAGTCATCCCGATCAAGCGATTTGGGTGCCGACCGGATAAAATAGGGATGCGCCAGAAAATCGGCCAGAATATCCTGATCCGCGATCCCCCGCGCCGCCAATGCGCCATCTTCGTCAAATTCGCATCCCAATCGGGCCAGCATCACATCATTGATGGGCGCATTCGCCGGGCCGGTATCAAACGCGAGCAATGCGCCTGCGGCCTCGGGTACCGTGCCGCGCGGATCGACCCAGGTGATATTGCCCACACCGCCCAAGTTCAGGAACGCCACAGGCGCATCCGCCCCAATCCAGCGCGCCAATGCAAAGTGATAAAATGGCGCAAGCGGCGCGCCCTGCCCCCCTTGCCCGACATCATCGCTGCGAAAATCCCAGACGACAGGGCAGCCCAACGCTTGCGCGACCCGTGCCCCATCGCCGCATTGATGGGTCCTGCGCCCTGCCGGATCATGGGCCAGCGTCTGGCCATGAAACCCAGCCATATTCACATCTGCAAAGCCTGCCATGACAGCGATATGGGCATCCTCGACGACCAAAGCCGCAGCCGACACATCATCCGTAGGCCACAGACCCAGATGGCGGCGCAGCGTATCGCGTTCGGCGCGGGTATAGGGACGGTACGCCGTGGGACCAAATCCGAAGATATCAACGCCATCGGTCCGGACCACAGCCGCATCGACCCCATCCAGCGACGTACCCGACATCGTACCCAATGCGGTGACAACACCCGTTTTCAACATCCGCTTTCCCTTGTCCCATGACCTGCTTATAGAGTGCACCGTGCCACAGCCGGGAACAAGACCATGACCTACCATCCAAAATCTGAATTCATGACCGTGATGATCGCGCGCGGCTTTCTGGCCGACTGCACCGATTATCAAGGGCTGGACGAGGTACTGAGCAAGGGCGTGGTGCCCGCCTATATCGGGTTCGACGCGACCGCGTCGTCCCTGCATGTGGGTTCGCTGATCCAGATCATGATGCTGCGCTGGCTGCAAAAGACCGGGCACAAACCGATTACGCTGATGGGCGGAGGCACGACGAAGGTCGGCGATCCGTCGTTTCGCGCGGACGAGCGGCCGTTGCTGAGTGCGGCACAGATCGACGAGAATATCGCCGGGATCAAACAGGTTTTTGCGGCCTACATCGACTATGCGGAAGGGCCGACGGGTGCCTTGATGCTGAACAATGCCGAATGGCTGGATGACCTGAACTACCTTGATTTCCTGCGCGACATCGGGCGGCATTTTTCGATCAACCGGATGCTATCGTTCGAAAGCGTCAAATCGCGGCTGGACCGGGAGCAATCGCTGTCGTTCCTCGAATTCAACTACATGATCCTGCAAGCCTACGACTTTCTTGAGTTGAACCGCCGCTACGGCTGTCTGCTTCAGATGGGCGGCAGTGACCAATGGGGCAATATCGTGAATGGAATCGATCTGACCCGCCGGGTGCTGGATCACGAAATTTACGGCCTGACATCGCCATTGCTGACCACCAGTGACGGTAAGAAGATGGGCAAATCGCTCAGCGGCGCGGTCTGGCTGAATGCGGACCTGCTCAGCCCTTATGAATTCTGGCAGTTCTGGCGCAATACCACAGACGCGGACACCGGACGTTTCCTAAAGCTTTATACGGAATTGCCGGTTGCTGAATGCGACCGCCTTGGTGCGCTTGAAGGCGCCGAGATCAACGCCGCCAAGATCATCCTTGCCAACGAAGTGACAACCCTTCTGCACGGCGCAGAGGCGGCAGCGGCAGCCGAGGCGACGGCACGTGAAGTGTTTGAAAAAGGTGGCGTAGGGGATGATTTGCCAACATTCACATTCACGATCGCTGAACTGGTTCTGACCGGTCACGACGGTCAGGCGGGCGTTTCGGCCCAGCAGATGTTCATGAAGGCCGGTCTTGCCAAATCTGGCAAGGATACCAAACGGCTGTTCGCCGAAGGCGGGGCGCGGATCAACGACGCGCCGGCGCAGGACCCCGGCCAGATATTTACCTCCGACGATTTTGCAAAACCGATCAAACTGAGCGCTGGCAAAAAGCGCCACGCGCTGGTGCAGTTGGGCTAGAATACAGCCAATGCGACCAGCCACATCAGCCCAAGCGGCACAGTGACGGCGGCGGCCACAATGGCCGCCCCAAGCGGCGTTGGTCGCGGCACCCGCGCGACAACACCCGCCACTTTCTGATCCGGTCGTTGTTTCATCCGTTCATTAATCATGCGTTAGGTTTCGAATGGCTTAACAGCGGCATGGCTTCTGCGATCTGCATTCCACTTCAGCAACATCCCCACTTTGCCGCCGCACTGCGGCTTTTGGGGCGCGATGTGGCCATGACCGACGCATGCGGTGCCGCTCCCGTCCTGACAATCAAGCGTTTCGGTCTGAAATTCGCGCCGCGCGGCCCCATCTGGGACGGTGCCACCACGCACGACGCCCAGACAGTCACGCTGCGGCAGCTGGGTCTTGGCATGATCAACAGCGATGCAACCGGCGGGCCGGTGCTGCGTTGGGCGGGTTTCAGACAAGTGATGACCCCTGCGCATGTGTCCGAGCTGTGTTTGGCGGGGACATCCGACGACCGGTTGCGCAACGCCCATGGCAAATGGCGCAACGTCTGGCGCAAGGCACAGCAGGCGCCCCTGCGCATCAGCCAAACGGTCTTTGATCCCGATCGGCACGGCTGGTTATTGCGGGCAGATTTGGCGCAACAACGCACAAAACGCTATCGGGCGCTGCCCCATCGCATCATCCACGCCTATGCAGCAGCCAACCCGCGCGATGTCATTGTGCTTGTCGCAAAGCAACGTCAAGCAACGGTCGCGGCCATGCTGTTTCTCTGCCACGCGCCGGTCGCAACCTATCATATCGGCTGGACCAATGCGGAAGGTCGCCAGCATGCCGCACATCATCGGCTGTTGCTGCATGCCGCTGACACGTTCGCAGCCTCTGGCCTGCTGCGCCTCGACCTTGGCACTGTGGACACGGAAAATGCACGGGGTCTGGCACGCTTTAAGATCGGCAGCGGGGCCATGACCCGGGCGCTTGGCGGCACATGGATCAAGATACCACGGCTCTAGCCGCTGGCACGCCCCCTATCCAGATGCTACTCGTTGAAAAACGGCACCGGGGAACGCCCATGAATTTGCTGCAAATTACATCACTTCTGATCGTTCTCGCCGGGGCGTTTGGATCAATCAACTACCTGTTCCTGCGGTTGCCGTCTTCCATCGGCATCCTTGTCGTCGCCCTTTTTGCATCTTTTGTCGTGATGCTGCTTGACCTTGCGGTGCCCAGCTTAGGTGTCACCGACATGGTGCGCAGCACTGTCATTGGCATCGAATTTTCAGAGGCGCTGCTCGAAGGGATGTTGGGTCTGCTGCTGTTTGCCGGGGCGCTACACGTCAAATTATCGGATCTGCGCCGCGAATGGGTGCCAGTTATGCTGATGGCGACCATCGGCATCGGCTTATCAACCACCATCGTCGGCTATGGCTTTTCCTGGCTCACCGGCATGCCACTGCTTGTCGCGCTCGTCTTTGGCGCCCTGATTTCACCCACCGACCCGGTTGCCGTTCTGGGCGTGCTGCGCGAAGCTGACTTGGAAAAATCGCTGGAAACCAAGATCGCCGGGGAAAGCCTGTTTAACGATGGCGTTGGCTATGTGGTTTTCCTTGTCTTGATTGGGTTGGCGTTTCCGCATGGCGATGGCCATGGGGCCGGGTTTGCCGGTGCGGCACGGCTGTTTTTCCAAGAGGCGCTGGGCGGCGCGATCTTGGGTCTTGTGCTGGGTTGGCTCACATTCCGGGTGATGCGCAGGATCAACGACTATTCGCTTGAAGTGCTTATCACGCTCGGGCTGGCCTTTGGCGGCTATGAGTTGGCTGTTTTTCTGCATGTATCGGCCCCGATCATGGCGGTCTGCGCAGGTCTGCTGATCGGGGATGTGGGGGCGCGGTACGGTATGTCCGAAGAAACCCGCCACTACGTCGATGCCTTCTGGAAGCTGATCGACGAAATTTTGAACGCCGTGCTGTTTTTGATGATCGGGGTCGAGGTTTTCGCCATCGCCTTCGACTTTGCCTATCTGACCGCAGGGATTGCCGCGATCGCGCTGGCCCTGTTCGCGCGACTGGCGGCTGTTGCCGTACCGGTGCTGATGCTCAAACCATTCCGCACCTTCTCAGAGGGGGTTATCCCGATCATGACGTGGGGCGGGCTTAAGGGGGGCATTTCCGTCGCGTTGGCGCTGTCGCTGCCCGATGGCGAATGGAAGCCAATGATCCTCACGGCAACCTACATTGTCGTCATCTTCTCAATTATCGTGCAGGGCCTGACGGTTGCCAAGTTGGCCGCGCGTATGGGCCGCGCCCCAGAGCTGCTGCGTTGACTGGCCCTGCCCCCAGCCGGATCTGCGGCTTTGACATCTGGACCGACGGCACTGCGACATCGGCGCCTGATACGTCCGTCGTAGCGCCGGAAAACGCGGTCTACCGCTGGCTACACTTTGACCTTGCCGAACCTGAGCTGGCCCGCTGGTGCGCCACACAACTGCCGCCCATGGCAGCCCGAAGCCTGCTTGCCGCCAAAACGCGACCCCGCGTCGACGATCAAGACAATGGGCTGGTCCTGACGCTGCGCGGCATCAACCTGAATGAAGGGGCAGAGCTGACCGATATGGTCTCGCTGCGGATGTGGGTGACACCGCGTCTGGTGGTTACCGTCCGGCGCATGCGTATGTTCGCCATGGATGACCTGCGCCACGACATCGAAAGCGGCGACGCGCCGGCCATTCCGGCGCGCATGATCGCACGGATCATCGAAAACATCGTGGATCGGATCGAAACCGTGTCGGTCAATCTGGAAGAACAGGCCGACCGGATGGAGGAGCTGGTCTATGATCAGCATGTCCTGCAATTGCCGGAACTGGCACCCCTGCACCGGACCGTCATCAAATTGCGGCGCCATATCGGCCCGCTGAGCGATGCACTGGATGGGTTGGCCCGGATGAATACGCAAGTGATCCCACCCGAGCTGCGGCATCGCCTGCGCGATACCGCCAACCGGGTCACCCGATCCGTCGAAGAGGTCGTAGAGGTGCGGGACCGGGTTCAGACGTTGACCAGTCACCTTGATCTGGCAAATTCCGCACGGCTGGGCCGAAACGGATATGTTCTGTCGGTGATTGCGGCGATATTCCTGCCGCTGGGTTTCCTGACTGGGCTGTTCGGGGTCAATGTCGCGGGCCTGCCGGGAACGGCATACCCGCATGCTTTTGCGGTCCTGTGCGGGGCGATGGTTGTCTTGGCGCTGGCAATCTATCTGCTGCTGCGATGGATCCGCTGGTTTTAGCGGCGCAGAGGCGCTTTATGGCCATCGCGCGAACAGCTGCGACATCCTGACGACGTCGACCGCTGGCGACAACCAACACGATTGTTGCTTTGTCTGATGCCGCACGCACTGGAAACCTGCGCGCGGTGTCGTTATCAGGGCCGTACACGACCGTCAGGAACGCCATGAGCAAGACAATACTCTCCCGCTGCGAGGCAAATGGCCTGCGCCTGACAGATCAACGGCGCACCATTGCAGCCGTGCTTGAAGCCGCGGACGACCACCCCGACGTTGAAGAGCTGTATCATCGTGCAGCCGCAGCCGATCCGCGCATTTCACTGGCAACCGTGTATCGGACCGTAAAGCTGTTCGAAGAGGCGGGTATTCTTGAAAAGCACGAGTTCGGCGATGGCCGTGCCCGCTACGAATCCGCCGACCGCGACCATCACGACCACCTGATTGATATGCACAGCGGCGAGGTAATCGAATTCGTCGATCCCGACATCGAAGAACTTCAGGAACGGATCGCGGTCAAGCTCGGCTACCGTCTGATGGGTCACAGGCTAGAGCTTTATGGCGTGCCTCTGCCCGACAAGGACGCGTGATTTTGGATAATACGCGCGGCAGCGCCCTGATGGTTCTGGCTATGCTGGGTTTCGCCATAGAAGATATGTGCATCAAGCAGATGGCCGGCGCCCTGCCCGTGGGCCAGATACTCATGTTGTTGGGCATAGGTGGCGCGCTGATATTCGGGATAATCGCCCGCGCCTGCGGCGATACACTCTGGTCGCGCGATCTGCTGCAATCGTCGGTTATTTTGCGCAATACAGGCGAAGTCTTCGGCACCTTGGGGTTTGTGACAGCCGTGGCGCTGACCCCTATCTCATCGGCATCGGCGATCCTGCAGGCGACACCATTGGTCGTAACAATCGGTGCCGCGCTATTTCTGGGCGAGACTGTGGGCTGGCGCCGATGGGTGGCGATTGCCGTCGGTCTAAGCGGTGTTTTGTTGGTGATCCGCCCCGGACTGGACGGGTTCGACGCCAATTCTCTGTTTGCCGTGCAAGGGGTCATCGGGCTGGCGATCCGCGATCTGGCGACCCGTCGGGTGCCCTCGACAATCACGTCCCGCCAGTTGGCAACCTATGCCTTTGCCATCATCATTCCGACGGGCGCCGTGATGCAGTGGATCGGATGGGGCGGCACGCACCTCGTGGTGCCCGGTGGCGCAGATATTATCCGGCTGTGCGTCGCAATCGGCGTTGGGGTTGCTGCCTACTATATGCTGGTTGCCGCCACACGGATCGGCGACATGTCGGTCATCGCGCCGTTTCGCTATTCCCGACTGGTATTCGCGCTTTTTGTCGGTGTGCTGGTCTTTGGCGAAACCCCTGACAGACTGACGCTGACCGGCGCTGCGATCATTGTCGGCTCGGGCATATATACGCTTTGGCGCGAGGCACGCCTGCGCCGCGCTTCCCTTGCGACACAACCCGCGCTATAGAATTCGCGAAACAGCCATACCCCTCCCAAAGGAGACTGCCATGAGCACCATCATCGACATCCACGCCCGCGAAATTCTTGATAGCCGCGGCAACCCTACCGTCGAGGTCGACGTGATCCTTGAAGATGGCACCATGGGCCGTGCAGCAGTCCCATCGGGGGCATCGACAGGCGCGCATGAGGCCGTGGAAAAGCGGGACGGCGATAAAAGCCGCTACATGGGCAAGGGTGTGCTTGAGGCCGTTGCCGCCGTGAACGGTGAAATCGCCCAAGCGATCCTTGGCTTCGACGCGACCGAGCAGGTGGCGATCGACATGACGATGATCGAACTCGATGGCACCCCGAACAAAGCACGTCTGGGAGCAAACGCGATTCTGGGTGTGTCCATGGCTGTCGCCAAGGCAGCCGCCGATTACACCGCGCAGCCATTGTTTCGCTATATCGGCGGCACGTCGGCGCGGACCCTGCCCGTCCCGATGATGAATATCATCAACGGCGGTGAGCACGCCGACAACCCAATCGACATTCAGGAATTCATGATCATGCCCGTGGCGGCGGCGAACATCCGCGAGGCCGTGCGCATGGGGTCAGAAGTCTTTCACACGCTGAAAAAAGAGCTGAGTGCAGCGGGCTATAACACCGGTATCGGCGACGAGGGCGGCTTTGCACCAAACATCGGGTCCACACGCGAAGCTATTGATTTCATTATGACATCAATCACCAAGGCAGGTTACACTCCCGGTGAGGATATTTACCTCGCACTCGATTGTGCGGCGACCGAATACTATGCCAACGGCAAGTACGAAATGGACGGCGAAGGCATCTCGTTGACCAGCGCACAAAACGCGGAATATCTGGCAAAATTGGCCGCCGATTACCCGATCATCAGCATCGAAGACGGCATGTCCGAAGATGACTGGGAGGGTTGGAAGCTGCTGACCGATATGATCGGCGACAAGGTACAGCTGGTTGGGGATGACCTGTTCGTGACGAACCCTGCCCGTCTGGCCGACGGCATTGCCAAAGGCTGCGCGAATGCGATGCTGGTCAAGGTCAACCAGATCGGCACCCTGACAGAGACGCTGCAGGCGGTCGAAATGGCGCATCGCGCACGCTATACAAATGTCATGTCGCACCGGTCTGGCGAAACCGAAGACACCACGATTGCAGATCTGGCCGTCGCCACCAACTGTGGTCAAATCAAGACCGGATCGCTGTCGCGGTCTGACCGGCTGGCGAAGTACAACCAATTGATCCGGATCGAAGAATTACTAGGCGAAACAGCGCTTTACGCCGGGCGGTCCATCCTGAAGTGACCGCCGACCAGATCATCGCAAAACTGAACCTCGCCCCGCACCCCGAGGGCGGGTTTTATCGCCAGACTTGGGTGGCCGAAAATGATGGCCGCCCGACAGGCACCTGCATTTATTTCCTGCTGCGCGACAGGCAGGCCAGCCATTGGCACCGCGTCGATGCGGTGGAAATTTGGCACTATTACGCGGGTGCACCGCTGATCCTGTCGCTGGCGGCGGAGGATGCGGGACCGGCGCAGGATCTGACGCTTGGCCCCGATCTGGCCGCCGGGCAACAGCCGCAACTGATCGTGCCGGACCAGCACTGGCAGGCCGCCCGCACTACGGGCGACTGGACGCTTGTTGGCTGCACCGTGTCGCCGGGATTCGATTTTTCAGGCTTTACGCTGGCCGCGCCGGGGTTCGACATTCCGCGCGGATGAAAACAGGGGGCCGCAAAGGCCACCATCATTTCGCCGGTCACCGGTGAATGTATCGCATTCAACGTCCAAGGGCAGAGCCATTGGCGACGTCCGCATTGCCACCTGCCCCGACGAAAAAAGGGAGGGCCGAAGTCCCCCCATAGTTTCGCTGATCAGGCTCACTTTTTACATACCGCTCGGTTTATTGCCTGCGGCCCGATCCGCGCCAAGGGCGAGCGCACCCGCCCCGGATTTCGGTGAAACGTCAAGACGTTTCACCGAGGAGGACAGAGTGAATTTCGCAGAAATCTGCGGAGTCCGATCACCTGTAGGTCGGACCATCGGTCCTCCCAATACCCCTAAATTACCCAATGAAATCAATGGCCATAATATGTGCTAGGGGTGCCCTCGTCCCGAAACGGGAGCATAGTACGTCCCAAGACACGAAAAGCAAAAAAAGCCCCGCAAAAGCGGGGCTCACAGTGAATTTCAGGCAATTATGAGTTTTCGCAACTGAATGCTTCAGTGGTGAGCGCCTATGAATCACGGATCGACAAGCTTGAGCGCGATAAATTGGTTCTTAACGTATCCGTCCGGTTGAGGCGCTGTCTCAGGCGTTTTCGGCCTGCCAGTTCCACGG
>NZ_JAFMHJ010000103.1 GCF_017854565.1 Yoonia sp.
CATCGACCAGCGGCCGGGAACGTTCCTGCCGGGTTTCAGCTCGGCTTTCCGGATCCTGGCCGCGGATTTCGCCTTCGATCTTGTAGAGCGCAGCAATGCGCACCAGCGCTTCGTCCACGATACGCGAGCCTGCCTTGGGTTGCGCGTGAGGTGCGCACCATCCCCAGCCTGTACCGATGCGGATGGGCCGCACTATGACGGGCTGGGTAGAGGAATGACGGGCTGGGCGCCGTCAGCTGCCGATCACGTGTGACCGATCGCACGCGCCTTGAGACATGACGAAAGGGCCGCGCCAAGCGCGACCCCCTCTCTTCAATCCTGCGACGCTTTCTTCGCCGGGTCCGCAACCCGCATAACCGTCAGGCCTTTCGCTTCCGCCTTCTGTCCGAGGTTCGGCGTGATCCCGTTGCCGCGATCACGCGCCCAGGCTCTCGAGGATAATCTTCGTCTCCGGCATGCGCTTCAACGAATTCCCAATGCGCTCGCGCCAGCGTGGCCCGACTTCCAGCGCGGTGCCATAAGCCCGGGCCAGATCATCGGGACGATCCTCGGCCATCGCCTCGATCAAGAAGGCCGCCTGCTCGCGGTCCTTCGCAGATTTGAGGCTCCCCGCCCCGTCACGCCGCCGATCAGCAACGATCAGTTTATGGATCGCATAGCGCTCTGGACGCGGGACCTGCACGAGTATGCCGGATCGATAGATCGCCGCCGCATGGATCGGCTCAGCAATCGGGAAGTTGAGGTAGTTCAATCCTTGGGCGTTCACGCCCAAGGCTGGCAAATCGCGGATGGTTTCATCTCCGAAGGCCGGCGTCAGGAACTCGACCAACTGGCCACTGCCCCCCTGCGCCCATCGCCATGTCCGGCCGTTGTCGAGCCCGGGCACGGGCGCGAACTTCAGTGCCGAAAAGGTCTCGGCCAGACCTGGGTCAACCTGATCCTGCAGTGCCACGCTGAGCTTTTCGAACTGGGCGATGTCGATGTCGCCGGTGTTGGCCATACCGCCAATGGGTAGCCGGATACCAAGCTCGCCTTCATAGAGGCGAAATGCATTGGTTCCGACGATGGTGCCACCCAAACGGAAAGTCCCGGCTGCCGCCATCGCCGACAGGATGGACCCGGTTGCCCGGTCGGTGGGGGTCATGCCTTCGGCGCGCAGGAGCCGAACAAGCCGAGACCGTTCTGCCTGCCGATCCTTGGCGGTCGCGCGCAGCTCCACGATCCGGTCGATACGTGCACGCGTCTCGTCACCGTCCTCGCCGATATAGATGAAGCGCATCTCGGTTCCGACGCGTCGCGCGGCGTACCAATAGGCCTTGTCGCCGCGCTCTTTGAGCGTCGGCTTGCCTTCGACACCGGACAAGGCGTCGTCCTTCAGAAGGCGCACCAGATCGGTGTAGGCGCTCATCGCGATGCTGCTAAGAGGAGTCATGCCAATCATTTCCAATTTTTGCTTGGCACGCATATACCTATCAAAACATGAAATTGCTAGGCATAAGGTTTTTTGGGGCACCGTCCCGCCAATGAGAAAAGGAAAAAGGGCCGCGCCAAGCGCGACCCTCTCTCTTCAATCCTGCGACGCCTTCTTCGCCGGGTCCGCAACCCGCATGGCCTTGTTGCACGGAGCCCCACTCGGCTGATATCGGTCACGGCTTATTCTCTTGAGGATGCTGTATATGCCGCACAAGTTCAACGCTGATCGGCGTGACAAAATTCCGAAGCAAAAGCAGCGGGTGACCGGGGTAATCCCCCCATTTTTAACGGGGTGCATTCGTAGAACTTACGCAGCCATTTTCAGTTTCTGTGCGGGTGTGATGCCGCCGATGCCCATGTTCGGGCGGTCGTTATTGTAAGTCCATAGCCATTGCGTGGCGTGGTCTTGAGCCTCCTCGATGGTTTCGATGATGTATTGGTCCAACCATTCGTGTCTGACGGTGCGGTTGTAGCGCTCGATGTAAGCGTTCTGCTGCGGCTGGCCGGGTTGGATGTGCTGGATGATAACCCCTTGTTTCTCTGCCCATTCCATCAGCTTGCCGCTGATGTATTCAGGGCCGTTGTCCACCCTTATGGTGCTGGGCTTGCCGCGCCATTCGATGATGCGGTCGAGGCTTCGGATGACGCGCTCGGCGGGCAATGAGAAGTCGACCTCAATGCCCAAGCCTTCCCGGTTGAAGTCGTCCAGCACGTTCAACAGCCGGAACGCCCGACCATCCCCCAGCCGATCCGCCATGAAATCCATCGACCAGGTCACATTTGGCGCGTCCGGGACTGCCAGCGCATCAGGCTTCTCCCGTTTCAACCGCTTGCGTGGCTTGATCCGCAGGTTCAGCTCCAACTCGCAGTAGATGCGATAGACGCGTTTGTGGTTCCACGGATGACCCTTCACGTTGCGCAGATGCAGGAAACACAGGCCGAACCCCCACGTCTTGCGGGCATCTGTCAAACCGGTCAGCAGATCGGCGATCTCTTCGTTCTCAGCCCTTAACTTCGGGCCATAGCGATAGCAGGTCTCGCTGACCCCGAAGGTCCGGCAGGCAAGGGCTATGCTGACCCCACGTCTCGCCACTGCATTCCCGGCCATCTCGCGGCGTTGAGATGGCCAAACTATTTTTTTCCGAGAGCCTCCTTGAGCAGTTCATTTTGCATGCTCAACTCGGCGAACATCTTCTTCAGCCGCCGGTTCTCTTCCTCAATGGCCTTCGTCTGGGAAATCATCGACGCATCCATGCCCCCATACTTCGCCCGCCATTTATAGAACGACGCGCTGCTCATGCCGTGCGCCCGGCACAACTCGGCCACCGGCATGCCGCCTTCAGCCTGGCGCAGGATCGCGAGGATCTGCGCCTCTGTGTATCTGCTTGTCTTCATTCAGAATCTCCTCATGCATCTTGCCGAGAAAACTCTACTTATGCAGCCCCTTACTTTCGGGGGGGATTACCCGCCGCCGGATTGCAGAATTCCGGTTCAAAGACATAGTGGCTGGTCATCGCTAAAAAACGCGCATTCACATCGCGCTGCTTTCCAAGACCGACACGGTCAACCGCCGTCTTCATATTGTCGTATATTCCGCGGCCCGGGATGCCATCAAACACACGGAAAGCATGCCAGTGGGCATCAAACAGCATCTCGTGGGTCTGCAACAAATAGGCCCGTACCAGAAACGCGCGAGCTATGCTTGAATTTGGGTGACGCGCATCATCAGGCGGCGCGGTTTTCGGTATCGTTTGTGTGTTCGATACCGTCTGTGGGTCTTGTCAGACAAAACCAGCTTGAGGCGGGCTGATCCGTTTCGTAGCGTAATC
>NZ_JAFMHJ010000104.1 GCF_017854565.1 Yoonia sp.
TCATATGTGAAAAAGAAATGATCATGTTTGATCGTTTTTTGACATTCGTGTCGGATTACCTTACATAGCTGATCAGACAGATCGACGGAGCGTGATCATGGGATATGCGGCAGCGGTAGACGACGAAGATCGCAAGAACCGGAACTTTGTTCAGGTCTATCCGAAGGGCTGGCAACGGATCCGTTGGCTGATGCAGGAGAAGCCCAATGCCGCACGACTTTACTCCTGGATAGCCGAGCACATGGACCCCGATGGAGGGGCCCTGGTGGTCTCACAGGTCGTCATGGCGGAAGCCTTGGACGTGAGCGAAATCACGATCCGACGACTGACGAAGTGGCTCGAAGACCGCAACGTGATGGTGCGGGTTCGGGTCGGCACAGGGGTCTATGCATATGCTCTGGACCCGAACGAAGTTTGGAGAGCATGGGACACGTCAAAGGAATTCGCCGTCTTCAACACGAAGACGCTGGTGAAGAAAAACACCCGCGACAACAGAGGTGTTGAGCGACGGATTCGGATCATGATGAAAGAGGCGGCGGGTGAGCCAGAGCTACCTCTCGAAGACATGAGCCAGGGTGATCAAGAGACACCCCACGATCCGGAAACGGGCGAGGTGATGCAGTGATTATCGTTGAACAGCGGAAGGAGGCGGACAGGTTGTCCGCCTACCTGAAAATCATTTGGGGACTCACTACACAAAGGTTGCTGGATTTTCGGGCCGCTCCGCGCTCCCTTCATCCAGCAACCTTTGCCGCTCGCCCTACCGGGGGTTCCTCCGGAGGCCCTGCGGGGCTGCTGTGCTGGCGTCCATCCCGGTCCGCCATGGCACAGCTTCCGGCTGCGCCGGAGGGCGGCACGGCCGCCCCCACCAGCTGCGCTGGTGTCATTCGACCGGGAGAGAGAATGCTCAAGAAAGGCCAGCGCCATGCGATCACCTGCTGAAATGACCAACACCGATGGCGGCGGCGCAGCTCTTGCGAAGACCGTCCGCACCGCTGTCGCATCGCCTGGCGCGGATGATCGGCCCTTCGCGATCATGCGCTATGCCAAGCTGCGGAGCGTCACCTCGATCAAAGGCAGCTCGAAGCACATGCGGCGCGACATCCCGACGCCGAACGCCGATGCCAGCATCAGCGCCAACAACCCCATCCTGATCGGCACCGATGATCCCGCGGCTGACGTGTTGCGCCTGGTCCCGAAAATCGGGGCACGGCAGGGCGACCCGGAGAACGGGAAGCTGCTGCGCCGCTCCAACTCCGTCCTGGCCGTCGAGGTCCTGATGACCACCAGCCCGGAATGGTGGCGCAGCTCTACCCGCGCAGACCGGGACGCATGGGTCGCGCAGTCGACCGCCTGGCTTGTCGCAGAATGGGGCGAAGAGAACGTCGCGCATCTGGAATTCCACATGGACGAGACGACGCCGCATCTCACCGGGCTGATCGTCCCTCTCGATCCCGACACCGGCGGCCTCAACGCTCGCCGGTGGATCGGTGGCAAGGCATCGAAGATGAACCCAGGCACGAGCCTGATTTCGGGCCACCAGACGCGCTACGCCGAAGCCGTCGAGGATCTCGGCCTGCGCCGGGGCCTCATCGGATCCACCGCCACCCACCAGTCTGTCGCGGAATACTACCGGCGCGTGAACGCGTCCGACGACCTCGAGCTGCCCGAAATCACGACGCCGCCGATGTTTGGCCGCGAGAAGTGGGCCAACGACCTGCGCGCCCAGGTCCATGAAGCGATCAAGATCAAGGCCGCCAAGGCCGCTGAGCTGCCCGTGGAGCATCGAAAGGGCGTGGAGGCCCGCAGAGCCGCCGAGATCAACGCAGACGCGCTGGAGCGGGCCAAGGAAGCCCGCCGCGCCCTTTCCGACCAGATGCGCGCCCTGCCCCTCGCAAGCGTCCTGGACGCCCTGGGGCTGGCCGTGGACCCCAAGGACGCCCGCAAGCCCGAAAACCGCCAGCGATGGATCGCAGGGCCGGAAGGCGACCGAACCCACAAAATCGAGATCGACGGCGACAAATGGCGCTGCATCAAGGGCGCGAAGGGTGCGCGCGGAGCCATCGACCTGGTGAAATACGTCACCGAGACGGACTTCAACGGCGCTCTGTCCTGGCTTGCAGATCGGTTCGGCACAGAGGCGACTGCTGCCGACCTCTTGGCGGCGCAGCAACGTCGCATCATGCCGACCGTAGAGGCGGCGGTGAAAGAGCGCCCGCCATTCAACCCGCCCGCTGCTGATCCTGAAGCCTGGCCGGCGGTGCGCCGGCACCTGATCGAGGAACGCGCCCTCGATGCCGATATCGTAGACGCGGCGCACGACGCAGGCGACCTCTACGCCCAGAGCCGGATCGGGCCGCACGGCGGCCAGCTGGTCAACGCCGTCTTTGTCCAGCGCGACGCAGACGGGATTGCCACGGGCGCCGAGATCAAGGGCATCGCCAAGCTGCGCGACGGCAGCCGCTTCAGCGCCTTGGCTCCCGGCAGCGACAAGAAACGCGGTGCGTTCCGTGCCGGCCTGCGGGAAATCGGTGACGCTGTGCGCGTCGTCATCGTCGAATCCGCGATCGATGCACTCTCTGCGCTTGGCCTGATCCGCCGGAAGGCCAAGACGGCCTCACCGATCACAATCATCAGCACCGCAGGCGATGGCAACGTGCCAGAGCCGATCCTGGCTGCGGTCGCGGCCGACGCGAAACGCTTCGCCGGACAGGACCGCAACGCGGCCGGGGACGCCCAGGCCGCCGCCCTTGGAGATGGATGGAAGCGTCTGCCCCCTGCCCTACCGCATGAAGACTGGAACGACTGGGCCGTTGCGGACGCGGAAGCTCGATCCAGTGGGGGAGCGGCATCCGCACCATCTACCGACGCCGCCGCCGACGCCTCGAACCTCACGACCAACACCACGCCTGATCTTGCTCCCTGACCTCGCAACACCCTTCCCCTCTCTCCCCCGGTGAACAAAGAACCGGCGGAGCCGGTATGGGGTGGCTGTGCCACCCCGCCTGCCCCCTCAAGGGGCAGGCATGCACCAACCCATCGGGTTGGTGCTGTCGAACGTCCCAGATCACATGCGTGATCAGGCGTTCGAAGGGAAAAGCTTGGAGCTTTTCCCAAGAGTAGAAAGACATAATATATATGTTAATCTTTTCAATAACTTATGGGTGACCGACCGATCACCCTGGGTGATCGGTCGACCGATCACCCAGGGTGATCGGTCGACCGGTCATATGTGAAAAAGAAATGATCATGTTTGATCGTTTTTTGACATTCGTGTCGGA
>NZ_JAFMHJ010000056.1 GCF_017854565.1 Yoonia sp.
CCATGGTCGCGCAAGTGAGCAGCGTTCCGCGCCGACCCGCATCGGAAAACCTTCACCGCTGCCGCCCGTTCGCTCATGCCGCCCCGACGCGCGAGGCGGACCTTTAAAGTTCCACGCTGAAAATACCCCACCCTCCCTGCAACCAGCAAGGGCCAAAGTGGCAAAGTTTTACGCTGCCCGCAGCAAGACAATCTCGCCACTTCCGTGGCCAACTTTTGCACTGCCGTTCTCACGCCGCACATGCAATTTTCCGGAACCGCTGCGTGTGGGCTGCCGCCATTGGGTCGCTGCCGCCAACCGTTGCCTTGTTCGCTGGGCGGTCATCGGATGTATTCCGACCAACGCATTGACCTTCACTAAAAATGGCCCCGTTTCACCCCTGTTTCAGGTCCGGGCCGTCAGCATGGCAACCGCACCGGTGAACTCGCGATGGTAATAGGCCGGGTCGTCTTCGCCGAAGCTCGGCCCGCGGCCCAGTGCGCGCGCGCGCTGAAAAAAACCTTTGGCTGCATGGCCCTGACCAACTTTACTGACAACCAGAGAGGCCAGAAACGGCGCGCCGCTCTCGGCGTCCTCAACCATTGTCGCCTCAAGCGCCTGTGTCACTCTTGCAATGGATCCGGGCGCATAAAGCCCCAGGGCACGGGCCAGATTTCCGTAGGTCAGCGGGACATCGGCCGCCGACAAGGTAGCAAGATGCGCCCGAACGCGGTCGCGTAACACGTTGCCGGCTACGGCGGCTTTTGCAGCAGCGCGCGGGGCGGGAATTTCATGGGCGGCACCATCCGATGCGATTTCGGCAGCCCAGACACGATGACTGGAGCGTATGATCAACCGTGTTTTTCCCGCGTCCTCTCCGGTTCCGGTTTCGGACTGGCTGACAACTTCGCCCGATCGTAGCCCCGCCCGGAGCGCTTCGGCATCCATCCCCAGCCGCGGAGCAAGATAGTCTGGCGAGATCAGAAACTGATCATTTTCACGCATGATCGCATCGGGCGGCACCGGGCGGTATAGCAAAGGTCGCTTTGGCTGTTGCTCATCGGTCGGTCCGGCGCTGTAGTAGGGGGTCACCCCGGCGTCATGGTCCGTCACGTCGATGATACCGCTGACTTCGGGAACGGCGGCCCGGATCATGCTTTCCACACCGCCGCGCAGCGTCGCGGCAGAGGACGCACAGCCCTGACACCCCCCCGACATCAGCATGCTGACAACGCCATCTCGCACGTCCGTCACGCTGACATGTCCGCCATGGCTGGCAATCGCCGGATTGGCCTGCCGGTCCAGCACGTCTTGAACGGCCAAACGGATTTCGGCATCGGACCGGGTGTGGCCCAAGGTGCCGGCCCCCTGCCCCAAAGGCGCGGAAGATTGCGCAATCGCGCTGCGCAGCGCATTTGCTATCGGACCTTTCAGATCGGCCCAAGCCATGTCATCGGTCTTGACCACGGCCACGACAGCGCCTGCAACATCAACCATTTTCACCCCGGCAATGGCGAATAACGCTTCGGCCAAAGGTGCGCCCCGCCCCGCAACGGCATCACGAAAGGTCGCCAGGGAACCGACTTGTACGTCCCTGTCCAACACAAAGCGCATGCTGTGCGGATCAGCCGCCGAGGTTTCGGCACGGATACGCAGCGGAGATGTCATTTCAGACATCTTCAACCTCAACGGTCACCATGCCGCGCAGCTGACCAAAGGTGTAAATTCCCGAACGATGGCCGTCGCTAAAGCTGACGCCTATTGCATAGTTGCCAAGGCTCCATATCCGGGTCGGCTCGATGTTCAGCGGCACCGTCGCCGGGTCCAACACTGCGCGCCCGCTCATCTCATCGACACAGGCAGCACAGCGGCATGCCAGACGTAAATCGCGCACGTCAATCTGCTGGTCGTGGCCATCTTGCCAACGCAGCACCAGCGTGCGCCCGTCGCGGCGATCAAGCGTTACCGGAACGTCGGCAGCACTGCCTGCCCGGGCCGTCGGTGCCGCAGGCTTCGGCTTGCTCGTGTCATCTGCCCAATGCCAGTCAAACGGCGTCGGAACGCCGACGGTCGCTTGCACGCGCCCTGACAGGATCGCGGCGATACTGCGGTAGACCGCGGAGGCAGGCGCGTTGGGATGCGCAATCACCAAAGGGCGCCCCTCATCGCCGCAATCCACGATTGCCGGATCCAGCGGAATGGCCCCCAAAAGAGGGACGCCAAGGCTGGCCGCGATCTTGGCGCCGCCGCCTTGATGGAAGATGTGCGTTACCTCGTTGCAAGAGGGGCAGGTAAACCCGCTCATATTCTCGACGATGCCAAGGATCGGCACCTTGACCTGCTCCATCATGCGAATGCCACGTCGGGCGATTTTCAGGCTGACATCCTGCGGCGTGCTGACCACAATCGCGCCGGTCAACGGAAAGGCTTGCGCCAGCGTCAGTTGCGTGTCCCCGGTGCCGGGGGGCAGATCAAGGATCAGATAGTCAAGCTTGCCCCATGCCACCTCCAGAATGAACATGCGCAGGTATTTCGACACCATTGGGCCGCGCAGGATAGCGGGCTTGTCGTCATCGGTCAGCATGCCCATCGACATGACTTTGATCCCATGCGCCTCGGCGGGGATGATTTTGCCCGCAGGTGACATCGTGGGGGCTTTGCCTGACACGATCCCCAACATTCCCGGCACGGAGGGGCCGTAAAGATCAGCGTCCACCAGCCCGACCGCCGCACCTTGCGCCGCGAGGGCCAATGTCAGATTGGTGCTGACGGTGCTTTTGCCGACACCGCCCTTGCCGCTGGCGACGGCAATGATCTGTCCCAGATGCGCCATGCCGACGTCGTCAGCCGGGCTGGATGTGGCTGGGGTAGCAGTCATGAGATTTCCTTTGGTTTGTGACTTGGCAGCGCGGCCTTGCGGCCTGCGCCTGCGGCGAAATTGACGCAAAGACAGCCCAGATCGGCCGGTGCCAGTTCGGCGCCGACACATGCACAATAGCTGACCGCGCCGCCGTACGAAAAATGTCGGCAATCGCTGCAGGTGCCAAAGGCGACGGTGCCGCGAACCTTGGCCAACTCTCCTGCCAATGCGGGCAAAGCCTGCCGCAACGCCGTGCGCAGCTTGTCCTCCAACTGATCAATGGCTTCCGTCAGGCTGTTCAAAGGATCAAAATGCATGATTGATTTCCCGCTGCCCGTCAGGTCCAACCGAACCCGGCGGCGGTCATCGGCTGCCGCATGCCGGGCAAGATATCCCTTTTGCATCAGCGATTTGATGACTTGCGATGCGGTGCCCCGCGTCGTGGCATGAAAGCTGGCAAACGCTGACGGCGTTCGGGAAACATGATTGGCCCGCGCGAAAAACCGCATGGCCGTCCATTGCGCCGCCGTCAGGTCTGATCCTGTGTCGGTCCCGCGTGCCGCACGCCCCAGATAGACCAGCAGCTCGGCGATTTCCTCTGTGTCGATCGCATTTTCACTCATGGCGAACCAATAGCGTTTCGAAATTATATTGACAAGCAAATCTTACGGCTATTAGTATCGAAACGAAATCAAATGTGTAAAGAATGAACAAACCCTTCCCTCCGCCCCAAATCGCCCGCAAACAAACGCCGCGCCCGGAATTTCTGGACGCGCACAATGAGGCGCGGCTTGCCAGACGCTGGCGCGACGAAGGCGATATTGCCGCGCGCAACCGTCTGGTCACATCACATCAGGCTCTTGCAATAGCGGCGACCAGCAGAGCGGGGGGCAAAGGCCGCGAACTGGACACCGACATTTTGCAGCATGCAAATATCGGGCTGTTGAAGGCGGCCGATCGTTTTGACCCTGATAAGGGTTTTCGCTTTTCCACCTATGCGGCATGGTGGATCAGGGCGGAAATCCAAGACTACAAGATCCAGAACTGGTCCTTGGTGAAACTCCCGAATTCGGCGGCCAGCCGCAAGCTGTTTCATAATCTGAAACGTGTTGAAAGCCGCCTGACCGCCATGGGCGGGGTTCCACCTGAACATCTTGTTGACCGGATCGCGGCCGATCTCGCGGTTACGCCCAAGCAGGTTGTATTGATGCAACAAAGACTGGCTGCGCAGGATGGGTCGCTGAACCGCCCCGTCGGTAACGATGGTGGTACAACCCAACTGCAAGATCTACTCGAGGATCCGGATGCAGACGTCGAAAAGGAAGTGGGCACCCGTTTGGATACGCGTGCCTTCTGGATCAAGATGTCTGGCTATCTGGACCGACTTTCCAAGCGTGAACAAGAGATTATCATAGAAATCTACGTATCTGATCCACCAAAAACGCTCGATGCATTGGGCGAGCAGTTTGGCGTATCGGGAGAGCGTATCCGCCAGATCCGCGAAGCCGCCCTTGCTCGGTTGCGTGCATCGTTTGCCCAGACAACGGCCTGCTGATCGCCACCCGAAAACCCTCATCTCAGCGCGCGCTGCTCCCGTCATCTATTGGTTATGGGTCCAGACCCCAGCCAGCCCGCGCTGCGCGCCGTCGCGACGCAAGGCCGCGCACGACCTTGCAATATCACCCCCCGCAGAGAAATATGCGGCCTGCGACACGGTCAAGCCAAACGCCACAGCGGTCCTTGGCATGCAGGGGGTTCCCCGCACTAGGGCATGGTGCCTGCGAAGGTTTGGCGCAGGGCAATGTCGAGGTCGGTCATCGTGACGGGCAGGCCAAGGTCGACAAGAGACGTGACACCGTGGTCGCTGATCCCGCAGGGGACGATGCCGTCAAAATGGCTGAGGTCCGGGTCAACATTGATCGACAGCCCGTGAAACGACACCCATTTGCGCAGGCGTATCCCAAGGGCGGCGATCTTGTCTTCGGCGGGGTGCCCATTGGCCTGCAGGGGCTTGTCGGGCCGCTGCACCCAGACGCCGACGCGGCCATCGCGGACTTCACCACGCACGTTGAAGGTGGCGAGGGTGGCGATAATCCACGCCTCGAGGTCATGGACAAACTTGCGCACATCACGGCCACGCCGACCCACGTCCAGCATGACATAGGCCACCCGCTGGCCCGGCCCATGGTACGTATATTCGCCGCCGCGCCGCGCATCATGCACGGGAAAGCGGTCTGGCGCGATCAGATCGGCGGGCTTGGCCGAGGTGCCGGCGGTATACAGGGGCGGATGTTCAAGCAGCCAGATCGCCTCGTCCGCAGTGCCGCGCGCGATGGCATCGACGCGGGTTTCCATGGTGGCAAGCGCCGTGGCATAGTCGGTCAGCCCGTCGGTGATGATCCATTCAACCATGATATGACCCTTGTTTTCGGCCCCATATGGCCCCGGACGGGGGGGAATGTCACGCGCTTTGCGGATTGCTGATTTTTGCACTTGAGAAGATCGCGCCACTTGGGTAGAGACCCCGCTACCAAGCCTAGGACAAGCGGTCGTGGCGGAATTGGTAGACGCGCAGCGTTGAGGTCGCTGTGAGGTAACACTCGTGGGGGTTCGAGTCCCCCCGACCGCACCATTTCACCACAATCTTTCCATGAAAAATGGGTTCAACGGGCCATCCTTGGTGGTGCTTGCCCCGTTACGTCTGAATTCCCGTGCTGTTTTGGCGTTGCGGGTCCGTGCGGGCGCGCACCATTCCCGCCCGATAAGATCGCCCCGGCGCACACGACGGCAGCGACCACCAGCGTCCGACCGCCCCCGAACAAGCACCCCCAACCGCAATAAACCCGCCCGGAAACCGCGCGACGGTTGCAGCTAAGATGTCACGCGCGCGGCTGACCAAAGGTCATGAGGGTTTTTGAGGGCGGAGGGCGGTCGTTTGTTGCAACCAGATGAATGGCAGCTCCGCGCAGGAAGCGCCGTTAGCAAAGTTGCGAACTCTGATCGCTCTTCAGGCCGTGCTGCGGTCTAAACCGGACATCCAGTCGCTCCCTACTATGCCGCGCTGCGGCCGGTCGAAGCGGCCATTTGTGGACCGTGCAGCATTTTAGCAGTTGACGAACCGCAGAGCTCCCTCCGATAGGCAGAGAAGTCTCTGAAATATGACCTATGCAGCAAAGGTCTGATTTGAGGGGCTGCATCCTTGTGCCGATACTCCAATACTCGATCAGTATAATCGAGAGTGACGCAGACCCGTCCGGTGCCTTTTCCATCGAAACGGAAGCTTTAAGAAGGCTTCGCTTTTTCGAGATACGCATCCATTGCCGGCTGATAATCAACCAGTTCTTGAGCAACAACTGCAAAACCCCGTAGACGGGCATCGTAATCCGTAACGATTTCGGGCCAGTCGACCGGTAAATCCAGCGCTGCCTCGAACGCCTTAATCCATGCAAATGTCACTGCAAACCCGCAGTCGGACAACCAGAGCTTTTCGGTGTCCAGCGGGTTGGCCAAAAGCAAAAGTGCGAGCGATGAAAGATGTTTGGAGATCAGGGCCCCGCCGGCTTGTACCGCGTTTGCGTCCCGTGTGGCATAGGCGACTTGTGGGTAAACCGCACGGACTGCTGGTTCAAGGCGGGTATCATGCGCCCGGCTGAATTCGCGTGCCTTGGCGCGGAGTTTTAAAGACTGGGGAAGCATCGGAATATCCGGAAATGCCTCTTCGAGATATTCGGCGATAGCTTCGGAATCCGACAGCAGGAACCCGTCATGGATCATGGCTGGAAGATTGCCCGACGGCACGATCGCGCGGTAAGCGTCCGATCCGTAGCCGCCTGGCGGGGGAAGTTGCTGGAACGGGATTGCCTTGTGTCGAAGCAGGATGCGCAGTTTGGCGCAGTAAACCGCGACGGGAACCGAATAGATTGTCAGCATGGCCTGCCTCTTGATGTGAAAAGCCACAGGCCAACCGCGCGGGGTTGGCCTGTGGTCGTCGATTGCAGGAAACGGATTACTGGGCCAGCAACTGCCATTTGACGCCGAGTTCATCAAAGAAACCCTGTTCCTGCTTGAGCGTGATCCAGGTGTTTACATAGTTGATCCAGACCTGATCGGCCTGTGGCAGAAGCATCGCGACTGGTGTCGGCGAACGGCCCGCCTCGACAGGGACGATCATCAGTTGATCGTATTGTGCAACCAGTGTGTTGGCTTCCACGTTGGAGGTAATGCTCGCATCCGCACGACCTGACAGCACCTCTTGGAAATCGCGGGCGGGTGCTTCGACGATGCGGTGGGTTGCTGCCGGAAAATACTGTTTTACTTGTGTTTCCTGCGTCGTGCCAAGGGTAGCCGCGACCGATATGCCTTCAACATTCAGATCATCCCAGTCAGAGAACCGGTCGGCATTCGTTTTCAACGTCAACGGCACAGTCGCCAATGAAAAATAGCTGTTGGAGTAGCCGGCAGCCTTTGCACGAGCCGGTGATACCGACGCAGACCCCGTGATGTGGTATTGGCCGGATGTCACGCCTGCGACCAGTGTTTTCCAGTCTGTTGGCACGAATTCGATCTCGACCCCCAGATCGGCGGCCAGTGCCGTCATCACGTCAATATCGTAGCCCTCGTAAGTGTTCGTGGCGACATTACGCATGGACATCGGGTTCCAGTCACCGGTAGTGCCCACCTTCAGCACACCTTCTGACAGAATTTCATTCAGTGCGGATTGCGCCGAGGCCTGAACGGTGCTTGCTGCGATAGCCACCGCAACGGCGGCGATTTTAATGAATTTCATGGGTTTCCCTCGTTTTGCATTAGTTACAGGTAGATTGCAGGAAGCGTTTGGAAATGCAAACGACTCGAGAATATCAATATTCGCGCAAAATCTGCGTGTTAGACAGACAGAATGGAACGAAACAGCGATGCCCATCATCTCCATGAGGAACGTGTCAAAGTTCTTTGGCGACTTTCAGGCGTTGAAAAATGTGTCGCTTGACGTGGCCCTGGGCGAACGCGTGGTTATCTGCGGCCCGTCCGGTTCGGGCAAGTCGACGCTGATCCGTTGTATCAACCGGCTTGAAGCGCATGAGGTCGGTCACATTGTCGTTGACGGAACGACCCTGACGAACAAGCCCGCCGATCTGGAAAAGATCCGCAGCAATGTCGGGATGGTCTTTCAGCAGTTCAACCTGTTCCCGCATCTAAGCGTCATGGACAATCTGTGTCTCGGTCCGCGCCGTGTTCTGGGACTGACAGACCAAGAGGCGCGGGCGCGGGCGATGAAGCATCTTGAACGGGTGCAGATACCTGATCAGGCCGAAAAATTCCCCCGTCAGCTTTCGGGTGGCCAACAGCAGCGTGTTGCGATTGCGCGGTCGCTTTGCATGGAGCCGCGGATATTGTTGTTCGATGAACCGACATCCGCGCTTGATCCTGAAATGATAGCAGAGGTTCTAGATGTCATGACAGAACTTGCGTCGTCGGGCATGACCATGATCGTCGTGACCCATGAAATGGGGTTTGCCCGGCGCGTGGCCGACCGCATGGTTTTCATGGACAAAGGCGAAATCGTCGAGTTCGGCACCCCCGAAGATGTGTTCACTGCGCCGAAATCCAAACGATTCGCCACATTCATCAAGCAAATCCTGAATCACTAGGGGCCGGATCATGAAACGCTTTTTTATCTTTGCCTCTGCGCTGCTGCTTTTGTCTGGCTGTTCCGCCAATTGGGGCTGGTATGTGGTTGATCCCACGATGACCTCGGGCTGGAACAACCTGAAATTCATGGCAAGCGGGGCCTATTACACTCTCGGCATGTCGATCACCGCGATCCTAGTGTCCGTGGTCGTGGGGCTGCTGGTCGCTATTCCCGGCCTGTCGGAAAAACGCGGCTGGCGAATGTTCAACCGGACCTATGTGGAGATCGTCCGCTCTGTGCCGGTGCTGGTGCTGATCTTGTGGGTCTATTACGGTCTACCGGCGCTTTCGGGGATCACGCTCAATGTGTTCTGGGCCGGTGTGCTTGCCCTTGCGCTGAGTGACAGCGCCTTTCAGGCCGAAATTTTCCGCGCAGGTATTCAGTCGATCTCTCGGGGGCAATACGAAGCGGCGCAGTCCATTTCACTGAATTACCGTGATACGATGCGCTTTGTGATCTTGCCGCAGGCGATCCGGCGGATTCTTCCGGCTCTGGGCAATCAGCTTGTCTATATGCTGAAGATGTCATCACTCGTGTCGGTCATCGGGATGCAGGAACTGACCCGCAAAGCCAATGAACTTGTCGTGTCGGAATACCGCCCGCTGGAAATTTACACCGTTCTGGTGCTGGAATATCTGGTGCTGATCCTGATCGTATCCGCTGGCGTGCGCAGGCTCGAACGGCGGCTGAACGCGAGCGATACCTGATGCAAAAGGATGACCTGACGATTGGTACGATGGCCAGTCATTTCCGCGCCCTTGCAATTCCGGCGGCCTTCGGGATGCTGTTCGCCACGCTTTATAATATAGTCGATGTTTACTATGCTGGGATGCTTTCGACAGATGCGCAGGCGGGGCTTGCGATCGGGTATCAGGCGTTTTTTGTCTTGATGGCTGTGGGGTTCGGGCTCGGGTCCGCGCTCAGTGCGCTGGTCAGCAACGCCAAGGGCAGCAAGAATCAGTTGCAAACGCAAAACCTTGTTGCGCAAGGGCTGACGTTTGGCGTGATTGCCACGATGGGTTCAATGGTGGTCGGGTGGATAATTGGCCCGCACCTTATCGCGCTCGTATCTGAGCCCGGTGCCTATCGTGACGCGGCGACGGGGTATTTTCGCTGGTTGATTATCGCTTTGCCCGGCTTCTTCATGGCCTACGGCGGCAATGGGGTCTTGCAGGCGCATGGTGACAGCCGCAGCATACAACGCGCGCTTATGGTGGCGTTTTTTGCAAATGTCGCGCTGAATCCCGTGTTGATGTTCGGCATCCCTGGCGTTTGGGGTGGCATGGGATTCAATGGCATCGCCGTTGCTACAATCATCAGCCAGACGGGCGTGATGCTTTTCATAGTGTCGCGCATCATGCGCCTTGCGGTCATGCAATCTGTCGCCCTGTCTGCATTCCGACCCCAGCGTGCGTGTTTCGCCCAGATCACCGCGCAGTTGATCCCTGCAAGCTCTGCGATGATGGTCATGTTTGTGTCGGGCTTCGTCGTGCAGTTCGCGCTCAAGGAATTCGGTGGTTATGCCGTAGCCGGCTACGGGGTTGCGTTGCGGATCGAGCAAATCCTGCTGTTGCCTGTGCTGGGCATGACAGGCGCGCTGTTGCCGATCGCCGGCCAGAATTTTGGTGCGGGAGAATACGAGCGTGTGCGCGCCGCGTTGCGGTTCTGCTGGATGACTGGCTTTGCCATGACGGTTGTCGCAACCCCTACGCTCCTATTGGGCGGCGGTATTGCGATGTCGGTGTTTACCGATGACCCTGATGTGATCCGTGTCGGGGCAAGCTATCTGGCGGTCGATGCATTTTTGTTTCCGGTCTACATGATGCTATTTTCGATAAATTCCCTTTTACAAGCACTCAAAAAGCCGGTCTGGACGCTGTGGATAAGCATCTACCGTCAGGGCTTTGGTGTGGCGTTCTTTATCTGGGTGTTCATTGGTTTGCTGAATTTCACTGTTTGGGGGGTTTGGTTAGGGATTGCCGCCGCGGTAACGAGTGGCTGGGTGCTGTCTTTGTGTGTAGCGCAATCCGTTGCTCGTAAGACAATCGGAGGATTGTTGAAAGCTGCTTAGTGTCACCATCTTGATGGAACTGAGGGCTGTACATGTCCGCTTGCTCCAATTTAACACAAGCACTTCGCACTTGCAGCGAATGACTGTTATTTCCGCCCAACCTGCATGAGCTTCGTGGTTCAGCCTGTCGCATGAAATGGATCGGCTCCGGGCTGGGAGCGTACATTTTCCGCATGAGACACCAATGATCGCCCCGGACCGTCTCACCCGGTGAACAAGGTCAGGCGCCTCGGCTTTGCATGGGCAACGGTCTGCGCGGGGCCTGATCCGGAACCACCGGCTTACCCGCGTCATGCGCCCCGGCGCGGTGCCCCGGCCAACGGGACCGCGGGGCCGTCACGTGATCGTGGCCCTGTCGGCCACACCCGTCGCGCCCAAATCTTAACGCAGGCCACCGCACGCGGCCTTAACCCCGCCAAGGCCGCACAGCGGTACATACGCGGTCTGTACGCAGTGCATACGCGGTCTGGCACCCTCGGATGGCCAGTTACGGCAGCCATTAAGGGCGCATCCGGCCACGCGCGCGCCCCCACGGGCCCCGCCCCGGCGCCCGCCGCGTTAACCCATGCGCGCACGCCTGCGCCAATTTATCCCAGTCTGATGGGTGCATCCTTTATTGCCCCTTTACGCTCAACCGACTAGAACCGGGCCAAACGTGCGCCATTCTTTGAATCGGCGTCGTGAGAAAGTAGCCAACACGAGGAGTGCCAATAATGGCAGATGCAGCCATCCACGGCGACGCACACGAAGACACCCGCGGGTTCTTTACCCGCTGGTTCATGTCCACAAATCATAAAGATATCGGTATCTTATACCTGTTTACCGCAGGTGTTGTGGGCTTTATTTCGGTGTGTTTCACCGTCTACATGCGACTTGAACTGATGAACCCCGGGGTGCAGTTCATGTGCGCCGAAGGGGCGCGGTTCATCGCCGATTCCACAGCGACCTGTACGCCCAACGGTCACTTGTGGAACGTTCTGATCACGTACCACGGCGTATTGATGATGTTCTTCGTCGTCATTCCGGCGCTGTTTGGCGGCTTCGGCAACTACTTTATGCCACTGCAGATCGGTGCGCCGGACATGGCATTCCCGCGTCTCAACAACCTGTCCTACTGGATGTTTGTGGCCGGGACAGCGCTTGGCGTCGCATCCATGCTGACACCCGGCGGCAACGGTCAACTTGGCTCCGGCGTCGGCTGGGTCCTGTATCCACCGCTGTCGACAAGCGAAGCAGGCATGTCCATGGATCTTGCCATTTTCGCGGTCCACCTGTCGGGTGCATCATCGATTCTGGGCGCGATCAACATGATCACGACGTTCCTGAACATGCGCGCCCCCGGTATGACATTGCACAAGGTGCCGCTGTTTGCCTGGTCCATCTTCGTCACGGCCTGGTTGATCCTTTTGGCACTGCCTGTGCTGGCCGGTGCGATCACGATGCTGCTGACGGACCGGAACTTTGGCACGACCTTCTTCCAACCCGAAGGCGGCGGCGATCCGGTCTTGTACCAGCACATTTTGTGGTTCTTTGGTCACCCCGAAGTGTACATCATCATCATCCCCGGCTTTGGCATCATCAGCCACGTCATCGCTACATTCTCGCGCAAGCCAATTTTTGGCTATCTGCCAATGGTTTACGCGATGGTCGCCATCGGCGTTCTGGGCTTTGTCGTCTGGGCGCACCACATGTACACCGTGGGTCTGTCGTTGACACAGCAAAGCTATTTCATGCTGGCGACAATGGTTATCGCGGTGCCGACGGGCGTGAAAATCTTTAGCTGGATTGCGACAATGTGGGGCGGCTCGGTCGAGTTCAAGACACCCATGCTCTGGGCCTTCGGCTTTCTGTTTTTGTTCACCGTCGGTGGCGTTACAGGGATCGTTCTGTCACAGGCGGGTATCGACCGCGTCTACCACGACACCTACTATGTTGTGGCGCACTTCCACTATGTGATGAGCCTTGGCGCCGTGTTCTCGATCTTTGCAGGTATCTACTTCTACCTGCCAAAGATGTCGGGTCGCATGTATCCTGAATGGGCGGGTAAACTGCACTTCTGGACGATGTTCATCGGCGCAAACCTGACGTTCTTCCCACAGCACTTTCTGGGTCGGCAGGGCATGCCACGCCGCTACATCGACTACCCGGACGCCTTTGCAACATGGAACTATGTGTCATCTATTGGTGCATTCCTGTCATTCGCGTCGTTCCTGTTTTTCATCGGTGTGATCTTCTACACGCTGACACGGGGCGCACGGGTCACTGAAAATAACCCTTGGAATGAATTCGCAGACACGCTTGAATGGACCCTGCCCTGCCCACCACCAGAGCACACATTCGAGACACTGCCAAAGCAGTCCGATTGGGACAAAGGGCACGCACACTAGCCAGTGCCAAGACCCTGACAACGCCCGGCTGATTGGTGATGCATATTCACCAAAGGGCATAAAAAAACGACACGCTGCCGGATTTATTTCCGGCGGCGTTTTACGTTTACTGACTGATCATCCACGTCAATCGCACTGGACACCTTGATCGCCCGGTCGGCGTTTCTGGCAAAGGACGGCGACCTCAGCGTCGCGTTTCCTGACTGACCGAAGCAATCTGACCTGCCCCCTGTCAACAGCACACCCAAACACCGCACCTTTAGATTATTAACCTGCGTTAATGCCCACGATGGCCGCTTCCATTAGCGTTTCCTTGCCGTGCTCAGCGGGCCGACTGTCGTAGAAAGGAAGAGTTCATGGATCGCCTCAGTATGTTTTTGACGCTTATGACAGGTGCCGTCTTGGTCGGTTCGCTTTTGATTGCGGTCCTAGCGTACGGTCTGTATAATCGAAAGGTGATTGCCGAGCTATGCCCAAAAGTTGGTGACGGCGTGATCAGGCGGCGGTTTGAAGTTGCTTGATCCCGTCCTTGAACGCAATCCCCTGAACGATCTCGGGCAGCCGATTGGCCCCGTTGCGTTTGCGCCATTTGGCTTGGGCTGACATCATCAGGCGGAGGGCCATGGCGAGGCCGGTTTTCCGGCTCAGGCAGCCCTTGGTTTTTCCGGTCCGATGGCGGACGGTTGCGAACATGCTCCCGATCGGGGTGAAGGGCGTCTCGGAAATACGCCAGCGGCGCGTTTCTGGTCTTGCCCCGGTGTAGTTCCGGTCTCTTTCGAGCAATGTTTGCTATGAAGGAGATA
>NZ_JAFMHJ010000019.1 GCF_017854565.1 Yoonia sp.
CCGCGCCTGAAACGACCCTTTCATCCCCGGCCCCAACGCCGTCCGCAAAACCCACCCAAATCCCCGACATGACACCGAAATCGCCCGACACTATTTTCAATGACCCGGACCAATCCCAAAACCCTGACGTCGCACAAACCAAGCCGACGTCCGACCAGCCCGCTGACCCGACCGCGCCTGAAACGACCCTTTCATCCCCGGCCCCAACGCCGTCCGCAAAACCCAGAAACGATCCCACGCGCAGCCGTCAAACCGACAGCGCCATGTCCCGCGCTGACCACGCAAAACCCACCCGAATCCCCGACATCGCGGGTCAGCCAACCGACCCGTCAACGCCTGACAAAGCACTGCCCCCCGCGACATCCACAGCCCGGACACAAGACGCTGCCACGTCGCAACCCAGACGGTCCGAGATCGCGGAAACTGTCCAGGAAAACGACGCTCCAACGCTGCCGACCAGCGATGTTGCGGCTCATCGGACTGGCGCTGACGCCAAGACGGCTCCGACACAGGCTGGTCCACAGCCCCCAAATGCCTCGCCCGATAGCCCCCGCTTGCCAGCTACGGCACGGGCTGCACCGTCCACTGACCGGCTGCAAGACGTTCCGCTCGTTGATGCTCCGTCAGATGACGACCGCGCGTTGGCTGAACAGCGGATGCAGGCGCTCTTTGCCAAGGTGACCGGCGACACCTATTCCACCGTTGCGCCAATGCTTGATCTGGTCTGGTCCGTGCTGGGCACCGGCCCGCATGTCAACGCCACCGACCGGGCGCAGTTTTGGGCCCTCGCCGTTGGCGCGGCTGCACAGACGACGCCGACAGCCGAAGATCAGGATCATATCATTGCAACTTTTGTGATGGCGGTGCTGCCCCGCCCGGACCACCGGATCGGCGCCTTGCGGGCCGCGATTGCGCGGCTTGGCTATGCGACAGGCGGCATCGCGCCCGGATTGCGGCATCAGGCGCGCGCGACACTGACCAAGGTCCTCGATCAGCTCAATACCCCACCCGCCGCACCGACCAAAACGACGACAAAAGCGCCCGTTGCCCGCGCAACAGCCACCCGCGTGATGACAGCGCAGTCCGGTCTGGTCCTGTTTCACCCCTACATCGCCATGTTGTTCACCCGGATGGAAATTGCCCGTGACGCCCGTGGGATCGCCCATCAGGACATGGGGCGTGCCGCCGCAGCGCTGTGGTGGTTGGCGATGGGGGCCGGCGCGCCGCCGAAACCAGCGGACCCATTGGTCAACTGCCTGCTTGGGCTGGCCTTTCACACACCGGCCCCGCCCGTTGTCACGCTTGATACTGACACGCGCAGCCTGATCGACGGGCTGATCCAATCGGTGATTGCACAATGGGCGCGGCTGGGGGGCACCTCTGCGGATGGGCTGCGTGCTGCGTTTGTGCAACGCGCAGGTGTCCTGCGCCAGGACGAGGCCGCGACGATCCTGACCGTGACACCGGGACCTTATGACATGTTGCTTGATAGCCTGCCATGGTCGATCAATATGATCGGCCTGCCGTGGATGCCCACGCCCCTGTCCGTCAAATGGAGAGGCAGCGATGACTGATCTGACCCCCACCGCCGATATCCACGCCCGCGCCGTGATGACGGAAATTGATTGGCTTTCCGACGTGATCGCGGCACGGCTGCGCCACTTCTTTGGTGCCGGCGATGCCCCGTTTGCGCCGCCCGCCGCGCCAACCCTGCCCAAAGGTGCCGCGCTCACGGACCTGATTACCGAAGCGGGCCTCGATACCTCTGCCCGACTGGTCCTTGCACTGGCGCTCGCCCCCCAAGTGAACCCAGCGGCACTGGACCCGTTTTTCGTGCGCAATACCGCCATCGACCGGCTGTTCTCGGAATTCGGTGCGGCCCGTCAGGACGGCACCAGCTTCGTGCCAAGCGCGGTGACCGCGCTATTTCTGCTTGGCGGCGTGGATACCGCCCGGCGCATCGCTGCGATGACCCTGTTTTCGCCCGACCATCCACTGCGCCGGATCGTGGGCCTTGTGCCCGGTCAATCGCATGATCCTGCCGCCGTGGCCTCGGGCACGCTTTATGCAGGACCGTTGACGCTGCCCGCATTCCGGGTCGCGACCCTGTGTTCCGGTCGCGCGCCAGAGCCTGATTTTTCGCCGCAATTCCCGGCCAAACGGCTGCGCAGCGGCATGAAATGGGATGATCTTATCCTCCCCCGCGAGGTCAAGCACGGCATTGATCACGTCTCGGCATGGCTCGAAAACCGGCAAACCATCTTGCACGACTGGGGTATGGAATCGCGGCTGGGCGCGGGGTTCAAGGCGCTGTTCTACGGCCCGCCCGGCACTGGCAAGACCCTGACGGCCACGATGCTGGGCCAGCGGACCGGGCTCGAGGTGTACCGGATTGATCTGGCCATGGTGGTGTCGAAATACATTGGTGAAACCGAAAAAAACCTGAGCCAAGTCTTTGATATGGCGGAACAACGCGACTGGATACTGTTCTTTGACGAAGCCGATGCGCTGTTCGGGGCACGCGGCGCGACCAGTTCCGCCAATGACCGCCACGCCAACCAAGAGGTGTCATATCTGCTGCAGCGGATCGAGGAATGTAGCGGGCTGGTCATTCTGGCCACCAACCTGCGCAGCAATATCGACGAGGCGTTCTTTCGGCGCTTTCAGATGGCTGTCGGCTTTCCGAAACCCGACGCGGCACTGCGCACCGAACTGTGGCGCAACATACTGCGCAGCGTCCCGCTGCAAGACGACGTCGATATCGTCGCCATCGCACGGGATCATACCCTTGCCGGTGGCGCGATCAACAATGTAGTGCGACATGCGGCAATTTCGGCATTGCGCCGCAACGCCACCCATGTCAGCGCACGCGATTTACAACAAGCCATCGCAGGCGAGATGCGAAAAGAAGGACGGACAGGATGAACGGACAGCGCAATAAGCTGATCAAATGGATCGCGACAGCCACGGTGGCGCTGCTGCCCTCACTGGGGCATGCCGCATGCACAGACCTGCGCACCGCTGTCATCCCGCCAGATCAGGCGGAAATCGGGCTGATCCAACGTGGCCTGCAAACCGCACTTGAGGATTCCAACCCGCTGTTGGCGGACAACCGGTTCGGGGCCTATACGCGCGTTCGACTGGTGCAGTTCTGTGGGCAATTCCCGCTGCCCGCCACAACCAACAGCGTGACCGGCACCGTGACGCTGGCTCAGGAATACGGCGAACTGGCAGGCGCGGTGAATGACTGGAAAATCCTCACCAGTGACGCGGGTTTTGCCTTTGACGTTCTGCCCTCTGATGACACGGCGACCAATGCGGCCATTCTTCCGCTTGTCGGGCCACCCTATGTGACGGCAACCGCACTTCGCGGGATCAAGGGTGCCACCGATTGCGCGGAACTGACCAATGACACCCTCGACCAGACGGCCCGCGCCGGGCTTTTGGCGCTATCCGCGATCGACCCGCCGCGTTGGCCGGATGCCATGGCCGTCTGCACCGATCTGGATCTGCCCGGCGGCGCCAATGATACCCGCGCCGTGTTGCGCAGTCTGGGCTATTTCGAAACCATGCTGGCCAGCAGCGTCAATCAGATGCTGGCCCCCGACTTTGCCCTGTGGCTGGGCGAAGAGATTGGCACGCGCGGTCCCCGTCTGGTGGGCAGCGATGACGCCGTTGTTGCCTTGGTCGCCGAATATCGCGCCGCCAACAGACCCGCTGCGCCACGTGACTTCAGCGCGCTCTATCAAAACCGGCCCCCCTCATGCGGGGGTGCGCCACAGGGCACGATCATTGATTACTACAGCTTTGATCAGGCCGCACTGGATGGCCTTGTTGCGCCCGTGGATGTGAACGGCCTGCTGGCCGGATTGGCAGGTCAGACTTTTCCAACCGCCACAGCGCTCAAAGACGCGGTCAATACCGCGCTTTCCGGTCAGGTCAGCGCCTGCACCCTTGACCAGATCAACATCGCCATCACCAGTTCGGATAATTTCGGACAGGCTTATATGCTGAACGCCGAAAAGACCGCCAATCTGGCCTTGGTGGAAAGCTTCGCAGACAGCGAACCGGTCGTGGCGCCTTTTGTCGGCCTCAGCGCCCAAAGCCGCGCCGGGCTGCTGGCGGGTATCCGTGCCGCCCTGCAAACCGCGACACAGGAACGGATATTGGCGCAGGTCGACGAGGCCGCAACTCTGCTTGCCCTCGCCGCCGAACCGCTATCCGACACCTTTGATACCCTGCCCGAAGGCGTCCCGGCCTTTGAAGAGGTCCAGATCAACCCCACCATCGGCGTCACCGAAGCCACTGACAGCGCGATCATCGCCACCGTGCAGGACCTCGACTTTCGCGCGGCCCTTCTGGGCACCAATTTCGCACCTGCTCCGAACCAGGAAGTGCTCAAGGCCAATGCCCGCAGCGTGCTTCTGCCGCTGGCTCAGGCCAAGGTCACCGCAATCGTGAACCGCGACATGATCCAGTTGCAGACCGCCGTCGACGCATCATGGGCCCTGACCCCCACGCTCAGTGCCGCCATCGCCGCAGCGCCAGCCGTGACCGCCCCGCAAGACACCGCACCCGTCGCCGACGGGCCCACCGCACTCGATACATTGGCGGGCATCGAATATCCCAATCCCCGCCTGTTCGAGGCCGCATTGGCACAGCTCACACCACCACCCGCACCAAGTGTCGTCGCGGATATCCGCACCAGTGCCCGCCAGACGGCCGCCAATCCATCCGCTGATCGCAACACCGCGATTGCCCTGCCCGATTGCGGCTGCGTGTCCAGCCGCGAAATCCGCACGGAAGTCTATGGTTTCTACCCATTCTGGTTTGCCGCCCCCCTGATCGACGCCGCTCTCGACCCCGCCGCGGCACCCGACACGGCACCTGCGGGCCGCCAGATCGACTTTGGGCTCGTCAGCCGCGCCGCGTTCTACGGCCTCGAGTTCGCGATCAGCGACGGCCCGAACGGCGCGTTGGTTTTGCGCAATGAGGCCCAGTGGACCACGGGCCAGCGCAATTTCGTCAACGCCGCCCACCAACATCGCGCGCAGGCCGATCTGGCCGTGCAACTGACCGGGTGGGCCGATTGGAGCGATATCCAAATCGCCACGGCCGTGCAGAAAATCGTCACCCTGACTGCCCCGTTTCCACGCACATCCAGCAGTGACCTGCGCGCGCTTTGGGCGGAATTCCCGACGGTTCTCGACCGGCCTCAGGTCGACGCCGTGACGCTGATCATCGGCGGCTACGACGGGACTGCGATCGAAGCGCCCGGCGCGGCGCGGCTGGTTTCGATGGTCACCCTGCTCAAGTCAGAGCTGGCCGCGCGCGACCAGACCATCAACCTTGCCTTTGATCTGGTCCTGAACAGCGATACCGAAACAGCCCCGCTGTTTCGCGATATCCGGGCGGTCATGATCGGCGGACAGCCCATCGTCGACAAGGTGCTGATCTTCCTTGAACGCCCCACCACAAATGCCAAGAAACTGCTGTACGCCCGCATGGAAGCCGGCGCATTTCAAGGGATTGACCGGGCGCGCGTCCTGCGCCGGATCATTCCCGTCATTCCCCCATCGGGGCATGAAAACGTGCTGCAAAATCGCATTGCCGCAAACGGCGACACCCCGGTGGCCAAGCCATTTAGCCAATTCCGCGATGATCTGGTCTATTTCCAGAACAGCTTTGCCGGGGTCGGCTTCTGGCCTGCCCCCGATCCCGCAGCCCCTGACGCAAACGACATCAAGGACATTTTGGCTGACGAATGGTTCCGTCCCACATTGCCCGTATTTCTTGCGTCATTCGAAGATGACGTGGACAAAGCCTGTACCGTTATCTGCCCAAACCGCACCTATGTTGCGGCCGGACTGGCGTTGATTTTCGCGCTGACGGTCCTTTTGGTATGGCGGTCCTTCTACAGCGGCTTCGTCGACAAGCTGGCGTTCAAACTGGGGCTGGCATGGGCTGCCGGCGCCGTATTGTTCGCGGGACTTCTGGCGCTGACCGTGTGTGACCACACATCGCTTCTGGCGCCGGTCTTGCTGTTTAGCATGGTGGCCGGTGTGATCTTGCTATTCGGCTTCTACATTTATCAAAGCGCGCGCAACGGGCCAAAACCCTAGGTGTGATCAAGGAGACTTATGATGTTAAAATCCAATATATTTACCACGCTTCTGTCGGTGGTCCTGTCAGTCGCAGCGATGTGGGTGATATCTGACAGCTGGCAGCAGCAAGGCCGCGAGTTTTCGAACCAGACGGTCGTTATCCCCGATCAAGCCGCGCTTGACGTATTCATCGCCGATGAAACTGCGTCCGCAAGGGCGTCAAATTTCAACGATGTCGAACGGATTGATATTCCAACCGGCGTGTTTATTCAGTCGCTGGTCTTCAACTCCAGCAGTGATGTGAACCTTACCGGCTATGTCTGGCAAAAATACCCACAGAATTTTGAATATCAAAAAGGCGTGATCTTTCCCGAGGAAATAAAGTCCAACAGCACGATTTTGCGCCGGGAATACGCCGATACCGTCGTCCATGACGGTGAAACCTACGACCTGATCGGCTGGTATTTTGACGTGACCGTCAGGCAATCATTTGACTACCGCCGCTACCCGCTGGATTTCCTGACGATCTGGCTGCGCATGTGGCCTGCGGATTTTGAAAACGACACCCGGATATTGCTGGTGCCTGACTTCGCCAGCTACCACGACAGCACCGCCGCCTCGTTTGGTCTCGATGCCGATATTGTGCAGGGCGAATGGGATATCGCCGAAAGCTTTTTCAGCTATCAGCGCATCCCCTACGACACGACATTCGGCTACCCGGCCCGGGCCGAAGGCGACCTGTATCAGGAATTCTTCTTCAATCTCGGTGCCGACCGCAAGTTCATCAACGCCTTCGTGATCAATCTGGTGCCCTTGCTGGTCGTGGCCGTTCTGCTATTCGCTGCGGTCATGACCATATCCAACGACAAAGAACAGGCCGGGCTGTTCGGATCAAGCACATCTGGCGTGATCGGCACCTGCTCGGCATTGTTCTTCGTTGTTCTCTTGAGCCATATTCAGGTCCGCAGCATGTTTGCCGGGTCAGGATTAGTCTATATCGAATATTTCTATCTGGTGATGTATGGCATGGTGCTGGCGACGGCGCTGAACGCCTATCTGTTTTCGCTCAAACGCATGCGCAATCACTGGCTGCTACACTACCGCGACAACTACATCGCCAAGGTGACGTTCTGGCCCGTCCTGTTATGGAGCACGGCACTGATCACCGTCTCTATGCTCTGACCGATCCGGGATTGCGGGGGTGCCGCCCTGCAATCCCGGCCCCGGCAACCTGCTCAGTATGCCACCAAGACAGCAAATAAACGGCCCAAAGCCATTGCGCTCTTCCACACGATCAAAGAACGCTTTAAACGCGGCGTTGATATGGGCAAGGTAAACGCGATGAAGATATTCCCCTACCTGAACGGCATGGCGCGCGCGCGCGGACAGGCCAGCGCACAGTTTCTTGCCACTGAATTTCGCGCGGATCGGGGCGCGATCCCTTCCGTATCCCCTCTCTGATCAGGAATAAATCTGTTGTTCGAAATCTCCATCTATCAGCTGTTCATACTGGCCTCGGGGTCTATTCTTTTTGGCCTGTACCTGCTGATCAAAGGCGGTGACTGGATGATCGACGCCGCTGTGTTCGTGGCCCGGAAGACGGGACTTTCGCCACTTTTCATCGGCGCGACGATCATCTCTTTCGGCACCTCGGTCCCCGAGCTGTTCACATCCGTCAACGCCAACCTGTCCGGCTTTCCCGGCATCGCCCTTGGCAACGTGCTTGGCTCCAACGTGGCCAATATCTTGTTGGTCCTCGGGGCGACAGCCATGATCTTTACGGTAACAGCGACAGCCAGGGACCTGATCAAAGACCTCTCCATGATGCTGCTGGCCACCGCGATCCTCAGCTATGGCATGCTGACCAACGTGCTGACGCCGACCTTCGGCCTGCTGATGTTCGCTGTCCTCGCGGCCTTTGTGTTCTACCAATATAAAACCGACGGCATCGAAATCCCGCAAGATGACGATGCAGGCGGCGGAACCATCGAAACCATGCAAGCGGCCCTGCTGATCTTGGTCGGCGGCGTCGTTGCACTGGCCATTGGCTCTGAACTTCTGGTGCAGGGCGCGGTCGCCGCCGGCACCGCCCTTGGCGTCCCCGAGGCCGTCATCGGCATGACCGTCGTGGCGTTCGGCACATCCCTGCCGGAACTATCGACCTGTATCGCCGCCGCCCGCAAACAATCCGTTGGGTTGATCTTGGGTAATGTCATCGGCTCGAACACCTTCAACATCCTCTCTATTGTCGGCCTCACCGCGATCATCAAACCGCTGGCGGTCGATCCGGTGCTGCTGGGCATCGAACTTTGGGTTACAATCGGCGTCACAGTCGGCTTTTCGATCTGGATGCTGACCGTTGGAAAACTGAACAAACCCGTAGGGGTCGTGATGGTCTGCGCCTACGTTCTCTTTATCGCGTTGCAGTATCTCGCGCCGGAACTCCTCATCTAGCAGACACCGGGGGGCAATGCCGTGCTTGGAACGCCCCTTCGCTTGACGTGATGATGCGCAGGCCGCCAACTCAGGCGGCATATGACAGACAGGACCCCGACCTTGGCCATTCAGCCTAGCAAACAAACCGGCACTATCGTGGCCTTCCGGGCCGACCGGCTGGGCGCGCGTCTGATTGCGATGGTCAACACGCTGCGCCTTGCTGCGCATCTGGATGTGCCGGGCAAGATGTATTGGACGATCACCGGGGGCATTGGTGTCGAACTAAACGACATCAACGAATTATTTGATTCAGCTTTCACCGACAAGCTATTGGTCACAAAGGAAGAATGGGTCAAGTTCCGGCAGAAATCGACCAGCATCGCCGATCTGAACAACCGCAGCACCGACCAGATGCGCAAACTGCTCCAAAGCGGGCGCGACATCCGTGTCGAAACCGCATTTGGCATGATATGCCTGACCGACGAAGACCCCGCCGATGTCGCGCGCCAGTGCCGCGACATCTTCCTCGGGCTGCCCTTTGCGGCCCCGTTGATGCCCTTGCTGTCTGCGGTACGCCAAGACCTCGAACAGGCCGTCGCCTATCATATCCGGCGCGGCGATCTGGTGTCAAACGTGCAAGCCATGAACAAAAGCTGGCCACATAAATTTGTGCCAGAGGCCTACTACCACGCCCACATGGCCCAGGAAATCGCGCAGAACCGCACCGTCATCGTCTTTTCCGACGAGGCCGAGACGATCGCCACCGCCAAGGCAAAATTTCCCGGCCTCAAGACAGTTGATGACTACGCCAACACCGCCGGGCTGACCCAATCGGCGCGCGATTTCTTTGAGCTGTATGCCATGTCCGCCTGCGCCAAAATCATCGCCCCCGAGGCGTCTGCCTTTTCGACCACTGCCGCCGATCTTGGCGGTGCCGCCCGCGCGGATGTCAAAGCCGATATGCCCGACGCCCGGCGGGCCGCATGTTCCGAAGCGCTCTATCGGCAACTGCGCGATGATCCCGATGCACTTGGCGCCACCGGCATCGTCGGGCAAACGCTGCCACATGCCTACGGATACCTGCTCGAACAGGGCCGCACAGACGACGCACTTGCGCTTTACGACGGGTTCACCGCCCGCAACATGCCGATTTCGTTCCTCTATTCCCAGCAGATCGAATTGCTGCTGGCCAGCGAACGCTACGATGACATTCTGACATTCGCCGAAGGTCTCGAACGCCGCCCGATGCACAACAAACGCGACCGTGATCGTTGTTTGGTCGCTGTGATGGTCGCCCAGTCCAAGCGCGGTCAGCATGATGCCTGCCGCCGCACCATGCTGCAGGCCTTTGCCCAGTCACCGCAAGCCGGAGAACTGAAAAAGACCGTGCCGCGCCTGTTGCTGAACGGCGGGTTGGACGCCCATAATTTCATGCCCTACTCGGCGGATGTGGTCTTTGGCTTTGGCAAGCGGCTGGGCTTGCCCGGCGCGGACCGCCCCGAAGGCGTGATCTATGCCGCGCTCACCCCCGCCGGTGCCGACCGCACCCTTCCACAAGGCCGCAATGGCACGATCGAACCGATCTGGTGGGATTTCTCGCCATTTCTGAACGGCAATCCGGTGTCATTGTCCGAACGCAAGGGCCTGATGGGCGAAGTCGCCTCCGCACTCAAGGCGCGCGGCCCGAAGAACCTGTCGCCTGACGAGGCCAGCACCCTGGCCATGATCACCGCCCATCAAGGTCAGGCAAAACGCGGCATGGACATGTTGCAGGCCATCGGCCCCAGCGGGATCGACAACGCCATGGTGCAGCACCGCAGCAGCTATATCTGCCAGATGCTGCGCGACTGGAAAGGTGCCGCACAACACGTCCGCGCCGCGGTGCAAATATCCGACGCGCCCGGACATCTGGCATGGGCTGGTGTTGCGCTGTTGCGCGAACGTGCGGCCGCCGCCGAAACCCGCGACCTGCTCACCACCGCGATTGCCGCGCCGCTGCCATTCTTTGCGGTCCCGCTCGCCCTTGGCCAGCTTGAGAGGCGCGAGAAGAATTTTGATGCGGCCCTTGCGGCGCTCGATCATGCGTTCTTGTGTTTTCCAAACGCGACCGAGGTCCAGATGGAGCAAGCCGAACTGCATATGGAAATGGGCAACACCACCGAAAGCAAGAAAATCTTTCACCAGATCTGGCAGGATGACCGCTTGCGCCTGAAATCCTATCGGCAGTTCGCCCGGCTGTTGATCCAGGATGGCGAACTGGCAACCGCCCGCGCGGTGATCGACGAAGCATTGCTGCAAAAGCCCGACAGGCCGGATTTGCTGGCGCTGCGCAAGCAGGCTCAGTAAAGCGATTGCCGCCATGCAAACGTACGTACGCCGTATTTACAAGGTTTGTACGGGATATTTATTGCCGTGACTTAGCCCAATGCATACCCGGCGCCACGCACGGTGCGCAACGGATCACTGCCGCCATGTTGGGTCAGTATCTTGCGCAGGCGCCCCACATGGACATCGACCGTGCGCGTGTCAACATAGATATCGCGCCCCCAAACCCGGTCCAACAGCATATCGCGTGACCAGACCCGGCCCGGCTTTTCCATGAACGTCGTCAGCAACCGAAACTCTGTCGGGCCAAGTTTCAAAGGGTTTTCGGCGCGCGTGACCCGGTGCGTTTCGGAATCAAGCACGATGTCATCATAGGTCAGAACCTGCCCAACCGTCGCTGGCCGCACCCGGCGCAATTGGGTGCGGACACGCGCCATCAGCTCGGACACCGAATAGGGTTTGACCACATAATCATCAGCCCCGGTTTCAAGACCGCGCACCATATCAACCTCTTCTGAACGGGCCGATAACATAATGATCGGAATCCCACGCGTCTCCGGTCGCATCTTAATCCGCCGACACACCTCAATCCCCGATAAATGCGGCATCATCCAATCCAGAACAATCACATCCGGTGTGTCTTCATCGACGCAGAGCAGTCCCTCTTCGCCGTTTTCCGCGCGGGTCACCCGAAAGCCTTCTGCCTCAAGATTATAGGCCAAAACCTCGCGTTGGGCCGCCTCATCCTCGACAATCAGAACATGTGGTTGTTGTGCCATTTGCCTAACTCGGGTCCGTCACATACGCGGTTTTGTCGCCTTTTGGCCGCGCCTCTTCCGGCATCTCTCCGGTCACCAGATAGATCACCTGTTCGGCCATATTGGTTGTCAGATCACCCATGCGTTCAATGTTCTTGGCCATGAAATGCAAATGCATACAGGATGTGATATTGCGCGGGTCCTCCATCATGAAGGTTAAAAATTCGCGGAACAGCGCATTGTACATCTGATCCACTTCATGATCGCGCTGCCGGACGTCTTCGGCAAGCGCGGCATCGCCACGGATATACGCATCAAGCGTGTCTTTCAGCATCGCCTCTACCTCGCGGGCCATCCGCCGCAATGCAGCATCGGCACCGCTGACGGGGCTCATTGCGACCAGAACGCTTGTCCGCTTGGCGATATTTTTCGCGTAATCGCCGATCCTTTCCAACGACGCAGCCAAACGTAGCACTGTAAGAAGGGACCGTAAGTCTTTGGAAACAGGGGCTCGCAACGCAATTGTCCGCGCGGCCTCTTCATTTATCTGCAACTCAAGCGCATCAATGGCCTTGTCCGCCCTGCGCACTTCATCGGCCAGTTCCACGTCGCGTTCCGCCAACGAATTCGCGGCTTTCAGAATGGCCTCTTCGACCAAGCCACCCATTTTCATGATCAGGGTCGAAATGGCCTCTAGATCGCGGTCATAGGCGGATGAAATATGTTCGTTCATCGGTCTCTCCTTACCCGATTCGGCCGGAAATATAGCTTTCGGTCCGGGGGTCTTGTGGATTTGTGAAAATCTTGTCGGTGTCATCAAATTCGACCAGATTGCCCAAGTGGAAGAACGCCGTTTTCTGGCTGACCCGGGCCGCCTGCTGCATCGAATGTGTAACGATCACCACGGAATAACTTTGGCGTAATTCATCAATCAATTCCTCGACTTGCGCTGTAGCAATCGGATCAAGCGCGGAACATGGCTCATCCATCAGCAGAATTTCAGGCGCTGTCGCGATGGCACGCGCGATACACAGTCGCTGCTGTTGCCCACCCGAAAGCCCGGTGCCGGGCGAATCGAGTCGGTCCTTGGCCTCGTTCCACAAAGCCGCCTTCCGCAGCGAGCTTTCGACAATTTCGTCCAACTCTGCCTTGTTGCGGGCAAGGCCGTGGATTTTCGGGCCATAGGCCACATTGTCATAGATAGACTTGGGGAACGGATTGGGCTTTTGAAACACCATGCCGACCTTTGCCCGCAACTGTACCGGATCTACCTTTGGGTCATAGATGTCTTCGCCATCGATCCTGATATCCCCTATGACCCGGCAGATATCAATCGTGTCGTTCATCCGGTTGATGCAGCGCAGAAATGTGGATTTGCCACAGCCGGACGGGCCGATGAATGCGGTGACTGTCTTGTCCTCGATTTCCACCGACACGTCCTTGATCGCATGCATGTCGCCATAATAGACGTTGACGTCGGTCGCCTTGATCTTGATATCTTGCAGGCCGTTCATCGCACGATCCATATGATACATATCTTCCATTGATTGTGCCCTCCGTTCTTACCAGCGACGCTCAAAGCGGCGGCGTAAAATGATCGCTATGAAGTTCATCGTCATGAGGAACAAAAGCAGAATGATGATACCACCCCAAGCGCGTTCATAATAGGCAGGGTCGGCACGTTTGGCCCATTCATAAATCTGGGCCGGCATCGCAGAGTTGGGATCAAGGAAGCCTGACGCCACGCCATCGGGATAATTTGTGGCGATATAGCCGACCATCCCGATCAGCAAAAGCGGCGCGGTTTCACCCAGCGCCTGCGCCAGACCGATGATGGTCCCGGTCAGAATTCCTGGCATCGCAAGCGGCAGAACATGGTGAAACACCGTCTGCATCTTTGATGCACCAACCCCAAGTGCAGCATCGCGGATAGAGGGCGGCACGGATTTGAGCGACGCACGGGTCGAGATCACGATGGTCGGCAGCGTCATCAATGTCAGTGTCAAACCACCGACAATCGGGGCCGACTGCGGCAAATGCGCAAACTGGATGAACACCGCCAGGCCAAGGATGCCGAAAACGATCGACGGCACAGCCGCAAGATTCGAAATATTCACTTCGATCAAGTCGGTAAACCTGTTCTGCTTGGCAAATTCTTCCAGATAGATACTGGCGGCGACACCAATGGGCAAGGCAAGAACCAGCACCACCAGCATCATGAAAAGCGAACCAAGCATCGCAACACCGATCCCAGCCTGCTCAGGGCGGCTTTCGGATGCATCCAAACCGGTGATGAAATCCCAGTTGAATACACGTTCGACGGAGCCTTCGTCCACCATCAGATCGATCAGATCAAGGTGGGCGGCATCAAGGTTCTTGTCGCGCACCAGATCTTCGCGCGACACGCGGCCCTTGAGGTAACCATCCACCCGCGACGACGCAAGAAATCTGAATTCGACCGACTGGCCGATCAAGTCGGGGTTGGCAATGACGCGGTCGCGCACTATCGCGCCGACTGACGACGACAGAATCTTGTCAAGTTCGCCCTCTTCAACCGCGGTCTGCATATCGGCTGTCGCACGGATCAGCGCGTCCTTGATCAGCGGATTGTAGCCAAAGGTCGATACCTTCTTGATGTCATCGATATTGCGGTTGCCGTTCTTGTCGAGCCGCGCCTCGTCCAGTTCCACGTTCAGATTGACGAAGGTTTGCGTGAACGCAGGCGCGCCATTCTGCACAATTGCCCAAAGAAGGGCTAACAGAAAGAACACACCGACCAGGACGGCGGCCAGACCATAAGCCTTGAACCGGCTTTCGGCGGCATTGCGTTTACGGGTTCTTTCATCGGCCTTCAAAAGCGATTTGCCCTTGGCGGGACGACCGGCCATCGGTGTCGTGGTCGCATCGGTCATTCGTACTGCTCCCGGTATTTGCGAACGATGTAAAGTGCGGCGACATTCAGTCCCAGCGTTATGACGAACAAGGTAATGCCCAAAGCAAAGGCAACCAGCGTTTCAGGGCTGTTGAATTCCCCATCTCCGGTCAACTGGGCGACGATCTTGGCGGTCACCGTGGTCATCGCCTCGAATGGGTTCAATGATAGCGACGCCGCCGCCCCTGCCCCCAGCACGACGATCATCGTCTCACCAATCGCGCGTGACGCCGCAAGCAGGATCGCACCCACGATACCGGGTAGCGCGGCGGGCAGGATGACCTGTTTGACCGTCTCTGAATGGGTCGCGCCCAGACCAAGTGACCCATCACGCATAGTTTGTGGGACGGCATTGATAATGTCATCGGACAGTGACGACACAAACGGGATCAGCATAATCCCCATGACCAACCCCGCCGTCATCGCAGCGGTTCCGCCTGACATCCAGTTTACACCCAAAATGCCGTCGTTGCCAAAGACATCCAGCAGCAATGGACCGACAGTCAGCAGCGCAAACAGACCGTAGACGATCGTCGGGATGCCGGCCAGCACCTCTAGCATCGGTTTGGCGATGGAACGCACGGTATTGGACGCATATTCGGACAGATATATCGCCGCAAACAGCCCAATGGGCACAGCAACCGTCAGCGCAATGAAAGAAATGAACAAAGTGCCCCATATCAGCGGCAAGAAACCCAGATCAGACGCGCCGCCCCGACCGGAAAAGCTCGGCTCCCAGCGGGTACCAAAGAAAAAGTCTGCGGTGGGAAAGCTATCAAAGAAGGCCAGCGTGTTGAAAATAAGAGACAAAATGATGCCTACAGTTGTCAGAACTGCGACAGAGGCCGAAGCAATCAGCAGCAGCATGACTGCGCGTTCGACATAATTGCGGGCGCGGAAATCCTTGTCGGTCATCCGGTAGGCGATGCTCAGGCCGATCACAGCGACTGCAATTACCACAATTGTTTTCAGTATGGCACCCAAGCGCGCATAATCGCGGTAGTCTTGTGCAAGACGCAGCGTGCGCGCGTCGACATCGGACCCCAAAGCAACTCCTACCGCACCAAGGCGTTCACGAATATCGTTGCTGTCGGCGCTTAGGTTGCTGGCTTCCCCGTCGGACATCACGCCTTGGGACACTGCAAGATCCAGCCCATCAGCGACCCGTCGCACGTCAGCAAGAACCAGCGACCGAGCACCGCGATCTTCGGCCGTAGCCGCAGGCAATTCAGCGCCAATAACGCGGTCGACGACAATAGGCTGCACAACCAGCCAAGCCGCCAACACGACAAGCGCGGGCACAGCTGCGGCCAGTGCGGCGTTTATGCCATAATAATTTGGTAATGAATGCAGGGTCCGGCGATCACCACCACCCGATGCAAGCGCCCTCTGCTTGGTTCCGAAAAATCCTAGCACCGCCAGCACAAGAACAATCAGGAAAATGAACGTAGAGGACATGGCCCGGCCTTTTCAAAACGTCTGGCGCGCCACGCAGTCATTCAGACGGCGTGGCGCATTTTTTTATGATGACCGCAAAGCCATCTTATCAAAGAGATTACAGGGTCTCTTCGTTCACGATAGCTTCTTGTGTCGCTGACAGCTCTGGATCGGAAACCAGACCATAGTTGCTCAGCGGGCCGTCGGGGCCAGCGATTTCATCAGAGACGAAGAATTCTGCGAATTCCTTCAGGCCGGGGATCACGCCGATGTGGGCCTTCTTGATGAAGAAGAACAGTGGACGCGACACTGGGTATACACCAGCCGCAATGGTTTCTGTATTTGGCGCAACACCACCGACTGTCGCAACTTTCAGCGAGTCAGTGTTGTTTTCGTAGAAGGCCAGACCGAACACGCCGATACCGTTGGGGTTTGAGGCAATGCGGGCCAGCGTTTCGGTGTAGTCGCCATCAATGTCGACGGTGATCCCGTTGCCACGCACTTCGATACATGCATCTTCGGCGTCATCTTCGGACATGCCACCATCGATCATTGCCTGCATGGCACCGGTGGTTTCGCAACCCTGCATAAGAACCTTCTCTTCGAACACTTCACGTGTGCCGTGCTTGGTGCCGGGGATAAAGGCAAGGATGTCAACGGCAGGCAGATCGCCGTTGAAGTCAGCCCACTGTGTGTGCGGATTGTCGACGATCGCACCATCTACAAGCACCTTCGCACCAAGTGCATTGAAGATGTCAGCGGCTTCGAATGCGGTGAATTCCGGGCCATCAATCTGGCTGGCAAAGACGATCCCGTCATAACCGATGCGAACTTCAATGATATCTGTCACACCGTTTTCGGTGCAAAGCGCGAGGTCACTTTCGCGGATCGGGCGGGAAGAGTTCGCTATATCAATGGTGTTTTCACCGACACCTTCGCAGAACCGCTTGAGACCGGCAGAAGAGCCGCCGGATTCAATGACGGGTGTAGGGAAATCAAAGTTTTCGCCAAAGGATTCGGCAACGATGGCTGCATAGGGCAGCACCGTGGAAGAGCCCGCGACTTGCACATTGTCACGTGCAAACACAGCGGTTGCGGAAAGGGCGGCAAAGACAGCAGTTGTAGCAGTCAGTTTCATGATCGACATCAAAATACTCCAGTCAGTCAAACACAGGTTTCGCGCGAACCGCGTCACCATTGCGGCACTCCTATGATAGCGACTCTAACCTTCTGTGACATTTCTGTAAAAGTTTTATGACACTCACGACGTCGGCAAGAAAACCGATACGTTGGTCCCCTGCCCGACCTCGCTTTCGATCACGAACCGTCCGCGGTGCCGGTTAACGATATGCTTTACAATCGCCAGCCCAAGCCCGGTCCCCCCCACAGCCCGCGAGCGGTGACTATCGACGCGGTAAAACCGTTCGGTCAGGCGGGCAATGTGATGCGACGCGATCCCTTCGCCCCGATCCGCGACCGTAATTTGCACGCCTTCGCCCCGCAGCCGTTGATGGACCGTCCGTGTGGACAGCGTCACGCTGACCTCACCGCCTGCTGCGCCATATTTGATCCCGTTCTCAATCAGGTTGGTAAAGACCTGACTCAACTGGCCCTCATCGCCGGGTACGGTTTCTTCTGTCTGGGGCAAATGCAGCGCCACCTTCACCTGCGCGGCCTCAGCCTGCGGCCCCAACCCCTTGATCACCGAACGCAGTGCGGCGCCCAGATGGACATTCTCCCGCGGCCGCACGCGCTCTTCCACTTCGACCCGGCTGAGCGACAACAAATCATCGACCAGCCGGGTCATCCGGCTCGCCTCATGCGCCATGATCGCCAGAAAGCGGTCGCGCGCCGCCGGGTCATTTCGCGCAGCACCACCCAATGTTTCGATAAAGCCCAGCAAAGCCGTCAGCGGCGTCCGCAACTCATGACTGACATTGGCGACAAAATCACGGCGCATCTGACCGACATCCTGCGCTGCCGTCTGGTCTTCGAAGGAAAGCACAACATCGGCCTCCGCGCGCGCCACGACGACACGATAAATCGTGTCCCGTGCGCCATCGCGGCTGGTATATGGCGCAATCACCGGCGTGGTGCTGCCGCGCGCCACGGCAATCGCGTCCAGAACGGCGGGCTGACGCAATGCCGTAATATGGTGTTTGCCCAGCAAATCCCCGCCCAGAATGGCGGTCAGCGGCGGATTAATAGCCTTGATGCGATCATCGGGGCCGACGATCAGGACAGGCATTGGCAGGGCATGAATAACCGCGGTCAGCGCTAGGGGGGTCAAAATCGTGTTCCTCATCCTTGAACCATGGCAATGCTTAGTGCCGATCGCAGCCGAGCGCCAAATAAATAAATCCTTAACGGGCGGAACATTTTCAACACGCCCAGCGTTTATTAATAGCAAGATTACTCAACTAAAAATAACGTAAGAATTGAGGCAGACATGTCAGGGCCAGCAAACCGCGATCAAATCGCGCAGTATCAAGGCGGCTCAAAACATACGGCAACTACGACTTTGATCATCGGCAATTCAGCACGTTGGAAAGCTGAAGGCCGATTGATACCCCGTTTGAAAGGCTTCCAATTTGTCGACATCGGCGACCTGACGCCGCAGATCGTGAATGAAGCCAGCCCCGATATGGTCCTGTCGCCCTTGATTGGCGATGAATTTGATGCGGTGGATCTGGCGATGAAATTGAACGAGCTTAACTATTTGGGGCGCTACCGGGCGATTGCAAATGATGTGCCTGATGTCGAATTAATCAGGCGAGAAGTGTATGGTGTTGCACCCCAGCTCGACTTTGATCTGTTGATTATGCCGGAACAAAAAGCGGGCTGACACGCTAAACCGGTTTCAGACCATCGCGGAATCGGGCGGCATTGTCCTGATAGTGCAAGGCCGATGTCCGAAGGGCGTTGATTGCAGCGTCGTCCAGCGCCCGCACGACCCGGCCCGGAACCCCCATGACCAATGACCCATCAGGAATTACCTTGCCTTCTGTAATCAACGACCCCGCGCCGATCAGGCAATGTGCGCCGATGATCGCGCCATTCAAGACCGTGGCACCCATCCCGACCAGCGTGTTTTCACCTATTGTACAGCCATGCAGCATGGCCTTGTGGCCGATCGTACACCCCGCACCAATAGTCAGCGGAAACCCGATATCGGTATGCAGGACGCAGTTTTCCTGAATGTTACTGCCCGCACCCAGTGTGATCGGTTCATTGTCACCGCGCAGTGTGCTGCCAAACCAGACAGATGATCCCGTCTCAAGCACCACATTGCCGATGACATGGCAACCTGGGGCAACCCACGCATCCTGCGCCACATCGGGCGTCACGGTTCCAAGGGCATATAGGGTCATGACATATCTCCGAATTCGCTCTGCAATCTGCGGACGTGAGTCACAAGATCCGGCTGCTGCGACCGGCGCAACCGTTCGGCGCTAATGATGGTCTCGAGCTGTTTTTCAGTCGCCGACAGGTCATCGTTGATCAAGACATAATCATATCCGTCCCAATGGCTAATTTCATCCCAGCTTTTTCGCATACGTTTTTCAATGACGTCTGGCGCGTCTTGGCCCCGGCTGACCAGACGCCGATGCAGTTCCGTGATTGAAGGTGGCAGGATGAAAATCGACAGCACATGTTCTTGCAGTGCCGAATTACTGATCTGCTGCGCACCCTGCCAGTCGACATCAAACAAAACGTCATGCCCTGCTTCCATCGCCGCTTGCACCGGCGCTTTGGGCGAGCCGTAGTAGTTGCCGAACACCTGCGCATGCTCCAGCATCTCGCCATAGGCCACCTGCCGCTGGAACTCCGGCACGGTCACAAAGTAGTAATCCTTCCCGTCCACTTCGCCTTCGCGCGGGGCGCGGGTCGTGGCCGAAACCGAAAACCGCAAGCTGTCATCCCAGACGCGCAACAATCCAGCCAACGTCGATTTTCCGGCCCCAGAGGGCGACGACAGGATGATCAAAAGACCGCGTCGGGTCATTGCGTCACTCCACATTCTGAACTTGCTCGCGCATCTGGTCAATCACCGCCTTGAGGTCAAGCCCGATCGCCGTTAACGGCCCAAACTGCGCCTTTGCGCATAATGTATTGGCCTCGCGGTTAAATTCCTGTGCAAGAAAGTCGAGCTTGCGGCCCGTTGGTTTTGGGTCGGCCACCAAATCGCGGGCTGCCTTGACATGAGCCTGCAACCGGTCGATTTCCTCGGTCACGTCGCCCTTTACTGCCAAAACGGCCAGTTCCTGCGCCAGACGGCCTTCGTCGACCTCGGCGATATCGTCAAGCACACGGCGCATGGCGGCAACCAGATTGTCCCTGACGATCGGCGCTCGGGCTGTTGCGGCGGTCCATGCCGCAGCAGTCAGCGTGTCAATTTGCTGCAACTGATCCACTAGCACATCACTCAGCGCGGCCCCCTCAGTCGCGCGCATCTCGACAAAATCGGCAATCAACGGGTCAATGTCCGCGATCAAGGCCTGTGCCAACGCCCCGGCATCATCATCAACGGCCCCTGCAACAAGGACCCCCCGGTGGGCCAGCACATCAGCAGCGGTCGGCTGTGCGAGTGTCACCCCAATCGCCGAGGCGCGGTCCTGCACCGCATCCAAGGCACGCAATACGCTATCCAACTGAGTCGCATCAATCGCCGGCGCCCCGCCGCGATCATCGCGGGTCAGGCGCAGGTTCACCGTGATATTGCCGCGCCCCAAGGCACGGGTCAGCGCCGCACGCAATGCCGCCTCCAACCCTTCAATTCCTTCGGGAAGACGCAGGCGCAGATCAAGACCGCGCGCATTGACACCGCGCATGTCCCAATTCCATGTGATCAGACCCATGGTTCCGGTCCGGCTGGCAAATGCCGTCATTGATTGGATCATCGTCACACCCTCGTCGTTTCACTGCCCGCACCTAAAGCCAAAGACAGTGGCGGGGCAAGTCCGTCAAATTTTCGCAAATTAACCCATTAACACTTTGTTAAGTGAATAATGTCGTAATCTTTGTTAAGTTCTGTTCAGAGATACAACGGACTTGCACCCACAGGGGCAGCCACAGCGAATGTTGAGGTCACTATGAAAATCATCGAGGATACCCCGCGGCGGCGGCGCGCGGACCTGCCCGGTGCAGACAGCCCCGTACTGCAAAGCCTTGAACGGTATTGGCAAACCCTGCGCCATGCGCAGCGGATCCCATCGCGCAACGATATCGAGCCAAGCCAGATTGACCGCGCGCTGCCCTATGCGTTTATCCTGCAGCGCGTCGCACCCGGCATCGCCCGGATGCGCGTCGCGAGCCAGCAATTGCATGATATCCTCAGAATGGACGCGCGCGGCATGCCGATCAGTTCGTTCTTCTTGCCGCAGGCCCGCGCGCAAATCGCAACCTTGATTGAATCCGCATTTACCGAGCCGGCGATTGTCTGCGTCCCGCTGGATTCACCCGGCAGTCTGGTGCGTCCGCATCTGACGGGGACGATGTTGTTGCTGCCGCTGAATGATGCAAACGGCAAGACCACCCGGATTCTGGGTGCGCTTGTCACCGACGGGCAGACCGGGACACGCCCGCGCCGGTTTGAAGTGCCACGAGGTGCGATAATCCGCCACGAGCCGCTCAGCCTGCAACTGGCCAGCGTGCAAAGCATCCCACGCCCCACCCAACAAAAAGGGCCAGACGTCCAGCGCCCGGCCCTTCGTTTGATCGTCAATAACGCCTGATCAGACCGCTTTGGCCTGCTGCATCGTGCTGCGGCGGGTCGAAAGCTCTTCTGACACCAAGAATGCCAGCTCAAGCGACTGCGATGCGTTCAGACGTGGATCGCATGCCGTGTGATAACGGTCTGACAGATCCTCGTCTGTCACGGCGCGCACGCCACCGGTGCATTCGGTCACGTCCTTGCCTGTCATTTCGAAGTGAACACCGCCGGGGATTGTGCCTTCGGCATTGTGTACGGCAAAGAATTCACGGACTTCGCGCAACACCGATTCAAACGGCCGTGTCTTGTATCCGGTCGTCGATTTGATGGTGTTGCCGTGCATGGCGTCACAGGTCCACACAACCTTGGCGCCTTCTTCCTCGACCGCGCGGATCAAACGCGGCAGGTGTTCGCCCACCGACCCCGCCCCGAAACGGGCAATCAGCGTCAGCCGCCCGGCTTCGTTGTCGGGGTTCAGCGACGCCATCAACGATTTCAGATGCCCGGATGTCATTGTCGGACCACATTTCAGACCGATCGGGTTCTGCACGCCCTTGCAGAATTCAACATGGGCACCGTCTGGCTGACGGGTGCGGTCACCGATCCAGATCATGTGGCCAGACCCAGCCAGCCATTTGCCACTGGTCGAATCCAAACGGCAAAGCGCCTCTTCATACTCCAGCAACAGCGCTTCGTGGCTGGTGTAGAAATCAACCGTTTCCAGCGCATGGGCCGCCTCTTGGCGGATGCCGATCGCTTCCATGAAGGACAGCGTGTCGCTGATGCGTTCCGACATTTCACGATATTTTTCGGCTTCGGGCGCACCGGTAAAGCCAAGCGTCCAGCCATGCACCTTGTGCACGTCGGCAAAGCCGCCCGTCGAAAACGCGCGCAGCAGGTTCAGCGTTGCAGCCGCCTGCAAATACGCCTGCAACATCCGTTCCGGATCAGGGTTGCGCGCGGCTTCGGTAAAATTAAAGCCGTTGATGATATCACCGCGATAGCTGGGCAGCTCGATCCCGTTCACCGTCTCGGTCGGGGCGGATCGCGGCTTGGCCATTTGCCCGGCCATCCGGCCCACTTTGACCACAGGCACCTTGGCACCATACGTCAGCACCATCGCCATCTGCAACATCACCTTAAAGGTGTCGCGGATGCCGTTTGCAGCAAATTCCGCAAAGCTTTCGGCGCAATCGCCACCTTGCAGCAAAAACGCTTCGCCGCGGCTGACGGCACCCAATTGCGCCTTGAGCTTGCGTGCCTCGCCAGCAAAAACCAACGGCGGATAACTGGCAAGACGGTCTTCAACAGCGCTCAGCGCGGCTGCATCGGTATAGTCAGGCATCTGCACCCGCGGCTTTGCGCGCCAGTCAGATTTTTGCCAGTCAGTCATTGTCTCGCTCCGTTTTCAGTTTGGTTAGCGGTATCAGGTGCCCGATATAACGCGGAGACCGCCCCGGGCCAATGGCAAAGTTGCACATCATGCACTCTGGTCCGTTTTGACAGCTTGCGACCATGCAATAAACGAAAACCTTTGGACTTTCCGCTTGAACGCAGGGTCTAAACCTGTTGAGGTCCCGCGACAATCCGTCCGTTAGGTCCCGCCAAATGTCTATAGAACCACAAATTGTGGAAGTCGATCACGCTGGCAAGCCACGCCGCTTTGTGTTCGTGCTGATGCAAAATTTCACGATGCTGTGTTTCGCCAGCGCTGTGGAAAGCCTGCGCATTGCAAACCGAACCGCAGGTAAGACATTGTATAGCTGGAAAATCATCGGCGAAGGCGGCGGCGATGCCGTTTGTTCAAACGGCTGTGCTTTTCGGCTTGAGGATGACCTGTGCGAATTGGACCGCAACGATACCGTCATGCTGTGTGGCGGAATTGACGTGCAGAAAGCCACGACCAAGAAGACGTTGAACTGGCTGCGCCGCGAGGCGCGGCGCGGTGTGATTGTTGGAGGGCTTTGCACGGCGGGCTATACCATGGCCAAGGCTGGCCTGCTTGACGGCAAGAAAGCGACGATTCATTGGGAAAATCAAGACAGCTTTGCTGAGGAATTCGAAGATGTCATTCTGACGAAGTCCGTATTCGTCGTTGACGGAAACCGGATCACGACCGCCGGTGGCACCGCGTCAATCGACCTGATGCTCAAGATCATCGCCGACGACCATGGCGAGGATCTTGCCAATGCCGTCGCTGATACACTCATTTATTCTGCCATCCGCACAGATCAGGATACCCAGCGCCTGTCGATCCCGACCCGCATCGGCGTGCGCCATCCCAAACTGTCGCGAGTGATCCAGATGATGGAAACCAACATCGAAGAACCGATCAGCCCTGCCACTCTGGCCCATGATGTCGGCATGTCCACACGCCAGTTAGAGCGGTTGTTCCGACGCTATTTATCGCGCAGCCCCAAACGCTATTACATGGAACTCCGCCTGCAAAAGGCGCGCAACTTGCTCATGCAGACAGATATGACCGTGATTAACGTCGCGCTGGCTTGTGGCTTTGCATCGCCGTCGCACTTCTCGAAATGCTATCGGTCACACTACAGCACCACACCCTACCGGGAACGCGGAACGCAAGCCTCACGGCTGTCCGTCTAGCTGTCAAGAACGCATCGTCACATGATGCGGAACGCTGAAGGCTGACCCAACAGGCCGGGCCAACCTGACAACTGCGCGCCGTCGGCCCCATTTTTCGCATTTTGCAGCCAAATAGACCGCAGATTACCGCAGTTTAAGGCGAAATGCCCAAGCGTTGTGGCTTCACATCCCGGTACGCCCTGTTAATGTCTTCGCTAGGATAAAAAATATCCATCAGCGGAGACTAAAAATGAAAAAACTACTTTTGGCGACAACCGCCATGGCGATGATGACTGGCGCGGCACACGCGGCAGGTCATGCGGAAGACGTAAAAATTGGTGTAGTCCTGGGTTTCACCGGCCCCTTGGAATCCATTACACCAGCCATGGGCGCTGGCGCCGAGATGGCGATGGCAGAAGTGACGGCATCCGGCGCGCTGCTGGGCGGTGCGACCGTCACATCCGTGCGCGGTGATAGCACATGCATCGACGCAGGTGCGGCCACATCCGCAGCCGAGCGTCTGGTCACTTCCGACGGCGTGAATGCGATTATGGGCGCAGATTGTTCCGGCGTGACCGGCGCCATTTTGCAGAACGTCGCCCGTCCGAACGGCGTCGTCATGATCTCTCCGTCCGCGACATCACCGGGCCTGTCAAGCGCTGACGATGATGGCCTGTTCTTCCGGACAGCGCCATCTGACGCGCGTCAGGGTGTGATCATCACCAACATCCTGCAGGACCGCGGTTACAATGAAGTCGCACTGACATATACCAACAACGACTACGGCAAAGGTCTTGCCGATGCGTTTCAGGCTGCGTTTGAAGCGGCTGGTGGTACGGTCACAATTTCGGCAGCCCATGAAGACGGCAAGGCCGACTACTCTGCGGAAGTCGGCGCACTGGCATCTGCTGGCGGCGAAGTTCTTGTCGTTGCAGGCTACGTCGACCAAGGTGGGTCCGGCGTGATCCGTTCCGCGCTCGACACTGGCGCATTTGATACGTTCTACGTGCCTGACGGCATGGTTGGCGCGAAACTGAATGAAAACTTCGGCGCAGAGATGAACGGATCGTTTGGTGCATACCCCGGCACAGACAGCCCCGGTGCGGCAAAGTTCGTTGAATTGGCTGCCGAAGCCGGTTTTGACGGAACAGGCGCGTTTTCACCTGAATCATACGACGCAGCGGCCCTGATCATGCTGGCCATGCAGGCTGCGGGTTCGTCTGCCTCGGCCGACTTCAAAGATCACGTTTTTGACGTGGCCAACGCCCCCGGCGTGGAGATTTTCCCAGGTGAGCTGCAGAAAGGTCTCGAGCTTCTCGCGGCGGGCACCGACATCGACTATGTCGGCGCATCTGCTGTTGAATTGATTGGCCCCGGTGAATCGGCTGGTAACTATCAGGAAATCGAATTTGCCGATGGTGTTTATTCGACAATCGGTTTCCGTTAATCGGCCCACTTGACGTTGAAACGGCGCAGGCGACTGCGCCGTTTCCCAAAATAAACGCATAAAAAACTGCGTACCCCAGGGGGACGGACATGATCGTTGTTGAAAATCTGGTGAAAACCTTTGGTGGTTTTCGCGCTGTAGATGGCGCATCTCTACGGATAGAGGAAGGTACAATCACCGGTTTGATTGGCCCCAATGGTGCCGGAAAAACCACCCTGTTCAATGTGATAGCTGGCGTTCTTAAGCCAACATCAGGTCGTGTGACCATGTTGGGCGAAGACATCACCGGCCTGCCGCCGCACGCGCTGTTCCATAAGGGTCTGTTGCGCACCTTTCAGATTGCGCACGAATTTTCGTCGATGACCGTGCGTGAAAATCTGATGATGGTCCCCGGCAACCAGTCCGGCGAAACGCTGTGGAACACATGGTTCGGCCGTAAACGCATCGCTGAGGAAGAACGCGCGCTGCAGGCCAAAGCCGATGAGGTGATCGAATTCCTGACGATCGAACACCTCAAGGATGAAAAAGCGGGCAACCTGTCCGGTGGTCAGAAAAAGCTGCTCGAACTGGGCCGCACCATGATGGTCGACGCGCGCATCGTATTTCTGGATGAGGTCGGCGCGGGCGTGAACCGCACTCTGCTCAATACCATCGGTGACGCGATCATCAGGCTGAACAAGGAACGCAACTACACGTTTGTCGTCATTGAACACGATATGGATTTCATTGGCCGGCTCTGCGACCCCGTCATTTGCATGGCCGAAGGTCATGTGCTGGCCGAAGGGACGCTGGACGAGATCAAAGCCAATGAGCACGTCATCGAGGCGTATCTTGGCACTGGCCTGAAAAACAAAGACAAGGTGGGCGCATGACCCGATTTATCCTTACCATCCTGCTGGGGATGATCCTGGGCGCTGTTTTAACGCTTTGGTTTATCTACCAAAATTACGCAGATTCGTCAGAACAAGCGCTGATGCGCGACACGTTGACGACCTATCTGCCCTTCATGTCGGAGTACTTTAACCCGTGAGTGATCCATTTTTGATCGGCGAGGCCATGACCGGCGGCTATGGCAAAGGCCCCGATATTCTTCATGGTTGCACGATTGCAGCCGAAAAAGGTGAAATTGCCGTGATCGTTGGCCCCAACGGCGCGGGTAAATCCACTGCGATGAAGGCTATCTTCGGAATGCTGAACGTCAACAGTGGCGCTGTGCGGCTGGACGGTGAGGATATCACCAAACTCACGCCGCAACAGCGGGTTGTAAAGGGTATGGGCTTTGTCCCGCAAACCGCGAATATCTTCACCTCGATGACGGTGGAAGAGAACCTTGAGATGGGCGCCTTTATCCGCCGCGACGATTTTCGCGATACGATGACACAGGTCTATGACCTGTTTCCTATCCTGAAGGAAAAACGCAATCAGCCCGCCGGAGAGCTTTCGGGCGGCCAGCGGCAACAGGTGGCTGTCGGTCGCGCGCTGATGACCAAACCAAAGGTGCTGATGCTGGACGAACCTACTGCGGGCGTCAGCCCCATTGTGATGGACGAACTCTTTGACCGGATCATCGAGGTTGCCCGCACCGGCATCCCGATTCTGATGGTGGAACAAAACGCCCGCCAAGCGCTTGAAATTGCGGATAAAGCCTATGTTCTGGTCCAAGGGCGCAACGCCCACACCGGCACTGGCAAAGAGCTATTGGCAAACCCCGAAGTCCGGCGGAGTTTCTTGGGCGGATGATGAAAAAAATTAACAGTGCGAATATGACAACGCCAACGCCACTGGGGACCTGCACATGGATTTCTTAAACGCCCTTGTGGCTCTTGCCAACTTCGTCATCGTGCCGGGCCTTGCCTACGGTGCCCAGCTTGCCATCGGCGCATTGGGCGTGACCCTGATCTACGGAATTTTGCGATTTTCGAACTTTGCACATGGCGACACAATGGCCTTTGGCACCGCCATGACGATCAAATTCACGGGCCTGCTTCTGGCGCTTGGCATTACATTTGGCCCCTTGCCGACGGCCCTTCTCGCCCTGCCCTTTGGGATCGCGGCAACCTGCCTGCTGGTCTTGTTCATTGATTGGCTGGTCTACCAGTTTTACCGCGACCAAAAGGCATCGCCGGTTATTCTGGTGATCGTGTCGATGGGTGTGATGTTCGTGATGAATGGCGTTGTCCGGTTTGCCATCGGGGTCCAGGACATCCGTTTTGCGGATGGCGAGCGTTTTATAATAACTGCCCGGGACTTTAAGACGATGACCGGCCTCGACGAAGGTCTTGCGATCAAGACCACACAGGCGATCACAGTGGTGGTGGCTGTTGTGGTCGTCGCGCTTCTGTTTTGGTTTTTGAACAAGACCCGCACCGGTAAATCCATGCGGGCTTTTTCGGACAATGAAGATTTGGCGCTGCTGTCAGGTATCAACCCCGACAAGGTGGTCAAGGTCACCTGGATCCTCGTCGCAGCACTCGCCACGACCGCCGGAGTGCTCTACGGGCTTGATAAGTCTTTCAAGGCCTTCACCTATTTCCAACTTCTGCTGCCTATCTTCGCGTCGGCCATCGTTGGTGGCCTTGGCAGTCCGTTGGGTGCCATCGCAGGCGGCTTCGTAATCGCCTTCAGCGAGGTAACGATTACCTACGCATGGAAAAAAGTGCTGGTTTATCTGATGCCAAGCAACCTTGAGCCGGACGCGCTCGTTCAGTTGCTGTCCACCGACTATAAATTTGCCGTCAGCTTTGCGATCTTGATTGTCGTATTGTTGTTCAAACCGACCGGCCTTTTCAAGGGACAATCCGTATGAACCCCGCACTGAAAAATTCCCTTCTTTTCGGCTTTGTCGGTCTGCTGATCATTGGCACCGGTATGGTCCAAGGCTGGAACTCTGCGCTCTTGATCGTGAACATGGGCCTGATTTCGGCCATCATGGCGTTGGGCGTAAACTTGCAGTGGGGCTTTGCCGGCCTGTTCAACATCGGGATCATGGGGTTCGTGGCTCTTGGCGGGCTTGCCACGGTTGTCGTGGCGATGCCGCCGGTAGGCGAGGCATGGTCCGCAGGCGGCCTGCGGGTGATCCTTGGCTTGATGATGGGCGCGGGCACTGTGATTGCAGCGGTATTTGCGCAAAAACGTCTCAAGGGGCGCAGGCGCACCTTGGTCACCATTGCTATCCTGATCGTTGGTTTTTTCATCTTTCGAGCTGTATTTGACGGCGGTGTGAACGCGATCGAAGCGGTTAATCCTGCATCAACCGGCTATCTGGGCGGGCTTAACTTCGGGGCGCAGATGCGTGCGCCAAGTGATTTGCCGCAACCCGATCTGTTCATCCTGCTCTCTTGGCCCGTTGGCGGCCTGTTTGCGGCTGGGGCTGCCTGGATCATTGGCAAAACCGCACTGGGTCTGCGTTCTGACTATTTGGCGATTGCCACCTTGGGGATTGCCGAAATCATCATCGCCGTGATGAAGAACGAAGACTGGCTCGCGCGCGGCGTGAAGAACGTGATCGGCCTGCCACGGCCCGTCCCCTACGAGGTCACACTCCAGCAAGACCCTTCGTTTGTTGAACGCGCCGCAGGTCTGGGGCTTGATCCGGTAACGGCCTCAACACTCTATACAAAGCTTGGCTATGCGGTCTTGTTTACCATTGTCTTGCTCATACTGCTTTGGCTGGCACAAAAGGCCCTCAACAGCCCGTGGGGCCGGATGATGCGCGCGATCCGCGACAACGAGGTCGCGGCCGAGGCGATGGGCAAAGATGTGACCGCACGCCACCTGCAAATTTTCATTCTTGGCTCTGCGATCTGTGGCATTGCGGGTGCGATGATGACGACGCTGGACGGTCAATTGACGCCGGGCACCTATCAGCCACTGCGCTTTACCTTCCTGATCTGGGTGATGGTTATCGTCGGCGGCTCTGGCAACAACTTCGGTGCGGTGCTGGGCGGTTTTCTGGTCTGGTGGCTCTGGGTTGAGGTGGAACCGATCGGGCTTGGTCTGATGAACCTGCTCAGCAGTGGCTTGGAAGACGGCAGTGCGCTCAAACTCGGTATGATCGAGTCGGCGGCACACATGCGGCTCCTCACGATGGGCGTGGTGTTGTTGCTGGTACTGCGATTTAGCCCACGCGGGTTGATCCCCGAACGCTAGCTTGTTCTTACCGTCCGCCTTGCTACAAGGGGCGGACGGGAAACATGGGGAACAATATGGCACTGATCTTTCGCTGGCTGGTGCGGCTGGCAACGACTTTGATCGTTCTGTCCGTTGCGGTGTTTGTGCTGGGCTATTATTTCGCCGCGCGATCCTTGCCCGATTACAACGCCCAAAGCACCGTCGCTGGCATTGGTGCCCCGGTCGAGATTGTGCGCGACAATGCAAATGTGCCACATATCTTTGGTGCCACTGATGATGATGTCTATTTCGCGCTTGGCTATGCCCATGCACAGGACCGCCTTTGGCAGATGACAATGCTGCGGCGCACCGCACAGGGCCGTCTGTCGGAACTGTTTGGGACGCGCACGGTCGGTATTGACGAAGTCCTGCGCCGCTTTGACTTGTACACGCTCGCCGTGTCGTCGGTCGCGGCACAGGATGACCAGACCAAAGCGGCGCTGACAGCCTATTCCGGCGGCGTAAATGCCTGGCTCGCCGAGGTGAACAACGGCGCGCGCGGTCGCGGTGCGCCGGAAATGTGGCTATTCAACCATCCCATTGCGCCTTGGCAACCCGCCGATTCCCTTGCGATTCTGAAACTGATGGCCTTGCAATTGACGTCGCATCTGGAAAATGAAGTCTTGCGCGCGCGGACATCGCTGCTGATCGGGAATGACAGGCTGAAAGACATCATGCCTGATGATCCGACCACCGGGGTTGCGGCACTGCCTGCCTACGCCAGCCTGATACATGACGTACCGATCTATGCCGAAAACACCCGTATGCCATTTGATCCGCTCTCGCCGATCAAGCCTATTGAACTCGCTGGGGCATCCAATGCATGGGCTGCCAATGCCCAGCGATCCGCGCGCGGTGCCACGCTTTTGGCGAATGATCCGCATTTGGGTCTGACGGCGCCGACAATCTGGTATCTTGCCCGGCTAGAGCTGTCGTCGGGCGGCGTTATCGGCGGGACCATTCCCGGCATGCCGGTGGTTTTGTCGGGCCGCAGCGCCGATCTTGGTTGGGGTCTGACATCTGCTTACGTTGACGATCAGGATGTTTTGATCGAGGAAGTCAATCCAACCAACCCAAACGAATACCGCAGCCCCGATGGTTGGGTTCCATTTCGCAGTCGTGACAGCATCATCACCGTCAAAGGCGCGCCCGCCGTGACGCTCCGCTTGCGGTGGACCGCCAATGGGCCTGTGATGCCCGCCAGCCAGTTTGACCTTGGCACGATCACGCCACAGGGCCACGTCACCGCTATCGCCTGGAGCGCACTGTCAGACCGCGACCCCAGCATGTCATCGGCCATGGCGATTATGCGCGCGCGTACTGTCGACTCTGCGATTGCTGCGGGCGAAACCTATATTGCGCCAGCGCAGAATTTGACCCTTGCGGATCGCAACCGGATTGCCATGAAAACCATCGGCGCCCTGCCCGCACGCGACGCCCAGCATCAAAGTCAGGGGCGGTTCCCATCATACGGGTATTTACCTGAAAACCGCTGGCAGGGCCGGTTTCCCTATAGCGCCAATCCAGAATTCAGGGACCCCGAAGGCGGCATTATCGGCAATACCAACAACAAAACGGTCGACCGGCCCTTTCCATTGCATGTCTCGTACCGCTGGGGCGACACGCAGCGGGTCAATCGTTGGCGTCGGCTGATGCAGGCACGCGAAGTACATACGCGCGACAGCTTCATCGAGGCGCAGCTTGATACCGTCAGCTTTACCGCGCGGAGCCTGCTGACATTGATGGGGGCCAACCTGTGGTACACCGGCGACGCAGCACCCGACGGAACGCCCGAACGACGGCGCCAGATCGCGCTTGATCTGTTATCAGCCTGGAACGGCGAGATGAACGAACATTTGCCAGAGCCCCTGATCTACGCGGCGTGGCTCCGCGAATTTCACAAACGGCTCATCCGCGATGAACTTGGGCCGCTTGCGCCCGAATTCACCCATGCCGACCCTGTGTTCATCGAGCGGGTCCTGCGTGACATCGACGATGCCGACGTATGGTGCGATGTCATCCAGTCGGCCCCGGTCGAGACCTGCACAGACATCGCCCGGCAGTCGCTGGACGATGCGCTGATCTGGATCATGGAACACCACGGCGCCGCGATAGAGGCAGTGCGCTGGGGCGACGCCCATCAGGCCACCCATGACCACCCGGTTCTGGGTGACACGCCGCTGTTGAACTGGTTCGTGAATATCCGGCAATCCACCAGTGGTGGCGATCACACATTGCAACGCGGCCGGACATCGGGCACCGGCCCTGCTCCGTTTCAGAACGTGCACGCCGCCGGATATCGCGGCGTCTATGATTTCGCCGACCCTGGCAGTTCTGTTTTTGTGACGGCAACCGGTCAGTCGGGCCATCCGCTGTCGCGCTACTACGACAATCTTGGCGAACTGTGGCGTCGCGGTGAATATATCCCGATGTCGCTTGATCCTGAACTGGCACGTGCCGCAGCCGTTGGTGTGACATGGCTACGGCCAGCCAACTGATTGTTCGTCTCCGTTAACGATTACGTAAGGTTTTTGCCGCTATTCATGTCTGACCATGCGTCAGTCATTGCTCATCCCCAAAGCCATTCCTTGGTTCGCGATCAGGCGGACCTGCGATTATGTGCTGAAACCGGGCGCAATCATGGTGGCTATCCATCTCCTGACATTTTTGTTTGAAGCTATTATCGTTGGGCCTGAGCATATGCTGCCGTTTGGCCAGCGGTTTTTGTTGTCCAACCTTGTGGCGGCACCGTTTGTTGGGGTCGCTTTCGTGCTTTTTACGTATCTGGATCGTCTGCAGCTAAAACTGGCCACGCTGGCCATGACCGATTTCCTGACGGAACTACCGAACCGCCGTGCCTTTCTTGAAAGAAGTACCGAAGCGGCAAGCGGCTACCTGCTTGTCATCGACGCTGATCATTTCAAGCTGATCAACGATACATACGGGCACGCCGCAGGTGATGCCTGCCTGCAGGCCATCGCGGACCAGTTGCGCAACATTACACGCGACACTGACATCATCGGTCGGATCGGCGGTGAAGAATTCGCTTCGTTCCTGCCCAATGCCACGGAACGGCAGGTTAGCGCCTTGGCCAAACGGCTCACCAGACCAATTATCGTTCCCATCGAAGACCATCCAATTCCGGTGAAACTGACGTTATCTTTGGGCGCCTCACTGCGGCGCAAGGACGAGACGAACGAAAACGCATTTAAGCGCGCGGATAGTGCACTTTACGTCGCCAAGAACACCGGTCGGGGTCGGTTGGTATTTTGGACCCCGGCCATGCAGGAATGCGCGGCCTGATCGCACCTACAACCGCGCAAAACGTTCCTTTTGCAGCGCCGTCCAAAGCACTTTGATGACATACCCATCATCGGTCGGCAGTTCGTCAGTGACAATACCCGCGTCAAACAGCCAAGCCCGCTTGCGCCCCTCACCAAAACCGATGGTCAGCACCTCTGCGGTACGCGGGTCCCGCAACTTTTCTGATATCGCATCAAGGAGCGCATCAATGCCTTCACCTGTCACTGCAGAGGTCGCAAAGATCGTATCTTTACGCTCAGCCGTGACAACAACAGACGCCCGGTCTTCATCGTCCAACAGGTCAATCTTGTTCCAAACCTCCAGCATTGGGGCGTCTTCCGGTACACCAAGACTGCGCAAAATCGCAGTGACATCCTGTGCCTGCTCATCACTTTGCGCGTGACTGATGTCGCGGACATGCACGATCAGATCGGCATCCAAGACCTCTTCCAACGTGGCGCGGAATGCAGCGACTAGTTCTGTCGGCAAATCGCTGATGAAACCCACCGTGTCGGACATGATCACCTCATCTCCGGCAGGTAACACGATCTTGCGCATCGTTGGGTCGAGCGTCGCAAACAGCATGTCCTTGACAAAAACATCTGCCCCGGTCAGCCGGTTGAACAAAGTGGATTTCCCGGCATTGGTATAGCCAACAAGCGCGACGATCGGGAACGGCACCTTGGCACGTCCCGCGCGATGCAAAGCCCGCGTTTTGACAACCTTGGCCAATTGCCGGCGCAAACTGCCCAGTTGGTCATCAATTGCACGGCGGTCCGCTTCGATCTGTGTCTCGCCGGGGCCACCCACAAACCCCAATCCACCGCGTTGGCGTTCAAGGTGGGTCCAGGCACGCACCAGACGCGTCCGCTGATAAGACAGCGCCGCCATTTCGACTTGCAACACACCTTCAGACGTCCGCGCCCGATCACTGAAGATTTCCAGGATCAACCCTGTACGATCCAGCACCTTGACGCTCCAGGCTTTTTCAAGGTTCCGCTGCTGCACCGGGCTGACCGGGCCGTCGATCAGCACCAGTTCCACCTCGGCTTGCGACATCGCCAGGCGCAGCTCTTCTATCTTGCCTTTGCCAAATAACATGCCGGCACGCATGCGCGGCAATCGCACGACCGTGGCCCCCACAACCTCTAGGTTGGGCAGCGCGGCGGCAAGCGCCACAGCTTCTTCCAGCGCAGGCTCGGATGCTCTGCGGCTTTGGTCGGACTTGAGCTCGGGGTGCAGCACCCAGGCCCGTGTTCTGGGCCTATCGTGTTCCATGGCGATTATTCTTCGCCTTCATACAGGCTTATGGGCTGAGCCGGCATGATTGTCGAAATCGCACTCTTATACACAAGCTGGGACTGACCATCGCGGCGCAAAAGCACACAAAAGCTGTCAAACCACGTGATAACACCCTGCAATTTCACACCATTAACCAGAAAGATCGTCACAGGCACCTTCGTCTTGCGGACATGGTTCAGAAAAGCATCTTGAAGATTTGCCTTATCGGCAGCCATAACGGACCCCTTTTTTTGTTCTTGCGGCCGCGTATCGGCCCCCCGTGTTCATCTTGTAGTATGTCGCGCCCTTTCAGGACTTTCCAGCCCAAAATAACTGCGTTCTTTCAGGGCACTACCGACGCCAGATTTCGGGATTAAACAGCGCGATGATTGCCAGCGTTTCAAGACGTCCAAGCACCATCGCTGCGGCAAGGACAATCTTTGCTGCATCAGGGATGCCGGAATACGAAATCGGCGTCTCAGCCGCGACAGCGGCCAGTGGCCCCGTGGTCGACAGCGCCGAAACAGCCAGCACCATTGATGTCTCAAACTGAACACCCGTCAGCGACAGCAGCAGCATGACAACAGCAATGCTGATCGCAAACAGCATAAAGAATATCCAGGAAATATAGGCACCCTGCTTGCGAATCCGTCGCGCCTCACGGCCACCACCACCAACGGATGAAGGATGCACCAACCGTTCCTGCTCGCGCTGGCCGTGCCGGAAAAGCGCGTAGATACGCAGCAGTTTCACACCGCCTGCCGTGGTCGCCACACCGCCACCAATCAGGGCCAGACCGATCAGAAACAGGCCCGGTGTCTCAAGTCCGGACCAGTTCGCGGCCCCGCCCCAGTAGTGCGATTCAAAACCTGTGGTCGTCAGAAACGACGTGACCGTAAACAAGGCCCCCCAAAGCGCCTGCCAACTGGCACCTAGGTTTGTTCCCGATGGACTATCAGCGGCACCGACAAAGTGCCTGATGAACAAAAGGGCCGTCACAGACCCGATCAGGAAGATCGCTGTCAAAAACTCCGGGTCGCGGCGCAGTCCCTGCCCGGCCTCGCCAATCAAACCACGGCTGAACGTCAGTCGTGAAAGCGCAAATGCGAAAAAGACAAAGACCAACAGTTCGCCCCAGAACCGCGATGCTGCGTAGTAAAGACCCCCAATCGGCGAGATCCCCGACGTCGAAAGCGTCGACATCGCATGGCACAGCGCGATGTACGGAAACTCGCCCATGATGACCAAGCCGACCCAAAGCAAAAACGTCAACCCAACATAGATGGGCGTCAGCGACAGCGTGTAGCGCACCATCCGTTCAGACGGATCAGCAATGCGTGCGATTTGCGTGAACGATGTACTGGACCCTTTGCCGATATTGGTCGTCGCGCGCACCTCAAAACCACCAAGGTTCATGGGCGCAAAAATCGACACCGCCGTCACCCAGACCAACAAGCCGCCCAGCCAACCCACGAGCGCCCGCCACAAGTGCAGTGAGGGGGTCAGCCGACCGGCGTTCTCATAGACAGAGGCCCCCGTGGTGGTGAAACTCGATACCATCTCAAACCACGCATCAAGATAGGTCGTATTGCCGACGGCCTCATAGAATGGCACCGCGAATATCATCGGCAATAGCGTAAAGGCGGACAGCAAACCGATTAATTGACTGCGCGCGACGTTTTGCGGTGCATATCCGGCCGTCGTCAAACCAACAATCAGCGTCAGGATTGAAAACAGGATAAACCCATAGAAGAACACGCGCATTGTGTTGAAGTCTTCCATGATGGCGCCGTGGATTGCGGGCACGATCATCGCAATCGCGCCAAGTCCCATCAGGACCACGAAAAAAGGCAGGCGCGTGATCCAACCCATCAGAAAAAGTCTATCGTGACCTGCAAGAGCCGTTCAACTTCGGGCACATCGTCGGCCATTGCAAAAATTGCAATCACATCCCCCTCGTCAATCCGGGTCTCGGCAGTGGGCTTGACAACTTTGCCCTGCTTCATGATCCCCCCGATCAGCGTTCCTTCCGGAAACGCGATCTCTTTAATCTTTTGCCCTGCGATGGGCGATGTGCCCAGCACTTGCGCTTCGATCAATTCCGCCTCGGCATCACCGATCGAATAAACGCCGCGCACGCGACCATGCCGGATATGGCGCAGAATTGAACTGACCGTAGTGGCGCGTGGATTGATATATGCGTCAATATCCAGCGGCCCCATCAGTGGCACCAAAGTTGGATCATTGATCAGGCAAATCGCCATCTTGCAGCCCATTTCTTTGGCCCGAACCGATGCGAGCAGGTTCGTCTTGTCATCATCGGTCACCACCAGAACAGCATCTGCCGTGGAAATATTCGCTTCTTCCAACAATGCACTGTCAAGCCCGTCACCATGCAATACGATTGTCCGGTCAAGGGCATCTGCGGCGCGTTCCGCACAGTCCCGCTGCTTTTCAATCATCTTGACCCGGACACGGTCGGTGCGCGCTTCGAGCGCCTTGGCCACGCCCAACCCGACGTTTCCGCCACCGATAATCACAATCCGCTCTTGTTTCGACTGGGTTTTTCCGAAAATCTCCAACGTGCGGGTCATATCCTCGGTATGGGTAAAAATATAACAATCGTCACCGGGGAATATCTGGTCACCCGCCGAGGGAACAAAAAGCGCGCCATCACGGCGGATGCCGACAACGATCGCGCGTAATGTCGAAAAGAGGTCCGTCAACTGCCGCAACGGTGTGTTGATCACCGGGCAGTCGTCGTCAATCGTGATCCCCAAAAGCTGCGCGCTGCCTTCCAGAAAGCTTTCCGTGTCGAACGCCGCCGGTGCTGCAAGCCGCTGCAACGCGGCTTCGGCCACCTCTTTTTCAGGTGAGATCACAACGTCAATGGGCAGGTGTTCGCGCCGATAAAGATCTGAATAAATCGCATCTAGGTAACTTTGGGCCCGCAGCCGTGCGATCTTGCGCTGGATCGAAAAGACCGAATGCGCGACCTGACAGGTGACCATGTTCACCTCGTCGGAATGGGTCGCTGCGATGATCATATCGGCGTCACGCGCGCCTGCCCGCTCAAGCACATCGGGGTGGCTGGCGAAACCAGAAATCCCCTGCACATCCAGCGTATCGGTCGCGCGCCGCACCAGTTCTGGGTTGTTGTCCACAACAGTGACATCGTTGTTTTCGCCCGATAGGTGGCGGGCAATCTGCCAGCCCACCTGCCCGGCACCACAGATGATCACTTTCATTATGCTTCGCCTTCAACATAGGCGACACGACCGCCCGCTTTATTTGTCGTCACGACACCTAACGACTTCAGCTTCCGGTGCAATGCCGAACGTTCCATTCCCACAAACGACGCCGTGCGGCTAATATTGCCGCCAAAGCGATTGATCTGCGTCAGCAAATATTCACGCTCAAACAGCTCGCGGGCTTCACGCAGCGGCAGGGTCGCAAGCCCGCCGGCCAGCAAAATCCGCCCCTCTTCGCCGCCAGACTCATCCGCAGCCGGCAGCTCTTTGGCGCAGATTTTACCGGTACTTTCTCCAAGGATAAGAACACGTTCGACAACGTTCTTCAACTGGCGCACATTGCCCGGCCACAGCATTGTCTGCAATAGTGCACGGGCGTCATCCGCCAATGCCCGCAGTGGCAGGCCCTGGACTTTGTTGAACACCTCAATGAAATATTCTGCGAGAACGGGAATATCCTCGCGCCGTTCGTCAAGCGAAGGCACCGGAATTGGAACGACGTTCAAACGGTTATATAGCTCTTCGCGGAACGTCCCGGCTTCAATAGCCATCGGCAGGTCGCGGTTCGTGCTGGAAATCACCCGCAGGTCGACCTGTATCTTGTCCGTCCCCCCGACCCGCTGAAACCGCTGATCCACCAGCACACGCAGGATTTTCGACTGGGTACCGATCGGCATGTCAGCGATTTCGTCAAAGTAGATCACGCCGCCGTTCGCCTCTTCCAGCAGTCCCGGCTCGATCCCGCGCCCGCTGTCCTCGCGACCAAACAACACCTCTTCCATGCGGTCAGGCGCAATCGACGCCGAATTCACCGTGATGAACGGGCCCGAAGACCTGTTCGAATGGGCGTGGATATAGCGCGCAGCGATTTCTTTGCCTGCGCCCGCTGGTCCGGTCAACATAACCCGGCCATTGGACTTCGTCACCTTGTCCAACTGCGATTTCAGCGTCCGGAACGCGGCACTATCACCCAGCATCTCGGTGGCGACCACTTCGCCACGTTTGAGTTCAATATTCTCCCGGCGCAGGCGTGATGTTTCCATCGCCCGCCTGATCACCACCAACAGCTGGTCAATATTGAAAGGCTTTTCGATGAAATCATAGGCACCCTGCTTAATCGCGGCGACCGCGATCTCGATATTGCCATGGCCCGAGATGATCACGATGGGGATGTCCGGATGGTCGCGCTTGACCGATTTAAGAATATCAATCCCGTCCATATTGCTGTCTTTCAGCCAGATATCCAGGATCATCAATGCAGGCGGCACACTTGCGATCTGCGCCATACATTCATCAGATGTCCCGGCAAGACGGGTTGTAAATCCTTCATCTTGCAGGATATCTGCAATCAGCTCTCGGATATCGCGTTCGTCATCGGTGATTAGAATATCGCCCATCATCGCCCTCATGCTGGTATTTTCGTGGCCTGCGCGCGCGCTGGCGCCACAGGAAGTTGGATCATTGCACAGGCACCGGCATGGTCCTGCCCTTCGAATATTTCTGCGTCGGTCAGCGTCAGCGTCCCGGCGTGTTCTTCGATAATTTTCTTGACAATAGGCAGGCCAAGCCCGGTGCCCTTGTCTCGCGTCGTCACATAGGGTTCGAACAGCCGCGCGCGGTCTTCGGGCAGTCCGATCCCGTTGTCTTGTATCGTGATCGTGACATGCCCCCCGCTTTGGGTCATCTGCACCCGGATCTGCGGCTGATAGTCCTCTGTTCTGTGTTGTCCGGCATATGTTTCGGTGGCCTCACCGGCGTTTTTGATCAGGTTGGTCAAGGCCTGACTGATCATCGTCCCGTCCAACTCTGCCAGCACCGCCTCTTTGGGCAGATATGCGGCAATGGTCACATCGGGCAAACCCGCCATCTGCAAGGCAACCGCGTCGGTGACCAGTTTGGTCAGATCACTCATTGTCAGGTGGGGCTCGGGCATCCGGGCGAATTTTGAAAACTCATCAACAATACGTCGCAGGTCATTGGTTTGACGCACAATAATATCTGTCATCTGCTCCAGCTTGTCGGAATCTGCACCGACCTGCCCGCTGAACTTGCGCTTGATCCGTTCTGCTGACAGCTGGATCGGGGTCAGCGGGTTCTTGATCTCATGCGCAATACGCCGCGCGACATCCCCCCAGGCGGCCATCCGCTGCGCGCTCACCAGATCAGTCACATCATCAAAGGCAACCACATATCCTTCAAGCGCGCCATCGGCATTGCGTCTTGGCGACATGCGCACCAGCAGACTTTCCTGCTGCCCCTTACGGACCAGATTGATCTGATCCTGCACGCTCTCGCTTTCCGCGCTGCGCACCCGCTCGAACAAGGCGGCAAATTCGGGGATCGCCACAGACAGCGCATTATCGGCCTGATCATGGCCCACCGATAACAACCGCCCGGCTGATGGGTTTACAAACGTCACCCGCCCGTCTTCGTCCAGACCGACAACCCCAGACGTCACCGAGCTGAGCACGGAGTCAAACAACCGCCGCCGACGTTCTGTCAGTCGATTGGTTTCCAACAGCTCGTCACGTTGCCCCTTCAACTGGCTGGTCATCTGGTTAAAATAGTGGCCCAGCTGTGAAATCTCATCGTCACCGTCATCCTCGATCACCCTGACATCAAGATCACCCGAACCCACCCGTTGTGACGCCAGCACAAGGCGTCCGACGGGCCGCGCCAGACGCTCGGCAAACCATAGCCCCAGCCAAATCGCGACAAGGATCAGGATCACCGCAAACCCCAGATAAAGGAGGCCAAACTGGAACAGCAACTGGCCCTGTGCCGTCGCCAGTTCTTCGTATTGGACGACGGTTTCCGTCGTATCGTCAAGCAAAGACAGCACATTGCCATCGACCTGACGCGTGACATAAAGATATCGGTCCCGAAACGCGGAAAGCGGGATCAACGCGCGGAATTCATTGTTCTCTAGGTCCTCGACAATGACCAACCCCGTGGCGTCAGCCTGCGCAAACACGGCGGGGCCGGGGCGTTCATAGGCAAATTCATACGATCGCGCCCCGCGGGCCGCAATATTGCCCAGACCATCAAGCACAAACGCTTCACTAAGCCCGCGTTCGATCTGGGCCTGCACATCGCCCAAGGCCCGGCGGACCTCTCCGTCATCCATGAAAAGGTTGGCCTGACGTTCATTGTTCAAATACCCGGCCAATGCACGCCCATCGCGGGTCAGCTCCTGGCGGTGCTCTTCTTCATAGGCTTGGGCGGTTGTCAGCGACGTTCGCAACACATTGCCAACCGGCTCTGAAAACAACCCATCCAGCGCGACCGAGATCAGCAACACAGAAAACACCGCGACCAGCACCGTCGGGATCAGCGCCGACAGGGCAAATACCCCCGTCAGCCGCAGGTGCAACCGCGACCCGGCAGATTTGGCCCGGCGTGCCGCGACCATCCGCGCCACCTGTCGCATCACGACAGCCGCCACGATCAATACATAAACAAGGTCCGCCAGCAGCACGAGCCGCAGTTCCGGCGATGATGCACCCCGGCCCAGCAGTCCCACGACTGCATATGTCAAAACGGCCAGCGCTGGCCCCAAGACCATCAGACCGACGGTCAGCGCGCTTTGCACATGGCGCTGGCGTTGCCAGCGACTAAACCGCGTTAAATTCAATCCCATAAGGGTACGGCGCACGCGCAAGGACCTGTCATTGGGGCGGGGTCACCCCCACGATACCGCTAATTTTCCATGATCCTGCCAAAGCAGTGACGCAATGCGGTCACGGTTCTGTTGCGGTTTTACATCAATTTGCGGCGGCGTGTCACGCGGATATCAAGGTCTGTGATCTTCTTGCGCAGGGTATTTCGATTAATACCCAATAAATCGGCGCATTTCGCCTGATTTCCGCCTGTTGCGTCCAACGCAATTTCGATCAATGGCCCCTCAACTTCCTTAAGTATCCGATTATACAGCCCCGGCGGCGGCAGCACACCCCCGTGCAAGTCAAAGTAGCGGCGCAAATGCTTGCCGACGCTTGCCGACAGTTTTTCACCCTCACTGCCCGACCGCAGCGGCTCAATCGCGGGCTGATTGCCCAAGACGGTTTCGACCTCGGACCGGGTGATTTCCTCTTCTGCGGACGTGAAAACCAACCGGCGCACCGCGTTTTCCAACTGGCGTACATTGCCCGGCCAGCTATAGGCACGCACCAAATCAAGCGCCGCATCGCCAAACCGACGTACCGGCGCACCATCGCGTTCGGCCCGTACCAGAAAATGTTCTGCCAAAAGCGGAATGTCGTCGACCCGTTCGCGCAATGACGGCACATCGACCGTCACCCCACTCAGCCGATAGAACAGATCCTCGCGAAACCGCCCCTCCTCCATGCGCGCCATCAGGTCCGACTGCGACGTCGCCATGATCCGCGGTGCGTTGTCGCCCAGACTATCAAGCATCCTGACGATCCGCGCCTGCGCGTCATCCGTCAAATCGCTGACCTCATCGAACAGAATCGACCCACCCTTGGCACGGCTCAGCACCGTCGAAGGCCCGTCCATCCCCGCAAGATCGCCCGCCGATACCACGATAAACGGCAGGCTGCGCCGATCGGAAAAATCATGTACCGCCCGCGCGATCAGTGACTTGCCAGTTCCGCTTTCGCCTGTAATCAAAACCGCCAGCTGCGTGTTCATCACCCGTGCAACCAGCCTGTACAGCGCCTGCATGACAGCCGTGCGGCCCACCAGCGGCAGGTCGCCCCCCTGCTCTGTTGCCCTGATATCCGGGCTGCGGGTGGTCGGTGCGCGGCGTTTCACCTCAAGCGCGCGGGCGGCGCGTTTCATCAGATCGGGCAGGTCAAACGGCTTGGGCAGATAATCATACGCCTCTGCTTCTGCCGCTTGAATGGCTGTCATGATCGTATTCTGCGCCGAGATCACAATCACCGGCAGTCCAGGGCGCGCAGCGGCAATCAATGGCAATTGCTCAAGCCCGTTTCCATCGGGCATCATCACATCTGATATCACCAGATCGCCTTTCCCCTCTTCGACCCAACGCATCAGCGTGACCAGCGAAGACGTGGCATGCACCTTGCACCCTGCGCGCGTCAGCGCCTGGGTCAGTACCGTCCGGATCGTGCGGTCGTCATCTGCAACAAGAACGGTCCCGTCCATTAGTTATCTCCTGTCTGAATGTCTTTGGGCGCCAGTGGCAGCGATATGCGAAATACCGTGCGGCCCGGCACGCTATCCACGGATATCCAGCCACCGACATCGCCGATCAGCTTTGACACCAGCGCAAGGCCCAGCCCCGTGCCGTTCTCCTTACCCGATACAAAGGGTTCAAAAATATCGTCGGCGATATCACGCGGCAGGCCCGGCCCGTCGTCGATAATCTCAACCTGCAAAGGCAGACGCGCCTGCGTGCCGTCCGACCGCCGCACCCGCAACGATGCGTCATAGAATGTGTGCAGCCGGATCGCACCACCGTGCTTGTTCGCCTCGGCCGCATTCTTGAGAAGGTTCAGGAATACCTGTAACAGCTGATCCCCATCCGCCATCGTCTGCGGCAGCGACGGGTCATATTCCTCGATGAACAGCATATGTGCACCAAAACCGACCGCCGCGGACTGCCGCGCACGATCCAGCACATCATGGATATTGACCGGTTTCAGAACAGGCGGGCGCAGATTGCCGAATTGCTCTACCTGCTCCAACAGCTTGACGATCCGGCGGCTTTCTTCGACGATCAAATCCGTCCATTCCTGATCTTCCGTGCTCAGCCCCATCGACAACAATTGCGCGGCCCCGGTGATCCCGGCCAGCGGGTTCTTGATCTCATGGGCCAGCATTTCCGCCATACCAATGGCCGATTTCGCAGCCTTGCCCGAAGAATGGTTCTGATTGATGCGGCTGGCAATCTCGCGGGGGCTGATCATCACGATCATCGCCCCTTCTGCCCCCTGCAGCGGCGCGAACTGGATATTGCACAGCATCGGTGGCCGCTCACCACTGCCCACATCCACATCATTCACAAACAACGAAGTACGGTTTTTGCGCGCCCTTGCAAAAGGTGCCTCAAGCGGCGCGTCGATCATCACCTTTTCCCAAAGCCGTTGGCCGGTCAGCGTCTTGGCCGACAGATTCAAGAACGTCTCTGCGGCCGGGTTGCTGGACACGATCAAATCATCACAGTCCAGCAGTAATGCCGGGACCGGCAGCGATGACCACAGGGCGGTATCAATAATCATGCCGCAGCCTCCGCGCACAAGGCATCGGCAAGATCACGCAGCACGTCGCGCGGATTTGCATGGGTCAGAATTGCCTTGCGCAATCCCGGCGCGGTTGCTGCATCGTCCATGTACCACCCCAAATGCTTGCGCGACACTTTGCGCCCCATTTCTTCACCGTAAAACGACAACATCGCCTCGTAATGCCCGCACACCATATCAATCAAATCGGGGCCGTGCGGCACATTTGGCGCCTGCGTGCCATGCAGCGCTGCGGCCACCTGCGCCAAAACCCAAGGCCGCCCCTGCGCGCCGCGCCCGATCATCACGCCATCCGCACCCGACAGGTCCAACGCTTGCCGCGCGGTGCCCGCATCCACGATATCGCCATTGGCAATCACAGGGATCGTCACCGCGTCCTTGATGGCACGGATCGCCGCCCAGTCAGCAGAACCTTTATAAAACTGGCACCTTGTGCGCCCATGAATGGTGACCAGCTTGATCCCTGCGTCTTGTGCCCGTCGCGCCACATCTGCGGCGTTCAGACAATCATCGTCCCACCCCAGCCGGGTCTTCAGCGTCACCGGTATATCAACGGCACTCACGACCGCCTCGATCAATGTCAGCGCATGGTCAGGCGTGCGCAACAGCGCCGACCCTGAATACCCATTGGTCACCTTCTTGGCCGGGCACCCCATGTTGATGTCGATCATCGCCGCACCGTTTGCCGCAACCATACGGGCCGCCTCGGCCATCCAGTAGGCCTCGCGACCTGCGATCTGCACCGCCGTACCGGCCTGATCGAACCCCAACTCTGCCCGCTCGCGGACGCCGGGTTTGGCCTGCACCATTTCCTGACTTGCGACCATCTCGCTGACCACCCAGCCCACACCAAAAGACGCAACCAACTGGCGAAAGGGCAAATCAGTAATGCCGGCCAATGGCGCCAGCGCGACTGGCGGCCGCAAGGCGAGGTCGTCAAGGAAAAGCGATTCTATTTTTGCCAACTGAATAATCATTCGCCTAAGGGGTGTGCGTTGCAGTAGACCTAGGGCGGTTTGGCAAAATCTACAACGAAACCCGGCCGCATAAATTCTCAAAAAATAGCATATGCCCATTAATTAGGCATATTGCGCGTTAAACTGACGAATTGCGCCGCCGCGCCCACCGCCCTACACCTGCTGATACGCAACAACGGGCATCCCATGATCACAGCCGCCATCATCGTCGCCGCTGGCCGCGGCACCCGCGCCGGAGGCGACGTCCCCAAACAATGGCAACAGCTTGGCGACCGAACCGTTGCCGCCCACGCGATACAAGCCTTTGCCGACCACCCCGGCATTGACCGATTGGTCCTTGTCATCCATCCTGATGATCGCCCGCCCATCCTTGGGGCGACAGTCGAAATTGTCATCGGCGGGGCGACGCGCCGCGAATCCGTTCTTGCCGGACTGACGGCAATCGAAGGCACGGTTGCGCGCGTCTTGATCCATGACGCGGCCCGCCCACTGATCAGCGCGCCGATCATCGACCGCGTCCTGGCCGCGCTCGATACGCACGCCGGTGCGGCCCCCGCTGTCGCCGTGACCGATGCGCTGTGGCAAGGCGCCGATGATATGGTGACCGGCGTCCAGAACCGCGACGGTTTGTACCGCGCGCAGACACCGCAAGGGTTCCACCTTGCCCCGCTCCTTGCCGCGCACCGCGCCAATGCCAATGAAGCCGCCGATGATGTCGCGGTTGCACGCGCTGCGGGGCTGGACGTCGCCATCGTGACGGGCGATGAAGAGAACATCAAAATCACCACGCCGGGTGACTTCGCCCGCGCGGCCAAACTGATGGGACTGGGCATGGATGTCAGATGCGGCAACGGCTACGATGTGCACCGCTTTGGGCCGGGCGATCATGTTTGGCTTTGCGGCGTCAAAGTGCCCCACGATCGCAGCCTGCAAGGCCATTCGGATGCAGACGTCGGCATGCATGCGGTGACAGATGCCATCTATGGCGCGCTGGGCATGGGCGACATCGGCCAGCACTTTCCACCGTCAGATCCCCAGTGGAAAGGCGCTGCCAGTCACATCTTCCTTGACCATGCCGTTGCCCTGGCCGCCCAACACGGCTACCGGATCAGCAACGCAGACTGCACTCTGGTCTGCGAATACCCCAAGGTTGGCCCGCACCAAACCGCAATGAAGGCGGCCATGGCGCAGATCATCGGGATCGGTGCCGACCGCATCAGCGTCAAGGCCACGACCTCGGAACGGCTGGGCTTTACCGGTCGCGGCGAAGGCATCGCATCCATTGCAACAGTAACACTGGTGAAACCATGACCCATCTGATCGCGACCTTCTTTTATGTCGGGCATATGCGCCCCGCCCCCGGCACATGGGGATCGCTCGCCGCATTGCCCGTCGCATGGGCAATCTATATCGTCGCGGGCCCCTGGGGACTGGTCGCGGGGGTTTTCGCCTCTTTCCTGCTTGGCCTCTGGGCCACACAAAAAGAGACCCACGGCAAAGACAACCATGACCCGTCTGAAATCGTCATCGACGAAGTCGCGGGCCAGTGGATTGCGCTTTTGCCGCTGGCATTTGGGGCCGCCAATAACGATGTCGCAATGACAGCGCTTTGGCCGGGTTGGATCGCGGCCTTTGCCTTGTTCCGCTTCTTTGACATCACCAAGCTTGGCCCCATTGGCTGGGCCGACCGGATGAACGGCGCGATGGGCGTGATGCTGGATGATGTCATCGCAGGTGTGTTTGCCGCCATCGGCGTTCTGGTGCTGGCTGGCCTTTACCACGGTCTGATGTGATGGGCGCAGACGCCCTCCTGCGGGCCGCCAAAGTGCGCGGCGTCATGATCGCCACCGCAGAAAGCTGCACAGGTGGCATGGTTGCGGCAGCGATCACCGATATCTCCGGCAGTTCGGCGATTTATGACCGGGGTTTCGTCACCTATACCAATGCAGCCAAGATGCAGATGTTGGGTGTTCAGGCTGCAACGCTTGATGCACACGGCGCCGTATCTGAACAGGTCGCGGCAGAAATGGCCACAGGTGCGCTGCGAAATTCCGACGCCCACATTGCCGTTGCCGTCACCGGCATCGCGGGCCCCGGCGGTTCCGCGCATAAGCCCGAGGGACGCGTTTGTTTTGGCATCGCCACACGTCAGGGCGTTCACTGTGAAACAATCGACTTTGGCGCGCGCGGACGCGCCCATGTGCGCCTTGCCGCAAAAGATCATGCGCTCCACTTGCTTCTGACCGCCGTAGATTCACTGGCGCCCAGAGATTAGGCAACTGGCCGGAAATACGCCCTAGATTACTGCATGATGCGAATTGCAACAAAGATAGGCGGCCTCAGACCCATTGGCCGCTTTTCTCAGCACATCGAATCCCTCCTAACCCCATCAACGAAAAAACCCAAATCAGGAGGGGACTATGAACGGAGCGGATACCGCGTGGATCATCGTGGCCACGGCGCTTGTTTTATTCATGACATTGCCGGGGTTGGCGCTGTTTTACGGCGGGCTTGTGCGCGCGCGCAATGTGCTCAGCGTGTTTATGCACTGCTACGCCATTGCCTGTCTGATGAGCATTTTGTGGTTCGCCTTTGGCTACTCCATCGCCTTTGGCAGCAGCGGCAACGCATTCTGGGGTGGTCTGGACAAGATGTTCCTGTCCGGCATCGACGCCGACACGCTGGCGGGCACCTTGCCTGAAATCCTGTTCTTTGCGTTTCAGATGACCTTCGCCATCATCACCCCTGCCCTGATCGTCGGTGCTTATGTGGAACGAATTGGCTTTGGATTTGTCCTGCTCTTTTCATCGCTTTGGATGCTGCTTTGCTATGCACCTGTCGTGCATTGGGTCTGGGGGGGCGGTTTTCTGGCTGATGGCGGGATATTTGGCGATACCGGCGTCAAGGACTTTGCCGGCGGTATCGTTGTCCACCAAACCGCCGGTCTCGCGGCGCTGATCCTTGTCGTTTTTCTTGGTCCTCGGCGCGACCCGTCCAAACCGCCGCACAATCCCGGCATGGTGATGATCGGTGCGGCAATGCTTTGGGTCGGCTGGTTTGGCTTTAACGGCGGCTCACAACTGGCAGCCGATGGCGGGGCCGCAATGGCAATCACAGTCACGCATCTTTCGGCGGCAGCGGCCTCGCTGACATGGGCGCTGTGGGAACGTGTGAAGTTCGGCAAATCGTCGCTCGTCGGCCTTGTCACTGGCACGATTGCCGGTCTTGCGTCAATCACACCCGCGTCCGGCTTCGTCAGCCCGGTTGAGGCGCTGATGATCGGCGGCATCGCAGGTATCTTGTGTCAAGAAGCCGTGGCGCTGATCCGCAGCAAAATCAAAATCGACGACACATTGGACGTTTTCGCAGTGCACGGCGTCGGCGGTATCTTCGGAACGATCATGATCGCGGCCTTCGGCGCAGGGTCATGGGTTGCGCAACTGGGATCACTGGCAATCGTGGGGGCGTTCACGGCGGTCGTGACCGTCACCCTCATCTTTATCTGCAAGGCGATCACGCCCATGCGCGTTGATCAAGAAACCGAAGTCATGGGCCTCGACATCACTGTCCATGGTGAACGCGCTTACGAATTCAACAGCTAGTCACGCCCAAGAAAAGCAGTCAGGTCGCCAATATCGCCTGACTGCACTGCGGCCCATAAATCATCCGCCAAGGCCCGCCCGACCACGGCGCGGGCCTTTTGCGTCAACCGTTCCGCGCGCTGGGCCAGTGGCAAAGGCACGTTCAAATCGTGGAACGCCTCCTGCGTGGTCCCATCAGAAAACCGCGCCGTCACACGCGCCTGCATCTCGGTCAGGCGATCATCGTCCTGCACCGTGACCCGATCCCGCAACGCAATCAATGCAGGGTCATTGGCCATGGTGTCGCTAAAGTTCGCGATACGTGCCGTATCAACGCCGGACAGACACATCGCGGCGGTCATGGCATAGGAGAATTTACACTCCAACCCGGTCCGTGGCGCTGGATTGTGGCACACAGTCAGCCAACGCGGATGGGTCGCAACGGTCACTGTGTCAATCTCTCCGGTGATCCCCGCAAGTGCCTCCAGCATCGCGTGCAAGCCATGGCAGCAGGCGTGAAACTTGTGACTGATACGGGCAATTTTCCAAATTTCTGACATATCCCATGCGGCCATATCAGCCCGCCCGGCATGGGTCGCGCCAAACCCTTACAGCCCCGACAGCCCGGCCGCGTCCGATGTCATCCCCGCCTGCGCCCATAGCGCCGCCTCGACCCCGCACCGCGCGGCAAGCCCGGCATTCAATGGCTTGCCCATCGTGCCAAACTGCCCTTTCAACCCCGACGCCCCCGTCGCGGCAAGGCCAATGGCGTGCCGGACCAAGGCAGGCGCAAGCCCTGACATCCGTGCCGCAGCCACGCAGGCCCCAAAAGCCCCTGCCGTCGCCGTTTGGTGAAATCCGATCTGGTAATGCCCGCGCCCCAGCCACAGCCCCACACGTACCGCCGCCTCCGACCCGACAACGGCCGCCTCAAGCAGGTCAGCGGTCTGTTGCACCGACGCAGCCCCAGCCATGGCAAGAACTGTCGGAAAAATCACCGCAGAGGTATGCCCGATATGATCAAAATGCGTATCATCGTAGTCAAGCGCGTGCCCGATCGCGCCATTGATCAACGCGGCCATCGGTGCGGGCGCGCGGCCACCTCCCACGACTGACGCGCTATTTGGCTGTTCATCATGCGAAAGCTGTGCCCGCAGCACACGCGCCACGGGTTCATTCCGTCCCGCTATGGCGCACACGGCCCAGTCAAACAGACACAGCCGCATCAGGTCCGTTGGCCCGACGCCGCCCTCGCCTTGGGACAGACGGATAAGATGCTGTTCAATACTCATGCATAAAGCTCGGACGCGCGGCGTTCAAATGACCGCACAACGCGCTGCATCGCATCGTTGAAAAACATTCCGGCAGCGCCCTGCAGCAACCGATTGCGAAACGCGAAATCGACGAAAAACGATACTTCACAACCGCCCCCTACATCCTTGAAATTCCACTGACTTTCCATGTGCTGAAACGGCCCATCCAGATATTCCGTATCAATCCGCTTGATCCCCGGCCACAGCGTGACCCGACTGCCAAATGTCTCCCGGAACACTCTAAAGGAAATAACCAGATCGGCCAGCATCACCTGCTTCTCGCCCGCATCGGTTATGCTGCGAATGCGCGCTGCCGCCGTCCACGGCAGGAATTTAGGATAGCTGGCAACATCAGCGACCAGATCATACATCTGCTGGGCAGTATATGGCAGAAACTTTGTCTCGGAATGGGTCGGCATAAACGGTCTTTCACGGGTGACTTCACGCACGGATGTCGTAAACTCTGCCCAGAAAATCAACCCTTACCTGAATCCGAGGCCCACATGCCGCAACGTCCCTATGTCATCGACGAAATGATCAGCGCCAAGGCGATTGCCGCAAGGATCGAAGATCTTGCGCGCGATATTCGCGGTGAATTCGCAGGTACCGACAAACTGGTCGTCGTCGGACTGCTGCGCGGTTCTTTCGTGTTTATCGCGGATTTGGTGCGCGAACTTGATCTCCCCGTGGAAGTCGACTTCCTCGAGGCATCAAGTTATGGCAACAGCACCGAAAGCAGCCGAGAGGTGCGTATTCTCAAAGACTTACGCGGTCAAATTGAAGGACGCGATGTGCTGGTTGTCGAAGATATCGTTGACACTGGCCACACTCTTTCGCACGTCACTCACTTCCTCAGCACCCGTAACCCGGCCCGTCTGCGCACGATTGCCCTGCTCGACAAGCCCGCCCGCCGCGAGGTCGATTTCAAGGCGCATTGGATCGGCTTTGAAATCCCCGATGAGTTCGTTGTCGGCTACGGCATCGACTTTGCGCAGCGCAATCGTAACCTGCCGTACATCGGCAAGGTCCGGTTCACCGATGACAGCCCATAAACCCGGACTGGCTTTTTGCATGTCAAAACTGGTCCCCGCACTGTGCTCTTTGTCTTCGATCTCATGGAATAATGCAGGAATTACGTCACAAATTTCATCAAATTGCCGCGTCACATGTAATGCAATTCCGCTGGCCCGTGACCTGCCGATCACCGGGGATTCTGGCGTCAAATCGCGCCAAAGGAAACTTCTTTTGAAATTGGCGCAAAATGATCGCCGAAGGGACAGCGCGTCCGCAGGAACACATGATACGGCGCGGTCTCGGTGTGAAACTTGGGCAGGGCTAACTTTTGCGCGCCCCGCCCCAGTTTCTCAATTCCGCGCACATCCCTAATGCTGGATTTGGCCGAGCTTTTTCAAGCGCGCCTCGCGCAGGCGCGCAAAATCTTCTCCAGCGTGATATGATGACCGGGTGAGCGGGGTTGCCGACACCATCAAAAAGCCTTTGCCAAATGCGGTTTTTTCATAGGCCGCAAATTCCTCGGGGGTGACGAAACGGTCAACCCTGTGATGCTTTGGCGTCGGCTGCAGGTACTGGCCGACAGTCAAGAAATCAATGTCGGCAGCGCGCATATCTTCCATCACCTGAAGAACGGCTTGTCGATCTTCGCCCAGCCCGACCATAATTCCGGACTTGGTGAACATTGTCGGGTCCAGTTCTTTTACCCGCTGCAACAAGCGCAGAGAATGGAAATAGCGCGCGCCGGGCCGCACCTCGGGGTACAGCCCCGGCACAGTCTCCAGATTGTGATTAAACACATCCGGCCGCGCGGCGACCACGACTTCCAGCACCGCCGGATCGCAACGGATAAAATCCGGTGTCAGAATTTCAATCGTCGTACCCGGTGACTGGCGCCGCACCGCCCGAATAGTCTGGGCAAAATGTTCCGCACCACCATCTTCGACATCGTCGCGATCAACGGATGTGATCACCACATGTTTTAGCCCCAGTTTTTTCACAGCATCCGCGACGCGGCCCGGTTCGAATACATCAAGCGCCTCGGGCGGCTTACCGGTCGCGATGTTGCAGAACGTGCAGGCACGGGTACAAACCTCGCCCATGATCATCATCGTCGCGTGGCCCTGCGACCAGCATTCTCCCACATTGGGGCACCCGGCCTCTTCGCATACGGTGACCAGCTTGTGTTCACGCATGATATCGCGCGTCGCTTTGTAACCGTCCGACGTCGGCGCCTTTACCCTGATCCAATCAGGTTTCTTGGGCTGCGGCGCATCCGGACGGCGCTGCTTTTCCGGGTGGCGTTGCGCGGGGATTTTAAGGTCGCGTGCGGGCATGTCGGCCTCCGATAGCTGTTGACCTTGTGTAGCCCCGCGAATGTCCAATGTCCAACGGTCACGCGATCATGCATGACGGCACTGCAGCCCATGCATGACCCTGCCGATATACCGCAGCTAGCCAATCAACGGACCATATCTTCCTTGGGTTTCATCATAGTGGCGCTTGAGCCGCTGCAGCGCGATCCGCAGAACAATCTTGCCCGACCGGGCCGACCACCCCATCGTCTTCTCGGTCTGTTCCAACCCTTCCAGAAAGCAGCAACACCGCAACACCACATCCCCCAGACCCGGACCCAGATCGGACAACGCGCTGCGCACACGGCGTCGGGCCGCCACCGCGCCGGATGGACCATCCGTCGGCTTGTCGACGACCCCGGCCGCCATGAACGCATCCCAGCTTTCGATAGCCTCCATCCCGACTTGGGCCAGTTCGAAATCTTCCCGCAGCCGCTCGCCAGCCGCAACGCAATCGCGCTTCAAGAATGGCTGGCCATCGCGATCTTTGCGGCGCGCCAACCCGACAAGCGGGCTTTCGGTGGCATGATATCGGCTGGATTGTCGTGGCACGCCTTCGACCGTCTCCAGATCCCAGCCAGCGTCGGCCTCAAAATGGGCGCGCCGTTCGCCAAAGCCACTGGCGCGGTTTTCATCCTGCGCTGTTAGGCGACGCAGGGCACTGCGCCCGCTGTTGGTAATAAAGTAGCGGGCAACACGGCTGTCAGGTGCGGGGCATGTGATCCAATCCTTCAACGCCATCGCCTGTGCAATCTCGCGATCGACAACCGCCGTGCGCAGATGTTCACCAGCCCCCGTTTCACGCACAACCACAGATGTCTCCATCTCGCGCGCGACCGCCAGCACCGCCCCCTGTTCGCAAAGCCGCCGCAAAACACGTTTTGCTTCTTGATCCATCCTTGCTTGCGTCAAGCCGGCAGCTTGGTTCGGCGCGCTTTTCCAACACTCTACATTCATGGTTCCCATATCCCTTTTGTGGCCAATATCGCGTTCCGAGACTCGGGCAGAAAGAGATGTGAGTGCGGCATCAATCAACGGATCATCACGGCGGCATTCAAAGCGGCGCACCTGACGCAGAACCGTGGATGGGTGACAGTCGCTGGCGCGGGCCAGCGCCCTGATCGAAAGGCCCGTTTCGGTGTGTACCAGATAGTGGCGGGCAGCATCCGGCACCCACTGCGGAAGCCTTCCGGACCCAACGGGTCCCTGTTGTGCAGTCATTACATTCGTCCTTTTACCGAAAGTCCCGACACACAAAGGCAGGATCGCCGGCAAGACAGCGCATCGACGATAAAGCCTAGGCATGTTTGGTTACTCAATAGTTAATTGCGTATTTGGTCCGTCAACTATTGTTTCTAAAAGATAAACAAGTCTGACCAGAGCGTTCTTAACTAATGCGGTTTCCGCAACGCCCGTTTGAGTTGTGTGATGATGTTTCGATCAGTCCAACATCAAGGAAACATGACAGATGCTCGATCTTAAAACCCGTATCGCCACACTGCAACGCCCCAGCCTGCTCGCGCGGGCCGCTCGTTTTGGTGTTGATGACTACCGCCGCGCGACACATCTGCGGCGCATCTTGCAGATCGACCCGCTGCCACGCCACGCGGACGCGCTGATGCGCCTGCTTGATCTGGAAGGCGAAACCAACACGTTGAGGCAGCAGAAATCAGGCAGCTACTCTCCGGCACGCCATGTCGAACTGCTGATCGCCATTGCAGGCGAGGCCCGCCTGCTACGCGAAACCGGGCCCCGTCTCACATGAATGCATCTGGCATGCTTGCCTTTTTATCGGCAACATAGGCGCGCAGCCGCGCCTCGATGTCCGGGTCCAACGCAGGCTGCTGGTAGGTGTCCAGCATCTTCTTGACCCGGGCGGTGGCTAGGGTCTGCGTGTCGCGCGCACCCTCTTCATCCCAGGTTTCAAAGGGTTTGTAGTCGAATAAATCCGACCGCCAAAAGGCTGTCTTGAAATTCTGCTGGGTATGCTCGCAGCCCAGATAGTGGCCACCGGGGCCCACTTCGGCAATCGCGCCCATCGCCTGCCCGTTGTCTGACATATCCACGCCGCGGGCAAAATGATGCAGCGTGCCCAACTGGTCCGCATCCATCACGAATTTCTCAAACGATGAGACAAGCCCGCCTTCCAGCCACCCGCAAGCGTGCAGCATGAAATTCACACCCGACAAAAGCCCCATCTGCAGGCTGTTCGACGTTTCATAGGCGGCCTGCGCATCGGGCAGCTTTGATCCACAGAACGATCCCGATGACCGATACGGCAGGCCCAGACGTCGGGCCAATTGCCCTGCACCATAGGTAATATGCGCGGCTTCGGGCGTGCCGAACGTCGGTGCGCCAGAGTTCATGTCGATCGACGTCACAAAGGCGCCAAAGATCACTGGCGCACCGGGACGGATCAGTTGGCTATAGGCGACACCGGCCAATACCTCGGCCAAGACCTGCGTCAGCGTCCCGGCCACAGATACCGGTGCCATCGCGCCACCAACAATAAACGGGCTGATAATCGACGCCTGATTATTGGCGGCGAACACCTCCAGCGCGCCCATCATGATGCCGTCAAACGTCAATGGCGAATTGATGTTGATCAGCGACGTCAAAACCGTGTTTTCCTGTACAAAGTCTTTGCCGAACAGAATTTCGCACATGTCCACGGAATCCTGCGCGCGGCTGGGTTCGGTCACCGACCCCATAAACGGCTTGTCCGACAGTACCATATGGGCCAGCAACATATCGAGATGGCGCTTATTCACCGGAATGTCTGTCGGCTCACACACTGTGCCGCCCGAATGGTGCAACCATTTCGACATATATCCCAGTTTCACAAATTTCTCGAAATCCGCCATCGTGGCATAGCGGCGCCCGCCTTCGGCATCGCGCACGAATGGCGGGCCATACACGGGGGCCAGCACCAAATTCTTGCCGCCAATCACCACATTACGTTCAGGATTGCGGGCGTGCTGCGTGAATTGCGCAGGTGCCGTGGCACAAAGCTTTCGTGCCAGACCACGTGGAATCCGCACCCGCTCACCATCGACCTCAGCGCCGGCAGCTTTCCAACGCTCCAATGCCGCCGGGTTCTCGACAAAGTTCACACCGATTTCGGCCAGCACGGTTTCGGCATTCGCCTCAATCACATCCAGCGCCTCGTCGGTCAGCACCTCATAATTGGGGATATTACGCTCAATATATTTGGCAGTCGCAACGCTGACCGCAGTCCGCTCTGCCCGGCGGACGCCACCGCCACCGCCCCTTGCCCTGCGCCCGGTTGTTGCTGGTGCATCAGACATAATCGTTCCCCTTGGTGCTTGTGTTGGGCTGTTCATATCGCCCCCGCACCCGGACCCCTGACCATTTTGCGCCGCTTGAGGCGCGAAAACGACATGAGGCATCTTTGAATGGGAATACTCCCGCATAAAAACACGCCCCAGCGGCGCTGGAATTCGTGTCCCCCTCTTGCACAACCCCGGCACGGGCTTTACCGAAGCGGCATGGAAAACATCACCCACGAACGCCTTCTGATCATCGACTTCGGCAGCCAAGTGACGCAGCTTATCGCGCGCCGCCTGCGCGAGCTGAACGTCTATTGCGAAATCCACCCGTTCCAGAAAGTCACCGACACATTCCTGGCCGAATTCGCGCCCAAGGCGGTGATCCTTTCGGGCGGCCCCGCATCGGTCTTCGATGAAGGCTCACCGCGCCCACCGGAATCGGTTTTTGACCTTGGCGTGCCCGTGCTTGGCATCTGCTATGGCCAACAGGTAATGATGCAAACCCTGGGCGGCAAAGTCGAACGTGGGCACGGCACAGCCGAGTTCGGTCGCGCTTACGTGACGCCGCAGAACAAGCTCGCGCTTCTTGAAGGCTGGTTTCTGACCGACAAGGAACAAGTCTGGATGAGCCACGGCGACCATGTCTCTGAAATCGCACCGGGTTTTTCCGTTTACGGCACCTCGCCCAACGCCCCCTTCGCGATCACAGCCGACGTGGCACGCAACTTCTATGCGGTGCAATTCCACCCCGAGGTCCACCACACACCCAACGGCGCAAAGCTTTATGAAAACTTCGTGCGCATTGCTGGTTTCTCGGGCGACTGGACCATGGGCGCCTACCGTGAACAGGCCATCGCCGCGATCCGCGAAACGGTCGGCGACAAACAGGTGATCTGCGGCCTTTCGGGTGGTGTCGACAGCTCTGTCGCCGCCGTGCTGATCCACGAAGCGATCGGTGACCAGCTGACCTGCGTTTTCGTCGATCACGGCCTGCTGCGTCAGGGCGAGGCCGAAGAAGTCGTCACCATGTTCCGCGACCATTACCACATGCCGCTGATCCACGCCGACGAACAAGAGCTGTTCTTGGGCGAACTTGACGGCGTCAGCGACCCCGAAACCAAACGCAAGATCATCGGGCGGTTGTTCATCGACGTTTTCCAAAAATACGCCAACCAGATCGAAGGCGCTGATTTTCTGGCCCAGGGTACGCTCTACCCCGACGTCATCGAAAGCGTCAGCTTTTCCGGCGGGCCATCGGTCACGATCAAAAGCCACCACAACGTCGGCGGGCTGCCTGAAAAAATGGGCCTGAAACTGGTCGAACCCCTGCGCGAACTGTTCAAGGACGAAGTGCGCGCGCTGGGCCGCGAACTTGGCCTGCCTGCGTCCTTTATCGGGCGGCACCCGTTCCCCGGCCCCGGCCTTGCCATTCGTTGCCCCGGCGAAATCACCCGCGAAAAGCTGGCGATTTTGCGCAAGGCCGATGCGGTTTATATCGACCAGATTCGCAAGCACGGGCTTTACGATGAAATCTGGCAAGCCTTCGTTGCAATCCTGCCCGTGCGCACCGTCGGCGTCATGGGCGACGGGCGTACATATGATTTTGCCTGTGCGTTGCGTGCAGTGACATCCGTTGACGGCATGACGGCGGACTACTACCCTTTCACCCACGAATTTCTGGGCGAAACCGCCACCCGCATCATCAACGAAGTACACGGTATCAACCGTGTGACCTACGATATCACATCAAAACCTCCCGGCACGATTGAATGGGAATAACCCGCGCGCTGTTCCGGGCTTGCAAATCCACATACCTGCGTGACTATGCCACGGCATAATACGTCGTGACGTGGTCTTGGTTCTGACGCTCACGGCCCGCGCGATAGGATCAACTTTGCCACATCAATCAGCAGCCCGGTGTCTGGTGTTCACGATGCACCCTATCAGCCACCGCTTGGCCATCCGATGAACGATACAGTGAAAGCCGCGCTGTGGATGATCGGCGCGATCACGTCATTCACGACAATGGCCATCGCCGGTCGTGCTGTCAGCCTCGAACTGGACACCTTTGAAATCATGCTGTTTCGCAGCCTGACGGGTATCGCCATCGTCCTGACTGCGGGCAAATTAGCGGGTACGCTTGGACAGATCCGCGCGCACCGGCTTGGCCTGCATTTCACCCGCAACATTTGCCACTTTGCAGGGCAGAACTTGTGGTTTTTTGCGATCACCGTGATCCCTCTGGCGCAGGTCTTTGCACTGGAGTTCACGACGCCGATCTGGGTCATATTGCTGTCGCCGCTGATCCTGCGCGAACGTCTGACTGCGGTCGGCCTTGCCTGCGCCGCAATCGGGTTTATCGGCATCTTGATCGTCGCCCGCCCCGACCCCGCCAATCTTAGTCCCGGCCTGATCGCGGCGGCGACCTGCGCGATTTTCTTCGCTCTCTCGGCACTGTTTACCCGCCTGCTTACCCGCACCGAGACGATCACCTGTATCCTGTTTTACCTGACCGTGATGCAGGCGGTCTTTGGATTGATCTGCGCCGGCTACGACGGCGACATCGCCGTGCCGTCGCTGGCCACATTGCCATGGGTGATCTTGATCGGCTGTGCCGGTCTGATCGCGCATTTCTGCCTGACAACCGCGCTCAGCCTCGCCCCCGCCAGCGTCGTCATGCCAATCGACTTTGTCCGATTGCCCACAATCGCAGTCATCGGCATGCTGCTTTACAACGAGCCTCTGGAAATACTGGTATTTGTCGGAGCAGCCTTCATATTTGTTGCGAACTACATCAACATAAGACAATCTAGGCGTGCACTGACACCTTAGAGACGGAAACAACAATATGCCCGGCAGAATACAATCACAGAAATGTGACGTAGCGGCGCAGCCTCTGTATGACGTGGGGTCAAGAATTGACCTGAACGTTAAGCGATCTCTAGGTTGATCGCACATAATTTACTCATGACAGGGATGAGGACATGAAACACACACTGACGGCAGGCGCAGCGACCCTGCTGCTAAGCACTACAATTGCCAGCGCGGGCGGTATTGACCGATCCGGCAATCCTTACGGCGTCCTGTTCGAAGATGGCAATTTCGCGCAGATCGCGTTCTCCTCCGTGACGCCCGACGTGTCGGGTGATTATCCTGCGATGTTGCTCGGCGGCTCAACCGACAACATGGCCGAAAGCTATTTCAACAGCGGTTTTGCGTTGAAATACGGGATCACACCACAGATTGATCTGGCTCTGTTTATTAACCAGCCCTTCGGGGCCAATGCCAACTACACCGGCGGCGTCTATACGGGCCTTGCTGCGGAATGGAGCAGTACCCAGGTCGCCGCATTGGCAAAATACAAGGCAACCGAAAGCATCTCCGTCTATGGCGGTATTCGTGCCGTACAGTCCAAAGCGACTATCGCGATCCCACCTGCGCTGACAGGGGGGCCCGAATATACAGCCATCGCTGAAACCGACACCCAAGTTGGCTATGTCGTCGGCGCGGCCTATGAAATGCCCGCGATTGCCCTGCGCGTTTCACTCACCTACGAAAGCGCGATCACGCACGAACTCAACACCCCAGAGGCGAGCGGCGGCATGGTTTTCCAAGAAAATGCGACTGAAATCGAACTGCCTCAGTCGGTCGCACTCGACTTCCAGTCCGGCATTGCAAAAGACACGTTGCTATTTGGCTCAATCCGCTGGGCAGAATGGTCAGTATGGGAAGTCCGCCCCGATGGCTATGCGGCGGCCAATGCTGGCGATCGAATCACCGGCATCGACAGCGATGTAACGACCTACCGCATCGGCCTTGGTCGCCGCATCAATGACGCACTGTCCGTCTTCGGGCGCGTCACCTACGAGGCCGATACCGGAGACGAGGCATCACGCCTTGCGCCGACAGATGGCTCAACAAGCATCGGTATCGGTGGCACCTATACTATGGATGCGGTCAAGTTCACCGGCGGCATTGAATACGCAATGCTGGGCGATGCAACCGACCCATCCGGCGTTGCGTTCAAGGATAACACCGCCATCGGAATCGGCCTGTCGATCGGCTATAGCTTCTAGGCGACTGTCGCAGCAAATACCAAAGCCCCGCCAGAAACCGGCGGGGCTTTTTTGTTGCAACCGCATGATCCGGGCTGCGTCAGTTCCGCCAAACCTATCATGTCCGCCCGCGGCAATCTGATGCTCTGCACCCTCTTGATCGCGCCGATTGCCATTGTCCTTGGCGCAGCCGTCTTGCAAGAGGCCCTGCCCCTGCGCCCCTATGC
>NZ_JAFMHJ010000105.1 GCF_017854565.1 Yoonia sp.
CACCCTTGTCGAACAAGAACCACGTCAACCACGCGTACATCGCATCCCAATCATAGCGCGGCGCAGCACCCGTGTTTGTGGACGGACGGCGCAGCAGATCGCGTTCCTCCTCAAACTGCTGCACCGAGTGCGCTGCCAGCAACAGATCCGTCGACCGAAGCGGGATACCATCAAGTGGATCGGTCACCTTCAGCCAGACTTTGCTTCCGGGCGGCAGGACACGCTTTAGGCGGCAGAGTTCATCGCTGGGCCCATAGCGACGGAACATCGGCATCAGCTCGGCAATCGGAACTTCGACCAACCCGGCGACGGTTTCTTCACCACAACTGACAGGCGGGATGCCCGCCAGAACCTGAAAGTGTCCAGCTGCGGCCCAGCCCGCGACATCGGCCGGAGGACAGCCCCAGCGCGCTGAAAGTTCATAAATCGAGTAAAAGGCGATGGGCGGCAGTGGCATGGATAGAAACCTTTCAGACATGCGGCATCGTTCGGCCAAAGCCGTCGGAATGCGGGGTTAAAGAGCCCGCGATGCAACGCATGCGGATTGGCTGGTGAGCCTTTTGTCGAGGAAAACCACCTGCGGTCCAGAGCCGCATCGCACAAGATGCTGGCGCCTGACTGTGTTCGTGTTTTTCGATTCTTGTTTGCTGCTCATTGCCAGAATACCCAACCTATGGGCGAGCAGGCAATCACGAACCCGTGATAGTCGGCCTATGCAGCCGGTTGCCGCAACAAACTGTCGAGTGCCGTTGAATGTCGGCAGCGCGGGACCGGAATTGGTTGTTCCGTCAATTCCGCACCGCGCAAATCCCGCGAATCACTGTTCAGTTCCAGCCAATTTGACCTGCCAGGATGAGCGAGTAGCTTGGTCCTGTGACCAGCGCATAAAGCCTTCCGATATTGAAAATGTCAGGCGCGCAGTGGCGGTCTCGCACTCAACCCAAACAGCCTGAAACCCCAACGAAACATGGACCGGAATTGGTCAGCGGCTTTCAATTCCACCTTCCGCCTGTCTTCCGCCCCGCGCGCTCTGCTTCGCTGTCCCTGCCTCCAAGAGAGGGGCCAGAGGAAAATGGAGCAACCATGAAACAACCCCAACCTGAAATCCCGCATGAACCGCTGAACCTGCTGGCGGACTGGATCAGCCGCGAGCAGTTGGCGGGCGAATTGGGTATCACATCCGACACGCTCGCCAGATGGGAGGCGCGCCGCCAAGGGCCACCCTGCACACGCATCGGACGCAAAGCGCTCTACCGGCGTATCGCCGTTCAAGACTGGATCCGCGCACAGGAACAAGTGCATCCGGTGCGCAAATCGCGGGGGCGGTCATGACCGCGCCTCTCTTCCTCCCCGCACCATGGCCCGCTGACCGCGTGGCCGAGGCCCGGGCCGTCATCGCCGATGTAGCCCATCACAGCGACCACCTGATCCGGCTCGCCTGCAACGTTTTGGCCGCGCATGGCGAAACCGACGGTGAACGCAAAGATGCTCGCGCGCTGCTGCTGGTGATCGACGCACGGCGGCCGATCCGACAGGCCCAGCGTGAGGGCAACGGGGAGGCCGGGGAATGAACCGCCGCGGCACCCCCGAAGCCGATCTGCAGCGTGCGGTGGTACAAGCGCTGCGCACTGTTCTGCCCCGCACAGCCATCATTCATCATTGTGCCAATGAGGTGACCGAACCCGGTCCTCGCGGAGCCAAACGTCAGGCGATCCTCGTCGGCATGGGCGTCCATGCGGGCTTCGCCGATCTGATCGTGATCTCCGGCGGCCGTGTTCTGTTTCTGGAGGTCAAGAGCGAGACCGGACGCTTGCGCAAATCGCAGGAGGTGTTCCGCGACACCGTCTGTGCGCAGGGGTTTGGCTGGGCGCTGGTGCGCTCGGTCGACGATGCGCTGGGCGCGCTGGCCGACAACGCCTTCACCAGCCGTGTGCAGATCCCGGCGCGGAGGGTCGCGCCATGAGCCACAAAGCAACCGTCTGGGCCATCCAACAACGCGGGTTGAAGCCTGCGACCAAGATCGTGCTTTGGTTCCTCTGCGACCGGCACAATCCGGATTTCGGCTGTTTCCCGACGCAGGCACGATTGGCCGACGACGCGGAAATGTCGGTCTCAGCGCTGAACAACCATCTCACCAAGCTTGAGGAGCTGCGCCTGATCCACCGGGTTCGCAGCTATGATCCGCGCACCCACAAGCGCAAGGCAACGCGCTACATCTTGGGGTTCGAGGATGGGTTTCCACCAGAGCCAACTCCGGAAACCGGAGATGGAATTGCAGGAACGGAGGAAGAACAGAACGCCGACCCAACTCCTGATTCCGGTGATGGAGCCGTCTCCGGATTTTCGGCAAAGCCATCTCCTGATTTTGCCGAAAGCCATCTCCGGAATCCGGAGATTAACCTTGTAAGAGAACCTGTAAAGGAGGAGGAGGACGCGCGAGCGCGCGATTTCGATTTTGATCGGTTTTTTGAAGAGCTGCTCTCGGCGCTGGGCTTTGCCGCCAATGCGACCCTCCCGGCCTGGTGGCAGGGATGGCCAGCGCGCCAGCACGTTCGCCGCTGGATCGATGATCTTGGTCTCTCCACGGATCGGATCATCGAGGTTGCTTCTGAGAGTCGGGGCGATCATCCCAACCCGCCCGATGGGCCAAAGGCTCTCGACCGGTTCATGGAACGCGCAGCCCAGCGCGATGCGCAGGCTGCGGCCAATTCCGTGAAAGCCAGGCGCAGCCGCAAGGCCCAAGGCAAGCCGCCGCCCAGCCCGGATGAGCTGGCGGCCTTCTACGCGGGCAAGGTCAACTCCGACGAATATCTGCCCCCCAGCATGATCAGCGCCGCAATGTGCGGATTGATGCTGGAACGCGGACTCGTCACCCCGGAACGCCTCCGGATGCGAGGTGTGCGATGACCTTTCAAAGACCTATCCACAATCGCGGAGGACGCACAAAGCGTGCGCTGGGCGTGCAGGCGGCGCTGGAATGGGCATTCCGGATCGAGAAGGCCCAACTTGAACTACCGCCTCCCAAGAACGTGTCGGAAGAAGGCTTTGGCTTTGGCGTCGAATATGTCCTGATGCAGCGGGCCGCGCTGGGCTGC
>NZ_JAFMHJ010000106.1 GCF_017854565.1 Yoonia sp.
CCATGTCCGAGAGCAGCTCAACGCCCTGGCAGACCTCAGGGTCTCGCTTGAATGAGGGAGATCATGACACTGATCTAACCGAGGGCCTTGATCTCGGGTTTGATGGGGCCGAGGACATTTTGCGTGTCTGGCGGCGTGGCATACGGCCCGATCCGGACCTGACGGTATCGCAATGGGCGGATGCGCATCGCAAGCTTTCGTCGCGGGCAAGCGCCGAGCCCGGACAATATCGCACATCTCGGACGCCGTATCTGCGTGGCATCATGGATGCGCTCTCACCCGGTCATCCGGCGCAGCGTATCACGTTTATGAAAGCAGCCCAGGTCGGGGCAACAGAGGCCGGTAACAACTGGATCGGCTTTGTGATCCATCACGCGCCGGGGCCGATGCTGGCCGTGCTGCCCACTGTTGAGATGGCCAAGCGCACATCGCGCGGCCGGATTGATCCGCTGATTGAGGACAGCCCCGCGCTGAAAGAACGGGTGCAGCCGGCACGCTCACGCGATGCGGGTAATTCGATGCTGTCGAAGGAATTCCCGGGCGGCATTCTTGTGCTGACCGGCGCTAACAGTGCGACCGGCCTGCGGTCGATGCCAGCACGCTATGTGTTCCTCGATGAAGTCGATGCCTATCCGGCCTCGGCTGATGAGGAAGGCGATCCCGTCACCCTTGCCGAAGCCCGAACAACAACCTTCGCGCACAGGCGCAAGGTCTTCATGGTCTCGACGCCCACGATCCGCGGGCTGAGCCGCATTGAGCGGGAGTTCGAGGCCAGCGACCAGCAGCGGTATTTCGTGCCCTGCCCGCATTGTGACCATAAGCAATGGTTGCAGTTCGAGCGCCTGCGCTGGGCGAAAGGGCTGCCGGAAACGGCGGCCTACACCTGTGAAGGGTGCGAGAAACCCATCGCCGAGCACCACAAAACGCAGATGCTGGCGCGCGGTGAATGGCGGGCGACGGCAGTGTCGGACAATCCGCATGCCATCGGGTTCCACCTCTCGGCGCTCTATTCGCCGATCGGCTGGAAAAGCTGGGAGCAAATCGCGCGGGATTGGCTGGCAGCGCAAGGCTCGGACGAGATGCTGCGCGCCGCGCGCAACACACTCTTGGGCGAGACCTGGGTTGAGAGCGGTGAGGCGCCGGAATGGCAGCGTCTTGCGGATCAGCGGTTTACTTTCCCCGCGCAGATCCCGATGGGCGGGCTGTTCCTGACGGCCGGTGCCGATGTGCAAAAAGACCGCATCGAGCTCGACGTCTGGGCTTGGGGTCGCGGGCTGCAAAGCTGGCTCGTCGATCACATCGTCATCCCGGGTGGACCAGATGATCCTGCCTGCTGGGACAAGCTGACCGCGCTGCTGGGTCGGACATGGGTGCATGAGCATGGCGCGGTGATGCCACTGGCCAAACTGGCGATCGATACCGGCTATGAAACCGCCGCCGTTTACGGATGGGCGCGCAAGCAGGGCATTGCGCAGGTCGCACCTGTGAAGGGCCTAGAGGGGTTCAACCGGGCGACACCCGTCTCGGGGCCAACCTTTGTCGATGCCACGGTGAACGGTCGCAAGCTCAAACGCGGGGCCCGGCTCTGGACGGTGGCCACCGCCACCTTCAAGGCAGAGACCTATCGCTATTTGCGGGTCGAGCGGCCCAGCGATGAAGATCGTGCGCTGGGCCTCCCCGATCCGGCCGGCATGATCCACCTGCCCGACTGGGCCGACAACGAATGGCTCAAGCAGTTGGTAGGTGAACAACTGGTCACGATCCGCAACAAGCGCGGCTTTGCCCGCCAGGAATGGCAAAAGCTACGGGAGAGGAACGAGGCGCTCGATACGCGGGTCTATGCGCGCGCAGCAGCCTGGATCCTTGGCGCAGACCGCTTTGACGAGCGGATGTGGCGCCAGCTGGAAAAACAGGCTGGTGTGGAAACCGCCGCAACCGTGGCACAGCCCGAGACCGACAAATCGGCTGAGCCGCAAGCTGGGCGCATCACAGCACCGCGGCGGCGTGGCTGGAAAATCAGCACGCCAAAATACATGGAATGAGCAAAACTTGATGACCCTCGATGATCTCAAATCCCGCCACAGCGCGTTGCTGGCCGCGCGCTACAGCGGCACGCGGTCTGTCAGCTATGACGGCAAGACAGTCACCTACGGCACCGATGCCGAACTGGCGGCTGCGATCAGTGACATCGAGCGCCGGATTGCGAAAGCCGAGCGTGGTGCCGGGCGCATCCTGCGCCCTCATGCCGTGAAAGACCTATAATGAACTGGCGGCAGCGTTTGGGCGCATTCATCGGTGGGTTTGATGCGGGCCAGCATCACCGCCGCCTGCGCGGGTTCCGTGCAACACGCGCCCATGTCAACGCGCTGATCGCCGCCTCTGGTCCCGACATCACCGCCCGCGCGCGCTGGCTGGTGCGCAACAATGGCTATGCGGTAAATGCCGTGGAGAGCTGGGCTGCCAATACCGTGGGCGATGGGATCAAGCCAATCTCGAAGATTGGTGATGCGGCCCGCAAGGAGGAGCTGCAGCGGCTCTGGCTGGCCTGGACCGACGAGGCAGATGCCGAAGGGCTGACGGATTTCTACGGGCTGCAGCGCCGCGCCGCACGCGAGGTGTTTATCGCAGGTGAGGTGTTTTTCCGGATCCGGATGCGCCGTGCAAGTGACGGGCTGACGGTCCCGCTGCAACTGCAGATGTTGCCCGCCGAGATGCTCCCACTGGAGCAAACAGGCGTTGCGGCCAACGGCAATGCAATCCGCCAGGGCATCGAGTTTGACCGGATCGGGCGGCGTGTGGCCTATCACTTCTTTCGCCGGCATCCAGGCGACAGCACTGACCCTGGCCTCGCAGGGGAGATTGTAAGGGTGCCAGCTTCAGAGATCATTCATGTGATTGACCCGCTCGAAGGTGGTCAGCTGCGCGGGGTATCAAAGCTCGCCCCGGCCATCGTGAAGCTGTTTCTGCTCGACCAATATGACGATGCCGAACTCGACCGCAAAAAGGTCGCGGCGATGTATGCGATGTTCGTCACCTCGCCCGCCCCGGAGAACCCGCTGGCACCAGTCGAGGAGGATGAAGGTCCTGCCGGGG
>NZ_JAFMHJ010000057.1 GCF_017854565.1 Yoonia sp.
CGTAAAAAGGCGAAAACTGTGTCAAAGCCACAGATTAATGATGTTTTTCATACAATTAGGTCTGTTAAACAAAATAGCGCCCCACCTTTCGATGGGGCGCAAAAAAACAATAATTATTGGAATTAAGCCACCGACCAGCGTTCAATCATCCGGTTGTTGTCCATCTGCGCTGTGTTGCCGATCGTATCCGGCGTGCTGATCCGATTGCTGACAGCCTGCACAAAGTTGGCAAACATCGGGATGATCACGCCTCCCTCATCACGTAGGATCATCTGCATTTCACGGTACTGCTCGCGACGCTTGTCACTGTCCAGTTCGGCACGGGCTGAATACAAAAGCTCTTGGAACCGGGGATGGTCCCACTGGCTGTCGTTCCACGGCACACCCGCCTCGTAAGCAGATGAGAACATCCAGTCCTCGGTTGCACGCCCGGTCCAATAGCTGGCACAGAACGGCTTTTTCAACCAAACATTGGACCAGTAGCCATCGGCAGGTTCCTGCACCACATTGATATTGATGCCTGCTGGTGCGGCGGCCGCCTGGTACAACTGGGCCGCATCCACAGCACCTTCAAACGCTGCGTTGGATGCTGACAGGTCGATATTGAGGCTATCCATACCTGCCTGTTGCAGGTGAAATTTCGCCTTGTCAGGATCATACGCCAACTGCTCCAAGTCACCGGCATAATACTGGTTTGCGGGCCCAATCGGCGTATCGTTGGCCACACGGCCGTGACCCAGCAGGATCTTATCAACCATTTCCTGACGATTGATCCCGTATTTCAATGCTTTGCGCACATTCACGTCATTGAACGGCGCGGACTTTGTGAGCATTGGAAAGGAATAATGCTGGTTACCTGTAACTTCCTGAACGCGCAGCCGTGGGTTTGCCTTCAACAGCGCCTCAGCCTTGAAATCAATACGGTTGATTGCATCGACCTGTCCCGTCATCAGCGCATTCATCCGGGCGGTATTATCATTGATGGCGATCAGCTCTATTTCATCGAAGAAACCAGCGCTGTCGCCTTTATAGTGGTCCGACACACGACGACCGACGAAACGCACGCCGGGATCAAACGCCACTACGGAATAAAGACCCGTACCTATCCCGTTCGCGATCGCCTCTTCAATTTGGCCGGCAGGATACATCAACAAATGATAATCCGACATCAGATAAGGGAAATCCGCGTTCCCGCTTTCAAGCGTGAACTGCACCTGATGCTCGGTCATCTTCTTCATCTCGGTGATGGCGGCCACCAACGGCTGAGCCGCAGATTTAGAGCCTTCAGCGACATGCATCTGCAGGGATTCAATCACATCATCGGCCCCGAACGCCTTGCCATTGTGGAACGTGACACCTTGGCGCAGGTTGAACGTCCACGTCTTGGCGTCGGCCGTCGCTTCCCAGCTTTCGGCCAATTCGCCCTTGAGCGACCCGTCGGCGGCCACTTCGGTCAGCGCATCAAACACACCGCCAAGCGCCGCCGAGATCATGAACACGTCCGAATGTGTCCTGCCATCCCAGCTGTCAGATGTGTTCGCGCCTGACAGACCGGCAGTGAACTTGCCGCCCCTTGTCTGTGCCCGTAGCGGCATGCCGGAAAGGCCAAGGACGCCAGCGGCAACCCCTGTCTTCAATAGACCGCGTCTGCTAATTCCACTCATGATCGTTCTCCCATATCATTCTATTCTTGCCCATGGCGGCCGGTAATTCTGGCCCTATTGGCACATGATTCGTTTTACATCTTATCAACAGCAGCACCGCCGATGTCATCAACTCCGCGTTCCGCCAGCAGATTGGTTAGCCAATCGGGGTCCATTTCAGGGACCGACGACAGCAAAAGTTCAGTGTAGGGGTCATGCGGCGGCTTGAACATTACGTCTTTTGGTCCCCGCTCTACCACACGCCCATCTTTCATGACGACAACTTCGTCGGCTATCGCGCGGACAGTCGCAAGGTCATGGGTAATGAACATGTATGACAGGTGCAAATCATCCTGCAATTTTGCCAATAGCCGCAAGATACCCTCTGCGACCAGTTGATCCAGCGCTGATGTCACCTCATCACAAATGATAAACTTCGGCTCTGCGGCCAAGGCGCGGGCGATGCCGATGCGCTGCTTTTGGCCACCAGACAGTTCTGATGGAAGCCGATTGTAATACTCCGTCGGCTCCATCTCGATCTGTTCCAGCAGTTGATCAACACGTTTGCGTTTCACAGCCCCGGTCAAGCCCAGATAGAATTGCACCGGCCGCGCAATAATCCGACCCACGGACATCCGCGGATTTAATGCCGTGTCGGCCATCTGGTAAATCATCTGCACCTGTCGGAGCTGATCTTTCGACCGCTTGCGATAATCAGGCGGCAAAACCTGACCATCCAACAGAATCTGCCCTGCCGCCGGCGGCAATAGCCCCGCAATGCAGCGCGCCGCCGTCGATTTGCCCGATCCGCTTTCACCGACCACGGCAACGGTACGGCCTTCATGCAAGTCAAAGCTGACGTCATGCAAAACCGGGGTCGTGCCGTAACGGGCATCTACCGACTGCACACTGATCACCGGCACCGCACCCACGATGACAGCAGGCTTCCTGGGGCGTTGAAAGCTCCGGACGGCCCAAAGGGATTTGGTGTATTCCTGCGTCGGCGCCGCCAGCATTGTGCGCGTATCAGCGGTTTCTACCTCATCACCCTTTAGCAAGACCTTAATTCTATCGGCCATCTGCGCGACGACGGCAAGATCATGCGTGATATAGATAGCCGCCGTATTAAACTGTTCTACGATGTCCCGGATCGACGCCAGCACTTCAATCTGGGTGGTCACATCCAATGCGGTCGTTGGCTCATCAAAGATGATAAGATCCGGGCGGCACGACATCGCCATCGCGGTCATCGCCCGCTGCAACTGGCCCCCCGACACCTGATGCGGATAGCGAAACCCGATCTGTTCTGGGTCTGGCAAACGCAGCTTGCGATACAGCTCGATCGCGTCCGACTCGCTCTCGGTGCGCGACATCACGCCGTGTTGCACGGGACCTTCGACATGCTGATCCATCAGGCGATGTGCCGGGTTAAAGCTGGCGGCGGCAGATTGCGCAACATATGCGATCCGCTTGCCCAGCAAATTCCGTTTGGTCGCAGCAGAGGCCGCCAGCAGATCAATTCCATCAAACTCTACCGTCCCGGCGTTGATCCGCACGCCGTCACGGGTATACCCCATGGCAGCCAAACCAAGCGTGGATTTCCCCGCACCGGATTCGCCAATCAACCCCAGCACCTCACCGCGCATCAGCGTCAGATCAATGCCATTGATGATCGGGCTCCACACCTCGTCACTGCGGCCTTCCAGCTTAACACCACGCATTTTCAACAGCGGTTCGGTCATTCCTTCAACCCCGAAGATTTTTGCAGCATCCAGTCTACGACAAAGTTGACCGCAATCGTCAGCATGGCAATCGCACCCGCTGCCAACAGCGGGGCCGTCGCAGCCAGAGGCGCAAACTGGGCATAATTCACAAAGCCGCCCAAATCACGCACCATTGTGCCCCAATCCGCCAGCGGCGGCTGAATGCCCACGCCAAGAAACGACAACGCCGCAATCGTCAGGAATACAAAGCAAAACCGCAAACCAAACTCTGCCAACAAAGGAGCCGTCGCGTTAGGCAGGATTTCCCTGAAGACCAGATACCCCATCCCCTCACCGCGCAGCTTTGCCGCCTCAATATAGTCCATCACGACAATGTTCTGCCCGACGGCCCGCGCCAGCCGAAACACACGGGTACTGTCGATCACTGCGATGATCAGCACCATAAATACGGTCAACGGTATGCCCGTGCGCGGGGCCCAGACGCTGGCAATGGTCATCAACAGCAGCGCAAAAATCAGTGACGGGATCGCCATCAGCACATCCACAGCGCGCGACAGCAGCTGATCCAGCCAGCCACCTAATGTTGCCGCCAGAAACCCAAATGTACCGCCAAGGAAAAACGCCAGCAGCGTTGTCGCAAAAGCAATGCCCACGGTATTCTGCGCACCGTAAATCAACCGACTTAAGATATCGCGGCCAATCTGATCTGTCCCAAATGGGAAGTCGGGGTTTCCGCCCAGCGCCGGATCCCCGCCCGGCACAATATTGGCTGCCACGCCGGGAATGATCTGTTCTTGCCCGTATGGGGCCAGCACACCGGCAAAAATCGCCAAAACGGCGTATATCAGGATCGTGAGTACGCCAAATGATGCGGTCAGCGGCATGGACCGAAACATCTTGCGGCTCCAACCGGTACCAACTGCGCGGCCCAGCAAGCGAAACAGCCACGCAGCAATGGCGCAGATAATGAACCCTTCAATCGCAATGCGCAGAAAAAAGAACTTGTTGGCAATCAGCGGGTCCACGCTGCGCCCCTGCATATACGCCCAAGCCAGCCACGCCAGTACCGCCGCGCCAATCACATAACCATAGGCTACACCAAAGGTCATATCGCGAAAATACGGTGCCTTGCCCGTCGCTGCCTGCCCGGCAAACCGAAACGCCCACGCAATAGCGGCCAAGCCAACAAGGAATATCGCAAACCACATCATTTCGGGTGCCTCATCCGCGGGTTGGACAGGATCGACATGATGTCGGCGGTCAGGTTCAGCAGAATATAGGCCGCAGCAAAGATCAGACAGCAGGCCTGCACGACGGGAATATCACGGATTTTGACACTATCGACAAACAGCTGACCAATGCCCGGATAGACAAACACCACCTCGACGACGACAACGCCCGTGATCAGATACGCAAGGTTCAACGCAATGACATTGATGATCGGCGCCAGCGCATTGGGCAGCGCGTGCCGCACGATCACGCGGATCGGCGACAGACCCTTCAGGCGCGCCATCTCGATATAGGGGGACGCCAGCAGATTGATAATCGCCGCCCGTGTCATCCGCATCATATGCGCCGTAACGACCAGCGTCAGCGTCAGCGCAGGCAGCAGCGTTTTCTCTAGTCGGTCACCAAACGCCATCCCGTCATAAATATTCGACAGCGATGGCAGGATAGGGTTCAGCACCGCAAGAAACAGGATCAAAATGTAGGCCAGAAAGAATTCCGGGCTGGAAATTGACGATAGGGTCAGAATGTTCGTCGCCCGGTCGAACACGGAATTGCGATAAAGCGCGGCCATAATACCTAGGATAATCGCAAAAGGCACCGCGATCACCGCAGTCACCGTGGCCAGAAACATGGTATTGGCAAACCGCGGTGCGATTTGATCTGCAACCGTCTTGGTGCCCGAATTTGTGCCGGTGAAGCTTGCAAAATTGGCTTGTGCAAAACTGGACCCCAAATCGCCGCGCGCCACACCGCCAAGCCAGTCAAAGTACCGCACGACAAGCGGCTGGTCCAAGCCCAGATCGCGCCGTATCGACGCAACGGCCTCGGGCGTTGCACCTTGACCCAATATCGATTCAGCGAAATCACCGGGCAACAGATTTACCGCGACAAAGATTACCACCGAAACGATCAGCAGCGTCAGCATGCCCAGCGCAAGGCGCTGCAGGATAATCTTCAAGACATTGCCCAAAACGACGGTATCCCCGTTGGTTAACAACGACTGTAACCGCTGGACCTTGCCTGTAAAGCCTAAAGACCCAACAGGCCGGGCTGCGCGCCCATTGCGTCCATTGTCCGGACCAGCTCAACGCTAATTCCCGGCTCTGACAGGGCATGACCGGCGCGGCCAATCAGCGTCAGGCGCGATTTCGGCCACATCTGTGACAACGTATGTGCAGACACGGGCGGGCAAATCATATCATAGCGGCCCTGCACGATCACACCGGGAATATCTGCGATCTTGGCCATCTGTGCCGGGTGCAAAATCTGCTGATCAGCCGTCAGGAAACCCGCATTCTGGAAATAATGGTTCTCTAGCCGCGCAAATGCACGGGCATAGTCAGCAGGGCTTTCGCCCGTCGCGCCATCGCTGTCCATCGACGCAAGGGCATTTTCCCAAGATGTCCAAGCGCGGGCATAGCGTGTCTCAAGCGGGATATCGCCCGAAAACAGACGGCGGTGGTAGGCCGCGATAAAATCACCCTGCTCGTCTTTTGGAATAAGGCCTGCAAAATTAGCCCATAAGTCCGGCCAGAATTTCCCCGCCCCGCCGCCATAGAACCAATCCAACTCTGGCTGGGTCATCAAGAACACTCCGCGCAGTGCAAGCGCCGCAGCGCGATCAGCGTGGGCCTGCGCATAGATCAGGGCGAGTGTCGCGCCCCAACTGCCACCAAAGACAATCCAACGATCAATCTCCAGTGTTGCGCGAATTTGTTCAATATCAGCGACCAAATGCCAGGTTGTATTGGCATCTACGCCCGCATGGGGGCGCGACCGCCCACAACCGCGCTGATCGAACAAAATAACCCTGAACACCGTCGGATCAAAGTATCGGCGCATCGCCGGGCTACACCCGCCACCGGGGCCACCATGCAACACCACAACCGGGATGCCATCGGGCCGTCCGCACTGCTCCACATAGATCCGGTGACCGTCGCCCACATCCAGCATCCGTTGATCAAACGGATCGCTAGGCGAGTAAAGATGCGCACCTGGGCGCTTTTGTCCTACGACTTTGTCCATTTCCAACCTATATCGCGTCTTGAAACGCCTGACCATGACCGCCGCACAATCGGAGCCAAGAAATGTCTGCTACAGCCACCAATACCGTTGATCCTTCAGAAATCGCCAAGTTCGAGGCAATTGCCGCAGAATGGTGGGACCTCAACGGCAAGTTCAAGCCCCTGCATATGATGAACCCTGTGCGGCTTGACTATATCACCCGGCAGATCGGCGCAGAATTCGGGCTGGACCTGAACAGTGCCGAACCCTTCAAGGGGCTGCGGATCCTAGATATCGGCTGCGGTGGCGGGCTGCTGTGTGAACCGATGGCACGGCTTGGTGCCACGATCGTCGGGGCAGACGCCGCCGAACGAAACATACCCGTCGCGCAAGTTCACGCCGAACAATCCGGGCTGCAAATCGACTATCGGCACACCACAGCCGAAGCGATGGCAGAGGCGGGCGAACAATTTGACGTAGTCCTGAATATGGAGGTGGTCGAACATGTCGCCGACCCCCAAGGCTATCTGACCGCATGCCAGCAGCTGCTTAAACCGGGCGGTTTGCACATCTGTTCGACCATAAACCGGAACCCGAAATCATTCGCGATGGCGATTGTCGGGGCCGAATGGGTCATGCGCTGGCTTCCCAAGGGCACGCATGAATGGGCCAAGTTCATAACCCCGGATGAGCTGTTCAAACTGCTTGAAACGGCCGGCATGACGCCGGTTGACCGCAAGGGTTTCGTCTTTAACTTTGCCCGGTTCACATGGTCTATCTCGGACAGGGACCTGTCGGTGAACTATGTCACGACAGCGATCAAGCCCCCCACTTCAATCAAATCGGCTTAGCAACAGGCGCATTTCACGCAAGACCGGTAAGGCGATACGTACTTTGTCTTCGCCAACATTGCCGACCACTTCGGCAATCACAGGCGCAATGGCCGCAAGGGCCGCCGCAAGGGCCGCCTGTCCAGAGGGGCTGATCGCGACCATTTTCCGGCGGGCATCATCCCAATCGGGACGAATATGCACCCATCCCGCCCACTCCAGTTTGTGCAGCGTATTGGTCATGGCCCCACGGGTCAGGTGAAATGTCTTGGCCAACTGCGCTGGCGATCGTTCGACCCCGGCATGTGCAAGATGGTTCAACACCGAAAAATGCGAAAGCTCCATGCCTTTGGGCAATACGCGCGCCATGCTTGCCCGGGCCAACTGGTCCACAGCAAGGATTTCACTGAAAAGTGATACGGCAAGGTTGGAAGCACTGTCAGACATCAAGGACCTTCAAATCGGCGGTCGTGGGTCAAGGCCGCAATACGTTGGCGACTTTGTGCCACTACACTTGGGTCAAGATCAACCATCACCATGTCGCAGCCATCTTCGGCATCGGCTAACACCTCGCCCCATGGCGAAATAGCCATCGAATGGCCATAAGTTTGGCGGCTTGTGCCTGCCGATGGGTGATACCCTGACTGCGCTGCGGCCAATACATAGGATCCTGTCTCAATCGCCCGGGCACGCAAGAGCGCTTCCCAATGCGCTGCACCGGTCACCGGTGAAAATGCCGAAGGTACGAGCATGATGTCTGCTCCGGCTTGCGCCAAAGCCCTGTAAAGATACGCAAAACGAACATCATAACAAATGCTTAAACCCAATGTGCCAAACGGCGTATGGGTAACGACCGCCCGGTCGCCTGGGCGATATCCCGCTGACTCGCGGTAGCTTTCTGTGTCGGACACCGTGACGTCAAACATATGAATTTTGTCATATCGCGCCACGATCTGACCTGTCGGATCAATCACAAATGACCTATTCGCAAAGCGTCCATCCGGATCGTTCGTTTTCAGCGCAAGCGATCCGACTGACAGCCATATGGCGTGCTGCTTGGCGGCGGCGCGCATTCCGGCCAACGTGATATCATCCGCCTCGGTCTGCAATACGGCTTCTTGATGTGCGCGATTTTGGGAAACGCAGTTCGCCACTTCAGGCATGAGGACAAATCCCGCCCCTTTGTCCACCGCCCGCGCGATCAGGTCGCAGGTCACTGGCAGGTTGGCCTGCGGTTCATCCGAAGATGTCAGTTGCAGCAGTGCAGCCTTCATGCGGCCAGCATGGCGTCCAACTTGCCGCCCCGCTCAAGCGCAAAAAGATCATCGCAACCGCCAACATGGGTGCCATCAATAAAAATCTGCGGAACGGTGCTGCTGCCGTTGGCGCGCTTTATCATCTCGCCGCGCCGATCAGGTTGAGCGGCGATATTGACCTCAGAATAACTGATGCCCTTTGACGTTAGCAGACGTTTGGCGGCATGACAAAAGCCACAGGTTGGTTTTGTGTAAATCTCGACCGTACTCATCATTCTTATCCTCTGATCCGACCTGCAATCATCTAGGCATCTTTGACGACCCTTGCCAGAGTAACAATCGAAACATGTGCCGCCCCGGCTGCGCGGGCCGCCTCGGCGCAGGCTCCCAAAGTCGCACCAGAGGTCATCACATCATCAACCAACAGGACTGATTTGCCATGGACAGCGGTGAGCCTCTTGGGGTTGGGCACGATGGCCTCCGCGAGCGCGGCAAACCGTGCTGCGCGGCCATGCCCCTCCAGTGATTGGGTCTTGCGCGGGCGCAGCAGCGCGTCAGGATAGACAGGGCGATTCAACACGAGGCCTAGACCATGCGCCAGCAGCGCCGCTTGATTGTAGCGGCGCCTTACCAGCCTGCGCCAATGCAGCGGAACCGGCACCAGAACGGTATCATCGCGCAATAATGGTCGGGCAATCCGTGCCATCCACATCCCAGCAGGTCGCGCCAAATCTGTGCGATCCCCGTGTTTCAACGCCAAAACCAACCGCCGCCCGATGCCACTATAGATTAGCGCGGCTCGGCCACGGTCCCAAGGGCGTGCAATCGTCATACAATCGTCGCACTGCACCGTGTCGCCGCTGTCATCTCCCGGCAATGGCGCGCCACAGGTATCACAGACCAACCCACCGATGAACTGTGTATCGCGCCAGCAAGCGCCGCACAAACCGAACTCTGCCTCTGTTGGCGCATCACACGCGACACACTGCGCCGGATAAATCGCTCTGATGACGCTTTGCAACCGCATTGATGCACCCTAAATGGAGGTTATGGAAAATATGCCCAGACTTGTTGATCGCCCCGCCTTGCTGCGCAACCGCACAAGGGCCGAACCCGATGCACTGTTCCTCCACGACGTAGTTGCCGACCAGCTGCAGGAAAGACTTGAAGAGGTTAACAGAACCTTTACTTCGATGGCCATTGTCACGGGTTTTCCAAAATTCTGGCAGGCGCGGTTCCCGCATGCCGTGATCGTCGCTGACGATGATGTGCTCACGCTTGACCATCAGGCCCATGATTTGGTGCTGCACGTGATGTGCCTGCACTGGGCCAACGATCCGGTTGGGCAGCTTGTCCAAAGCCGTCATGCGCTTAAACCCGATGGTCTTTTGCTTGCGTCGTTTCTTGGCGGACAAACGCTGCACGAATTGCGTGCGTCGTTGGCCGAAGCAGAGGCGGTCGTGGCTGGTGGCCTGTCGCCGCGCATCGCCCCAATGGGTGAAATTCGTGACCTTGGCGCGCTCCTGCAACGTGCGGGCTTTGCCTTGCCTGTTGCAGACGGCATACCGCTAACCGCCAGCTACGCGAACGCGTTTCACCTCATGCACGACCTGCGCAAAATGGGTGAAAACAACGCTTTGGAACACCGGCCCCGGCACACGACCCGCCGCAACATCATGACCGAAGCGGCCACGATTTATGCCGAAAACTTCACCAATGAAACCGGCCGTGTTGATGCAACCTTTGAGATCATCACGCTGACTGGTTGGGCCCCCGCAGACAGCCAGCCACAACCGCTACGCCCGGGCAGTGCCAAAACAAGGCTTGCCGATGCGCTGGAGACGCAAGAAACGCCATTAAACCAATCCAAAGATTGACCCTGTACGTATTTCATTTAACTGCAACACAAATCACTATATCCAAAGGGTTATGAAAATGTTCGATGCAGATAGCCAGGCCGACACTGACCGGCCCGCCACATGCCCCATGCATGCCCCTGCCGATCATCCCAAGATCAAGCCAGCGCGGGTTGGCATTTTGCTTGCCAATCTCGGGACACCGGACGGAACAGACTACTGGGCGATGCGGCGATATCTGAATGAATTTCTGTCGGACAAGCGGGTCGTCGACTACTCTGCATGGCTCTGGCAGCCGCTTTTGCAGCTGGTTATTTTGACCAAGAGACCGTTTTCGTCCGGTGCCGCCTATCGGTCGATCTGGAACAACGAAGCCGACGAAAGCCCGCTGCTGACGATCACCAAGGCTCAAACCGCCGCAATCAAGACAACGATGGCAGAACGCTACGGCGATGATGTTATGGTGGATTATTGCATGCGCTACGGCAATCCGTCGACCAAGTCCAAAGTGCGCGAAATGGTCGATGCAGGCTGCACCAAGATACTGTTCTTCCCGCTTTACCCCCACTACGCTGGGGCGACGTCGGCCACAGCAAACGATCAGTTCTTTCGCTGTCTGATGGAGGAAAAATGGCAACCAGTCGCCCGCGTGGTAGAGCCATATTTTGAAGAGCCAACCTATATAGAAGCGCTCGCTCAGTCTATTGAAACGGCATATGAAAACGCCGAAACAAAGCCAGAGAAACTGATCTGCTCCTATCACGGCGTGCCAGAACGTTACCTGCGCGAAGGCGACCCATATCATTGCCAGTGCCAGAAAACGACGCGGCTGCTCAAGGAACGGCTTGGCTGGGATAACACGCAAATCGTGACGACATTTCAGTCGCGGTTCGGGCCCGAAGAGTGGCTCAAACCCTACACCGTCAAAGAAGTGGCCCGATTGGCCGAAGAAGAGGGCGTCAAAAACATCGCCGTGTGCGCGCCCGCGTTCTCGGCTGACTGCATTGAAACGCTTGAAGAGATTAATGAAGAGATCAAGGAAAGCTTTGAGGAGGCTGGCGGCGAACACTTCACCTATATCCCGTGCCTCAATGATGATGCGGCCCATATTGCAGCGCTATCCGGGATAATAGAAAAGAACTTGAGGGGCTGGCTGGAGTAACAACGTCCGGCGGTGTTTTGCAGGTGACGTTGCGTCATAGCATTGAAAAGACAGCGAAATAGGCGTGCGTGCTGGCAGAGCATGCCGATTTTCACCTCATAATAGCCTCAAAATAAACATATTCAGCAATCATATATTATCGGTATTGTTTTGTTTTGTTTTGTTTTGAGAGCGCGGCGGGTTTTGTTGCGCATAGTGAGGCCAGATGACTGCTTTGCAGTTAAATGAGGGTGACATGATACCCCCAGACGTGACAGAGGCGCTGCCCGAGGGGGCGTTGCTTCTTGGTGACGAATTTACCATTGTACGCCAACTTGGCACTGGTGGTTTCGGAATCACATATTTGGCCAAAGACAATTACTTGGATCGCAGCGTTGTGATCAAAGAGTGTTTTCCCGAAGTGTTTTGCCGCCGCGAAGGCAGAAGCGTTATGGTTCGTTCCGGCGACAATCACGACAAGTACCGATCAATAGTTGAAATGTTCATGCGCGAGGCACGCAGCATCGCAAAGATGCGCCATCCCAACATCGTCGGCGTTCATCGGGTCTTTGAAGACAATAAAACAGCCTACATGGTGCTGGATTTGATCGACGGACAGGACATGCTCGACATCATCAATGATGAGAGCAAGGCACTAACGCCGCTGCAAATCCATGATGTCTTGATCAAGGTGCTGGACGCGGTTAAGATGGTCCATGAACGCGACTTGCTGCATCGTGACATTTCCCCGGACAACATTTTGCTGGATAAATGGGGAAGCCCTGTTCTGATTGACTTTGGTGCCGCGCGCGAAGAGGCGAGCCGCGAAACGCGCGCTTTGTCCGCCGTTTTGATCGTCAAAGACGGGTATTCGCCACAAGAATTCTACTTTGCCGGAGGAAAACAGACGCCAAGCAGCGACCTATATGCGCTTGGTGCCAGCTTCTATCACCTCATCAGCGGCGCAGCTCCGTCCAACAGCCAGACACGTATGGCCGAGGTCGCCGGTGGGAACGCAGATCCGTGCGAGCCGCTTGCCGGGCGATTTGAAGGGTATGCACCCGAATTTCTAAAAGCAATTGACAAGGCAATGAGCGTCTTGCCCAAGCACCGTTTGCAGTCAGTC
>NZ_JAFMHJ010000058.1 GCF_017854565.1 Yoonia sp.
CCAGATAACTGGCAAGCTCTGCCTCGACTGCTGTCGCGATCAATTGCTGGGCTCCCGTTCTCAACAAATCCGTCAGCGCGTCCGTCATCCCGTCTCGACGCGCAAAATCAACAATGTTAGTCGTTTCCATGGTGGTGTGTTTCCTTTGGCCGGGCTGCTGTCTCGCAACAACAAATCAACCAGATACGCCGCCAACCTTCAAACCGCCCAAACACCAGATTTAGTCATAACTCGTTCGAGTCCCTCCACTGTTCATGATATTTACCCGCTGACAGTTAGGCTGCGGTTTCCGCTTTGACTGCAAAATATCCCTTGGCGCAGCACTGGTGCAATAGCAGCCATAAACGATGGATTCACACCAAAGACCGATCATGCGTGCCGCCGCAATTCAACGCCACCCCAAGAGAATGTCCAGTTACCCTTTACTAATCCCAGCCAAGCGGTTTTGATGTTATCTTAGCGACGCGACCGCCCCTACGAAACGGCGCAGTTGACGCATCAGATCGGACAATTTTTTTGACCTTCGGGGTGCAAAACAAGCTTTGGGTGGACACCGGGTAACATGGCGCAAAAAGCAACAAAATCACCTACAAATGGCCGGGCCAAACCCGCACGCGCCAAAGCGAAAAAAGCTGACCCCAAAATAGCGTCAGGCGGCGACGCGGTCGTGCCTGTCGTTGGCCTGGGTGCGTCTGCGGGAGGGCTGCAGGCCTACACCGCATTCTTGGAGGCGACACCGGCCACCACCGGCGCCGCGTATGTTCTGGTCCACCACGTGGACCCCAATCACAAAAGCCTGATGGCAGATCTTCTTTCGACGCATACCACCATGCCGGTCGCGCCAGCCGCCGATCAGATGCGTGTGCTGGCGGATCACGTCTATGTCATCCCGCCAAACCGATATCTCGAAATCAAGAACGGCATTTTACATCTGACAGAGCCGACAGAGCGTCGCGGGACCCGCCTGCCGATTGATACATTTCTGCGGTCCCTTGCAAATGATCTTGGTCCCAATGCAATCGCCGTCATCCTGTCGGGCACCGGCAGTGACGGCTCATCAGCCATTCGCGATGTCAAGGAACAAGGCGGCATCGTCTTGGTCCAATATCCCGCTGAGGCCCAGCATGACGGGATGCCGCGCAGTGCGATCGCAACAGGCGCGGCGGATCATGTTGTTCCTGTGGCAGACATGCCGCGAATTATTGCCGACTATGTGCGTCATCCGTTCGTCCAGAACAGCAAAGAAAACGACGGGCTTGGCGAGCAGACAAAGGGGTCATTGCAGGACATTATTGCTGTCCTCAAAGCCTATTCATCGCTTGACTATAACCTCTACAAAGATGGCACACTCTTGCGCCGAATTCAGCGTCGGATGGCGCTCAAGCATATGGAAAACCCAAGCGATTATCTTGCACTGCTCAAGGATTCGCCTGAAGAAGCCCAGAATCTTTGCCGCGACCTTTTGATCAGCGTCACCGCATTTTTCCGCGACGCGGGTGCATTCGCACACCTCGAGACAGAGGTGCTGGACGATCTGGTCAGGTCGCATGATCCCGCACGCCCCTTCCGCATGTGGGTGCCGGGCTGTGCCACAGGCGAAGAAGCATATTCGCTGGCGATTCTCGCGATTGAAAAAATCTCGGCCCTGCGCAAAGACATCAAGCTACAGGTCTTTGCATCGGACATTGATGAACGTGCGCTGGCGGTCAGCCGGTCAGGGGTCTACCCGGAAGCCATCGCCGAAGACGTATCACCGGCAAGGCTCAAACGCTTTTTCACAAAAGAGGATCACAATTACCGCGTCACACCAGAGTTGCGCGATACGATTGTCTTTGCCAGTCAGAATATTCTGGCCGACGCACCGTTTTCCAAGCTAGATTTCATTTCCTGCCGCAACCTGATGATTTACTTAACGCGGGAAGCACAGGATCGCATAATCCAGATGTTCCACTTTGCGCTGAACGAACCGGGTGTGTTGTTCCTGGGCATGTCGGAAACAATCACCGACCACGAGGCCCTGTTCCAACCGCTTTCAACCAAATACCGTATCTACAAACGTGTGGATACCCCGCACGGCCGCATGATCGATTTCCCGGCCTTCCAAGGTCGGCTTGTCGACAAGGGGTTTGTTTCGAAAGGTGTTTCGGCCAAAGCAACTGGTGACAGGTTGTCAGAACTCAGCCAACGCGTGCTGGTCGCGGAATATGCCCCCGCAGCTGTACTGATCAACGCACAATCAGAGACGCTTTACTTTGAAGGCCCCACTGACAAATATCTCAGGGTCCCATCGGGCGAAACAAGCCGCGATCTGTTGGCCATGGCACGACAGGGTCTGCGCGCGCGCTTGGGCAGCGCAATCCGCCGCGCACGGCAAGAGGAGGTGGAAACGGCAAGTTCCGCCACGATCATGCGAGATGGCGTCAGTGTACCAGTCAAGATCAAGATCCATCCCGTCGATGCGGATAAAGTGAAACTATTCCTGGTAACCTTTGTGGATGAACCTGCCCCTCATCCGGTTCCTGCGGTCGCGACCACCGATGGCACGTCCAACCACGACCATCTTGAACAAGAGCTTGAGACGACGCGCGCTGACCTGCGCAATACGATCCGCGATTTCGAACGCTCGACCGAAGAATTGAAGGCCATCAACGAAGAAGCGATGTCGATGAACGAAGAGTTCCAATCGACCAACGAAGAGCTTGAGACGTCCAAGGAGGAACTGCAATCGCTGAACGAGGAACTTTCGACCCTGAACACCCAGCTTCAGCAAAAAATTGATGAAGAACGCAGGGTATCTGATGATCTGAACAATCTGCTGTCCAGTTCGGGCATTGCGACGCTGTTTCTGGATGGCTCGTTCAGGATCAAACGCTTCACCCCGGCGGTCCGTGAACTTTACAACCTGATCAGCAAGGATATCGGGCGCCCATTCAGCGACATTACCGGAAAAATCGACGATCCGGCCTTGCTGCAGGATGCCACAAAAGTTCTTGAAACCCTGCAGCCGAACGAACGGGAAGTCGCGCACCAAACAAACCGATGGTTCATCCGGCGTGTCCTTCCCTACCGCACCCAGGGTGGCAAAATCGACGGCGTCGTGGTCACGTTTTCAGAAATCACGGACATAAAGGTTTTACAGCAGGAAAACATTGCGGCACGGAAGTTTGCGGAAAACATGATCGCCACCATTCGCGAGCCGCTGATTGTTCTTGATGGCTGCTATACAATCATCTCTGTCAGCGCTTCTTTTGACAGGTTGTTCGCGCATGGCGAAGCCACCATTATCGGCAAGAGCCTGTTCGAAATTCAAAACGGCCAATGGGACATTCCGCAATTACGTACGCTTCTCGAAGGGATTATTCCCAAGAATACAACAGTGGAGTCCTTTGAACTGAGTTTGCACGTCACAGGCTCCTATACCAGAGAGATGATTGTGAATGCGCGTTCGTTCGAAAACGGCGACCTGATCCTTTTGGCGCTGCAAGACATGACCGAGCAGAAAAAGACCTATCGGGTCATGCGAGACCGCGAAGCACGCCTCAGAGCCATCCTTGATGCCGCCCCCGAGGCCATCGTGACAATTGATGAAAATGGCACCGTCGACAGCTTCAGCCCTGCTGCCGAGGGTATCTTTGGCTACCGTGCGGACGAAGTGATTGGTCACAATGTCACCATGCTGATGCCCGAGCCGGATCGCAGCAGGCACGACGGCTATCTGGACCACTATATTACGACAGGCGAGAAAAAGGTCATTGGCGCAGGCCGTGAAATGGAAGCCGTGCGCAAGAATGGCTCGCGCGTGCCGGTAAAACTGATGGTGTCCGAGATCGAAGTCGCCGGGGTACGGAAATTTCTGGGCATCATGCACGATCTGACCGATGATCGGAAACGTCAGGAAGAATTGCAGCGCGCGCAGAAAATGGAAGCCGTCGGTCAATTGACCGGGGGGCTGGCGCATGATTTCAACAACCTTCTGACGGTTGTGATTGGTAATCTTGAGCTGCTTGAGATGCGCACTGACGACCCCAATCTGCACGAACTGCTGAGCGAGGCGCTGGAGGCATCAAATCTTGGCGCGGCCCTGACCAGCCAGTTGCTGTCTTTTTCAAAAAGCCAATCGCTCGCGCCGGAATACGTCGCCCTGAACGATCTGGTCAAAACAATGCGGCCCATTCTGGAACGCACCCTTGGCGAGCAGATCAACATCCAGACCCGGCTGGCAGACGACCTTGACGCGACACTTGCCGACCCTGGTCAGATCGAAAGCACCATTTTAAACCTTGCGATCAATGCCCGTGATGCAATGCCCGACGGCGGCACACTTGCGGTCGAAACCCGCAATATTGCGCTGGATAGCGATTATGCGGCCACCCAGGTCGATCTGATGCCGGGGGACTACGTGTGCCTGTCTGTCACCGACACCGGGGCCGGCATGACACCCGAAGTTCAGGCGCGCGCGTTCGAGCCGTTCTTCACCACCAAAGCACCGGGGGCCGGGTCTGGTCTGGGCCTCAGCATGGTTTACGGCTTTGCCAAACAATCCGGCGGCCATGTTGCGATCTACAGCGAGGTGGGACAGGGTACGACCGTGAACCTATTCCTACCGGCGACCAAGGGGGTCTCGGCGGTCCGCAAAGACGCACCCCCAAAGCAGGTCTCTGCGACCCGCAACGAAACGATCCTCGTGGTCGAAGACGACGCAAACGTCCGCCGCCTGACCGTCACACGGCTCAAGGAACTGCGCTACCGCGTCATCGCGGCGTCCGACGGCCCCAAAGCGATAGAGCTTCTCAAGCAGCACCCCCAAATTGACCTTGTGCTATCCGACGTCGTGATGCCGGGTGGCATGACCGGCTTTGATGTCGCCACCAAGGCAACGGCCCTGCGGCCCGACCTGAAGATATTGTTGACCACAGGCTATGCAAAACGGGTCGATACGCCGGACGCGGCCGCGCAAGAGACAGGGTATAAAATCCTGCGCAAACCATATGGTCTGGAAGAACTGGCGCGCACATTGCGGGAATTTCTCGACTGATGCGGCATGACACCGACACAACCATGGCAAGGTATCGCGCCATTTCGGATAAGGCCCTGATTTGGGGGCGATGCCCCGCCATCACCGGCCAAAACGCAAAAAGGGCACCCCAACGGATGCCCTTTTTCCAAGCGTTGACGTGTCAATGCTTGCTTATTCTTGGTCGCCCGTTGTCGGCACTTCGTCTGCCGCAACGTCTTCGTCGTCGCCATCGCTGGACAGAAGCGCCCGCGGTGCCGAAATGTTGGCAATAACAAAGTCGCGGTCGATCACAGCCTTGGCGCCTTCAGGCAGCGTGACTTCACTGATGTGAATGACATCGCCCATCTGTACGTTCGCCAGATCAACAGTGATGTGGTCGGGGATATCACCGGCCAGCACGTCCATTTCGACTTCGTTGCGCACAACAGTCAGAACGCCACCTTTCTTCACGCCTGGGCATGTGTCTGCGTTCGCAAACTCGACCGGAATAAAGATTTTCACGCGGCTGGTACGCTTCAGGCGCATCAGGTCGATGTGTGTGGGCAGATCCTTGACCACGTGGCGCTGAACGCCACGGCAGATCACGCGTACATCGTCCTGACCTTCAACCTTCAGGTTGAAGAGCGTCGACATAAAACGGCCCTTGCGCAGCAGTTTCAGCAGGTAGTTAAAGGGAATGTTCAACGCGACGGGATCAGTCCCACCACCATAAACAATGCCAGGTACGTCGCCATTACGGCGAGCTTGACGAGCGGCCCCCTTGCCTGTCCCCGTCCGTACCGTAGCGACAAGATCAGGAATCTCACCAGCCATAGTATTTCTCCGATATGTTATGGACCGCCCTCCAAGGGTGTGCGGTCCTGATAGAAGGCTGCCTATAGGGGGGATTACCATGTTTGAAAAGGGGGTTTTTCAGCGGCTGCCCTGTCACCCCCCAATATCGCAGGGTGGCGCAGGGCGCGGCCTGACCGGGGCCGACACGTCGGATGCAACGCCCACCGGGGTCTACGGTTGATGACAGACACGGCGCGCCCTTATCTGTCTTGCGCGCACGGACACGCAGGCGACAATCAGCGACCCGGCGCACTTTGAAACTTGCTTTGGAAACTAAACGCAGGCAGGCCTTTGCTCATGTCAGTTTTGAATGCCTTGTCCGTGTCGCGCCGCCCCGCTGCAGCCTTTGTTGTGGTGGGGCTATTTTGGGGCTGTTTCGCGGCCTACATCCCGGTGATCAAGGCCCAGCTTGGTGCCTCGGATGGGCTGTTCGGTGCGCTGTTGTTAGGCTCTGCCGTAGGGCTGGTTTCGTCGATGTGGCTGGCACCCATGGCCGACCGGATGTTGCGCGGACGGGGCATGCAGGTGGGCGTGATTGCGCTGTCCCTCGCGTGGTTGATCCCCGGCCAGATCACGGCACCGCTGGTCTTTGCGGTGTCGATGGCCTTTGTCGGTCTGGCCTCGGGGTTGCTTGACGTGATCATGAACGCGCGCGTCAGCGAGCTTGAGGCCGAACACAACCGTCCCCTGATGAATGCCAACCACGGCATGTTTTCACTGGCCTATGCGGCGGCGGCCCTGATCGTCGGCATCACCCGCGAAGTGGGGCTGCCCCCGGTCCCGGTTTTCGCTGGATTTGGCCTGTTTTGCGCCCTGTTGATTCCCTTTGTGCGGATGGATGTGGCCGTTGTCGCGGCGGCCGAGGGGGACAGCGGGCGCTATCCGCTTTGGCCGATCATGCTTTGCGGCGGCATCGTTCTGGTCGCCTTCATGTCCGAAGCCACGGTCGAGGCATGGTCAGCCCTGCACGTCGAACGCACGTTGGGTGGCGGCGCCGCCGAGGGCGCGTTTGGCCCAGCGATGCTGGGTCTTACAATGGCTGCGGGGCGGTTTTCGGGACAGATGCTGGCCGAACGCCTGCGCGAAATCAACGTGGTGATCACTGCAGCACTTATCGCGGCGACAGGTGCGATCATCGCTGCTTTCGCCGCCACGCCGGTCGCGGCCTACGTAGGCTTTGGCGTTTTGGGTCTGGGTGTGTCTGTCATCGGCCCGCTGGCACTGGCGCTGGTGGGTAAACTGGTCGCACCGCATCTGCGAACCGAAGCGATCAGCCGGGTGGCTGTAATTGGATTTTCGGGGTTCTTCTTTGCCCCGGTCCTGATGGGGCAAATGTCGCAGGCCTTTGGGCTGCGGGTGGCCTTTGCGGGGGTGGCGGGCTTGCTGATCCTCGCGGTGCCGCTGGCACTACTGGCCGCACGGCAACCGCACCAGTTGCGCGCCGAACAGGCCCGGATTTAACCCCGCGCCCGTCGCTCTGCGGCTTGGAGTGCCTCAAGACGGTAATTCCGTAATGACCTCATCGGTTCCGCCATTGTCATTGCTGGACGCCGCAGCGATCAGCAATGCCAAAATCCCCAAGATGATGAGGCCGCTGCTGACCGACGATCCGGCGGGAGCCATTTCGTCCTGAACGACGACCGGGGTCTCCATAATTTCCGGTGACAGCCCGCCCGCCTGAACAGCAGATGCAGAAAATGCCAACGCGGCGGCCGTGATCAGACTTGTCGTAATACGCATGGTGAATACTCCCTAATGAACCCATAACATGTTGCGGTCTTGGACAGGCCGCTAAGGGCACACCAAAACATGGACCAGTATGACCCGCCCGCACGCCTGATAAATGATTTGGATCAATCGGCTATCATAATGGTGCAAAACACCTTTGCAGCTGTCACCGTATCTGCGTTCAGACCCAGTCGCCCTCGAAATTCTTCGGCACCAACAGCACATCGCGGTCAAGGGTGGCGGCATCGCGGCGACCACACAGCGCCATCGTCACGTCCAGCTCTTTGTGGATCATCTCAAGTGCTTTGGTCACGCCCTTTTCACCCATCGCCCCTAGCCCATAAATATATGCGCGGCCGATAAACGTGCCTTTGGCCCCCAAGGCGAGCGCTTTCAGCACGTCTTGGCCAGACCGGATACCGCTATCCATATGCACCTCGATCTGGTCGCCCACGGCCGCAACGATCGACGGCAGCACGCGGATCGCAGATAAGGCGCCATCCAACTGGCGCCCGCCATGGTTGCTGACCACGATGGCATCTGCGCCGACCTTCACGGCATTGCGGGCGTCCTCAACATCCAGAATCCCCTTGAGGATCAGCTTGCCACCCCATTTCTCCTTGAGCTTGGCGATCTTGCCCCAGTCCAACTGCGGATCAAACTGTTCCGCCGTCCACGAACTCAGGCTGCTGGTATCGCCGACATTCTTGGCGTGGCCGACGATGTTGCCAAAGGTGCGCCGCTTGGTCTGCAGCATCCCGATACCCCAGCGCCATTTGGTCGAAAGATCAATCAACGTCGGAATCGTCAGCTTGGGCGGCGCGGTCAGCCCGTTTTTCAGGTCCTTGTGACGTTGCCCGAGGATCTGCAAATCCAGCGTCAAAACCAGCGCGGAAACCCCTGCGTTCTTGGCGCGTGCAATAATGTTATCAATGAATTCCTCGTCCTGCATGACATAAAGCTGAAACCAGAACGGTGCCTTTGTATGGGCCGCCACATCCTCGATGGAACAGATCGACATCGTGGACAGCGTGTAGGGCACACCGAACTTTTCGGCGGCCTTGGCGGCTTTGATTTCACCGTCCGCGCATTGCATCCCGGTCATCCCAACCGGCGCAAGCGCAACCGGCATCGCCACATCCTGACCGATCATCTGAGACTTTGTGGTCCGGTTCGTCATGTCAACCGCAACCCGCTGCCGCAGTCTGATCTTGTCAAAATCCGACGTATTCTCCCGGAACGTCTGTTCCGTCCAACTACCGCTTTCAGTATAATCATAGAACATCTTGGGCGCGCGACGTTTGTATATGCGGCGCAGATCGTCAATGGTAGTAATAACCGGCATAGGAAAATCCTTGGATTGGTAATGAATCATTACCGATTTCCAGCGCAAGATCAACAGAACTGATGCCCGGACACAAATAGTGATCGGGCGCAGCAAGATCAGTGTTATCTCGGGAACATATCATGTGGGGGTTTGGTGCCAGCCTGCGCAGACGCCAGCACCGTCAGGCCCCGTGCGTCCCATCAGCGAGCGTTTTTACAAATGCAAGCACATCGGCCACGCTTTCACCCGCCCCGACTTTTGCAACAATCGCCGATCCGACAACCGCACCATCCGCAATAGCGGCAATCGACTGTGCCGCGTCGGGCGTTTTGATACCGAATCCGACGATCACCGGCAGATCAGTCTGCGATTTGATCCGCGCAACCTCGGGGGCAACATCTTCTGCCTGCGCCTCCCCGGTGCCGGTGATGCCGGTCACGGACACATAATAAACAAATCCTGATGTGTTTTGCAGCACCTTTGGCAGGCGCTTGTCATCGGTTGTCGGTGTGGCCAGCCGGATGAAATTTATCCCCGCGGCCTGCGCCGGGATGCACAGCTCTTCGTCTTCTTCGGGCGGCAGATCGACAATAATCAACCCGTCAATTCCAGCCGCCTTGGCGTCCACCAGAAACTTGTCCACGCCGCGCGAATAGATCGGATTGTAATAACCCATCATGACAATCGGCGTGACATCGTCTGTTTCACGCAGCGCGCGCGCATAATTCAGCGTCTTTTCCAGCGTTTGGCCACCGGCCAGCGCGCGTTGCCCGGCCAACTGAATGGTCACACCATCCGCCATCGGATCCGTGAACGGCATGCCCAATTCGATGATATCTACGCCCGCCGCGGACAGACCTTTGACGATTTCCAGCCCAGTGTCATAATCCGGATCGCCGGCCATCACATAGGCAACAAAGGCTTTCTTGCCCTCAGCGCGCAATTGCGCAAATTTCGCGTCGATTCTGCTCATCGTGGTCCCCGTCGTCAAACACCTATGCGTTTGCGCCATGGGGGCCCAAAAATCAATGGCTCAAATCACTGGCTCAGGCCATGCCGTCGCAGGTCACCATCCAGCGGATGCCGAATTTGTCGGTCAGCGTGCCAAAGCCTGCAGACCAGAACGTTGGTTCCCAAGCCATGCGGATCTCACCGCCGTCGGCAAGCTTGTCAAAGACTGCCTTTCCCGCGACCGCCGTCGGCAACGACACCATGACCGAACACCCCTCCATCGCGGGGCTATTGGCGGAAAAATCATCCGACAGCATGACCGAACCTTCACCGATCTGCATCTCGCAATGCATCACCCATGACTTACGATCCTCGGGGATGTCCATCTCGGGCGGACCGTCGGCCATTGTCATGAATGCCGGAACCGCGACCTCAAATATCTCCGCATAAGCCGCAATCGCGTCACGTGCCTGACCGTTAAAGAAAAGATATGGGGTAGGTTTCATTGTATGATCCTCCTTATTATCATCTTAACATATCTCCGACTTGCGGTGTAGGGCATTGCTCCCTAGAAGCAGCACGAGTTTCAAGGAGAGCCGCCATGGGTTTCAAGATGGGTATCGTGGGTCTGCCGAACGTCGGCAAATCGACCCTGTTCAACGCGCTGACCAAAACCGCCGCCGCACAGGCCGCGAATTTCCCGTTCTGCACGATTGAACCCAACGTCGGCGACGTAGCCGTGCCCGATGCGCGGCTGGATAAACTGGCGGCCATCGCGGGCTCCAAACAGATCATCCCGACGCGGATGACCTTCGTCGACATCGCAGGGCTCGTCAAAGGCGCCTCCAAGGGCGAAGGCCTCGGCAATCAGTTTCTCGCCAACATCCGCGAATGCGACGCGATTGCCCACGTGCTGCGCTGCTTTGAAGACGATGACATCACCCATGTCGAAGGCCGCGTTGATCCCGTCGAAGACGCCGATGTGATCGAAACCGAACTGATGCTGTCCGATCTGGAAAGCATCAAAAAGCGCCTGCAAAACCTGTCCCGCAAGGTCCGTGGCGGCGACAAAGAGGCCGCAGTGCAGGAGCGCCTGCTCAAAGCCGCCCAAACTGCGCTGGAACAGGGCCAACCCGCACGCACCGTCCCGGTTGATCCCGACGACGCCAAACAATGGCGGATGCTGCAACTGCTGACGACCAAACCCGTGCTTTACGTCTGCAACGTCGAAGAAGACAGCGCTGGCACCGGCAATAGCCAGTCTGCCCGCGTCGCAGAAATGGCCGCCGCGCAGGGCAACTCGAGCGTCGTGATAAGCGCCCGCATCGAAGAAGAAATCAGCCAGCTCGACGCCGAAGAAGCCGACATGTTCCTTGGCGAAATGGGCCTTGATGAACCCGGCCTTGATCGGTTGATCCGCGCTGGCTATGAACTGCTGCACCTGCAAACCTACTTCACCGTCGGCCCAAAAGAGGCGCGCGCCTGGACGATCAAGGAAGGCACGTCCGCCCCGCAGGCCGCCGGCGTCATCCACGGCGATTTTGAGCGCGGTTTCATCCGTGCCGAAACTATCGGCTACACAGATTTCGTGACGCTGGGTGGTGAACAAGGCGCCAAAGAAGCGGGTAAAATGAAAGCCGAAGGCAAAACTTACATCGTCAAAGATGGCGATGTGATGCACTTTTTGTTTAATACATAAGCCGGGGTTCACCCCCAGCCGTTCTGCTTCGTGTGGTTGCAAAGTTTAGGCTTCGCGCATTTGGCTTCAATGAGACAACTTTCTAACTATATATAGCTGCAAGAATGCTATTTCTCATTGTGTGAACTTATTGCAGGAGGCTTCATGGAGCAGAACTCAACTGGGAATGCTCAGGGTCGCATGTTGCCCCCCTCTGGTACCATTACGCGACAAGTGCTCGCCGCAATTGTCGGAACTGACGGTCAGGTTGTTCGTATTGCTGACTTGTTGGTTAGCGATATAATTTTGGTCGGAGAAATGCGCATAAAGATCACGGAGGCGCGTTCTCGCCGGCAAAATGCATATGCTGAATGCGCCTGCTGTGGAAAACCTGTATATATTACATTTGCCCGCAGTCCAGGCGGAAGCGGCTCATCTCCATACTTCAAGCACAATGGCGATGCCGGGAAAGAATGCCCCTGGACAACAGATAGACCGGACGACCCGCGTTCTATTAGAGCGCAGCAGTATGAAGGTAGGCAAAAATCTGCAAGGCATGACAAACTAACAGCAATGATCCACGACGCCCTCCTATTCGATAGCAGGGTTGAACATGTTGCCATCGAAAAATATCACTTCCCCAAGCACCACGAACGTGGCCATGGCCGCTTTCCTGATGTTTACGCCCGGTTAGTTGATGGTCGCGAGTTTGCATTTGAGGTGCAACTGTCTGGCACATTCATGACAGAAATATCAGAACGTCATGCTTATTACTCGAAAGAAGGCGTCAGTCTCGTCTGGCTCTTTGATGGGCAAGAGGGCGATTTCTCCAAGCAGTCTTTCAAAGATGTTATTCAAGACCACTCACTTGACGCGTTCTTTTTTGACGAAGATTGCCTACGCTCATCTCAGCAAAATGGCGCATTTCAACTCCAAAGAAAAGCCTTGAGGGATGGTAGGTTAGAAGACCGGCCAGCCTGTTCGTTTGACGATTTCATTATCCTTCCTGGACTGCTGCCATTTGTCGAAGATGGGCTGTCCGAGCAACTCGTTGCTCAGGCGCGCGCGGCCCGATCCCCCTTGATTGAGGCATATAAAGGGCTCTGTTGCACAAATTCTGTAAGGGATTCATCTAGTGAATCCAGTGTGGTAGCTGGAGGGCATGAGCAGACCCATC